>DATDIT010000001.1:0-58507 GCA_036520875.1 Candidatus Acidiferrales bacterium
CGCCGCAATCGTTTCCAGCAATTTCGGCGTGATGCGATTCGGATAGCAGTAAAGAAACCGAATCCAGTGCAAATCCTCAATTTGTGCGAGGCGTTCGAGCAGAAGCGGCAGTCCATCGCGAAGCCCGAGATCTTCGCCGTAATAAGTTGTGTCTTGCCCGATTAGCGAAATTTCCCGCACGCCAGCTGCCGCCAGATTTTCCGCCTCGCGCACAACGGATTCGAACCGCCGGCTCCGGAATTTCCCGCGAAGCTGCGGAATCACGCAAAACGTGCAAGGATGGTCGCATCCCTCGTTAATTTTGATGTACGCAGTGTGTCGCGGAGTAGCAAGAACCCGCGGCGTAAGGTCGTGATAAAGATACGTCGGCAGCTCCGCGGTTGCATTTTCATCCCCGCGAAGTTCGCCGCTGCAAACTTCCAGAATTTTGCCGATCTCTCCCGTTCCGATCACCGCATCCACTTCCGGAATCTGCTGGCGAATTTCATTTCTGTACCGCTCGACCATGCATCCCGCGACAATCAGCTTCCGCGCGCGCCCAAATTTCTTGTATTCGGCCATTTCCAGAATCGAGTTCACGGATTCCCGCTGCGCCGGTTCGATAAAGCTGCAAGTATTCACCACCAAAACGTCCGCCTCATCCGCCCGCCGCGTGATTTCATACCCCGCCTGCGCAAGCGTGCCCATCATCACCTCGCTATCAACGAGGTTCTTCGGGCATCCCAAGCTCACGAATCCAACCTTCGGCATCTCAGCGCGTCCCCTCAACCATCTCAAACACACGATTCTAGCATGCCGGTCCGAACCATCTCTCATCCGCCGCGGCAATGCCACTGTCTTATTTTGCCGTTACGTTGGCATCCCGAACCCGGCCGCATTCAGGACGGTGTGAGGGATCTGCTGTTGCATTTGCTTTTTTGGCTAGCGCAAGCGCCGCTAACCCCTCAGCCGCAGCGATCCGCTCACAAATGGACTTCCTCGCTCATAAAATCGCAACTTCCGATGCGCCGCGCGCGAAATTCCGATCCGCACACTAACGCCAATTCTCGGCACAGGTTTCAGGACCGCGCCCAACCAAATCGGACTTTTCGGCGCGCACAGGTCAATCCCATCAAACCGTTTGTCGATCCCAAACGCAGCCGTCAATCGCCCGGGCCCACGCGCTAAATCCGTCACCCGCGACACGCCGCGATTGCGAATCATCAGCGCGATCCCCTCCAGCGGCTCGATAGCTCGAATCAACACTCCCGCGCCCACGCCGGGCGTTTCCGCCGTGATATTGAATATCCAGCACGACCCATACGTGAAGCGAACGTACGCATGCCCGCGCGCCAAAAAAAGCGAACGATTCGCGATTCGCAATCCCGGAAACGCATGCCCCGCCGCATCGCCCACGGGATACGCTTCCGTCTCGACGATTCGCCCCGAGAGCCGCCCCTCCGCCAAATCGTGCACCAAAGTTTTGCCAATCAGAAATCGCGCCAGTTCCACCGTATCCGCGGGCAAATCGGCGCGCCGAAGGCGACGGATACTCCTCTTCTCCCCACTTGCAGCCGCATTTAGAATGGCGTTCAATGGAAGCTTGGACGCGAAATCCAATTCGCTTTTTTATCACATCCCAAAGGAAGGCGCCTCATGGCTTCAACCTGTCATCACCTAAAAGAAATCAGAGACGTCACACCCAGCGCCGACGGCTGCGAAGATTGCCTGAAAATCGGCGACGACTGGGTCCACTTGCGGCTCTGCCTCACCTGCGGCCACGTCGGCTGCTGCGACAGTTCGAAAAACAAGCACGCCACGAAACATTTTCACGCGCAGCACCATCCGATCATCAAATCTTTTGAGCCCGGAGAAGACTGGCGCTGGTGTTACGTCGATAAAATGGAAGTCTGATCTTCATGGCGACTAAATCCACAACATCGCAATTGTCGACAGTCGAAGCGTGGCCGCCGCTCCCGCTCGCCGAATGGAGCGCCACGCGCGACACCCTCCACATGTGGACCCAAATCGTCGGCAAAGTGCGCCTCGCGCTGAGCCCTCTCACCAATCACTGGTGGGAAGTCCCGTTGTACGTCAGCGCGCGCGGCTTGACGACCTCGCCGATTCCTTACCCGCTAGGAATCTTCGAGGTGGAATTCGATTTCATCGATCACGTGCTCACCATCGCGACCAGCCGCGGCGAAATGAAAAGGATGACTCTCGTTCCCCGAAGCGTCGCCCGCTTTTACGAAGAGTTCATGAACATTCTCGCGAGCCTCGGAATCGAACCCAAAATCTGGCCCATGCCCGTCGAAGTTCCAAATCCGATACGCTTCGATCGCGATATCACGCACAATTCTTACGATCCGCAATATGCCCATCGTTTCTGGCGGATCCTCGCAACAGTCGACACGATCTACAAGGAATTCCGCGCGCAATTCATTGGCAAAGCCAGCCCCGTACATTTTTTCTGGGGAAGCTTTGATCTGGCGGTCACGCGCTTCTCAGGACGCCGGGCGCCCGAGCGTCCAGGCGCCGACGCGATGACCCGCGAGGCATATTCGCACGAAGTAATCAGCGCCGGTTGGTGGCCGGGAGGCGGCGAATTCGCGGCGCCGATGTTCTATGCCTACGCCGTGCCCGAGCCTTCAGGTTTTCGCGCCAGCCCGGTGCAGCCGGCGCAGGCTTTCTATAATGCTAAGTTTGGAGAATTTTTGCTGTCTTACGATGATGTTCGCGCCGCAAACGATCCCAAGGCCGCGCTAGTGGACTTTCTTCAAAGCACCTACGAAGTTGGCGCCACGCTAGGCAATTGGGACCGCGCTGCGCTCGAACGACATCCCTAAGAAATCGCGCTGCTGCTAATCGCGGCCGGTGGAAGTTGAGCGCGAGACGAAGCGCGGCTCCCTACCACCAGGCCACGCTGTGAGGCTGCGGAATAATGCCGCGCGAGAAAATGTTTTTGCGCGCGCCGCCCCCACGCTCGCACAAAATAATAGTTGATCGCGCCTCCCGCCCCGGCACTCAGTACCGGAATAATTCGCGCCGCCCATTTTTCGGCGATCTCGGTTCCCACTTTCACCGCAATTCGGTCGATGATTCGCGGCACCAGCTTCTCCATCGCCTGCTTCTCGACGAAATCGCGCCCCAAGTCCAACCCGGCCGCGCTGGCTGTCGCCATCCACAGTGCGACCATCTCATCTTCCGTCGCGTAGTCGAATCCGTAAAGCAAGCTCAGCTTCTGCATCATCCGCAGAGTGATCGCGGAAAGAATTCCCATATCCGGCACAACGCTTAGAAAACCGCCGAGTCCCAGCCCCATTCCTTCAAGCGCCGCCATTTTCGATGCCGCCGAAACGGTCCGTCGAGCAATCGGATTCAAAATCTCCGGACCCAGGAGAAACATTTCTTCCCATGACTGAACGGGTAGCCGGTGCGCGCGCTGCAAATGCCGCAGATATTTTCCCTGATCCACTCGGACCTGTTGGTAGGCCCGCTCAAAACCGCCAGCCGCGGCTGCCTTGAATGCTTTTGAGAGCCATGCCCTCTCGCGATCGCTTCTCATAAAATTTTGATGCGCTTCGCCGCTCCGAAGCTGCTGACGGCGCATAAGCATCGAACTCAAGATTAGCGCGCTTTGGATTCGGTTTGCAAAAGAATGCCAGATGCCGCATCATGCTGTGCTCCGTTCCATCCAGCGCGCCGCTTAGGGTGAGACGCGCTCCGAAGCCGCGGTTAAACCCGGCGCGGCATTTTCGAACGAGTACAGGGGGAAATTGAATGCGCAGGCCGGTAAGCATTGCTCCGCCAAAAGGAAAATTGGGGATCTTGACCCCTGGCATGGGAGCCGTGAGCACCACATTAATGGCGGGCGTCGAGCTCGTTCGCCGGGGCCATTCCGCGCCGGTCGGCTCGCTCACGCAAATGGGCACCGTTCGTCTCGGCAAGCGGACGGAAAACCGCATCCCGCGCATTAAAGATTTCGTCAAGCTCGCTGAACTCAACGACCTGGTATTCGGCGGCTGGGACGTCTTCCCCGACAACGCTCATCAAGCTGCCACCAAGGCCGGAGTTCTCGACCCGCGAGATCTTGCCAAAGCCGAAAAACTCCTGAAAACCATTCGCCCGATGAAAGCCGCGTTCGATCAGAATTATGTGAAAAACCTTCACGGCACTCATATCAAAAAAGGCAAGACAAAGTTCGATCTTGCCGAGCAAATCCGCGAAGACATCCGAGACTTCAAAAAGAAGAACAAACTCGACCGCCTGGTGATGGTCTGGTGCGCCTCCACGGAAGTTTTCTTGAAGCCCGAAGACGTCCACAAGGATTTGCAATCCTTCGAGAAGGCCATGAAGACGAATCATCCTTCGATTGCGCCTTCCATGCTTTATGCCTACGCGGCCATCAGCGAAGGCGTTCCCTTCGCCAACGGCGCACCGAATCTCACCGTGGATATTCCCGCGCTCGAGGATTATGCCAAAGCAAAAAATGTCCCCATCGGCGGAAAAGATTTCAAGACTGGCCAAACTTTGATGAAGACGGTTCTCGCGCCCGCCTTCAAAGCCCGCATGCTGGGCCTGAATGGATGGTTTTCCACGAATATTCTGGGGAACCGCGATGGCGAGGTGCTCGACGATCCGGGATCGTTCAAAACCAAGGAAGAATCGAAACTAGGCGCGCTCGAATATATTCTGCAGCCCAGCCTTTATCCTGACCTCTACGGCAAAATCCATCACAAGGTGCGCATTAATTACTATCCGCCGCGCCGCGACAACAAGGAAGGCTGGGATAATATCGATATTTTCGGCTGGCTCGGCTATCCCATGCAGATCAAAGTCGATTTCCTCTGCCGCGATTCGATCCTGGCCGCGCCAATCGTCCTCGACCTCGCGCTATTTTTCGACCTGGCGAAACGCGCCGGCATGCGCGGCATTCAGGAATGGCTCAGCTTCTATTTCAAATCTCCCATGTGCGCGCGCACCGTCTATCCCGAGCACGACCTCTTCATCCAGCTAATGAAACTCAAAAATACTCTGCGCTGGATGATGGGCGAAGACCTAATCACCCACCTCGGCGCCGAATACTACGACTAAGGGCGCGTCGCCAATCCGTCAGTCCGAGCGAAGTGTCCCCCGCATTTGCTTTTGCGCGGAGCGCCGGGACACGCAGTCGAAGAACCTCTCTTCGAATTACCAGAGAGAAAAGCCTAAATAGGCCCGCCTCGTCTTCGTTCGAGAAATTATTTCAAGCCGGTGATGAAATGTTCATGAACCGCGGTATCGTTGGTCAACTCCGGGTGAAAGGTCGCAGCCAGCACTCGCCCCTGCTGGACGAGCACCGGATGCCCCGCGTCTTCGGCGAGAACTTCAATCCCCTCCCCCGTGGATTCAATAATCGGCGCGCGAATAAAAACCATCTCCAGCGGTTCCTTACGCAGCTTCGTCGGCCCTAGATGAACGTCGCTCGCAAGCTGCCGACCGTATCCATTCCGCAAGATTGAGATGTCGAGGAGCCCGAGCGATGCCTGCGCCGGCCCATGGACCTCGCGCGCCAGCAGAATGGCCCCGGCACACGTACCGAAAAACGCCCCGCCATTCACCGCAAACTGTTTCAGCGCGCCGAAAAGGCCTTCCTCGGTCATCACCTTCAGATGAGTGCTGCTCTCGCCGCCCGGAAGGATCACGCCATGGAGGCCAAGAAGCTCCTCAGGCCGCCGCACAAAGCGGTGCTCGACGCCAAGCCGCTCGAGCATGTGCCCATGCGCCTCGTAGTCACCCTGAATCGCAACAATCCCAACTTTCATCGCCTCACCTTCAAGTCGTCATTCTGAGCGTAGCGTCCCGCGCCTTTGCTTTTGCGCCAAGCGCCGGGACGCGCAGTCGAAGAACCTCTCTTGGAATTACCAGCGAGGAAATCTTGGCTTTCTCTAACCTCTAACCTCAAACCTCTAACTTCTAGATCTCACCATCCCCGCGTCTGCAGCAAATCCTTCTCCTCCATCTGCCTCACATCCAGCCCCTTCATCGCTTCGCCAAGCTCCTCGGAAGCCTCCAGCACCACTTTCGGATCCTTGTAATGCGTGGTGGCTTTAACAATCGCCCGCGCGCGCTCCGCCGGATCGGTCGACTTGAAAATCCCCGAGCCTACAAACACCGCTTCGGCTCCAAGCTGCATCACCAACGCCGCGTCAGCCGGGGTAGCGATTCCGCCCGCCGAAAAATTTGGCACCGGCAGCTTCCCGTTTTTCGCCACCCACTGAACCAACTCGAATGGCGCGCCAAGTTCCTTCGCCTCATGCATCAATTCTTCCTCGCCCAGCGTGGTGAGCTTCTTCATGTGCCCCACAATCGCGCGCATGTGCCGCACTGCTTCGACGATATTCCCCGAGCCGGCTTCGCCCTTGGTGCGAATCATGGCCGCGCCCTCGCCAATACGCCGCAAAGCCTCTCCCAGATTCCGCGCGCCGCAAACGAACGGCACCTTGAACCCATGCTTCCACACGTGGTGTTCTTCGTCAGCCGGCGTCAGCACTTCGCTCTCATCAATGTAGTCCACTTCCAACGCTTCTAGAACTTGCGCCTCCGCAAAGTGGCCGATGCGCACTTTGGCCATCACCGGAATCGAAACCGTATCCATAATCTCGCGAATCACGCGTGGAGACGCCATGCGCGCCACGCCGCCTTCTTTGCGGATGTCCGACGGCACTCGTTCCAGCGCCATCACCGAGCACGCCCCCGCCTCCTCGGCGATCTTCGCTTGCTGCGCATTGGTGACGTCCATGATCACGCCACCCTTCAGCATTTCCGCCAGTCCCACCTTCACGCGCCACAAATTATTCCCATTCATTGCTTCCATGTTCGTTCACCTTTTCTTCCGGACGATTCGTATCCGTCCCGGAAGCTTTTGCAAATCTAAATTCGTTTGCCGTCCGCTTGCTCGCTTGCATCCGCCGTCGCAACGCCCGGCCGAAATTTCTTGGGGTCAATTATGACGAACCGTCCTTTACCCCTCGCCAGAAGCACGCCCGAAGCATCGCGAATCTCGCCTTCCCGAAGAAGATTGCGCCCATCGCGCTCCACTTCCCATCCATTCACAATCAACTCTTCGTCGACCGGCACCGGCTTCAGGTATTCCACTGTGAGCTGTGCGGTTACCGCGTAATCCTGGCCGAACCGATTCACCTTCGCCATCACTTCGTCCAGCAGCGTCGCCACAATTCCGCCGTGCACGAATCCCGCTCCACCTTGATATTCGGCTCCCAAGCGCATGATTCCGCGAATTTGACGCGCTTCGTCGTCTTGCTCAAAAGTGAGTTGCATTCCCCGCGCATTCGCGCCGCCGCAGCCAAAGCAGTGATTTGTCGGATTCGGTTTAAGCAGCATCCCGTCGTGCCTCTCAGCTTTCTAGGGAGCCGCAGCTCCCGACCTCTGCAGCACCCCTCGTACCTCCGGGCTTTTTAGGGGGTCGGAGCTTCAGCTCCGACAAAAAGCGACTTCTTCTCATGCGCTTTAGCGCCTGAGGACAGTCTTTAGCGCCTAAACCAGCGCCACGCGTGCGCGAACCTCGTCCCGAACACCCCGCTGACGCTTGCGAAGCTCTTCTTTCACCACATCGCAAAACACTTCCACGCCCCGAGTAATATTCTTTTCGTCCACGCTCGAAAATCCCAGGCGCAGCGTATTCGCCCGCGGACTTTGCGAATAGAAGTGCCTCCCAGGGATAAAATAAATACCGCGCTCTCGCGCATGAATCAGCAAATCGCCGGCGTCGAATCCCGCCGGCAGCGTCACCCACACTGTCATCCCGCCTTCCGGCCGGGTCCACGTCGTTCGCTCCGGCATATGCTTTTCAAGCGCGGCTTCCATTGCCTCCAGCCGGCTGAGATGCACTTTCTTCATTTTCGCCAGGTGGCGCGTCAAGTGTCCGCGGCTGATAAACTCCGCCAGCGCCGCTTGCGAAAGTTGGTCGGTGTGCAGGTCCGTCGATTGCTTCACGAGTCGCAGCCGCTCAATTGCGCTTGGCGCTCCAATACACCAGCCAACGCGCAAGCCCGGGAATGCGATTTTTGAAAAGCTATCAATTTGTATCACGTTGCCATGAACATCGAGCGATCGGAGCGACGGCAGCGCGCTTCCGCGCACCCGCGTGCGCGCGTAGATGCTGTCCTCGATGATCGGGACCTGATAGCGCGCCGCTATCTCGATCAACTTCCGCCGTCGAGGCGCTGGCATGGCTGTGCCCGTGGGATTGTGAAAATCCGGCGTGACGAAAATAAACTTCACGCGATTCTGCAGCAGGATGTTTTCAAGTGCATCCACATCCAACCCCGCATAGCCCGAGCGTTCAAGATCGGTCTCGACGGGCACTGGCAGCATCCGGGCGCGCGCACCCGTCAAAATCGAAATCGCTCCGGGGTAGGCGGGATTTTCCAGCGCAACTGAATCGCCCGCGCGAATGAACGCCTTGCACACCAGATCGATTGCCTGCTGGGCGCCGTCCGTTATTAGAAGTTGCTCGTCTCTTACGTTGAGCCCTTCGCTGCGAAACCATTCGATCAGCCCGCCGCGCAATGGCTCGTACCCATCCGTCGCTCCGATTTGCAGAATTCGCCGGCCGTCTCGCTTGAGCACAGCGTTCGTGCAGCGCCGAAATTCCTCCAGCGGAAAAGACTCCTCCGAAGGACGCGCGCAAGTGAAAGCGATCGCGCCCGGTGGTACCTCCGGCATCAGACGGCTCAAGCCTTC
Source organism: Candidatus Acidiferrales bacterium (assembly GCA_036520875.1). Taxonomy (GTDB): domain Bacteria; phylum Acidobacteriota; class Terriglobia; order Acidiferrales; family UBA7541; genus Palsa-295. The sequence continues at coordinate 8,725 of DATDIT010000001.1, forward strand.
GTCGCCACGCTCGTCCGCGAACAGAGCCTCCCACCGCGCAGGGCCTCCGTTTGCGTTGGTGCGCGGAGCGGGTGAAAATTGTTTGAGGGGCAAGCTGCAAATGAACGTCCCACGGCCAACGTGTCCTTGAATCAGTCCCTCCGATTCGAGTTCAGCATAAGCGTTGGCCACTGTGGTTCGATGCACACCAAGTTGCACGGCCAGTTCCCTGCTCGCGGGGATCCGGTCGCCCGTTTGAAGTTCGCCGGAATGCACCAGGCCACGAAGCTGATCGCGCAATTGCATGTACAGCGGAATGTGGCTTTCTGGCTGCAAATGAAGCGGTAACATTGGCTCCTTCCTTTAGGCCAATGTAGAGTACATCAGCGGTCTGTAAAGAGCCAATTTGGACCGTGGTCCGCAAAAGATGCTTCGAGTCTGCTGCGAGAGGTGCTTCTAACTTGATTCTAACTGGAAACAACTTTAGGCAGGTTTCGGTACGCTTCACTCGCTGAAAAGCTTCGATTGCGCCTCGAGGACAGCCGCTATTTCGCGGGTAGCCCGAGGCGTTCGCCGCGCCGCTCCGACGACCCCCAGGACCTTCACCTCGGCCAGCGCCGTCCGCGGGACGAACATGTGCAGGACGTTACCGTGCAGATCAGGGGGCGTCAACCGGACTCCCCCGTCCAACAGTTCGATCAAGTCGTTGGAAACGATGCCCTCCATTACGTCTTCATCCTGAAATCGCAGCCGAACCCATAAACCGTCTATTTTCGGGCGACTAAGGAAGGCCTTGCGTTCCGGTTCGAAGGAATCGCCGAACTCTCGCACGAAATAAACTGACTTTATGTCTCGGAGTTGGACGGAATGGTGTTCCCCGTCGGGCGTCAGTAGGTCCATCGCCTCGGATCGGCCGAGGATTCGGGCGTCGAGATAACCCTTAAAGGTTGACCGGTCTAGAAGGAGGACGACGACCTTCTTGAGAGCCGACGCTGGATCGCGTTTTTTCACGCCGCTAAACCTTTTCTGGCACGGAGGCGTTGCTATGTTCTCGCGGACTATGTTATCTTTGTCTCGGCATTTGTCAACTCGTTGGTGCTTAAAGGGTTAGCGCCGGAGCCCCGCTGATCGAAAGCAAAGGACAAATCCTACGATCGGCCTCCGTCGTCGCCTTCGTCACCATTATCAGTCGCATTTGCGGATACTTACGCGATCAACGGGTAACTCTCCTCCTCGGCACATCACCTGCGGCCGACGCCTTCGTTCTCGCTTTCCGGATACCCAGCCTGGTACGCCGCATGATGGGGGAGGGGTCGCTCGGCGCTTCCTTTATTCCGGTGTTCACGGGATACCTTCGAAAGAGCAGCGCTCGGGAGACGTGGGGATTCGCAGAGAGGGTGTTTTGGGATCTGGCGCTTTTCCTGGCGGTCCTGGCGGCCCTAGGGGCGATTTTTTCGCGCCAAGTTATTGGCGTATATACATTTCTAGGAGGAAATGGCTCGGCGTGGAATCTGGCCACGCATCTGAATCGGATTATTTTCCCGGCAATCTTCTTCATCGGGCTCGCCGCGGTGGCAGCCGCAATCCTCAACAGCCTCGGCGCTTTCGCGGTGCCAGCGGCATCGTCGGTCTTCTTCAACCTCGGCCTGATCGCTTGCTCCATCGGGGTGATTTATCGCCCGCTGCTGCGGTGGATCCCGGGGGGATTTCGCGGTCCGGCCGTCGCGCTTGCGGTGGGCGTTTTGCTCGGCGGCATTTTACAACTTGCCGTGCAGATTCCCGCGCTGATTCGGCGCGGAATGAGTTTCGCGCCCAAGTTTTCGTTCTCCGATCCCGGTGTTCGCAAAGTGGCGCGGCTGATGGGGCCGAGCTTTTTCGGCATGGGCGTGTATCAGATAAATATTTTCGTGGACACAATTTTTGCCACGTCTTCGCGAATGCCCGCAGGCAGCGTCACTTCGCTATACCTGGGAGACCGGGTGATGCAACTGGTTTTGGGAAGCTACGCGATTGCAATGTCCACGGCACTCTTGCCGGCAATGTCCCATCAGCAGGCCGCGGGAGAAGGCGAGCAGATCAAGGACACTTTTGGCTTCTCGCTGCGAATCGTATCGTTCATCACTATTCCGGCCGCCGTGGGACTATTTCTGCTGCGCCGCCCGATCATTCAGGTACTTTTCCAGCACGGGCAATTCAATCCGGTGTCGACGTCGCTTACCGCGCACGCCCTTCTCTTTTATTCGCTGGGTCTGCCCGCGTTCGCGGCCATCAGAATCATCACGCCGATGTACTACTCGGCTCAAGATACGGCCACGCCGGCACGCGTGGGCGCTTATGCACTCGGGCTGAATATCCTTCTCAATTCAGTTTTTTTGCTGTTTCTATTTCGCGCGCTTTCCAACGGAAGTCCGGCGCTGGCGAGTTCGCTTACGGCGTATTTCAATTTTGCCGCTCTCTATTTTCTGTTTCGCAAACGCCACGGACGATTGAACGGGCATGTTCTACTCCGGTCTCTGGCGAGGATTTCCGTTTGCGCCGCAGCGATGGGGGCGGCGTGCTACACGATATTGGGCTTGTCACATTTTTCAGAAGCGAGACACCTGACGGCGCAAGCGGGACTGCTCGCTACAATGATCGCAGCCTCAGCCGCGGCCTATTTGCTATTGGCGTGGATTTTTCGTTGCGGCGAGCTTTCGGAAGTTTTCCTGCTGCTTCGGCGCAGGAAGGTTCGGGCCGTATAGCTTGGGGCGTCAGCCCTGAGCCGAACACCCTCACCCCGTGAAGGCGGGGTGAGCTACATGAATCCGAGGCGGGAACAAATCATAGGCGCGACTGGCAGCAGCGAGAGTTGAGGATAAAAATCTTGGAAGCGAATATTCGAGCATTCGTAAACAGCTTGCGCGTTGAAAAAGGCCTCTCGGAAAATACTATCGCTGCCTATCGGCGCGACATGCTGAAATTCATGGCTTTCGCGAGTGAGCGCAATCTGAAGATGGCCGAAATCGAGCGCAGCCACGTAGTGGAATTTCTGGCGTCGTTGTACCACAGGGGCCTCGACAGCCGCTCGGTAGCGCGCCATCTCGTCACGATCCGGCACTTTTTCCGTTTCGCGCTGATGGAAGAATACATTGCGGAAGATCCCGCGTCGACGATCCAATCCCCGAAGTTTCGGCAAAGCCTTCCCGAATTTCTTAGCCTGGCGGAAGTGGATCGTCTGCTCGAGCAGCCCGACACCAGCACGGTGGTGGGACTGCGCGACCGGGCTATGATCGAGCTGATGTATTCCTGCGGGCTGCGGGTTTCCGAGCTGTGCGGGCTGCGCGTAGGGGATTTGCGGATGGAAGACGGCTGCCTGCGATGCATCGGCAAAGGCAACAAGGAGCGGCTGGTTCCCGTCGGCAAGCGAGCGCTGGCAATTGTGGCCAAGTATCTGCGCGAATCACGTCCCAAGCTGCTGGGCAAGGGTTCCTCACCTTGCCTTTTTGTCAATCAGAAGGGTGGGATGATGAACCGGATCACTTTCTGGAAAGTGCTGGGAACCTACGGGCGGAAGGCCGCGCTTAGGAAGGGAATCACACCGCATATGCTTCGGCACAGCTTCGCGACTCATTTGCTCGACCGGGGCGCCGATCTTCGCTCCGTCCAGATGATGCTCGGCCACGCCGATATAGCGACTACACAAATTTACACGCACGTGGTCGAAGAGCGATTGAAGCAAGTGTACAAAGCACATCATCCGCGCGCCTGAATCATTCGCGCAGCCTTACGAGGGGGGAGGGGCATTTCATGCCCGATTACATCTACTTACTGGAGAGCAGGCTTTCGCCCGAACAGCGGGCCACGCTCGAACGGGTGCAAGAGCTGGCCAGGGCGCAGGATCTGAACGTTTATCTGAGCGGCGGCGCTATCCGCGATCTCATCTCGGGCCAGCCGATTCGCGAGCTGGATTTCACAATTGAAGGGAACCCCGTTCGCATCGTTCGCGAACTCGAAAAAGGCGGCGCCCGGGTAGCTGCCGAAGACGAAACATTGCGCCACTACGAGATGATCTTCGCGGGGGACGTGGACGGTTCCATTTCCGCGGCGCGGGACGAGGTGTACGACCGCCCCGGCGCGAAGCCCGTACACCGGTTCGCGGGAATTGCCGAGGATCTACGGCGGCGCGATTTTTCGGTAAACGCCATCGCTATTTCCCTCAATGCACAGTCTCGTGGCCTGCTGCTTGATCCGACCAACGGCCTCGCCGATCTGGAACGCCAAGAGCTGCGGGCGCTTTCGATTCATGCGTTCACGAACCAACCAATCCGGCTGATGAGTATTCTTCGCTATGCCGCGCGCATGGGCTGCAAGATGGAGTCGCGCACGCAGGAATGGTTCGACCTGGCCATCGAGCGCGGCCTGCATCGCAATATTGAGGGCGCGGACGCCGGCGACGCGCTTCGCGCGCTGGCCCGCGAGGAAAACCCGGCGCCGACGCTAAAGCAGTGGGAAGCGCGAGAGTTTTTGGCCGCGATTCATCCCCAATTGCAACACCGGAAGCCGGATTATGACAGCCTGCACAAACTCGTCCGCGTGCGATCAAACTTCCAGGACGCTGGAATTCGTCCTCGCCTGCAGACTGCGGTAATCAACTCGATCCTGGGGCGCCTGAAGCCGCGCGAAGCCTCAGCGGCCTTGCGCGAGCTCAGTTTTCGCGCCGCCGAAATCAACGCGATAGCGGATCTGATTCCTGAAGCGCAGAAGATCGTAAAGATCCTGAAGAGCCGCAAAACGAATTCGCCCCGCGACGCCTATTTTTATCTCGCCTCCGTGCCTCCGGAGATGCTGGTTTTTATCGAAGCGGAAATGCCGAGTTCCAGCGTGAACTCCAAAATTCGGGCTTACATTCAAAAGTGGCGGCCACTGCGCCTAGCTCTTCCTTTTGCCGAACTGGACGCGCTCGGCGTTCCTCGCGGCCCCAAGTTCGACAAGATTATCGAGCAAATTTTCGACTTGCAGCTTCGCGGCAGGGCGCGCACGCCGGAAGACCGGACCAAGGCTTTGCGGTCTCTAGCCGGGATCAAGGAAGAACCAAAAAAGAAAGAAGAAAAAGATAAGAAAAAGCGCAAAGGAAGCGAGGCCATGGCCGGTCCGAAAGCGGCGGATGCGAAACATCACGGTAAGCAGGGAAGCTCCAGTCCAGAGGCCGCAGCCGCAAAACCCGCCGCAAGCGAAGCATCCCGCCTTTCAGCTGGCGCGGCTATCGGAGCGAAGGCCCACGCCAAGCACGAACGCGCCAGTGCACACGCGGCCGCGAAGGAGCCGATCCGCGCTAAGGCGAAGACGCAGGCAAAGAGATCGCGTGGCAAGTGATCGCCTCCGGCAAATAATTTTTGTGCGCGATTCGCGGCCTGGCCCATTCCGGAGATTCCGGCGGCAAATTCTTGGCAGTAAGCCCATGATCTTCAACCGCCAGCGTCGCACCCAGGTTCCCCTGGCCGAACTTCAACAATTTCTCGCGCGTGCCCGGCGGACTTTGCATTTGCCCGCCGGCTCATTTGCCGTCTGCCTGGTCACAAACGCTCAAATTGCGAGGTGGAATCGCCGCTACCGTGGCAAGGCAGGCCCCACGGACGTACTGTCATTCCCCGCTGAATCCGCGCGCAAACCGAGCCGCAAGAATTCGCGATCGAACGAAAATCAACCTGTTGACGGCAACTATCTCGGCGATATTGCAATCGCTCCGGCGGTAGCGCGGCGGAACTCGCGCCGTTTCGGCCGCACGTTCGAGCAAGAGATGCACATCCTGGTGCTTCATGGCATGCTTCACCTAATGGGCTACGACCACGAAACCGACCGCGGCCAAATGGACCGGCGCGAGCAGAAGGTGCGCCGCGAACTCGGGCTGGTTTAGCGATGGAGATTTTTCTCTACACCTTCAGTGTTTTGATCCTCACGGCCGGACTGGTGGTCGCTTCGTATTTCGACCGCGTGTACCGGGAACTTGGGCGCGTATCGATAGGCCGCACGCACCGCCATCTGGAAGCATTCGAATCAGAGATCGAGCCGCGATTCAAAATGGAGCGAGCGCGCGCCGCGCTGGCTTTCAGCCTGCTAGCCCGGTTATGGCTTGTGTCGGTCGCCGCAGTAACCACGCTCGGCGTTTTTTTCCTCGTCCCCGACGTGCGGGAAGCGATCGTGGAAGCCGCGCTGCTGTTGGGCACGGAAGTAGTGGTGGCCATGCACCTGCTGCCGATGCTCCTGGTCGCGGGGTCCCCCGGAAACTGGGCGGCGCCACTAGTGCCGGGAGTGAGAGCGTTCTTGTGGCTCAGTTGGCCGATTCACGCATTCATCGATCTAATTCTTTCCGTGCTGCGCCTTTCCGAGGAGGAGCCGAGCACCCCCGCGAAGGAGCAGCAAGCAATCGAGGCTTTCGTGGACGCCGCCACGGAAGAAGGAATCATCGAACAGCACGACGCGCGGCTGATTGAACAAGTGGTTGAGTTCGGCGACAAACGCGTGCGGGAGGTGATGACACCGCGGCCGGATGTGATCGCCATTTCCGCCAGGGCAACACTCGAGGAGTTTCGCGAACGCGTGGTGGAGACAAAATTTTCACGGCTGCCGGTCTATGAAAAGTCGCTCGATGATATCGCAGGCATCGCCATGGCGCGCGAGATGCTTGGGGTCCCAGACCGGGACGCCGCCCACCGCACTGTGCGCGAGATTATGAGGCCGGCGCTTTTTGTTCCCGAGATGAAGTTCGGCTCCGAACTGCTGAAGGAAATGCAGCGAACCAATCAGCAGATGGCCATCGTGATCGACGAATATGGACTGGTGTCAGGCGTGGTAACCGTGGAAGACCTGGTCGAGGAGATCGTAGGAGAAATAGGCGAGGAAGACCGAAAGTCAGCGCCGGATGTGATTCGCGAAGCGGGCGGCGCCATGATTCTGCGCGGGAGCGTGCCCGTGGACAAGCTCGGTGAACTCTTCGGGGTTCAACTGAAAGCGGCGTCGCAACACGCCAACGCGACGACCGTGGCAGGATTGCTGAATGGCGTGGCCGGGCACGTCCCGCGCATCGGCGAGGTGATTGAATTCGATGGGCTGCGGTTTGAGGTGCTGGAGGCCAATCAGCGAAAGGTGCTGCGCGTGCGCGGGCGCCGCGCTGCGACTCAGTCGGCCGTTTCTGCTCACTCGGTTTAGCGAGGCTGTGGGTTACTGGTTGCCTCGACTTACCTGCAAAGACAGGAGTGCCACGCTAGGCGAAACCGCTTGACAATTGCGCGGTGTGAATCCCACAGTTAATTCCCCATGACCCTGCTACCTACTTCGCTGGTTGGCTCTTACCCGCAACCGGAATGGCTGATCGACCGGCAGAAATTGGCACACCGGATGCCTCCGCGGGTGCGCGCTTCGGAATTGTGGCGCGTGGGGCCGGAATGGCTCGAGCAAGCTCAGGATGATGCCACGCTGCTCGCCATTCGCGCGCAGGAAATGGCCGGGTTGGACGTCATTACCGACGGGGAGATGCGGCGCGAGAGCTATTCGAATCGTTTCGCGACGGCGCTCGACGGAGTGGACCTCGACAATCCCGGGAAAATCATCAGCCGTAGCGGAAACGAGACCTCCGTTCCGCGCGTGGTAGGCAAGATTCGCCGGAGACATCCGGTGGAAGTGCGCGATTTGGAATTTCTGCGTGCGAACACTTCTCGTCCGATCAAGATTACCGTGCCTGGACCTTTCACGATGTCGCAGCAGGCGCAGAACGATTACTATGACACGGAAGAGGAAATGGCTCTCGATTACGCCACCGCCGTGAATGCCGAGATGAAGGATCTTTTCGCGGCTGGGGCGGATATCGTTCAAATTGACGAGCCGTGGATGGAGGCGCACCCCGAAAAGGCGCGCCGCTTCGGCCTAGCCGCTCTCAGGCGGGCGCTCGAGGGCATTGGCGGGACTACCGCGCTACATATTTGCTTTGGTTATGCGGCATTGGTTCCGGGACGGCCCGCGGCTTATTCGTTTTTGGAGGAGTTGGCGGACTCGCCCGTTCGCCAGATTTCAATCGAGACGGCGCAGTCGTCGCTCGATACCAGCGTGCTAGCGAAGCTGCCGAAGAAAACGATCATTTTGGGCGTGATCGATCTATCGACGCATCAAGTAGAGACGCCGCAAATTGTGGCTGCGCGAGTGAAGCGCGCGCTGCCTTTTGTTTCGCCGGAGCGGCTGGTGCTTGCGCCCGATTGTGGAATGAAGTATCTGCCCGCGGATGTGGCGTTTGGAAAGCTCAACGCGTTGGCGGGTGGCGCGAAAATCGTGCGCGCTGAGATTCATCGCCGCGCCGCCAACTGATCCGACTCTTCGCAGTCCCCCGCGCCCTCGATTGCCGCGTCAGTGCTCAGTGTGATGCGACGCTTCCTGTAGCTTTGCCAGTGAGCTGCGACGGGTCCGCGCCCACGCGTCCGGTCATTTGATCCTTTGCCGCAGCGAGGCGGAAATCGTAATGGATGCTCGGCAAATCGGGCAGGGGCGACGATCGGTCAGTTTTATTCAAACTGATGACCAGCGATTCATCGACGCCAAACACGGTATCCGAATCGATATGCGCATCGCCGGCCACGTAGAGGGCGGTGACGAGTTCGCGATAACCCGGTGCGCCTATCACAAAATGAATGTGCGCGGGACGATAACCGTGGCGCTTTTGGGCGCGGATCATGTCGCCGACGGGGCCGTCCATCGGGATCATGTAACCGGTGGGGCAGAGGCCGCGAAAGTAATAGCGTCCTTGGTCATCGGCGCGAAAACATCCGCGAAGGTCCATGGTTGAGGGATCGTGCTTCTGGAGATCGTAATTGCCGGTTTCATCGGGTTCCCACACTTGGACCAGCGCGTTGGGAATGCCGCGCCCATTTGAATCGATTACCTGCCCGTAAAACACAACTTCGGTTCCTTCGCTTTCGGAGATGATGGAGTCGCCCAGCTTCATCATGGGGGCGTCCTGGCGATAGAAGGGGCCGAGCAAACTGGATTTTGTGGCGGCCGCAGTGGCGCGTTTGTCGTGCAGGGCGTTGGTGAGGGCGCTGAGGCCCAGGGTGTCCGAGAGCAGAATGAACTCCTGGCGATGCTCCGTGCATTTCTGGCCGACCGCGGTGAGGAAACGAATTCCCTCGAGCCATTCCGCCGGCGTGAGATCCACTTCACGAGCGAAAGTGTGCAAGTGGCGTACTAGGGACGCCATGATTTCGCGCAGGCGCGGACTGGGAGTCGATGACATTTGCTCGAGCGCCGCATCCGTGATCGTGATTTCGTTGATGGCTCTCATCGTTTCTCCTTCTCATGCAGGGTGTATCTGCGCCTTGGTGCCAGGCGCAACCGCGCGCCATCATAGACCCTTTCCGAGAAACTTTCCGCTGCGTTTTGTTGACCCCCAGGGCGGGGCCTAGCTCTGTGCAGCCTGAGCTTCCGATTCGAGGCCGAGTGGATTAGAATAGCGGGTCCGGAGGAAGCCCAGCCTTGGGGTTTGGTGTTGGAACCCGCCAATTTGGCGACGTTACGGTAATCGATATTCGGGGTCGCTTCACCTTGATTGAAGGGGAGGCGATCCACGATCTATTGATGGATCTTTTCCGCGAGGGGCGGAAGAAGGTACTGCTTAACCTTCAAGCGGTTACGTACCTTGACAGCTCGGGCATCGGGCAGCTCATTCGCGGATTCTGCACGGCTAACAAGAACGGCGCTGAGCTAAAAGCAGTTGACCTAAGCTCTCGAGCCCAGGAAGTTCTGCAGGTTACGAACCTTCACACGATACTCACCGATTTCCCCGACGAACGGGATGCTCTCCGCAGCTTCTTCTCCTCGTAAAGAAGCGGAAGCGGATGGACACAGCTCTACCCGTTAAGGGAAGAGCTGCAATTGCAAATCGGAGAAGGGTTTACGCGGCGGCAAGATACTGCCAAACGTTGCCCGTATACTTTAATTGGAAGACACCGCCCTCATCAGCGTGAAGGAAATAATCTCCCTTGGGTATGCGGTGCGCGCTCGAAGAACGCACTGAGCAGCGCGCCCAACGGGCCGGGCTGATGCCTCGGCCGTGTTTGCGTGGCTCGGAAACGACATGGATTCCGTAATTTACGCGGTATTCCACGCCGGTCGGCCGGGTCGGCACTAAGCGTCCAGTTCCTTTGCGTTTTTGGCTCATGCGATTACGATGCAGTATACCACCCTATGGTTTCTCGTAGCGCGAAATAATCACATTGGCGCTAAGATTATCGTAAGCTGCTGTTATATAACGACTTACTCTTAATGACAGGCGGGGAAACCACGATTGGCCGCAATCGTGCCCGGAATAGATAGTAGGAATCGCGGAAAATAATTCATTGCAGATGAGTCGGCTTCGATTCCGATCGGCGCTGTCCGGGTTGGTGTGTCGGCGCTCAGCCTAGTACTTTTTGCGGAGTCTGCTGGCGCAGAGAGCGCTTGTCGCCTTGGCGAAGCGTGACGCCATCGCGATCCAGTCGTTCCAGCAGAGGCAGCGCGACGCGGCGACTGTTACCCAGCATCTGGCGCAATTCGCTTACGGTTGCGGGTCCATGGGAGCGGATGAAGTCGCGAACCATTTCGGTGGCGCGCTTGGCGCTCTCGGCGGCCAGCACGATTTCGGAACTCACCTCGAATACCTCGCCACTTTCAATCAGGAATCGCAATGCTTGCTGCGACGCTAAGTCTGGGGCCACATCTTTTCGCGAGGGCGGATCGAATGGCTTCGCGGCGAGCACGGCGCGGATTCGCGCGCTGGCCGCTTGAAGCTGTGGCGACAGAGCAGGGCGATGAGCCACGCGGCGAATCGCATTGCCCGAGCGGGCGAACCCTTGCGCACATAAATCCGCGACGATGGCATCGAATATTTCCGCGGCAGGCGCACTTAATTCGAGCGCCGCGCGCAAATCCGTAAGGGGCAAGCCGGTCTGCTCCGAGTGCGCGCGGTGCCGCGCGTCGATTGCATCGACGGCGCGCTGCCGGACTTTTTTCCAGAGGGCAGCCTCGATTAATGTCTCACCCACAACCATGGCGCTGCCGTCCGCTTGTAATCTGGAGACGGCGGCGGCAACAGCGTCCGCGCTGAATCGCGATTTCCGAAGCATCTGAGATTTTTTCGCGGCGGTATCTCGCGCCAATTGGGAAGCCACGAAGCTTAGGGCGTCATCCGGGGCTTCTGCGCGAGGAGAAAGAAATCGTGACCGAGCGTCGCTGTGAAATAGGCGCTGGCTGGCGTCCGGATCTAGGACAATTCCTCCCGCTAGCGTGCTGTGTTCGGACCAATCCCGCAGGACAAACCGATCTCCCGCAAACACGAAGGCTGGTTCTTCCACTCGCAATTGAGCCAGCGCGCGTTGGCCCGGCGCCAAATCCTTGCGATTGTGAAAAGCAATTCGAGCAGCGGTATTTCCACTGCCATGGTGAACATGCAAGCGCGCGGCGTCCTTTAAGGGACGATCGGCTCTCGGCGAAATCTCGAGGATCACGTCGATAATGCTGCTCGGCCCTCCAAAGTCATTCGAGGTGATCACGTCGCCGCGATGGACATCCTCGACAGCATCGAGAGAAAGATTGAGCGCGGTGCGCGAGCCCGGCCCGCTGATTTCCAAGTCGCGATTGTGGGATTGGACGGTGCGAATGCGCGCAGTCTTAGCCGAGGGTTGGATCACCACGTTCTGCCCGCGGCGCAGTATTCCTCCGCTCAAGGTGCCTGTGACCACCGTTCCGATGCCTTGCAATTTAAATACGCGGTCAACGGGGAGGCGCGGCTTGCCAATATCCGCCGCAGCCGGCGCGTCCGCGAGGACTTGCGCGAGAGCAGTCTTCACGTCGCCAATTCCTCGTCCGGTGACGACGGATGTGGGGACGATTGGGGCGTCCGCAAGCGGCGTGTCTTTCAATTTTTCGCGGATCGCGGCCACAGTGTTTTGTTCGTTTTGCGCTAAGTCGATTTTCGTCAGCGCGACGACCGCGCGTTTCACGCCGAGATAGGCGAGAATTTGCAAGTGCTCTTCGGTCTGCGGCATCCAGCCATCGTCGGCGGCCACAACGAGCAGGGACAAATCAATTGAACCGACACCTGCCACCATATTTTTCACGAAGTCTTCGTGACCAGGCACGTCAACAATTCCGAGAATTACCGGAGATTTGCCCTCCGTGGACGGCAGCTCGAGATGCGCGAAACCGAGATCAATTGTGATTCCTCTCAGTTGTTCTTCGGGCAAGCGGTCGGGATCGGTGCCGGTAAGCGCTTTGACCAAAGCGCTTTTGCCGTGATCCACGTGCCCCGCAGTGGCTAATATGAAATGCCGTGCGCCTTCCATTGGCGAATCACTTCTCCTTCAGAAACTCACGCGAGCGAAGCCGCTCGCCGATTCTCGTAAAAGTTCGATGCGCGCTTAATCGGCGGCCGCCGCTCTGATTGCATTGGCCAATTGCGCATCTTGGCGGGGGAAAATCGTCCGCAAGTCAAACTTCAGTTTACCGCGCGCGATATATCCGATTACAGGCACGGAATTTTCCCTCAATCTTGTGGCGAGATCCTGCGGCTTAAGCGTTTTGTGGGAGAGATCGATCGTCACCGAAGAGATTACCGATTGTGGCAGCGTCCCTCCGCCGATTTGCGCCTGCCCGATGCCGACACTCGCGCTCAACGGAAGCCCCGCAAGCGCGGAAACGATTTTATCCGCGCGCGAACGCAAAGCGTCGAGCGGCGTATTCAGCATCTCCAGAACCGGAATGCACACCGTAGCGTGCACGGCTTCATCCGATGCGCGGGATTCTTTTTCGGCGCTCTGAGGAAGATCCGCGCCCCCAGAACCTAAGTAAATATCGGCCGTGGTTTCGAGCGCGGATAGAATCAATTTGTCGCATCGGAGCGCGCGAAACAGCGGATTGCGCTTGAGCGCGCCAACGAGCGCGGCTTTTCCGGCGATGATGCCCGCCTGCGGCCCTCCGAGCAGTTTGTCTCCGCTGAAGCAGACTAAATCGACGCCACGGCGTATCACTTCGGCAGGCGTAGGTTCGTGTTCCACTCCCGCCGACGCTTCCGTTTCGACGATGGCACCGCTGCCAAGATCTTCGACAAAGGGAATACGTTTTCTTCGCGCCAACGCCGCAACTTGCTGCGGAGGCGGTGACTCAACGAATCCGCCCATGAAAAAATTGCTGCGATGAACCTTGAGGATCAAAGCAGTTTCGCGCGTGATCGCACGAGCATAATCTCCAACCGTCGTGTGGTTGGTGGTGCCCACCTCGCGCAGCTTCGCACCGCTGGATTCGAGGATGTCCGGAATGCGGAAGCCGCCTCCGATCTGAATGAGTTCGCCGCGAGAAATGATCACTTCACTTTTGCGCGCACGCATTCCGCGCGAGCCTTTGCGGGCACTTCGCCCAGAAGGAGCCTCGGGCGCTCCGCAAAAGTGGCGCAGAATCAAAACCAGCGCAGCGGCATTGTTGTTCACCACGGTTGCGGCTTCAGAGGAACACAAAAGCGATAGCGCGCGCTCGAGATACGCGGCGCGTCCGCCTCGAACTCCCCCGGTAAGGTCATACTCAAGATTGTTATAGCTGGATCCGATGGCCTTCAGTTTCTCGATCACGGCCGGCCCCAGCGGTGCGCGTCCAAAATTGGTGTGTATCAGAATTCCCGTGCCATTGATCACAGGCTGAATGCGGCCAGCGGACAGATTGCGGAGTCTCGCGCGGATCGTCGAGACAACGGCGTCAAATTCCGGGATGGTCTTCTGCTTGCGGAGCGCGCCTAATTCCCGGCGCACTTGGTCGAGAATCAGGGGCCGAGGAAGCCCGGCATCGCCGAGAGACTGTAGAACCTTCTCGACAGAGGGTATCGCCCGAAGGCGGGAGGCATTCATGCACGAACTCGTATTCGCGGTTTCGCGGCACGCACAATCCGGCCGATGATCGCTGCGGAAAGAGCGCGGCGAGCCTTTAGAAGCTTCAAAACGGCTGGCAGTCGCTTTTGCGGGACGCAAAGGAGAAGGCCGCCGCTCGTTTGCGCGTCGGTGAGCAAGGCTTTCTGTACGTTGCTTGAACCATCCCATTCGGTGAACTCGTTAGCGTAGGCGAGATTGTCGCGGCTGCCGCCAGGGATGCAGCCCTGGGCGATCAGGTCGAAAACTTCTTCGCTGATCACTGGCACGCTCGACGCCTCGATTTCCGCGCTGACGCGGCTCGACGCGCACATTGCGCCAAGGTGGCTCAGAAGGCCGAAACCCGTTACATCCACAGCGCCCTTTACTAGGCCGCGTTCCGCTAGTTCCGCGCCAATTTCGTTGAGGCGCGACATGATGGCGATGGCTTTGCTTTCGAGTTCGGGCGTGGCCAATCCGCGTTTGACGGCTGTGGTGATAACGCCAGTGCCCAGGGGTTTCGTGAGGACAAGCGTATCGCCCGGGCGGGCATTCGCGTTGGTCATCATGCGCTGCGGCGACACGACGCCGGTTACGGCAAAGCCGAAGATTGGCTCAGGCGCTTTGATGGTGTGGCCGCCGATGAGCACACACTTCGCCTCTTTGATCTTTTCCGCGCCGCCACGCAGGATTTGATTCACCACATCGAGTGAAATCGTATCGGCAGGCATCCCGGCCAGATTTAGCGCGGTGAGCGGCCGACCGCCCATGGCGTATACATCCGACAAAGCGTTGGTTGCCGCGATCTGCCCGTAGGAATAGGGATCGTCCACGATCGGAGTGAAAAAATCCGTTGTTTGCACCAGTGCGCGCTGGCGGTCGATACGATAGACGCCGGCATCGTCGCCAGTAGCCGCGCCGACCAAGACGTTTCGATCCTTCAGCATGGGCACTTGATGCAAGACTTGCGTTAGCGCCTGGCGGCTGAGCTTGGATGCGCAGCCCGCGCAGGATGAAAGTGCCGTCAGCTTTAGTAGTGGTTCTTCAGCCGACATGACCGGTTACCTCCGGGAAACCACAAACCAGTATACGACTTTGGAAAAATTGGCGGAGAGGGTAGGAATCGAACCTACCCCCCGGCACGAAGTGTCGGGGCAGCGGTTTTGAAGACCGCGACGACCACCAGGCACGCATCACTCTCCGACGAAACAACAGCGAATCAGCAAATTCCACGGGCTATTGCGCGGCATAGGATACTCCATTCGACTATTCGCTGAAGATTTTTTCAAACGCGTCTGCCACCTCGCATGGTGCGATCTCCAGCTTTAAAATCGGACCGAACAGAGCGGGTATTCAGGAGGGAAACAACGCCCCGCACTCAATACCCTTTGTGGAAAACCTATGACCAAAATCAAGATAAAGCATTTAAAATCTGGTACCTACGAGATATTTACAGGCCGCTTGGATTACACAGCCAGGGGATGTATGATGGGGTTCCCTTCGACTGAATAACTACAATTTCTGAGGAGCATTTCGATGATGATGACGGAAGCTGATAAGCAATCTTACCTTGGAGTGAGATGTTTATCCTGCAGACAGCCGATACCGGTACCTTCTATTCTGGCGGGCAGCATATCCGCAGCAGAGCAGGAAAGCTCGTTTCTACCCCACGAGGAGCACGATCGCGTTTTCAGCCTCCGCTGCCGGTCGTGCGAGCGAGAAAAGCCCTACCGGGTGAGCGACGTACTCGAGTTTGAGGGGGCACCGGTACCCCGGGTATCGCGGGGCCGCTCGCATCGCGACAGGAACCCGGCCGGCCCTATATCCCGCTCGGCGAACGCCTGACCGGTTCGTTCGATACATCAGCCTAGCGGTGCATCTGAAGCAGGAGCTAGGCCGCGGTATTTTGAAACAACAGGCCACCGCAAATGGCTAACAGGGCTGACACCAGGACCATTTCAGGGCCTACGAACCAACCCATAGACGCTACCGTTACCGCCAGATCTACGAGAAGAGCAAATCCGCAGAACAGAACAATCGCCTTCCCCAATTTTGTGACCGCGAAGGCGCTGATCAGCATGATGATCGCGATCGCGATCGATTCCCATCCGAAAGAGAAATAGAGAGAGCGCACCCCATCTTTCAAACCGGCGCGCAGATTCGACGCGTTCACCGCAGACAAATCTTTCGAGTAATCAGACAAATGAAGCAGCGAAGCGGCGATCAAAACCACGGCGCCCAAAGCAACCAGAATTCGTGCAGTATTGTTGCGCCGATTCATCGAAGGGCCACCTCATGAATATGCACTCGCAGCAGGAGTGCTGCCACGGCAAGTGCAAGGAACACGATTGGCACACCATTTCCTAAGGAGTAGTCGCGCGCTCGGAGATGCGTGATGATTGCGCCGATAAAGAACAGTGTGAGTCCAACAGCAGCGGCAATCCCAATCAGCGGCACGCGAAAGCCAATCACCAAACCTACCGCGCCCGCTGCTTTAAGTATGCCCAGAGCCGGCAGGGACGATTCCCGTACGCGCAACTTGTTCATGTTGGCGAGAAGCCAATCCGGCCGGGTAAAGTCAGTGGTAGCCGCGTATATGTTGGCGGCCGCAGCGAGCAGAGTGACAATGATGTAGGCAACAAACACCCGGAACCTCCTTTTACCAAATTGCCTCTTCTGGGTTTTGCTCGAAGCCGAGGGCTGTTACGGCAGGGCAAAGACCAATAGCGCCTGCTTGTCTCCGGAACCACCTCCCGCGTCCACAATCGCCACGTACTGCTTGCCGTTTTTGCCTTCGTAGGTCATGGGAACGGCTGTTGCAGCGTAATCGAGCTTTGTGGACCAGAGTTCCTTGCCGGTTTTGGCATCGAAGGCACGAAAGCGATCATCGTTTGTTGCGCCGATGAAAACCACACCGCCCCCCGTAACAATTGGACCGGCAAAGGCTCCCGTCCTCCCGGTATTTTGCTTTCCGGGAGGCAGCCCTTCGGTAATTCCCAGCGGCACGCTCCAGACAACGTCTCCAGTGTTGGCATTGACGGCAAGCAGGCTTTCCCATGGCGGTTTCTGGCAGGGAAGATTGCCGAGGCTGTGCCCGCTTGCGTCCTTGGCGATGGCGCTGAAGCTGCCGTACTGGCTGCCGGCTCCGCTGCCTCGATGATAGGGAAGCTCTGGGCCGCCGGATCCCGGCTGGTATTTCGGGTTCTTCTCGATCCATCCGGTTGAGCCTGAGTTCTGCACATTCAGGAATACGTAACCCGTGGTTGGATCGGAAGCGGTCCCGCCCCAGTTCGTTCCTCCCGTTGCGCCAGGAAAAACCAGCGAGACTTTGGGTTGGCCACCCTCGGGTCGAAATCCCCAGGGCGTAAAAGGACCGGCATTGTAAAGGCCGCCGTGGCTATCCAGTAGCTCCTTGCAGGCCTTGGCGTGTTCGGGAGTTGTATCGTCAGCGGTGACCAAATCTTGAGCCGAAAAGCTATCGCGCGCGAGCGGCGGAGGCTTGAGCGGAAACGGCTGCGTGGGCGAATACTGCTCGGTGGGCACATCGCCCTTTGGCACGGGGCGCTCTTCGACGCCAAATACCGATTTGCCGTCATAACGATTCAGAATGAACATGTACGGGGACTTGCCCATTTGCACGACGGCTGGAATCTTTTTTCCGTCGTGATCAATATCGATCAGCACAGGCTCCGGCGGCAAATCGAAATCCCACAGCTCGTGATGAACGGTCTGGAAATACCATTTCAACTTTCCGGTTTTTGCATCGACCGCGACCAGCGAATTGGAAAAGAGATTATTTCCGGGGCGGTCTCCGCCGTAATAATTCGCCGCTGGGCCGCCGATGGGCATGTAAACGATGCCGCGCTTTTCGTCCACCGTCATGGTGATGGACCATACATTGGTGCCGCCGCGGCCCTTCCAGCTGTCGTCACCCCAAGTATCGTGGCCGATCTCGCCCGGCTGTGGAATAGTGTGGAACGTCCACAGCTTTTTGCCGGTGCGCGCATCGTAAGCGCGCGAATCGCCGGGGACTCCGGCGCCAACCTCGTCCTGCGGGTGGAGATTCGTTTCGCCCGGCCCGTACACATTGGCGCCCACGATGATGATGTTCTTGTAGATTGTGGGGACCTCGGCAAACGGGACGTCCATTTCGACTTCGCCATTTGTGCCGAACTTTGGATCGATTTTGCCCGTGGCCGCGTTGAGGGCCATGAGCCTGTGAAGGCTGGTGAAGATAATGCGAGGAGGATTGTTCGAGTCTCCCGGCCAATAGGCGACGCCGCGCTGCGGGACAAGGCCCTTCTCGAGTTGGAAGCTCCAAATTTCTCTGCCGGTTTCGGGCTCGAGCGCGAGTATGCGATTGCCGGCGGCAAGATACATCACGTCGTTCACCACAATGGGAGTCACCTCACTGAAGGTGATCGCGGACGGGCCCTTTCCTCCGGGCCGCATCGGATACGACCAGGCCTGAGTGAGCGTTGCAACGTTTCCCGGATTTATTTGCGTAAGCGGCGAATAGCGCGTGCTGGCTAGATCGTGGCTGTACATCGGCCAGTCGCCGGCGCGTTGAGCGTGCGCGGGCCGAGGAAGAATGC
This sequence comes from Candidatus Acidiferrales bacterium, assembly GCA_036520875.1. Classification (GTDB taxonomy): domain Bacteria; phylum Acidobacteriota; class Terriglobia; order Acidiferrales; family UBA7541; genus Palsa-295. The sequence goes on from DATDIT010000001.1 coordinate 27,188, forward strand.
AGGCGAGAATAAAGGCAACTGCGAAGATAACTGTGCGCCCTAGAAACTTGAACAAGAGGCCTCCTGCTATCGAATCGATTTCCAAGCGACGACGCGGCGTGCTGCGCTGCGTCGAGCCGTGAAGTATATACAAGAAAGCGTGTCGGGTGCGATGGCAGAATCGCTGCAATTTTGCCGGCTGGAGCAGAATTAGCGCGAGTCGTCTGCGGCTATTTGTTGCAGATTGAATGCTAGAGCGTCATTCCTCTTCCTGGCCCTGAGCTTTTGCAATCTGCTCGATAACGCTCATGTCTTCGAGGGTTGTGGTGTCGCCCGAGACACCGCCTTTGTGGGCCACTTCGCGCAGCAGGCGCCGCATGATCTTGCCGCTACGGGTTTTCGGGAGAATATCGCAGAAGCGAACGTCCGCCGGGCGCGCGATCGTTCCAATGGTCGTGGAGACGTGCTCCATCAGCGCGGCTCGCAGACTGCCGGAAGCGGATTGGCCGGAGCGCAAAGTGACGAAGCAGACGATCGCTTCTCCCTTGATCTCGTCCGGCCGCGCAACCACTGCGGCCTCGGCCACGGACGTATGGCTGACCAGCGCGCTTTCAATTTCCATCGAGCTGAGGCGGTGGCCGGCAACCTTGATTACATCGTCCACGCGCCCGAGAACCCAGATGTATCCGTCTTTGTCGCATTGCGCGGCGTCGCCCGCGAAATAAACGCCGGGAATTGTTTTCCAGTAGTCGCGAACGTAACGCTCGTCATCTCCATAAATTGTACGCAGCATCGAAGGCCAGGGCTTCTGGATGGTGAGGTAGCCGGTCTCGCCCGGCGCCACGGGCTGTCCCTGCATGTTGACGACTTTGGCGATCACTCCCGGCAACGGCAGCGTGGCCGAGCCGGGCTTCGCGGGGGTCGCGCCCGGCAGAGGCGAAATCATCATCGCGCCTGTTTCCGTTTGCCACCAGGTATCGACAATCGGGCAGCGATTTTTTCCAATCGCCTCGAAATACCATTTCCACGCCGCGGGATTGATGGATTCTCCGACCGTGCCGAGGAGCCTCAGGCTGCTCAGGTCATGCGAATCGATCCATTCCGCGCCCCAGGCCATGAAGGCGCGGATCGCGGTGGCGGAGCTGTAAAAAATCGTCACTTTGTAGCGCTGCACAATTTCCCAAAATCGGTCGCGGCGCGGATGATCGGGCGCGCCTTCGTACATCAGAACACTCGCGCCATTCGCCAGCGGTCCGTAAACAATGTAGCTGTGGCCAGTGACCCAGCCGATATCGGCGGTGCACCAGTACACATCGTCGTCACGCAGATCGAAAACCATCTGCGTGGTCCACATCGTTTGCAGCAGGTAGCCGGCCGAAGTGTGCAACACGCCCTTCGGTTTTCCGGTGGTGCCGCTGGTATACAGGATGTACAGCGGATGCTCAGAATCGAACGATTCCGCCTCGCACTCCGGCGACGCGGCTTTTTCGAGATCGTGCCACCAAAGATCGCGGCCCTCTTGCCAGCCGATTTTTTCCTCCGTACGCTTCACAACGACTGATTTTTCAATGGTGGGACAGTTCTTGAGCGCAGCGTCGGCGGTCTCTTTCAGCGGCACGATCTTCCCGCGGCGAAAACCTCCATCCGCGGTGATCAGTATTTTCGATTTTGCATCCGTAATGCGGTCGGCAAGCGCGGCAGCGCTGAATCCGCCGAAGATTACGGAGTGTACGGCGCCAATTCGCGCGCATGCGAGCATAGCAATCGGCAGCTCTGGAATCATCGGCAAGTAAATTGCCACGCAATCGCCGGGTTTTACGCCCAGCTCATTCAGAGCGTTCGCGAACCGGCATACGCGGTCGTGCAATTCCGCGTAGGTGAATTGAAGCGATGAGCCATCTTCGGCCTCCCAAAGCAAAGCCGGTTTGTTGAGATTTTTCTCCAGGTGCCTGTCCAGGCAGTTGTACGCGACGTTGAGCTTTCCTCCCGTGAACCACTTCGCGTGCGGCAAGTTCCATTCGAGCACTTTAGTGGGGGGCTCAAACCAGTCAATCAACTTCGCTTGTTCGCCCCAGAACACTTCCGGCTCGCGCTCGGCTTGGTTGTACATTTCGCGATATTGATCGAGCGAACGCACCCGCGCGCGCTTGCTGAAATCCTCGGGCGGAGGGACCGCCTTCTCATCGAGAACGTGAGGATCGAATTCCTGCATGACTCCTCCCTTACGGCGGGCGGGCGGAACGGGCGCCGTCGCTAATACCAACGTACTTATTTTATTTGAATGCAGGGACGCTATGCTTCCCTTAATCGGCTTTCCACGCCTTAGTCCCTTGCGGCGGGTGCCGCGGTCTTAGACGTGAGGCCGAACAACTTCATGGCGTTTTCTTTCAAAATCAGCGGCCGCACTTCGTCCTTGAAGGGAGCCTTTTCGAAATCGGCCATCCAGCGGTCGGGAGTAATCAGCGGATAGTCCGACCCGAAGAGCATTTTCGTCTTCAATAGTGAATTCGCGTATTGAATCAAATTCGGGGCGAAGTATTTCGGCGACCAACCCGACAAATCGATGTAAACCTGCCGCTTGTGAAGGCAAACCGAGATTGCTTCGTCCTGCCAGGGAAACGATGGATGCGCCATGATAATCGGCATGTCCGGAAAATCGACCGCCACATCGTCGATGTACATCGGGTTGCCGTATTTCAATCGGATTCCGCCGCCACCAGGCATTCCCGTGCCGATGCCGCTGTGTCCGGTGTGAAACACTACGGGCAGCCCCGCTTCCTCGATCACCTTGTAGAGCGGATAGGCCACGCGATCGTTGGGAAAAAATTGCTGCAGGGGAGGATGAAGCTTGAATCCGCGGAGCAGTCCCGTCGCGATCAGCCGTTTTGCTTCGCTGATTGCCTCCGGCCCGCGAGTTGGATCGACGCTGGCGAAAGGAATCATGATGTCGGCATTTTCTGCGGCAAACTTGATCACTTCATCATTCGGCACCACCGGTCTGCCAGTAAGCCGCTCATCCACGGTAAAAACGACGCATCCGATATTCCGGGAGCGATAGTATTCCGCCATCTCCTTGCGCCCTCGCGCCGCGGCGCCGCCGAAGTACTCCTTCGCCGCCTGATCGGTTTCAGTCCCTGCTCCTTCGTGTTCGATGTGCACGTGGACATCAATCGCCTTCATTCGGTCCACGTCGAAACGCTTTTCATTGCCCATGGGTCCCCCGTTTGGATTGGCACAGTCCGATCATGAGATGGTTCAGGTCGTTCAGATGGCCCAATGCCGAGAAAGGCCGCCCGATTCTGCCACCACAACGGTCTGTTTGCCCAGCGATTCTTAAGCTGGCGATTTTCTGACCCAGCCTCTAGGTTCCGCATTGAGCAGTAGGGATTGTTTGGGTCCCCAAGAGCGCTCGCTGATGCGCAAACAGGAATGTCTGCGTGGGCATGCTCAACGGCGGCGTGGCGCATTTCCCTGCAAGGCATTGTGGCGGTTGGAGTTTCTCATCCGTGCGACCGCGTTTCTACACTAAAGCCCTTACGGCGATATTCAGTGGTCGCATAGGGGTTTCGGCTTATAGCGCAAAAAACAGATCGGGACCATCCTTCGGGCGAGTGCAATCCCCCGGCGCTCACCGTCCCCGAGCCGCCGGGACAATGGTTTCCCAGCCTGGTTCCCAGCTGAAAAACGAGAGCAGAGTCCTCGGCAACTTGCCAAGGAGGTGCGCTGTGAAAGGTTTTTGTGCTGCGGATGAAAAGGCCACTTGCAAACACAGACGACTCCACAAGGGAGGTAATTATTTTATGCGACCCTTTATCCGAAGTTGGTACCGCGCAGGGCTAATAGGCGGTGCGGCCCTCGCGCTGAGCCTTGTGCCTGCGAATGCGAGGGGCCAGCAAGGCCCGGATCGGAGTGCTCCCGCCACCGAGACTGCGCCGCCGGGCCAGCAAAATACGAACCCGGATTTCGACCGGATGGATCAGTTCTTGAATGACCACAAGGATATCGACAAGGACTTGCGATCCAAACCATCACTGATAACCGATCAGAAATATCTCGATCACCATAAGGACCTGCGATCGTTCCTGAACGATCATCCTGAAATGCAGCGGGCGTTCTCACAGAATCCTGCCTATTTCACGCATCGAGAAGACCGATTTAACGCCAGAGATGCGCGGACAAATCAAGACCGCGATCGGGACGCAGGCGCCGCGAACTCGCAGAATGGAAACGCGGCAAATAACAACCCGAATCGAGATCAAGATCGCGATCAAAACTACACGGACCGCGATCGGGATCGCGATGCAAACGGACAAAATCCAGGCCTAAGGAACGGAGAAGCTGCCCAGTTGGATCGATTCCTGGATGATCACCAGCAAATCGATAAGGACCTAAGAGCGAATCCGTCCCTGGCAGACAACAAAACGTACCTCGATCAGCACCAGGATCTTCGGACGTTCCTTAACGATCATCCTGATGTGCGGGATCAGTTCGCGAAGAATCCCTCTCTTTTCATGCAGCGGGAGAACCGGTTCGATGCGAGGGAGGCGCAGCCAACCCGGAATCAGGACCAGGACCGCGATCGGGACGCACGTGCAGCCAACTCCCAGAATGGATATGCGGCAAATAGCAACCCGGATCGAGATCAAGACCGCGATCGCTATGCCGATGCACAGAACCCGACTCCAGATCAGGACCGCGACCGAAACTTTGCGGACCGAGATCAGTATCGCGACCGCGACCAGATGGATCAGTTCCTTGACGACCACAAGGACATCGACAAGGACCTCAGAAAGAACCCGTCCCTGGTGAATGACCAAAAGTATCTCGATCACCACAGGGATCTGCGGTATTTCTGTGACGAACACCCTCAGGTGCGGCGAGAGTTCGCCGAAAATCCGTCTTTCTTCATGAACCGGGACAATCGGTTCGAGTCGAGGGAAGTCGCAGACCGTATCGACGCAAACCGAAGAGCCTCGAATGCCGCTCCGAACCTGACGGACAAGCAGTCCGCAGAACTGGATCGGTTCCTCGATAAGCACAAGGACGTCGACCGAGACCTGAGTGCCAACCCATCTCTGTGCAACGACCAAAAGTACCTACACAACCACAAGGATTTGCGGGTCTTCTTGGACAAAAATCCTGAAGTTCGCACAGAGTTGGCCAACAATTCGTCCTACTTCGCTCAACGGCACGAGCGAATGGAACAGCACCATCTTCCTGCGAACGCGACAAAGCCTGCCCCAGCCAAGCCACCAATCGAACAACACGAAGCCACTACTCCGGCAACAACTCACTGATGCAAGGCCGGACCAACATGGAAAGGAGGCCGGGCAACCGGCCTCCTGTTCCTAGCTACTGCAACGAAGCATGAGTCACTCGGCTAATCGACTGAACGTACTGCGAACTTAAGGGATGGGGAGGGAAAATGCGACTCAGGTCATGGAAATATGGATCAACGATCTTATTCGCCACCGTGGCTGCTCTGGTTTTTCTGCTGGGCGGCAAAACTATTCTCGCGCAGGCGCCGGCTTACGGTTACCAAGAGCGGGGATTCACAGCTTACGAAGACATTCGGGCGAGCGACAGCAATTTTGGACAATTCTTGATTTTCGATACCAGCTTCGGATACCAGTTCAACGATCACATCGGCGTGGATCTTGGAGTTCCCGTTTATCTAGTGCGGGAGACCTTTCCCGGACAGCCACATCAATGGGACTACAACATCGGTGATCCGTATGGGGATTTGAGGCTGACATTCAACAACAGCGTGCTGAATTACGATACTGTCTTCACTGTGTCTGTGCCTGCCGAAGAGACTGGAGCCTACAGCACGGGAAGAGTAGGCGCCGATTGGTTCAACCACTTCGACCGGCCGATCGGACGCTTCGACCCATTTGTGAACGCGGGGATCGCGAACGGAATTTTGGATACGCGTTTGCTCTCGCAGCCATTTCGGCTCGCCGACTCGTTCCAGACCCTCGGTTTCACGGCCGATGCGGAAGGCGGAGTGGAATTTCGGGTGGTGCGCTCCGTGAGCGTGGGAGGTTCGTATTATGAGCTGTTTCCCGCAGGCGACCAAAAGGTCTACAACGGAGTTACGAACTTCTTTCTGGCTCCTCCCCCAGGGGAAACCGTCTCGGACGTGACTCACGATCGCGGCTATTCCTCGTGGCTTCGGCTGATGGCGGGACGCTGGTTTTATATCGAGGCCGCTTACGTTCACAGCATCAAGCTCAATAATGATGCCGGGACTCTCACTTTGGGCATCGATCTGAGATCGCTTTTCACGCGGCCCACTGCGTTGCAGCACTAAAGCCGCGCGGCGTGGAGTGTCGTGCAGGAGAACCTGATCTGATCGCAACATAAAGCCAGCCAAGAAAGCAGCCTCCGAATAGCATGGGAGCCCGCTTTCTTGGCGTACCCGGCGCGCGATGCGCCGACACTTCCCGGTTCACATCGGTCATTGAAACCCCTTGTAGTTTTCGCTCGATGTAGTATCTTCCCGCCGATCAATCCGGAGGATGAAATGATCCCCAGGAAAGTGCTTTTGGCCGCAGGCTGTCTGGCGATTGTTGCACTGGGCACGGCGCTGGCGCACCCGTGCCGCGTTCGCGCCGCGAGCAAAGCGCAAGATGGCGTTGCTCCGAATTGCGACCGCGCCTGCCTGTATGGGTTCCTCGATCAATATCTCGACGCGCTCAAGATGAAAGATCCGTCGCGCCTGCCACTGGCGAAGAATTTCCGCTACTCGGAAAATAACGTGATGATGGATATCGGCGATGGCGTGTGGGGCACGGTGACTGGCCTGGGCAACTACAATCTCCGGATGGCCGATCCTACTAATGGTGAAGTAGGCTTCTACGGAATCGTGGATGAGACTAACGCTACTTCCGTTTTCGCGCTGCGGCTTAAAGTGGAAGACGGCAAAATTTCGGAGGCTGAAACTCTGATACGACGCAGCGACGGCGGCGGCCCTTTTCCGAGCAAACCGAACATGGTTGAGAAGCCGGTGCTGAACGAAATCGTCCCGCCGGAGCTTCGGCGCCCGCGCGCTCGCATGATCGCCCTTGTCGACGGCTATTTCAGCACGCTCCAGCTCAACGACGGAGTTCTCTTCACCCAGTTCGACGACAATTGCAATCGCATCGAGAATGGTTTGCTGACAACGCACAATCCGGATCTCATGAAAACTATCCCCGTTGCGAACTTGGGTTGCGCGCAGCAATTCGAGCTCGGCAATTATCGCTACGACGACCGCGTTCGCGATCGCCGTTTTTTTCTGGTGGACGAAGAGCGCGGCCTGGTGATGGCGGCTGGCTTTATCGATCACGCGGGTAGGCTGGCCAACTTTGCGCTGACCGACGGCACCGTCATACACTCTCCCATGAGAACGCCGAGCACGCTTTGCTTCCTGGAATTATTCAAAATTCGGGATGGCAAAATTCAGCAGATCGAGGCTGTGTTTATCGGCGTCCCGTACAACATGCATTCGCCTTGGATTCACCACCAATAAGATTAAATTGCAGAAGGCGGGCTTTCGGAGCGAAGGAATCTGTTGAGCATTTGTAATTCAGCAAAGGCGATTCGTAGCGCCGGTGTCGCGCCGGGCTTTTTCCCTTTTTACTTTTTCGCAAGCTGCATCGCTGGAGGATATTGATCTTATGTCGCTGAGGTTCCGAGTTGCGTCTGGCCTCGCAATGGCGGCTGTAGTCTGCTCGCTCGCAGGCTATGGCATGCTGAAGGTAATTGCGTTCGGTGATCAAGGTAATTCCGCCGCGCGCGGTCAAATTGATACCAGGCGGCTCCTCGCGGCCGACAAGCATCCGGGCGAGTGGCTCACCGGAGGCCGCGACTTCGGCAAAGGCCATTATTCCGCGCTTGCGCAGATCAATAAGCAGAATGTCGATCGCCTCGGCTTTGCGTGGGACTACGACACGCACACCAATCGCGGCCTCGAAGCCACGCCAATCGTCGTGGATGGCGTGATGTACGCGTCCGGCTCAACTGGCAAAGCCTACGCGCTCGATGCAAAAACCGGCAAAGAAATCTGGAGTTTCGATCCGCACGCCGACTTGCGCGTGAACCGCGAAGCCTGCTGCGACGAGGTGAATCGCGGTGTCGCGGTGTGGAAGGGCAAGGTCTACGTCGCTTCGTTCGATGGAAAACTTTTTGCGCTGGACGCAGCCACCGGCAGCGTGATCTGGCAGACCGACACGATTATCGACCACAAAAAAGGCTACACGTCCACCGGCGCGCCAGAAGTTGCCGGGAAAGTGGTGGTCATCGGAAACGGCGGCGGCGAATACGACGCGCGCGGTTACATCAGCGCCTACGATCTCGAGACCGGCAAACTCGCGTGGCGATTCTTCACCGTGCCGGGCGATCCGTCCGAACCCTACGAAAATCCCGAACTCAAAGCCGCAGCCAAAACATGGGACCCCAAGAGCAATTGGAAAATGGGCGGCGGCGGCACCGTCTGGGGCGGTTTGGATTACGACCCGGAACTGAATCTCCTGTATTTCGGCACCGGCAACGGAACGTTTTACGATCAATCCAAGCGCAGCCCCAATGGCGGAGACAATCTTTACATCGCGTCGATCATCGCCTTGAATCCAGACACGGGCCGCATGGCTTGGTATTACCAGGAAGTTCCCGGCGACCAGTGGGATTTCGATGTGGTGCAGCCGATCATCCTGGCCAATCTGAAAATCGACGGCAAAATGCGCAAGGTCCTCATGCAAGCCTCGAAGCCGGGCTTCTTCTACATCCTCGATCGCCAGACCGGCAAACTTCTTTCCGCGAATAACTACGTTCCTGTTACTTGGGCGAGCCACGTTGATATGAAGACCGGACGCCCCGTGGAAGCCGCCAACGCGCGCGATTTCAGATATTCCAGCAATGGAAAGCGTTTCATTTCGCCATCGCCGATGGGCGGGCATAATTGGAATCCGATGTCGTACGACCCGAAGACGGGGCTCGTCTACATTCCGGAAATTGAAAATGGCCAGACTTCTATTTTTTCCGGTAAGGCTTTTCTGCGCGCCTGGGATCCGATTCGCAGCAAGATCGTTTGGGAAGTTCCGATGTCGGATTGGTGGGACCGCCCCGGAGTGCTGGCGACGGCGGGCGGCCTCGTGTTCCAGGGTACCGGCACGGGATATTTTTGCGCCTACGACGCGGATACCGGAAAAAAGCTAAAGGAAATTGAAATTGGGACCAGCGTCATCGCCGGCCCAATGTCTTATACGGTTGATGGCGTCCAATATGTAGCGGTGATGGCTGCGTGGGGAGGCGGCGGCTGGAACTTCCCGCATCCGGAAAGCGCTGCCTATCAGCGCGGAAACGAAGGCCGCATCATCGCTTTCAAACTGGGGGGCGGTCCGGCGCCAATTCCTGCGCTTCTACCGCCGATTCAGCCGATTCCGCAGCCGCCTCCGCTGACCGCGTCCGCCGAGACGGTTAAACAGGGCGCTACACTCTTCGCCGCGCATTGCAGTTCGTGCCATGCGAATGCGCCGCATACGCTCACGCCTGATTTGCGCAGGATGAGCCCCGAAACTCACGATGCCTTTCAGAAGATCGTTCTCGGCGGCCTGCTGGAAAACGCCGGGATGCCTCCGTGGAATGGCGTTCTAAGCGCCGCCGACGTGGATGCCATCCACGCATATCTCATCTCCATTTCATGGGACGCATACAAAAAGCAGCAAGCCGCATCCCATAACTAGTTGCGGTTCTCCAGTAGCCTTCTGCAAATGTTAGAATTCTTGCGGTCATGATCGCCGGCCCGCTCATCCATGTTCGCGAGCTTTCGAAACACTTTCGCGCCTTCCACCGGCGCGAAGGAATCCTGGGCTCGATCCAGAATCTTTTCGTCCGCGAGTATCGCACCGTGGCGGCTGTGGACCGCGTCAGCTTTTCCATCGATCGCGGCGAAATGGTGGGCTACATCGGACCGAATGGCGCGGGCAAATCAACCACCATCAAAATGCTCACCGGCATTCTCGTTCCCACCAGCGGCGAAATCGTCGTCAATGACTTCGTCCCTTTTCGCCAGCGCACGCAGTACGTGAAAACCATCGGCGTTGTCTTCGGCCAACGCACCCAGCTCTGGTGGGACATTGCCGTGATCGAATCATTCAAGCTGCTGCGCCGCATTTACGATGTATCCCAGCGCGATTTCGACGCGCGCATGGAGCGATTCAACGAAATACTCGGCATTCGCGATTACCTGCACACTCCCGTGCGCAAGCTTTCGCTAGGCGAACGCATGCGCTGCGATCTGGCCGCGGCTCTGCTGCACAATCCCCCGCTGCTCTTTCTCGATGAGCCGACCATCGGTCTCGATGTGGTTGCCAAGGATCACATTCGCCACTTCCTGCGCGCCATCAATCGCGAGTTTCGCACCACCGTCTTGCTCACCACTCACGATCTCGACGATATCGAGGAGCTCTGCCGCCGCATTATGATCATCGACCACGGCCGCGTCCTTTACGATGGACCGCTCGATCAATTGAAAGAACGGCTGCTGCGCACGAAGCAGATTAAGTTCGCGTTGAAAGATCGCGCTCAAGCCGCCGCTATCGCCGCCTTTTCGCGCGATGGCCTCCAGCTCGACCAGGTTGATGAGCTGACCTTTCGCATCAGCTTCGATCGCACCCAGGTGGCCACGGCCGACCTCATCCGCCAGATCCTCGCCGCCGTTGAGGTCCGCGACCTTCTCATCGAAGACGAATCCATTGAGGAAGTCGTCAAGCGCATTTACGCTGGCGAAGCCAACCTGGAAGTCCCGGCCTAGGCGCCGACAAACCAAAACCGCTTCCTCTACATCAAACCGGGGCGAATACACCCACATGAAGCTAGTTCGTGCCCTTCAATTTTCGCTGGTTCTGCTGCTGGCAGCCGCGCCCTTGCTGAGCCAGCAGGCGCCGAACATTTCCGTCAAAGTGAAAGTTGTCAACGTGCTCGCCACTGTGCGGGATAAACACGGCAACATCATTCGCAACCTTACCAAAGACGATTTCGTCTTGGATGAAGACGGCCATCCGCAGAGCATCAAATATTATTTGCAGGAAGACAATCTTCCGCTGACCCTGGGCCTGCTCGTCGATACGAGCGGGAGTCAACGCAATGTTCTGGGCGACGAGCGAACCGCCAGCTACACGTTTCTGGACCACGTGTTGCGCGAGGACATGGACAAAGCCTTTCTGATCCATTTTGATCGCGAAGTCGAGCTGCTTCAGGACCTCACTTCGTCGCGCCAAAAGCTAGAATCCTCGCTCGATTCGCTCGAGACGCCACAACGGAATGGGAATGGAAACGGATCGCCCGGTTACGGTTCCGGATCCGGCGGCCGCGGCGGCGGAACTTTGCTCTACGATGCCATCTGGCTTGCCTCCGGTGACGTTATGAAAAAACAGCAGGGCCGCAAGGCGCTCATTGTCCTCACTGATGGAGTCGATCGTGGCAGCAAAGAATCATTACCGAGCGCCATTGCGGCGGCCCAGCGCGCCGATACGCTCGTTTACTCCATCCTATTCAAAGGCGAGGAAGGGCACAGGGGCGGAGTTGGAGGTTTCGGCGGCATGCATGGAGGCATGGGTCCGATAGGCGGTGGCGGGCGTCGCCAGTATCCGCGGCAAGAAGAGCGTCCGGATGGCAAGAAAGTTCTTCAACAGATTTCTGAGGAAACGGGCGGCCGTCTCTTCGAAGTTTCAGGCAAACAGCCCATCGACAAAATCTACGCGCAGATCGAAGAGGAACTGCGCAATCAGTACAGCCTCGGCTACACGCCGGAAGGCGCCGACGCTGAAATCGGTTATCACAGGATCCATCTCGCCGCCAAACAAAAAGGCCTCACGGTCCAAGCGAGGGCCGGCTTTTACGCCGATCGCTAGCTAAAACCCATCCGCTAGCAGGCCATCACACCGCGAACTTCGCTCCGATCAGCCGCTCGACCATCTTCACGGCCTTGCTCTTGTCATACTGCAAATAAGACAGCGAAATTACCGTTTGCGGATCGCCTGAGTGCAGCCGTTCGTACAATTGTTGCCGCCCGCCGAACTGGTCTCCGGTCAACTCCCACGCCAGCTTAGCCAGCTTCACCCGATCGATTCCCGAGGCGCCCTTGCCTCGAGAATACACGTCCAGCAGAGGACGCAACTCAGGCGCATCAAAATCCTTCTCGCTCGGCGCAAAAATCAGCGAGCTCGAGCCGATGTGCTCCAAGATATTGATGATCCTCTCGGAAACCAGAGCCGTAAGCGACCGCTGATGGATCATTGGTCCGGGCGTCACCAATCCGTTCGGCAATTTCACGCAATCCACTTCCGCCGCGCGCAGGATGGACCGCAGGATTCGCTGATAGGTAACCAGCTCCCCAAGCTCGGTCTGTACCTGCGGCCGCGTGTCCGTTCCGGCGGTTTTCGCCATCAGGTGTGCGACACCTATCAGAAGTTCCATCCGCGCGATCGCCTGCACAGTCGCGGAAGGACCGGTCCACGTCATTACCCGCGGACCGAATAGCTGGCGCGCCGCCAAAGGTTCGCGCGCCAGGAACACCCGCTCGAAGGGCACGAGCACATCCTCGAAAATTACCATCGCGTCTTCTTCGTCGAAGCGCGACGACGCCGGATGGTCGAACGTGCTCCGGTCGCTGAATGGCTCGCGACAAATAATTTTCAGGCCCTTCACATTGGCGGGAATCGCGAACCAAATCGCGTGATCCTTTTCCTGTTCGTTTAATTGATACGTGGGAGCAATCTGCATTTCGTGGCACAGAGGGGCCAGCGTCACCAGCCGCGCGCCGCGCACAATGTAGCCGCTATCGGTTTCCTTCACGATTCGCAGGCAACGATCCGGGTCCTGCTCCGGGCGCAGCGATTTGTCCATCGTCGGATCGTGCAGCCCGTGCCCCAGGCAAAGATCGTTTTCAGCCGCGAATTGGTGATGCCATGCCGCGTTCTTCGCAAACGCCGGATTGAATTTCGCCAACTCGTCGCCCGCGCTTTTGAATCCGATGGCGATGGCCGCGCAGAAATCCGGATAGCGTCCCATCATCCCAAATGATTCATGCGCCCAGATTTCCGCGTTGCGCCGTCGCAGCAGCAGGTCGTCGTACGATTTCGGCTCCAGATACGAATAGGAGACGCGCGCTCCGTTTTCATTCAGGAACGTCATTTGGTCCGTGGTCTCTGGCGCGTGCTGCATGTCGTAAATTCGCGCCATTTCGCGGCACATGCCCGCAAAAACCGGGTGTGCGGTCACATCTTTCACCCGCTCGCCCGCAACCCACACTTCTCGTCCATCGCGCAACGATTCGATGTAACGCTTGCCGTTCAGCGCCCCGGGCCCCAGCGCTTTAGCTTTACCTTCGTTTACAGTGTGCCGCATAGATTCTCCATTGTGCTGAAATGAGGCTTGCCGATCAGCGCTCTACGTTGAACTTCACGAAGCGTGCCGGGCCTGCCTCTTCTGCCCACACGAACCAGCGAGTCTACATCACGCCACCGGGATGCGAAATTAGCTTTGTACACAGAGGCATAGGCCTATCGATTCGGGGAAAGGTAAGGATCGTTGTGGTAAAGTAAGGAATAGAGGACTTTGCCATGAAGAAGCAAGCTCGAATCACGACCAAGGGGCAGATCACAGTGCCCCACGAGATTCGCCGCGCCCTTGGCGTTCACGCCGGTGATAAATTGCTCTTTGAGAAGGATTCCGGCGGAGTCCGTGTGCGGCCTGTGCGGACCAAAAGTTCGTTCGAGAAATATCGGGGTATCGGAAGTCCTGGCACTCTTCGCGGCAGAAAAGCGGTAGTGCGATGGGTACGGAGTCTGCGCGGACGATGACCACGGCGATTGACTCGAACGTCCTCATTGCGCTCTGGAACGAGGATGAAACTCTGAATGTTCAGGCGCGTTCAGCTCTCGACTCCGCTCTTGGGCGTGGCAGCCTCGTAATCTCAGCGCCGGTGTTCGCTGAACTGTTGGCCCTTCCCTCCCGGACCGAGGCCTTTCTTGATTCTTTCTGCAAGGACACCGGCATCTCAGTCGATTGGGATTTGGATGAAGTCGTCTGGCGCGCAGCCGGTCGAGCGTTTCAGCTATACGTTGGCCGCCGGAGAAAGCAGCGCGATTCCAGCCTGCGTCGGATCCTCGCTGATTTTTTGATCGGTGCACATGCCTTGCGGAATGGATTTCGTCTCCTTACCCTCGACGAACACCTCTATCGCGCAGCCTTTCCTCGCCTTGCTATTGTGACCGTCTGAGCTTTTGGTCAATAGTTGCCCTGGTGTTCGGTGGGCCGAGAAAAGTCCACAGGCGCTCGCACTTGCGCTCGGCCTTCTGTCTACCTAAGATCGTCGCGTGAACATCATGCTAGAACTCGGAGCAAGCCGCGGGCAGGACGATAGCAGGGTCCAGAGCCGCCCAACCAACGGCGTGCGATTCCAGCAACCTGCTCGACACTGCCGCCGAGTAGGATCATCCGTATCTCACAGAAAACAAACGATCCTGAGCACTCCTACCCGTCATAAAAGCCGATGCCGGTTTCCACTCCGGGTTAGCGTTGAGGCGAACCGCGCATGAGCGAACTGGTTGAATCTCTGGCGCCTTACGCGGAATTTGCGCGCGTCGGCTTCGTCAACATTCTCGCGTTCCGCCTGCGCTATTTCACCGGAATCATCACCTATTCGCTCAACGTAACGATTTACTATTTCATCTGGAGCGCCGTATTTCGCTCCGCTTCGTCGTTTGCGGGTTACAACCTTTCGCAAATGATCACTTATGTCAGCGTCGGCTGGATCATCCGCTCGTTTTACTGGAATACAATCGACCAGGAAATGGCCTACGAAGTGATCGAAGGCAAAATCGCCATGGATTTGATCAAGCCGGTGTCGGTGCAATGGATGTGGATCTGCCGGGCGATGGGCGAGTCTGCGTTCCGCCTGGGACTGCTGACTTTGCCGACGGCAGTGGTCGTGGCGTTCGTGTTTCCTCTTGAGCGGCCGGCATCGGGCGAAAATTTCCTCTTCTTTCTGGTCGGCGTGCTCGGCAGTTTCTTTCTGATGGCCGCGATCAACTTCATGATCGGCACTTGCGCGATTCCCCTGAAATCAATTCTTGCGCTGATTCGCGCCAAACAATGGCTGATCGAGTTGCTCTCCGGGCTGCTGCTCCCGATGACGTTTTTCCCGCAAACAATTCAACGAATTCTGGCGTGGCTTCCGTTCGAGCATATTGCCTACACACCGCTTCAGATTTATCTCGGCAAACTCGACCGCGCACACGCGCTGCAAGCTCTGGCTACTGAGTGGTTCTGGGTTTTTGCGCTGATCATCCTCGCGCACTTGTGGTGGAGTCGTACCCTGCGCACAATTACAATCCAGGGGGGCTGATTATGCCGAACAAAAAGCGCCTCTCAAACCTTGCGGTTTCACTGAACCGGCATGCCATGCTTTTCTGGGGGTACTTTACACAGTACTTGAAAGTGCAGATCGGCTATCGCGCCGATTTTCTGATCAGCCTGTTCACCAGTTTCGCCGCAACGCTTTTTCAACTTGCGTTCGTCCTCATTTTGTTCCAGAGAATCCCGCGGCTGGCGGGCTGGACCTTTCCCGAGGTGCTGTTTCTTTACGGCTTCTCGCTGATTCCGTACGGCATGTTCAACGTAATCAGCCTGAACCTCTACAATTTCGGCAACAACTACATCATCGAGGGGAAATTCGATCGCGTGCTGTTGCGGCCGGTTTCGTCTTTATTTCAGGTGCTCTTCGAGCAATTTCGCATCGAGGCAGTTCAAGAAGTGGCTACGGGAATCTTCTGCGTTGCCTGGGCGGCGCGGCGGCTGCGCGTTGCGTGGACGCCGGACAAAATCGCCATTCTACTTTTCTTCGGGCTCTGCGCGGGCTTGATTTACTTGTCGGTTTTTTTAATTCTCACTACCGTCTCTTTTTGGTTCGAGGATCGCATTGGAGTCAGCCCGCCGGTTTGGAATGTGATCGCTTTCGGGCGCTACCCGCTTTCGATTTACAGTGCCGGAGTACAGTTTGTCCTGTGCTGGGTGATTCCCTTTGGGCTTGCTTCGTTCTACCCTAGCGTGCGACTGCTGGGCCGCGCGGTGACGCCGGAATATGCGCCGCTGGTGCCGGTGGTAGCGGCGGTGTTTTTCACGCTGGCGGTTTCTTTATGGACTTTTGGCACTCGACACTACGCATCAACCGGCTCGTGAGCGAAGGAGTTTGGAGGCAAGGTCATGAGATTTACTGGCCGCAGTCGCGCAGTCAGGGCGCAAACGGGCTTGCTGCTGCTCGCCATCGCTTGCTTTGGTGCGTTGCGCCTTTCAGCCTCGCCTCGCCAGAGTGCCGCGTCTGCAAAAGAAGCCGCGCCGGATCTAAAATCGTTCGTAGGGACGTGGAAAGCAAACTTCAAGGGCAGCGTTTTCGCAACGCTAATTCTGAAAGAAGAAGACAGCAAGCTCAGCGGCACTTTGAATAACTTCGATATCGTAACGGATAAGGATGGAAACCTGATCGACGGCACTCACGCGGATGACGGGAACGCCCCGTTGCTGAATGTCCACTTCAAGGCTGGCGCGCTCTATTTCGTGGTACTCGAAAAAGATCAATACAGCTCGGGAATGAATTGGAAGTTCACGCCTCTGAATGCGCAAGAGGGCACGTTGACGCCCCTACTCGAACTGCAAGATAACATCCCGCCGAATGTTGTAATCAAGCCGATTCAAATGCTTCGCTCGCATACCAAACCGTGATCGAAGGGCTCTGCCGCGAAGTTAAAGGCGGATGATTTCGTCGGTGATGAGGATGGCTTCGGCGATTTCCTTCATGGACTTGCGGCGCTGGCGGCTTTCTCTTTGGAGGATAGGGTGGGCGTCTTCCTCGGCAATGCGAAGCTTTCGCGCGATGATTTTCTGCGCGCTTTCCACCAGGTGCCGTGCTTCGGCCAGCTCGAACGAGCGCGAACTTTCGGTTTCGACGCGCACCAGTTCGATTTCCGGCCCCACCAAGAAGCCGATGGTGGAAATCAGGTGAATCTCGCGCTGGCTGTGCTGGTGCGGCTCGCGATGCTGGATGTTGATGACGCCGACTAACTTGTCGCGGCACAAAATTGGCACAGATAAGAAAGCCTCGAAGCGGTCTTCCGGCAATTCTTCGAACAATTGAAAGCGGGGATCGAGCAAAGCATCGCTGGCTATAGCGACGGGCCTCTTATTTTCAGCCACCCAACCCGTGATTCCCTGCCCCATGCGCAACTTCAGGCGATCCAAGACGTCGGAGTGGGGATTTTGAGAGGCTCGCAGGATAAGATCTTCGCCTTCGAGGACGTAGACAAAACATGAATCGCATTTCACCACTGCGGAAACGAACTCGACCACCAGGTCGAGAACCGTGGCGAGCGGGTCGGCAGCGGCAATGCGCTCACCAATCTGGTGGAGCAACGAGATATCGCGGTGCGCGTCGGAGGTGGAATGCAGATTCATACTTCACTTTAGAAAGCCCGAGGCTCGAGAGGCAAATTCAAATTCGGATTGGTTGCCATCAGAATTTGCAATTAAAGCGGTAACTTGTGGAGAATCGGACGGTTGGGTGTCACGGAGCGGACAAGTAGTCTACGTTAGATACGCTGCGAAGCGGGCTGAGCGGCTGTGCGCGCGGAGTGCTTCACGGGGGGAACCGCCAAGAGGTAAAGGATTGCGCTGGCAAAACACAAGCCCGCGACTGTTTCGAAGACTCCAGCATAGGTGCCGTATTTATCGAAAAAATATCCCGCGGTCACCGGACCGACCGATCCCAGTATCGTGCCCATCGGCATGGTGACTCCGAGGACAGCAGGATACGCTTTCAAACCGTAATAGTTGCTAAAGATGGTGGCGAGACAGGTAAAGGCCGCGGCGAAACCAGTTCCCATCAGAATCGCATACAGGTAAATTCCACCCGGCCCCGAAGCGCGAACCGACAGCAGGGTGCCGGCGCCGTACAGGCACACAGCGACGGCCGAAATATAGCGGGGCTCGATGCGATCACCGAGCGCGGCGACGGCGAATTGGCCGATCATCGACGAAATTAGAACGATCGAAATCGATCTTGCCGCTTGGCCGGGCGCATATCCAAGGCCTTCGAGATGCGAGACGCCGTGCGCAATGTAGATGAAGAAGCCCATGAAGAATCCGAGATAGGTGAGCACCAGCAGCCACAAGGTTCGTGAAGCGAGAGCTTCTCGCAAAGTCCAATCCTCGTCGGTCTTGTAGACTCCGCCTGCCGGTCGGGGAACCAGCGTAACCACCGACGCAGGCGCGTGCGGAGCGGCATCGCCGTCTGGAAGCTGACCTATTTGCGCGGGACCGTCCTTCACGAAGAATGCGGCGACAATGGCCGCTGCCAACGACATGAATGCCATGCACCACCACGCGGCCCGCCAAGTTCCAAACCGAGCGATGATCGCGTTGAGCGTGGGCACGGCGATGAAGCCGCCTATGCCAGATGCCGTAAGCAGAAGGGACATGGCGCGAGCGCGCTTGCGATGAAACCAACGAGCCGCGCCGACCTGCGGCCCGAGCGTGCCAGCGAGAGCCACTCCTGCACCGACTACAATCCCAAAAATTACTATCGCTTCCGCCGTGGTTTTCACAAATGAGGCCATGAGAAACGCGCCGCAGGCCGTCAAAAGAGTTCCAATAAACAGAGTGAAACGAAGGCCGAATTTGTTGATCGACTTGGCGACGAGCGGAGCCGGCAAACCGGCCATGAGGCTGAAAACTGAAAACGCCAAGCCCAGCTGCTTGCGATTCAGATGCATCGCTTTGGCCATGTAAGTGTTGACGACGCTGGTGGCGAAGGTGGGAAAGGCGAAGTTCAGCACGATGATCAGCCAGAAGATGAACAGGAGCTTCCAACCGTAGAAACTTTTCTGGTTCATGGCGTATGCGTGTGGGACAAAGCGCCCGAATAATCCTCCCATTGCGCGAAGGTGTCAATCGCTTATGCGGCGGAAGGAGCCGGAGTTTCATAGATGGAGGGCCCCTGTGGCTGCAAGTCCGGGTCACCGCTCCAGGAACAAATCGCGACCATCCGGTGTATTATTGTTGGAGCAGTTTTGCGGCCCAATCAGGGTGTCCCGATTACCATGGCGATGAACAAGAATCCGAAGGCTAAAAATCGCAGCGAAATGAAACCGGCATATCCATTTTTGAGTTTGCCGAAGGCTCAGGGACTTTACTGTCCTAAGAATGAGCACGACGCGTGCGGCGTGGGCTTTATCGCCAATATCGAGGGGCAAAAATCGCACGACATCGTGCTGAAGGGCATTCAGATTCTGATCAATCTGACGCATCGCGGCGCGTGCGGCTGCGATCCGGAAACGGGAGACGGCGCGGGCATCCTGATCCAAATTCCGCACGCCTTTTTCGAGCGCGAATGCTCACAGCTTGGGTTCACGCTGCCGGCACCCGGCGAATACGGAATCGGAATGGTTTTTCTGCCGGTGGACCCGCAGGAAAGAATCCTGTGCGAAGGCATGGTCGAAAAATGCGCGCGCGAACAGGGCTTGACGGTGCTCGGATGGCGCGACACGCCGATCAACGGAGACATGATCGGGCGCGTAGCGCGAAATTCACAGCCCTACATCGAACAGATTTTTGTCCGGCGCGGGCGCGGCATGGATCAGGACGCGCTGGAACGCAAGCTCTACGTGATGCGGAAGCGGGCGGAGTTTCTGGTAGCCGAATCCGACCTAAAAGAGAAAGAGTTTTTCTACATTCCTTCACTTTCCTCGCGCACCATCGTTTACAAGGGACTTTTGCTGGCTCCGCAGATCATGCATTTCTACAAGGAGCTGGCGGACCCGGATGTGACTAGCGCGCTGGCGCTAGTTCATCAGCGCTTTTCCACAAATACATTTCCGAGCTGGCAACTGGCGCATCCTTACCGCTACGTCTGCCACAACGGCGAAATCAACACGCTGCGCGGGAACGCCAACTGGATGTACGCGCGGCAATCCGTGCTGGGTTCTCCGCTATTCGGCAAGGACATGGAAAAACTGCTGCCCATCATCACGCCGGGCGGCAGCGATTCGGCCATGTTGGATAATGCCGTGGAGTTGCTGACGCTGGCGGGCCGCAGCCTGCCGCATGTGATGTCCATGCTGATCCCTGAAGCTTGGGACAACGACACCGCAATGCCGGAGGACGTGAAGGCGTTTTATGAATACCACGCGTCGTTGATGGAGCCGTGGGACGGGCCCGCGGCGGTTGCGTTTACCGACGGACGCGTGATCGGGGCGAAGCTGGACCGGAATGGATTGCGTCCCGGGCGGTATTTGGTGACGGCGGACGGCTTGGTGGTGATGGCATCCGAAGCCGGCGTGCTGCCGATGATCAAGCCGGAAGAAATCCGCATGAAGGGACGGCTTGCGCCCGGCCGCATGTTGCTGGTGGATACGGAACAGAAGCGATTGGTCTCGGACGACGAGGTAAAAAAGCAGTTGGCGGCCCGCAAGCCCTACGCGCAGTGGGTGAAGGATAACCAGATTACTCTGGATCACCTGCCGAGTCCGACGAACGTGCAACCCACGGACCACGAGACGATTTTGATGCGCCAGCGCGCTTTCGGCTACACGGATGAGGATCTGAAGACGATTTTGCAGCCCGCGGCGGCGAGGGCCGAGGAGCCGGTGGGATCGATGGGAATCGATACGCCGCTTGCTTGCCTGTCGGATAAGCCTCAACTGCTCTTCAGCTATTTCAAGCAAACGTTCGCGCAGGTGACGAATCCGGCAATCGATCCGATTCGCGAAGACCTGGTGATGTCGCTGAACACATACATCGGATGCGAGGGAAATATCCTCGACGAGACACCGAAGAATTCGCACACGCTGAAACTGCGCCATCCGATCATTTCAAATTGGCGATTGGAAAAGCTGCGCGGGGTGAAATGGGGAGATTTTCTGGCGACGACGCTGTCGGCGCTGTTTCGCGCCGATGGGGGCGAGCAGGAACTTGAGAAAGCGGTGGAGGAGCTTTGCGAGCGTGCTTCGCTGGCAATCAAGTCCGGTTACACCTTGCTGATTCTTTCCGACCGGGGCGTCGATCGCAGCTATGCGCCGATTCCGAGTTTGCTGGCGCTTTCCGCAGTGCACAACCATTTGATTCGCGAAAAGACGCGGAACCAGGTGGCGCTGATCGTCGAATCGGGCGAGCCGCGCGAGGTGATGCATTTCGCGCTGCTGCTGGGTTATGGCGCGAGCGCGGTGAATCCGTACCTGGCGATTGAGACGCTTGAAGACCTTTACAAGAATGAGCATTTTTCTGCAGAAAGCACGTGGGACAAAGTTTTCAAGAGCTACATGAAGGCGGTGGATAAAGGACTGCTGAAAACGTTTTCAAAGATGGGAATTTCGACGCTGCAAAGCTATCAGGGCGCGCAGATATTCGAGGCCATCGGATTGAATCGGTCGCTGGTGGAACGCTACTTCACCGGCACGCCCTCGCGGATCGAGGGCGTGGGGATCGATGTGCTGGCGCGCGAATCGCTGATGAAGCACGAATTTGCGATGCAGCATCCGAGCGAATCGGAAACGGAGCTTCGCGTCGGCGGCGAATACCAGTTTCGGGTGGGCGGCGAGCGCCATTTGCTGAATCCGGTTACCGTGAGCAAGCTGCAACATGCGGTGCGGCAGGGCAAGCCGGAAACTTTCGAGGAGTTTGCGAAAACGGTGGACCAGCAGAATCGCGACCTGCTGATGCTGCGCGGCATGTTCGATTTCAAGCCAGCGGGAGATCCGATTCCGCTGGAAGACGTAGAGCCAGCTTCCGAGATCGTGAAGCGTTTCGCTACCGGTGCGATGTCGTTTGGCTCAATCAGCAAGGAAGCGCACGAAACGCTGGCAATTGCGATGAACCGGATCGGCGGGAAATCGAACACCGGCGAAGGCGGCGAGGATGAGGTGCGTTTCCGTCCGGATGAAAATGGAGATTTGCGACGCAGCGCGATCAAGCAGGTGGCTTCGGCGCGATTTGGCGTGACGACAAATTACCTGGTAAATGCGGATGATCTGCAGATCAAAATTTCGCAAGGGGCGAAACCTGGCGAAGGCGGGCAGCTTCCCGGGCATAAAGTGGATGAAGTGATCGCGCGCGTCCGGCACTCGATTCCCGGCGTGGGATTAGTTTCGCCGCCTCCGCACCACGATATTTATTCGATTGAAGATTTGGCGCAACTGATACACGACCTCAAGAACGCGAATCCCCGCGCGCGAATCTCGGTGAAGCTTGTGGCTGAAGCGGGCGTGGGAACCGTGGCTGCCGGTGTGGCGAAAGCGCACGCGGACGTGATTCTGATCAGCGGTTACGACGGCGGCACGGGCGCTTCGCCGATCAGTTCGATCCGGCATGCCGGAGTTCCGTGGGAACTGGGGCTTTCCGAAACGCAACAGGTGCTGGTGCTGAATGACTTGCGCAGCCGCGTGCGACTGCAGGTGGACGGGAAATTGCAGACCGGGCGCGACGTGGCTATCGCCGCGCTGCTTGGCGCCGAGGAGTTTGGATTTTCGACCGCGCCGCTGATTTCCATGGGCTGCATCATGATGCGTAAATGCCATCTGAATACGTGTCCGGTGGGCGTGGCGACGCAAGACCCGGAGCTTCGCAAGAAGTTTTCTGGCCAGCCCGAGCACGTGGTGAATTTCTTTTTCTTCGTGGCGGAAGATCTGCGCAAGCTTATGGCCGAGCTTGGATTCCGCACGGTAAATGAAATGGTGGGACGCGTCGATTGCCTGGAGCAGCGCACGGACATCACCCACTGGAAAGCGAAAGGCATCGATCTTTCGGCTGTTTTATACGATCCGCCGATGCCGAGCCACGTTGGACGGCGCAACTTGATGGCGCAGGATCACGGGCTTGAAAAAGCGCTGGATTACAAATTGATCGAAATGGCGCAAGAGTCGCTCGAGAATCGCACGCCGGTTTCATTGAGCATGCCGATACGCAACATTCATCGTACGGTGGGCACGATGCTGAGCGGCGAAATCGCGCGACGGCATGGCTCCGCCGGCTTGCCAGACGATACGATACAAGTGCAATTCACCGGATGCGCGGGACAGAGCTTTGGCGCGTTCCTCGCGAAGGGCGTGACGCTTACGCTCGAAGGAGATGCCAACGATTACGTCGGCAAAGGACTTTCGGGCGGCAAGCTGATTATTTACCATCCGCGAAAATCGGAATTTGTCCCCGAAGAAAATATTTTGATCGGTAACGTGTGCCTCTACGGTGCAACGGGAGGCGAGGCGTTCTTTGGCGGCATGGCGGGTGAACGCTTCGCGGTGCGCAATTCGGGCGCGACGGCTGTGGTGGAAGGCGTCGGCGATCACGGCTGCGAATACATGACGAATGGATTGGTTGTGGTCCTCGGAGGCACGGGGCGCAACTTCGCGGCGGGCATGACGGGCGGAATTGCGTACGTGCTGGATCAGTTCGGCGATTTCCCTTCTGTGCGCTGCAATCAAACAGAGGTGGACCTCGAGCCGGTTACGAATCAGAAGGACATCGAGAAACTCTACGAACTGATCGCGCGGCATGGCGAACTCACCGCTAGTCCGCAGGCGAAGTGGATCATTGAAAACTGGGAATCCACTCTGCCGAAATTCGTCAAGGTATTTCCGCACGAGTACAAGCGCGTTCTCGGAATTCCGCGAGTGCCGGCGGGAGTGCTGGCGGCGAAATCCGGGAAACATTCGACGGGCCAGGTGATCCGTGGGTAAAGTCACCGGCTTCAAGGAGTACGCGCGAGAAACGGCGCCGCGCCGTCCCATTGACGAGCGCGTGAAAGATTATTTCGAGGTGTACCAGCCCTTCGGCGACGATAAAGTCCGCACACAGGCGGCGCGCTGCATGGACTGCGGAATTCCCTTCTGCCACACAGGCTGTCCTGTGAACAACATCATTCCGGATTGGAATGACCTGGCCTACCACGACGAGTGGAAGGAAGCAATCCGGGTGCTGCACTCCACCAACAATTTTCCTGAATTTACGGGTCGCATTTGCCCGGCGCCGTGCGAAGCGGCGTGCGTGCTTGGGATCAACGAGCCGCCGGTGGCGATTAAACTGATCGAAAAGACGATTGTCGAGCATGCGTGGAACGAAGGCTGGATCACTCCTGAACCGCCGCAGAAACGTACGGGCAAGCGCGTTGCTGTGGTCGGATCGGGGCCGGCGGGATTGGCGGCCGCGCAGCAACTGAATCGCGCGGGGCACGCCGTCACTGTGTTCGAAAAAGCCGACCGCATCGGCGGCCTGCTGCGCTACGGGATACCCGATTTCAAGATGGAAAAGACGGTGCTCGACCGGCGGCTGGCGCAGATGTCAGCGGAGGGCGTTGTTTTTCAAACGGGCGCCCACGTCGGCGGCAACATCAAGGTGAAGGATCTGCGGAAACAGTCCGACGCGATCGTGCTTGCGGGCGGCTCTGAAAGTCCGCGCGATCTGAAAGTGCTTGGACGCAACCTGAAAGGTATTCATTTCGCGATGGAATTTCTGCCCCAGCAGAACAAGCGCATCGCAGGGGACGATATTGGTGATCAGATTCTCGCGACGGGCAAGCGCGTGGTGATTATCGGTGGCGGCGATACGGGCGCGGATTGTCTGGGCACGTGCCACCGGCAGCAGGCGAAGTCCGTGTTGCAATTCGAGATTATGCCGATGCCTCCGCAGGATCGACATGCCAGCACGCCCTGGCCATTGTGGCCGCTGCAGCTGCGCACCGAAAGCGCGCATGAGGAAGGCGGCGCCCGCGATTGGGCGGCGAGCACCACGAAATTTACAGGCGACGAAGAAGGCAACGTGAAACAGTTGCACGCCGTGCGCGTGGGAGCTCCTCCTAAATTTGAAATTGTGCCTGGCAGCGAATTTACGATCGACGCCGATCTCGTTCTGCTCGCGCTCGGATTCACGGGGCCTGTGAAGCCCGGGATGATCGAGCAATTCGGCGTGGAACTCGACGCTCGCAGCAACATCGCGACCAAGGGAAATTACATGAGCTCGGTGCCCGGAGTTTTTGCCGCTGGCGACATGCGCCGCGGGCAATCACTCGTGGTGTGGGCGATCGCAGAAGGCCGCAGCGCCGCCACTGCTGTGGACGAGTATCTCCGATCCAAGCCTTAAGATTGTTCCCGTTTCTTGAAGTTCCTCCTCGCCGACAAATTTTCGTATCAGCGTGACGGTTCGCGGCTTCCCGGAATCAAAACTGCTGGAGCGCGGCAGAATGCGAGCGGGATTGAATTCTGACGTGCGGAGGAAACCAAATGGCATCAGCGAAACAAAGAGCTGCAGCGCGAAGGAACATCAAAAGGGCCGCATCGGCAGCCAAGCGAAAACGAACGATCAGTCATTTACCGAAAGCCACGCGGACCGCGTTAGGAAAACAGGCCGCCAAAGTCGCTCGGCGCAAGAGACGGCGAAGCTAGCTGGCATTAGCTCGAAGCGGAAATCCATAAGCGGGTGATCGCGCAGTGCCGAGGCCGCAGTGCGGCCGCGGCGGTTGAAGAACACGTTAGAGCTTCAGAGTGGAGCCGCGCTCTGGATGAAACTCTCAGCTCAGCCGAATATTGATCGTTTTGGTGTTCATGTACTTCGAAAGGCCGGTCATCCCGTAATCTCTTCCGAAGCCGGACTGTTTGTATCCGCCGAAGGGCGCGTTCAACGATAGCTCGGCGTAGGTATTCACCCACACCGTTCCCGCGGGAATGGATTTCGCCGCGAGAAGGGCTTTGTTGATATCGCTGGTATGGACGGCGCCGGCGAGTCCGTAGATTGGATGATCCGCGAGCGCAACTCCCTCGTCGATATCATGGAAGCTTTGCACGGTGAGGACGGGGCCAAACACCTCGTTGATAACCGCGGCGTTGTCCGGTTTGGTGTTACGCACGATCGTGGGTTGGAAGAAGACTCCCCCGTTGCCGGTCTGCTCGCGTCCGCCGCCCATGACAATTTCAGCGCCCGTTTTCTTGGCGTCTTTGAGGATGCCTTCGATGCGCGTCCCTTGTTTTTCGGAGATGATCGGTGCGAGCGTGGTTTGCGTGTCCCAGGTGGGACCCGGCTTCGGACTCTTGAGCCGCTGCGCGATTTTTTCCGTAAGTTCGTCACCGACTTTCTCATCGACCACGAGACGAGTCCCCGCGAAGCAAACCTGTCCTGCGTTGAAGCAGATGTTGCCAGCGATGATGTCCGCCACACGATCGAGACTTGGCGCGTCGCGGAAAACGAGCTGCGGACTTTTTCCGCCAAGTTCCAGACAGACGGGCTTCAATCCGCTGTTCGCGGCGTCGATCATCACTTGCTTTCCTGTTGCCGTGGAACCGGTGAACGATACGTAATTCACAAGAGGATGCTTCACCAGTGCGCTTCCCGTCTCGGGGCCGAGGCCCGGGAGAACCGCGAGGAGTCCCGCCGGTACGCCGGCCTGATGCGCCAGCTCCGCGGCGCGAAGAATGGAGTACGGCGTCAGCTCCGACGGCTTGAGGACGACAGCGTTACCTGCAGCAAGCGCCGGTGCGACTTTCAAAACTGCCAGCACCAGCGGAACGTTCCAAGGCGAGATTGCCGCAACCACGCCGTAGGGTTCGTTGACGTACATGCTAATCACTTTGGCCTCGGAGGCGAGTACCTTGCCATCCAACTTGTCGATCGCTTCGGCGAAGAAACGGATGGTCTCGGCGGCGAAACCAATATCGAAGTGCCGCGTCTCGTTGATCAAGCGGCAAGATGCCAGGGATTCGAGCCTAGCCATCTCCTCAAGATTCTGGTCGATCAAATCGGCCCAGCGAAATAGAACCTTGGCGCGCGCGCGCGGAGGCATTTCCGCCCAACCGCTTGTTTTATAGGCTTTCGCCGCGGCGGTGACCGCGCGGTCAACGAGATTTGCACTGGCTCCGCGCTCGGAACGGATTACGTGGCCATCGGAAGGCCGAATGACATCGTACTCGGCGCCATCGCCGGGAACGTATTGCCCTCCAATGAAATTGCCGGCGGGCGGGGTGACCTGATCGGGACTAAATCCGGTTGGTTGCGTTGACATTTTCACTCTTCCTTTCGTCTCTTCTGGTGCCGAGTCTACACCGCCGTTTCAGCGAGGACAAGCCGAGGCGAAAAGGAAGAAGGCACGCAGATATTGGACGCACACTGGGCGCGGGAGAGGCCTGGGGGCGGTGAAACCGAACTGAACAAGAAAAGAAATAGCAGCGGGTGAGCCTGTAAGCCGGATTCTGTTCGCTACGCGACCCTTGCACCGTGATTTGCATCACGATGCCCAGGCGCACGCCACGCGGCGATCATTCCTCTAGGTCCCGAATCGCTTCGGGACTCAAGCAGCCTACCCGAGGGTCACAGCATTTCGCTCTTGCGAGCAGAAAGCATACGGGCCGGGCCGGCCCTCCCCTCCTATTTGGCCTTGCTCCACGCGGGGTTTTCCGTGCCCCGGATGTTGCCATCCGGGCGGTGGGCTCTTACCCCACCTTTTCACCCTTACCAAATGCGCCCGACCGAAAGAGGCGGGCTTCCGGTTTTTCCGAAAGCCTGCCGCCGAGGTGCAAGCATCACCGGCGGTTTAATTTTCTGTGGCACTTTCCGTAGCCGCGCCGCCGAACGCTTTCGCGCACTCTGCGACGCAACCCCCTGGCGTTACCAGGCGCGTTGCCCTGCCGCAGCCGGCTCTTGCGAGTTCGCCACGGCCGGAGTCCGGACTTTCCTCCCGCCCATTCCGCTTGCGCGGAGCGGGCCGGCGATCACCCGGCTCACCCGCTGGAATGATTATACGCGATGTTCCGCGCGGGAAACGATTGTGGGTCCGCCGTGACGCTACGTTGGGAAAGTGCGTGCGCACATCGCGAGTTAGGAAGATTTTCTTTGGGAGTTGCGGGCGATGGGAAGAACGCAGCGTTCCAGTATAAGCAGTATAGCACGTTTTGGAGGTGCCGGAAGAGGTAACCTCAACAATTCAAAGGGCAAAATCGTCTATGGTGGAAGATTTTTTGTGTGGACTTTTGGCGTTTGCCCGACGCGAGGCTCTGCGGATGATCCGACGGCGTATTGCAGTGCAAGGATCCCGCTCTTGTAGAATTTGTGGCTGGTTAAGTTGAGTTTCTTTCTAGTAGCCGGAGTTGGCAGCAGCGGAATTCCGCCGCCCAATAGTATTAGGATGATCGATACCTCGACCGTGTCCACGAATCCTTGCTCCAGCAGGGCTTGAAACAACGTTGCGCCTCCGAACAACCAAATGTCCTTTCCCGGTTTCTGGCGAAGCGATGTCAGCATCTCTTTCTGCTTTTCAGCCGCGATGGTCGCGTCGGGATAGTCGGATCGACGTAAG
Organism: Candidatus Acidiferrales bacterium; assembly: GCA_036520875.1. Taxonomy (GTDB): domain Bacteria; phylum Acidobacteriota; class Terriglobia; order Acidiferrales; family UBA7541; genus Palsa-295. Next base: position 55,533 of record DATDIT010000001.1, read on the forward strand.
GTTCGGGAAAAAACGATGAGCCTCATTCCGGGAATCGTCGCGCGGCCCGCATTGACCATGGCGTCAAATGTGCGGCGGCCGACCAGGGCCGTGTCGAATTCGTTGAACAGTGCGGCGAAATCCACTTCCGGATCCGGCGTGATCCAATCCGCTTCGCCCTTGGGGCCGGCGATGTAGCCGTCGAGGCTCATCGCAACGTGGTAACGAATCCGGCGCAAGGAATCTCTCCGACGGTCTCTTTGGTGTGAGATCTTACGGCTATTTCGAGTTTAGTAGCTTCTCGAATTGAGACTCATTCAGGATTTCGACGCCGAGGGATTTGGCCTTGTCGAATTTGGAACCGGGGTCGGCGCCGACGACAACGTAGCTGGTTTTCTTGCTCACGGATGAGCCGGGTTTGCCGCCGTGAGAGGCGACGAGCTCTTCGGCTTCCTCGCGCGAGCGATTGGCGAGGGTTCCAGTGAATACGAAGGTCATGCCGGCAAGCTTCGCGCTTTTGGGGGCGGCGCGCTCGTTCTTCATATTCACGCCGACTTCACGCAGATGCTCGATCATCTTGCGATTTGCGGATTCGGAAAAAAATTCGCGAACACCCTCGGCGATTTTAGGACCTACTTCGCCGACTTCCATCAGTTCCTCCGGACTGGCGCCGGCAATTTTATCCATGGAGCCAAAATGGGACGCGAGGAGTTGAGCCGTGCGCTCGCCGACGAACGGGATGCCGACGGCGTAAATAAGGCGATCGAGACTATTTTTCTTGCTGGCAGCAATTTCATCCAGGAGATTCTGCGCGGATTTTTTGGCCATGCGCTCAAGGCCGGATAACGTTTCCAGATCGAGCCGATAGAGATCGGCAAAATCCTTCACCAGGTTTTTCTCAATCAGCTGAATAACAATCTTGTCGCCGAGACCATCGATGTTCATTGCGTGACGTCCGGCGAAATGCAGCATCGATTCTCGGCGCCGAGCCAGGCAGGAGACGTTCACGCAGCGATACGCGACTAGGTCCTCCGTCTTATAGACACGCATGCCGCAGACCGGACATTTCGACGGCATTTCAAACTCTTTCTCTTCGGTGCCGTGCTTCACAACCTTGAGCACATGTGGAATCACTTCGCCGGCCCGCTCGACCAAGACAGTATCTCCGGCGTGAACGTTGAGCCGGCGCACTTCATCGAGATTGTGTAAGGTCGATTTCACGACGGTGACGCCGCCGATCTGCACGGGCTCGAAAACGGCGAAGGGAGTCAGCACGCCGGTGCGTCCAACGCTTACCAGGATTTCTTTAATGAGAGTTGTTTCCTGGTGGGCGGGATACTTGTAGGCGATCGCCCAGCGGGGTGCCTTCGAGGTGAAGCCGAGCTCGTTCTGGAGCGAGATCTCGTTGACTTTGATTACAACGCCGTCGATTTCGTAAGGGAGTTTTTCACGCCTTTTTTCGACGCGGTCGATGTAGCGCTCGACTTGGTCAATCCCAGGGCAAACCTGCCAGTCGTAGCTGGCCTTGAAGCGCAGAGCCTTGAGCGCTTCGAGAACTTCTGAATGACGCTTCTTCGGGATACGGCCATCGACCAAAAGATAGTACGCAAAAAACTCCAACTGGCGCGACGCTGTGATATTTGGATCGAGCATGCGAACGGCGCCGGCTGCCGCGTTCCGCGGATTAGCGAATCGCTTCCCGCCTTGGGCCTCTTGCTGCTCATTCAGCTCTACGAATGCCCGTTGCGTCATCATAGCTTCGCCGCGCACTTCGAAGCTGTCTTTCACGCCAGCGTCTTTCAAGTGCGCCGGGTCGATGCCCAAGGGAATCGAGCGAATTGTTCTGACATTCGGAGTCACGTCTTCGCCTGTTGTCCCGTCGCCACGGGTAACACCGGCAACAAGCTTGCCCTGCTCATAAATCAGCGAAAGGCTCAAGCCGTCAAACTTCTGCTCGCAGACGTATTCGATCTTTTCGCGGCCGGTAGTTTGGCGAACGCGGCGATCGAATTCGGCGAGGGCCTCGAACGAGAACGCGTTATCGAGGCTCATCATCGGGATTTTGTGGCGCACTTGCCGAAAACCTTCGCGGGGTGCGCCGCCAACTCGTTGAGTTGGCGAATCACGCGTTACGAGGTTAGGGTGCTCGGCTTCCAGCTTCTTGAGTTGCTCCATCAGGCGATCGAAGGTCGCGTCGGAAATCTTGGGATCGTCCAGAACATAGTAGAGATACTCGTGATGGCGAAGTTTTTCGCGCATCTCTTCGATCTCTCTGGCGGCGGTGGAGATTTTCATCGTTGCTGTCTTAGACATGGTGGTCTCACGCGACGACGTTTATTATACAATGCGCTATCGGTGTAATCGCCCGGTCCAATGCCGCACAACATCAAAGACGCGTTGCTGATTTACAACCCTACAAGTGGGCGCAGACGACATCGCCGGTTTGCCGATGTGGAGCACGCTGTGCGGGTGTTGAAGGATGCAGGCATCGCAACGGAACTTGCTCCTACGACAGCGCCCGGCTCGGCGACAGACGTGGCGCGAAAAGCGGCGGAGCAGCGCCGCGGAATGGTGATCGCTTGCGGCGGCGATGGCACGATCAACGAGATCGTCAACGGGTTGGCGGGAAGCGATGTGCCCTTGGCGCTACTGCCCGCAGGCACAGCAAACATTCTGGCGAAGGAGCTGGGCATTCCGTGGGATATCCGGCGCGCGGCGACGCTGATTCCCGGAGGAACGGTGCGGAGGATCGCGCTGGGCGCCGCATTCCCGCTGAACGGAAATCATTCCGACTTGCTTTCGCCGAAGGGGCGATTTTTCCTCTCCGTGGCGGGCGCGGGACCCGACGGAGCGATCGTCAACGGTGTGCATCCTGGCCTGAAGAAGAAAGCCGGAATCGTCGCGTATTGGTTTGAGGGTTTTCGGCAACTTTTCCAGTACCGTTTTCCCGAAATACGAGTCCGCTCGGCGGGACGGGAGCGCAAAGCCACCATCAT
>DATDIT010000002.1:0-35897 GCA_036520875.1 Candidatus Acidiferrales bacterium
AAGCGCGTGAATCTGACGCACCTGAACAAGGTCTATTTCCCCGACGATGGTTTGCGCAAGCGCGATGTTTTGTTGCATTACCTGCGTATCGCGTCGCACATCTTGCCATTTCTAAAGGATCGGCCGCTGGTCCTGAAGAGATACCCGAATGGGATTGACGAGCAGTTCTTCTTTCAAAAGGAAGCAACCTCCGCGCCGGATTGGATTCGCACGGTAGAGATCGATTCCAAGGAACGCGGCGGCAAAATGCCTTATTTTCTGGCGGACGATCTCGCAGACCTGCTCTATCTAACGAATCTCGGATGCATCGATCACAATCCGTGGTCCAGCCGCTTTGATAACCAAGATCATCCCGACTATATTTTCTTCGACCTCGATCCGACGGACGGCACGTCGTTTGATGTAGTTTTGAAAGTTGCGCGCGCCATTTACAAACAATTGGAGTCGCTCAAGGTGCGGGTGTACATGAAAACCTCCGGCGCTTCCGGGTTTCATATGTACATTGCCCTGGAACCCGAATACACGTACGAGGAAGTGCGCCTTTTCGCGGGCGCGATTGGCCAGCGCGTGCAGGCGGAGATGCCGTCGCTGGTGACTTCCGAGCGGACGGTGAGCAAGCGGCGCAAGGGCACCGTCTTAATCGACGCGCTGCAAAATGCCAAAGGGAAGCCTCTGGCGTCGGTGTATTCGCTACGTCCTTTTCGCGGGGCGCCGGTTTCCGCGCCCGTATCGCCGCGCGAACTGGCCAATGGATTCAAGCCGGAAGATTTCAATATTGAAACAATATTGAAACGTTTGAAGCGTCCAGGGGACTTGTGGGAGGATTTTTGGGACAACCGGCAGCGGCTTCAGGATGCGGTCAAACGGGCCCTATAGAGGCGGATGCTGGTTGGGTGCTTGCGCTAGGGAAAAGGCCGACGCTCAGAAACCGAACACGGGGTACGCGAAAAATCCAAGGCTGCACAGTAAGTTACGCGACGGAAGGCTTTGTACACGACTCGGTCTTCCACGCTATAATTGATTGTCTTGCTCTCGCTTAATAACATCACGATGCGCTTCGGCGCCAGAGTTCTGTTCGAAGAGGTGAGTTGCACCTTTTTCGGCGGGCGGCGCTACGCCATTACAGGGCCGAACGGCGCGGGCAAATCAACGTTGATGAAAATTCTGACCGGCGATCTCGAACCGACGCACGGCGAGGTGGGCCGTCCGAAAAAACTCGGCATTCTGAGTCAGGACCAGTTTGCTTTCGATGAGTTTCGGGTGATGGACGCAGTGATCATGGGGAACCGCCCACTATGGAAGGCTCTCGTCGAGCGCGACGCGCTGTACGCCAAGCCGCACGAATCGCTGACTGACAAAGACGGGATGCGGCTGGCTGAACTCGAAGGAATCGTCGGCGAGGAAGGCGGGTACACCGCGGAAGCGGATGCCGCTGTGTTGCTCGACGGGCTGGGGCTGGAAGAGCCGCTGCACGAACGCAAAATGAGCGAATTGCAGGGTGGGCAGAAAGTTCGCGTGCTGCTGGCGCAAGCATTGTTTGGGAACCCGCCGGCTTTGCTGCTGGACGAGCCAACTAACCATTTGGATTTGGATTCCGTTCACTGGCTGCAGGATTATTTGTGCGAATACGAAGGCGTGCTGATCGTGATTTCGCACGACCGCCATTTTCTGAACAGCGTTTGCACGCACACCGCCGACATCGATTACCAAACCGTGATTATGTATAACGGAGGGTACGACGACATGGTGGTGGCGAAGACGTCGATCCGGTCGCGCATCGAAGCTGAAAACGCCCAGCGCGAACGCAAAATCGAGCAGCTAAACGAATTCATCGCGCGGTTTTCCGCCGGCACGCGTTCGGCGCAGGCTACTTCGCGGAAAAAAGAAGTGGAGCGGCTGCAGACCGCGGAACTTGCCCGATCGAATATCGCGCGGCCATTCATTCGTTTTCAATTGGATCAGCATTCCGGGCGGCATCCCCTGGAAATCAAGAGCATTGTGAAAACGTACGACGACGCGCGAGTTTTTCAGCCTTTTAGCGCCAGCGTGGAGCGCGGCGAAAAGATCGCGCTGATGGGCCGCAACGGGACCGGCAAGACCACGCTGCTGAAGTCCCTGATTCGCAACGCCACCGGGTTCATCGAGGATGTGGACAAAGAATTTCCCGTGGACGGCGGCACGGTGATCTGGGGACACAACGCGGCGGTGGGCTATTTCGCGCAGGATCACTCCGAGTCGATTGTGAAGGGCACGACGGTGATCGAATGGCTGCATCAGTTCAAACCCAACGCGGCGCAGGAGGAATTGCGGGGGCTACTGGGGCAGATGCTCTTCAGCGGCGACGATGCGCTGAAACAGACGCAGGCGCTTTCCGGCGGTGAATCGGCGCGGCTGATTTTTTGCCGGCTGATGCTGCAGAAGCCGAATGTTTTGGTCCTGGACGAGCCCACGAACCATCTTGACCTCGAATCGATCAATGCGCTGAATATTTCCCTGCAGAAATATCTTGGGACGGTTTTGCTGGTGACGCACGATCACGATGTGATTGACGAGGTTGCCACGCGCATCTGGCATTTCGAGGACGGCCGCATCGAAGATTTCAAGGGACCGTATTCGGAGTATCAGGTTTACGCGGAAGAGAAAGCGTCTTAGTGCGAGTTGTGATGGAATGCGTTTCTCGCCCGTAATTCTGGATTGACCAAGCGACAATCACGCCAAGTAAGTTTGCCGGACACGGTGTACGGTGCCCCGACGAAGGCACGATCAAAAACGCGCGGAGCCTTCCATGCCTGCTAGCCTGCGCGGATCGTTTCCAGGAATGGTCATTGAGAAGATGGACTCGACGCTGGTGTAGTCGTGGTAGCCCAGGCGGGCGATGGGCCGGATTTTCAGGATGTCCAGCTTTCCATCGGGACGAATCACTGTGTCTTTGATGTGAATTCCGAGGACGCGGCCGATGACAATGTCGACTGTGCCCATGGTGCCATTTCCGGGCAGACGAATCGTCTGATGATAGGCGCATTCGAAATGAATGGGCGATTCGGCAACGCGGCAAGGCTTTACATGATGCGACGGCATTTTCGTGACGCCCGCGAGGTCGAATTCGTCCACTTCGGGAGGGACTTCTTCGGCGGATTTGTTGACCGCTTCGCGCAACTCGTAGCTGGCCATGTTCCAAACGAATTCCTTGGTTTCCTCGGTGTTCACAACGGTGTCTTTTCGCCGGCCTTTGGTTGTTTGGTTTGCGGCAAACATCACGTATGGAGGATCGAAAGTTAGATTCTGGAACTGGCTGAAGGGCGCCAGGTTGTGCAGGCCATTGCGGCTGATTGTTGAAATCCATCCGATCGGGCGCGGAATCACGCAAGATTTGAAGGGGTCGTATGGGAGGCCATGCTGGGTCTTGCCCGGCTCATAGTACATGCGTGATTTCTCCTGGAAATGCGCGCCATTATAACTGCGTGGGGAATTGCGGTGTTTCTTTTTGCCCGTGGTGCGGCAGGCCGATTTAATCATAAAAATCATGGATGGGTTGCATCAGAATTATCTTGGTTGACCAAAAGCGGCTGGGCGAACAAAATGGCGGTGTGCGTGCCACGTGAGAGTTTTAGTTGCAATGGCCGGAATTGATAAGCCTCCGGGTTTCAGCGGGTTATAAGGTGTCCATCCTGAAGTGACAGGAATGAAGATCACAAAAATGGAAGTATTCTTCACTTTTCGAATCAAGCGCGAGCTATACACAGCCCGCACCTCGCCGTACTCTTCTCTCCAGGAGCTGAGCCCGAAAGGCCTTACGGGCGCCTGATTCCGTCGCTGGCTGAACCAGCGATTTTCGGTAGTTCTATCGCTATTTCGAAGTTTGTCCCCAACCTCCGAACAGCCGAGCGCGATTGCGCGGGCGCAGAACTACAAATCCGACTGACGAGGAGCGGAGAGAAATGCAAAACGGCAAGACACAAAATTTGGAAATGGATTGGAAGACGAACCCGCGATGGGCGGGAATCACGCGCCCTTACGGCGAGAAGGATGTTGCGCAGCTTCGGGGCTCGGTGCATATCGAATATTCACTCGCGCGGCTTGGCGCGGAAAGACTGTGGAATCTGCTGCACTCGCGGCCTTTCGTGGCGGCGCTGGGCGCCATGACCGGCAATCAGGCGGTACAACAGGTAGCCGCCGGACTCGATGCTATTTACGTGAGCGGGTGGCAAGTGGCCGCTGATGCCAACGATGCGGCGGAAACCTATCCCGACCAAAGTTTGTATCCAGCGAATAGCGTGCCGAATTTGGTTCGCCGCCTGAACCATTCGCTTATCCGCGCGGACCAGATTCATCATGCCGAAGGGCACAACGAAACTTACTGGCTGGCTCCGCTGGTGGCCGACGCCGAAGCGGGTTTTGGCGGAAACCTGAATGCTTTCGAGTTAATGAAGGCGATGATCGAGGCCGGGGCCGCGGGCGTTCATTTTGAAGACCAGCTCTCTTCCGCGAAGAAGTGCGGGCATTTGGGCGGCAAGGTGCTGGTCTCCACGCTGGCGGCGATTCAAAAATTGGTTGCGGCGCGCCTTGCTGCAGATGTGCTCGGCGTGCCGACGGTGATCATCGCGCGCACCGATGCCGAGAGCGCCGCGATAGTGACTACTGATGCCGATCCGCGCGATCAGGCTTTCATCACGGGGGAGCGAACATCGGAAGGTTTCTACCGCGTTCGCGGCGGAACCAAAGCGGCTATTGCGCGCGCCATCTCCTACGCGCCATATGCTGACTTGATTTGGTGCGAAACATCGAAACCGGATATCAACGAAGCGCGCGAGTTCGCCGATGGAGTACACGCCAAATTTCCCGGCAAGCTGCTGGCCTACAATTGTTCGCCGTCATTCAACTGGCGCAAAAACCTGGATGACGCGACGATCGCAGGCTTTCAGCGCGATCTAGCTGCTCTGGGGTACAAGTTCCAGTTCATTACTCTGGCTGGCTTTCACGCCCTCAATCATTCCATGTTCGAGCTGGCGCGGGGATTCAAGCAGCACGGAATGACAGCGTACTCGGACTTGCAAGATCGGGAGTTTGAAAGCGAGCACGATCACGGGTACGAGGCGGTGAAACATCAGCGGTTCGTCGGTACCGGGTACTTCGACGCGGTGCAGAACGCGATTAGCAGCGGAACCGCGTCCACGATCGCGCTAGAGGGCTCGACGGAAGCTGCGCAGTTCGCACCGCGCAAAAAGCGGCACAGGGAATCCGCCGAAGCCGACTAACATTCCGATTGATGTTGGGCGGTTACGATCTTGGCGGTTGTGATTGCTTGGCCCACATGGCGCTGGGTATGCTCGGCGACGTGGATGAGCAGACCGCCAACTGTGGTGGGCCGACGCTGTCTGCCTACCTCTCTAGGGTCGTTTAGCCGAGTGGCATCGAGGGCGCGAATTCTTTCGACACTCTTCTCGAAGGCCGGGCCGAGTTCGGCAACGAGCTGGTTTTGCGTAGCACCGTCATCTAGTTCGGTCTTCAGCGCGGCAAACTGTTCTGCTGTGAGGGGTCTTGCTTCGGCGTAGGTGAGCAGCCGGTCTATACTGCGAGCGATGTGGCGTATATGGAACGCGAGCGGCGCGATCCCGAAAGGCCGGGCATTGATTTGATCGTCACTGAGGCCGCCGCACCAGCGTTCAATATCCTCCTTCGCCAGCTCTAGTGCGTGTACCACGGCTCTTGGCACCGGGGCAACATCGTTCAGCGTTCCTCGCAGCCACGGTTCTTCTTGTCGACTCTCGTTCATGTGATCGTCCCCCAGGAGCTAGCTTAACGTGTTTGAGAAGCGTACGAATTCGCATTAGACCAGTGCGTGATACCACAGTTGCCGTGCCGAGGTGTGACTGGCCGGCGTTTGACACTGCTCCACTCGCATGCTACGTTCCGCGCCGATGGTTGAAAAAACTTCCAAGAGGCCCGGTCTGCCGCGCAAACGAATCGCGGTGATACCCGGCGACGGCGTAGGCAAAGAAGTAATTCCGGAAGCCGTAAAAGTGCTTAAAGCCGCCGCTGCCGCGCATGAACGTGAGATCACCCTTGTTGAATTCGATTGGGGCGCTGATCGTTTTCTGCGCGATGGGACGACGCTGCCCGCCGATGCTCCGGAGATGTTCCGGCGCGAGTACGATGCGATCCTGCTCGGTGCTCTTGGCGATCCGCGCGTGCCGTCTAACCAGCACGGTGCCGATATCCTGCTCGGCCTCCGGTTCAAACTCGATCTCTACGTGAACTTGCGGCCCTGCATGCTCTTCGACCAGCGCCTTACGCCGCTGAAAAACCGCAGCGAAAAAGACGTCAATATCTGCGTGATTCGCGAGAATACCGAGGGTCTCTACTCGGGCGTGGGCGGGTTTTTCAAGAAGGGAACCGCGGACGAAATTGCGACTCAGGAAGACATCAACACCCGCAAAGGCGTCGAGCGCATTATCCGCTACGCATTCGAATTTGCGGTCGGCCGAGGTTACAACCGCGTCTGCATGAGCGACAAATCCAACGCGCTCGCCTTTGGCCACGATCTCTGGCAGCGGGCTTTCAAGGAAGTGCGCCGCGAGTATCCGGGCATCGATTCGAGCCATATGTTCATAGATAACCTGCTGATGCAAATGGTTCGCGACCCCTCTCAGTTTCAGGTGATCGTTACTTGCAATCTTTTTGGAGACATCGCCAGCGACGTGGGAGCGGGGCTGGTGGGCGGGCTTGGCGTGACTCCATCGGGAAACATTCATCCTGGACAGGTTTCACTTTTTGAGCCGGTGCATGGCTCGGCCCCGGATATCGCCGGCAAGAACATCGCAAACCCGATAGGCGCGGTCCTCGCGGCGGCGATGATGTGCGAGTATCTCGACTGGAACGATGTCGGGCGCCGCATCGAAAATGGAGTTCGTGCGGCGATCCGCGAGGGTGCTACGACAGTGGATCTAGGCGGGTCGCTCAGCACGCAGGCTGCCGGCGACTGGCTTAAGAACAAGGTAACCTCATCCTAGTGAATATTACCCCGACGCAGTTTTCCGCTTCCAGATCCGCCGATTAGCGTGAATGTGGCGGGCCATTCGCCTTGACACCTTTGAAACCTTGCTGCTACGGTTCAAGCGGATGCTGCGAAAATCGCGACGCTATCTGCTCTTCATCCTGGGACTCCTGGTCGTTGGCTTTTTCCTCTATAGATTTCGCAATTCAATTGCCTTGGCAGGATTTCGCTGGAGTATGGTTGGGGAATCGCTCCGCCGGGCGCGCCTCTCGTTGTTGCTTCTCTCCCTTGGGGCGATCTACGTTTGTTACGCGATTCGAGCGTTGCGTTGGGTGCGATTCTGCCGGTGGCTTGGCCGCGCGCATTTCTGGAGCGTGTACAACGGTACTTTGGAGGGATTTGCTTGCACATTTCTTCTGGGTCGGGCCGGTGAGCCTATTCGTCCCATCTTGATTGCGAGAAAGGCCTCACTTTCAATTCCTGGAATGTTCGGTGTCTATATCTTGGAACGGGTATTCGATATGGCTGCCGCGGCCGTACTCTTGGTCGCCGCCCTTCTGTCGTTCGAGCGTGGCGGTTTTGCCAGTACCGTTAATGCCGGATTGATGAGAGTGGCGCGTTCGGCCGGAGTGGCACTGCTGGGGGCGCTCCTGGCGGCGATGGTGTTCCTGGTCTATTTTCGCTATCACGGCGCCGCGTGGCTCGCACGCAAATTACAGCACCAGAAGTGGCATACCGGCTGGCGCGAAAAACTGGCCGCGCTCCTCGAAGGCTTTAGCGAAGGGCTGCAGGGCATTCGCTCGTGGAGCGATCTAGTGATTGTGACGGGCCATACGATTCTTCACTGGGTTTTAGTTGTTTTGATCTATCTATGGATCGCGCACGCGTTTGGCGGGAGTCTCGCGTCCTTGAGTTTTGGAGGGGCGGTACTCATTACAGCATTTACACTCGTTGGTTCGGCAGCTCAACTTCCTGGAGTGGGAGGAGGGTCGCAGCTCGCTACTTTCCTTGTTCTTACTCTGGTCTTTGGAGTAGAAAGAGAGCCGGCGGCGGTGGCGTCGATTGTGATTTGGCTGATCACGTTTGCGGGGTGCTGCTTGGTGGGATTGCCATTGCTATTTCGGGAAGGGTGGTCGATGGGCGACCTGCGAAAAATGGCGCGCGAGGAAGAACGGGCGGGCGGAGCTCAGCTACTGGCCGACGCGGAGCGTGCTGTGGGGCCAAGCGAGAATCCGCAGTGAAGTGTCCCTTCTGTTCTCATCTAGATGACAAGGTAATCGACTCGAGAGAGGCGCGCACCGGCGATTTGATTCGGCGGCGCCGAGAGTGCCTAAAGTGCAATCGTAGATTCACGACTTATGAGCGCATCGATGAAATTCCGTACATGGTTATTAAGAAAGATGGACGGCGCGAAAAATTCGAACGCCAGAAAATCCTGCAGGGATTGCTGAAAGCTTGCGAAAAACGGCCTGTCCCCGTAGGCAAGCTTGAAACCATTGTCGATCAGGCCGAGGCGTTTGTCAGCGAATCCTCGGACCGCGAGCGCACCACGAACGAGATCGGAGAGCTATTAATGGCACAGCTGAAGAAGCTCGACAAAGTCGCCTACGTTAGATTCGCTTCGGTTTACTCGGATTTCAAGGATGTGAAGGAATTCATGGACGAGCTCAAGGGTCTGCTGAAAGACCGAGCGAAGAAATAGCCGGGAAACCACTCACACGCAGCCGTTACGCCTGCCAGACGCCCGCAGCAAATGTCTTCACCGTGCGGAAACCGAGGTGCTCGTACAACTCTACGGCGTGGGTATTTACCGAGGTCACCGTCAGCGACAGAGACTCGTAGTGTAGTCGCCGGAGCGCCCGAATCGAATGCTCCATCAACTGCCGGCCAATTCCGTTGCCATGGTAACCGGGCTTAACGCAGACTTGGGTTGTGTGTCCCACCTTGTCCGCGACCGTAGAAGTAAGGATCATCCCGACCAGAGCATCTTCCGTCGCGGGCCGGATTACGAACGATGCCTCCGGAAGAAAGATCCCGCAACCCGGTAGCAACACGATGTTCCGTAGAAACCTCAGACTGCCCGCCTCACTGCAATACTGATCGTTGATCTGGCCATCCACGTGGTCGGTATAGGCAAGCTGAATGAGCCGCGCGGCCGCATCGAAAGCCCGGTCGCTCCAGGGTTCGATCCGCAGTGCCGGTGAAACCGGTCGGTTCAGCAGATTCGCTTCTGCCAGCCGCAAAAACATGAATTGACGCGTATGCAAGTGGAAGTGCTGCGATAGGAATGCGGGATCGAGTTCGGCGCCAAAGGGCATCAGCTGCGCTTCGATGCGCTGGAGTCGGGGCGTGGCTCTCAGCGTACCGACGAGTTCGCTCAGAAGGCGCTCGGTAGCTCCAGCCTGAGGATTTTCCAAGGAGGACACAAAAAGCCCGCCGATCAGGCCCTTGTGGTCTTCCAGAACGTAAAAGCCGTATCCAACGGGGTTGCCGCCTTCAATCGCGGCATAGCCGCCAAGCGAATGCGAGTCGACGAATTTTCTGACTAGGTCAATCGATGGCCGATAGTCCCAAAAAAGTTCTTCCCGCCAACGCCGGGCTTCCTCCTGAAAGAGTCCCTCGAGCGATCGGGAATGTAACTGCCGGAGGTCAACAATCTGCATCGAACAGTTCCGCCCCTTGCCATTATAAATCGACCGGCGTGCCAACTCATTCTGGTTTTTGGAACACGCCCGCGCGTCCGGAATTGGCAGCTGGCGGAACTATGCTAACATTCGGCGAGTCGAGGCGCGAAAGCCCAGCGCCCGCGCCTAAACGATGCCCGCCCTCTCCGAGCTACGCTACTCGTTCATGCGCTTCGGCAAGATTTTCTCCGTGCTCTTGGCGCTGATGTTGTTCGCGGTCGTCTCGGCGGCATCGGTCTCCGGGTTTCTCGTCTACCAGGTCTTGCGGCCCCCGCGCAATGCCGCTCCGTTCGACCTGGGTGTAATGATGGGCCATCCGACGACGTTTTCGTTTCATCTGGCCAGCGGCGGTTCACGCGAGGGATGGTTTTTCCCAGGATTGCGTGGCGGACCTGTGATCATTGTTTGTCACGGATACCTTTCGCAACGCGCGGACGTGCTGACGCTCGTTACGGCGCTTCAGGATCGTGAATTCAATGTGTTCCTATTCGATTTTACGGGTCACGGCACAAGCAATGGAACGCCCACGCTCGGCTATGGCGAGACGGCCGAGTTGCGCGCGGCGGTCGAGACGCTAGCCACGCGGGATGATGTGGACAAGCAGCATTTTGGGATTTGGGGTGTGGACATGGGTGGATACGCCGCCCTCGAAGTAGCAGCTTCGGATCCGCGGATCGCGGCGGTTGTGGCCGATGACGCATACGACGATCCTCGCAATATGCTTCAGATCGAAATTGCAAAATCCGGCCTCACTACTCTGCCGGGGGTACGGGGGCTTGCGGATTTTGGCTTTCGCATGGTCGAATATCGCTTCCGCAGGGAACCCCCACTTTCCAGCCACTTAAACCAAACTGCGGCGATTCCCAAGCTCTTTGTCGCGTCGGACGATCGCCCGGCACTCGCGGATGAGACTGTGAATCTCTTTACGAAGGCTCCGGATCCGAAAATGTTGCTGCGGGAACGCGTCAGCTACCGCGATATGTCCGACGAAGACCGGAAGAACTACGAAAGCCAAATCGTTAATTTCTTTCTACAGAATATCTCGCCTCGCTAGCGAGGCGAGGCCACCCGCATCACCGGTACATAGAGGATTCCTTCATACTTCTCGTTCAGCGAGCCGCGAGTTCTATCCAACTTGTTGATTTCAAGCAGCCCACCGGGGGTGGTAAGTACGAGAGCCGCATCCGGGTCGTGAGGTGACCATTCCGGGAGTTGGCGACGAAAATAGAACGCGAGACCATAATCCCAGGACCGGGGGAGCTGGTATGTGAAAATTCGATCAGGCCGCAGGTCGTTGCGCATAAACTCCGCATGTGGCCGTGCCGAATAAAAGCGATCCAACTCCGGGAGCAAGCGGAGGTTCGCGGCTTCGAGGCCGGCGGCCACGAACAGTATGCAGAGCGGTATCACTAATTGACCGGTGCGGTAGAAGTTCGCAGCGATCAGCAACAATCCAAACACTACGGCCGCGCCGGCAAAAAAGTGCGAAAGTCCGCCGAGCCTAGGATTGAGTCTGCCAATCGAGTGCGCGGCGGCAAACCCGATCAACAGCCATGAAATCCCGAGGCAGACAAGGAGCACTCGACGCCTAAGGGAGTCGCGTCGCAGTGCGCGTAGCGCCGAAATCGCGCACAGCAGCGTAAGCGGCGGGACAGCAGGCAAAATGTAACCGGGCAATTTCGATTGCGAAAAACTGAAAAAGAGTACCGGGAACACGGCCCAGCAACCGAAAAACAAACCGGGCGAGCGCACCTGCGACTTTTTCCGCCAGACTAGCAGGGCCTCTTGAAACACCGGCCACAGAAATACGGTCCAGGGAAGAAGCGCCAGAAGCGCGATCGGAAGAAAAAACCAGAATGGCTGTCGGTGCTGAAACATGGGAGTGAGATATCGCTCAAAATTATGTTGAAAGATGAAGATGCGCATGAAGTGGGGATTGCGAATGGCGCACAGCACATACCAAGGCAGCGCAACTGCGCAGAACGCGGCAATTGCCAGTGGGTGCGCGACGCGAAGAGCCACTCGCCACCGCCTTGTCGCCAACGCCCAAAGGCCAATGGCGCCGCACGCGAGGACGATCGCCGCCGGGCCTTTTGCGAGCACTCCAAGTCCCAGAAAAGCGCCGAACAGGGCTATAGGCAGGAGATCGGCTGTTGGGGTTCCGCCATACTTATCGGCTGCCCCGAACGCTCCCGCGCGCCGGAAAGCGTGCGCGGCGCTCGCCATTGCTAACGTCACCGAAGCGCTGAACAGCATATCCGGGGTGGCCGCACGGGAAAATCCTATGGCGGCGACGCTTGTGGAAAAAATGAGTACTGCCAGTAGATCGGGACTCGAGAGGGAAGCGGCATCACCGTCATAATGCTCCCGCGCCAGCCAGCCGATTGCCAAGGCAGCAGCGAGAGCGGCCAATGCCGATGGCAACCGAGCCGCCCATTCGGCAGGCAAGTGGAGCCGGAAGCCCGCGGCCGCAGCCCAATAATAAAGAATGGGCTTCTCAAACCACGGCTGTCCGTACAGGCGTGGCGTGATCCAGTCGCCGGTCTCAGCTATGGCGCGTGCGATCCACGCGTAGCGAGGCTCATCGGGGCCAACGAGGCCCATCGCTCCTAAGTTGCCGAAGAGGCAGATGAGCGCCACGAAAGCGGCCATCAACCACACAGCTGGGTCGCGGCGGCTTTTCGCTTGTTGGATTTCAGCCAAAGCGTTGTTGAGTCTAACATCGGAATTGAATTTGCGAAGCCGCAACGATGCATGCCCCGACGCACGGGGAATCCAGAACCGCACCTTCGCGGACTGGCGCGCGAGCAAGGCCTCCCGCATAATGCTCGCGATGCGAGAATGGATAGAGTATGCCGCTGCATGGATTGGCCTGAAAGCGCTGGGGCTTTTGCCAAGACCCGCAGCGAGGATGGTAGGCGCCGCCTTTGCTGCTGCGGCATACCGAGTGCGGACGCCGCTCCGTCGCGCAGCAATGTTCAACCTTCGTCTGGCTTTTCCCGAGTGGGAGGACACTGCGCGCGAGCGCGCCGTTCGTGGAATGGTTCGCCAAATCGGCTGGATGGCTGCTGAGTTTTCACAGTTTCCCAAATACACGCGCGCGAACATCGAACAACTGGTCACCGTTGAAGGGTTCGAGCATTTTGACTGCGCGCGCCGCCGCATGAAGGGCGTCCTTTTGCTGACTGGCCATATGAGCGCATGGGAACTCGCGCCCTTCGCACACGCGCTTAAGGGCAATCCTATGCATTTTCTCGTGCGGCCAATCGCTAACGGCCGCGTAGACGCGCTCATCAATTCCTATCGGTGCAGTTCTGGCAATCAGGCGATTGAAAAAAACCGCTCCGCACGTTCAATTCTGAAGGTGCTAGCCGACGGAGGTACGGTGGGCGTCCTCGTCGACCACAACACCGCGATTGAGGAAGGTGTTTTCGTGAATTTCTTCGGTGTTCCTGCTTCGACAACTTCGGGTGTTGCCCGTCTCGCGCTGCGCACCGGAGCCGCGGTCGTTCCCGGTTTTCTTTCATGGAACGAGACGCGGCAAAAATACGCCCTTGAATTTCGTCGGGCAGTGGAGATCGTCCGGACCGGAAACGAGGAAGCCGATATCCTCGAGAACACCTCTCGTTTCTCAAGCGTTATCGAAAATTATGTCCGAGCGCATCCGGATCAGTGGCTCTGGATTCACAAGAGGTGGAAGACGCGCCCGCCCGGTGAGAAGCCGCTCTATCCGTTTTAACGCCATTTAGAGAGGTCAAAATGAATCGCACAGCAAGTGAACTCGCGGAATACCTTGGAGCCAAGCTCGAAGGCCGCGCAAGCGCGCTCGTTTCCGGTGTTGCGAGTCCGGAACGCGCCTCCCCAACCGACCTAATTTATGTGGAGTCCAACCGGCAGGCCGACCGCGCCGCAGGTTCAGCTTCGGGGTGTGTAATCGCTCTGCCTGGCACGCGTTTTTTTGGCAAAGCGATCCTTGAGTCGCTCCATCCAAAATTCGCATTCGCGAAGGCAGCGGCATGGCTGCTGGAGCGGCCGACCCCGTCATCGTCAATTCATCCCACCGCGGTCATTTCTTCCGATGCGAAAATTGCCGCAAATGCTTTTATCGGTCCGCACGTTGTCGTCGAACAAGATGTGGAGATAGGCGCTGGGACGATGGTTGAGGCATTTTGTTTCGTGGGCCGCAATGCTCGAATCGGTGAAAGCTGCCGCCTTCATCCGCGCGTAACGCTCTATGCGGGAGTTCGTTTGGGGGACCGGGTGGAGATTCACTCAGGCGCTGTGATCGGCGCGGACGGTTTCGGTTATATTTTCGGTGAAGGCCACCACCTCAAATTTCCGCAGATCGGCACGGTCGAGATTGCCGACGACGTGGAAATTGGAGCTAATACCACAATTGACCGTGGCTCGCTGGATGATACTTGCATCGGGCGCGGCGTCAAAATCGACAACTTGGTGCAAATCGCGCACAATGTCCGGATTGGCGAGCATTCGGTGATTGCTGCTCAGACCGGTGTCTCCGGCAGCAGCACGTTGGGTCGGGGAGTGGTCGTCGGGGGCCAGGTCGGAATTGCTGATCATTGCAGTATTCAAGACGGCGCAGTCCTCGGCGCCCAAGCGGGAATCCCAACCGGGAAGATTATCCGCACGGGGCAAACCGTGTGGGGCACCCCGGCGCGCCCCTTGCGAAAATTCAAGGAGCAATATGCTTGGGTCGCCCGCCTCCCGGAACTTGCCGACCGCGTTCGACGCCTCGAAGACAAAGGTTAGTCTCCGGGCGCAGGGGCAATAGCTGTCGGCGGGGACCTGAGGGACGAAGAGGGCGGACCGCCAGGCAGCCATTCCGTGTTTGACACATCCCGATAGTGGTCTAGCAGATGTCTTGAGAAGCGTTTTGAGTTGACGCTGCGTCGCATCAAATAGATAATAATACTGTTATCGTTAAGATTCTTTGATACGGACGATAAATGTCTGAGGGACTCATGACGCCTGAGCCGCGACTGCGTATCCAGGGACCCCCTGCGAATACCGTACACGCGTCCGCGCCTGCCCATCTTTCAAATGCCGAATCCCGTATCGAGCAGGCAATTCGCCGCTGCGTCAATTGGTTCCTTTCGGCCCAAACCCAGGACGGCTACTGGTGGGGCGAACTCGAAGCCGACACAACCCTGGAATCCGATTACATTCTCTATCTTCACATCCTCGGCGAATTAGAGTGCCCGAAAACCGCGAAACTCGCGAAATACATCCGTGACCGCCAACTGCCTGATGGCGGCTGGAATATTTTCTATGGCGGGCCTTCGGAGTTAAACGCCTCGGTGAAGGCCTGGGTAGCTTTGCGGCTAGCTGGCGATTCAGCATCGTCGGCGCACCTCCAGCGGGCCCGCGCGAGAATCCACGAATTGGGTGGCCTGGAAGCCACCAACTCGTATGTCCGCTTCTATCTCGCAATGGTCGGCGCTATTGAGTGGAGCTTCGTCCCCGCGATACCGCCAGAGCTAATGCTGCTTCCCAAATGGCTGCCAGTCAATTTGTACGAAATGTCATCTTGGACGCGCGGCATCGTGATTCCGCTGGCCATCGTCTACGCGCACAAGCCGGGATGGCGCCTCCCGGTAGGTGTCACGGTCGAGTCTCTCTTCCGTAATCCTGGCAAAAAACCGCCCTCGCTTGCGTGGGACAGTCGCGTCGTATCGTGGAAAAATGTCTTTTTGGTTCTAGATCGAGGCGTGAAGTGGTACGACGGTGCGCGCTGGAAACCGTTCCGCAAGACGTCTCTTGCCCTCGCGCGGAAATGGATGCTCGAACGCCTTGAGCGCAGCGAGGGCCTGGCCACAATTTATCCCGCAATGATGAACTCGATTTTTGCGCTGCTCGCCGAGGGCGGCGACACAAGCGATCCGCTTATCGCGAGAGAGATTCGTTTTCTGGCGCGCTACGAAATCGAGGAAAAAGATACACTGCGCGTCCAGCCCTGCATTTCGCCCCTCTGGGATACGGCTATTGCCATGGTTTCCCTAGAGGAAGCGGGACTTCAGTCGTCGCATCCAGCCCTCCGCTCTGCGGCACGCTGGTTAGTCGATAATCAAATCCTCGGATCCGGCGATTGGCAGGTGAAGAATCGCAAGGCCGAACCGGGCGGCTGGGCGTTCGAGTTTCGCAATGACTTCTACCCCGACGTGGATGACACGGCATTCGTCTTGATGGCGCTGAGCCGCGTCGAAGACTCCGATCCAGATCGCTTGCGCGCTGCGATTCGCCGTGGACTTGCCTGGCTCGTCAGTATGCAAAATGCAGACGGCGGCTGGGGAGCCTTCGACCACGAGAACAATCTTCAGTTCCTCAACAACATTCCCTTTGCCGACCACAATGCCATGCTTGACCCTTCGACTGCGGACGTTACGGCGCGCGCCATCGAGTGTCTCGGCCATATGGGTTGGTCCGCAATGCATCCGGTAATCCAGCGCGCGCTGCAATTCTTGAAAAGGGATCAAGTTTTGGACGGCTCCTGGTTCGGCCGCTGGGGAGTGAACTACGTCTATGGCACGAGTGGTGTCCTGCGTGCCCTCGAAAGCGTCGGACTCGCGTCTCTCCCGGAATGCGATCGCGCCGCGAACTGGCTCCGTTCAGTCCAAAATCCGGACGGCGGCTTCGGCGAATCCGTGCTTTCCTATTACGATCCCGCCCTGAAAGGAAAAGGCAAGAGCACCGCGTCGCAGACAGCCTGGGGACTTATCGGGATGCTTGCCACGGCAGGCCGAGACGATCCCGCCGCCACTCGTGCTGCTGCGTGGCTCATCTCGCATCAGAACGAGAATGGCACCTGGGAAGAGGATGAATTTACGGGGACAGGATTCCCCCAAGTGTTCTATCTCAAGTATCATCTCTACCGAAATTCGTTCCCACTGTACGCACTGGCGCGCTACGATAATCTCAGCAAGGGCCGCACCAGATCCGTTAGCACGCGAGTGGCTGCCTCGGAAATCGAGCATCCAAACGGATATTGGGGGTAGCCATGCATAGCTCCTCCGTAAAACGAGCGAGAAGGCTCCGTTTTGAGATTGGAGCGCGGCTGCGGCATACGAAGGCTCTGCCCAAGTCATGACCACTCTTGTTACCGGCGCCACGGGTTTTTTGGGCAGTCACGTGGCTCACCGACTTGTCGCGGCGGGTGACTCGGTTCGTGTCCTCGTTCGGCCAGCTAGTAATCTTCAGGCGCTTGAGGGACTCACCGCCGAACGCTTTGAAGGGGACCTCAACGATTCGGCATCACTCAAGCGCGCAATGTACGGTGTCAGCCGCGTGTTTCACGTCGCCGCGGATTACAGGCTGTGGACGCGAAATCCGGGCGAGATCTACGAGACTAATGTCCAAGGTACGCGCCGTCTCCTTGCGGTCGCAGCGGATGCTGGCGTCGAACGCTTTGTCTACACCAGCACGGTGGGGACAATTGCCGTCACGCACCGCGGATCAAAACTTCCAAACGAAGAGACGCACGCTACGCTCGATAAAATGATCGGCCACTACAAGCGGTCAAAGTTTCTCGCTGAGCTAGAAGCGATGAAGGCCGCCGCGTCTGGAATTCCAGTAATCATTGTGAACCCTACCGCGCCGGTCGGGCCCGCCGATTGGAAGCCCACCCCCACGGGCCGCATCATCCTGGATTTTCTTAATGGCAAAATGCCGGCTTACGTTGACACCGGACTAAATCTTGCGCCAGTCGAAGATGTGGCCGCCGGTCATTTGCTCGCTGCCGAGAAGGGGCGAATCGGCGAGCGCTACATCCTTGGCGCGCGCAACATGACGCTCAAGCAAATCCTAGAGGCGCTGGCGCCGATTGCCGGGCGTCCGGCTCCTCGTTTGCGTTTGCCCCACGCTATCGCTCTTGCTGCGAGCTACGCCGATGAGTTTCTCTCGCGGCTTAGCGGTCGTGAGCCTGGCATTCCGGTGGAAGGCGTGAAAATGTCCCGCCATAAGATGTTTGTAGAAAGCGACAAGGCCGAAAGGGAATTGGGGTACAAGCCCGGTTCTGTGGAAGAGGCCCTAGCGCGGGCGGTTTGTTGGTACACGGACCATGGCTACATTCGCCGCAGCCCGCGTGCGAAACCATTGTCACACGCGCAGGCCGCGTGATACGCAGCATGGCCTGCGCATCGCCAGCGTTCTGCCCCATGAAGTTGCACCGATGAAAATTCTCGTCACACTGGCTCTCGAAACTGAGTTCGCTCCCTGGCGAGCGCTGCGCGAGTTTCGCGTCGGCAACTGCGGTGCAGCGAACGCCTACCTCGCTGATATCCACGGCGCGGAACTTGCCGTGATACTGACGGGTGCCGGCCCGAGGCAAGCCGCAAAGCAAGCATCCAAAGCTATTCGCGCAGAATCTGATTCCCTAAGCGCCTGCGTGTCGTCGGGATTGGCGGGCGGCCTTCGGCCCGAATATTGCGTCGGTCAAGTGCTGGCCGCCCACAGCGTGTTCTCAGAAGAACCGCGTGAAGATCAGGGCTTGCAACTGTTGCCCAGCAGCGAACCCCTTATTTCATTCGCCGAGGACCAAGGAGCAAAAGTGGTCGAAAGGTTTCACACTGCGGCTCGCGTGGTCGCCAGAGCGGAGGAGAAGCACTACCTTGGCGCATCGGCCGATGCCGTCGAAATGGAGAGTTTCGAAGTTTTGCGCGTGGCTGCCGCCAGCGGCGTCCCGGCGGTCGCCATCCGCGCAATCAGTGACGTCGCGGACGAGGACTTGCCCCTCGGGGTGAATCGCATCTTTACCGATGAAGGACAAGTCAGCATTTCGAGAGTAGTTGGGCAAGTTGCCCGCCATCCACAATCAATCCCCAGCCTGGTCAAGTTCGGGCAACAGAGCAAGCTCGCCGCGGAGTCCTTGACACGATTTCTGGATCGCTATGTGGGCACACTTGTGAAGCGAACTCAGTCCCTCGAATCGAAAGCCACGGCGGGGCGTAGATGACCGACGCGACCAGTAAAGTGGCTTCGTTCGAGCCGCTAAGAACCCGCAATAGCCGGATGCGCGCCGGCGTCTACCAGGGCCAAGGCCGGGTCGTAGTCGAACATGTCCCTATCCCAGAAATTCGTGATGGTGAAGTGCTCTTTCGCGTGGCCGCTTGCGGCATTTGCGGCACGGACATCAAAAAAATTCACCACAACTTCATCGCACCCCCTCAGATTCTAGGGCACGAGTTGGCAGGCACGGTGGTCGAAACTGGGCGCGGCGTGAGCAAGTTCAAACCTGGCGATCGCGTGGTCAGCTTTCACCACATCCCCTGCGGTGCATGCTTCTATTGCCAGAAAAAACTCTTTTCGCAATGCGCGGGATACAAAAAGGTAGGCCTTACCGCGGGTTTTGATCCAAATGGGGGCGGCTTTGCCGAGTATGTGCGCGCCATGCCATGGATCGTCGAGCGCGGAATGATCGCTCTTCCGCCCGAGGTCACCTTCGAGGAAGCCACTTTCGTCGAACCGGTGAATACCTGCCTGAAAGCAATCCGCAAGGCCCGGGTCGCCGAGGGTGAAAGAGTTTTGGTGATTGGCCAGGGTCCGATTGGAATGCTTCTGGCAATCCTTGCGAAGCATGAGGGCGCGTGCGTCTACACCAGTGATCCAATGGCGGGCCGCCGTGCCGCAAGCTTGAGGTTCGGTGCGGCAGAATCATTCGATCCCCACGAAAGTGATCTCCTGGCGGAAATAAAGTATCGCACGGAAAATCGCGGTGCGGATGCGGTTCTTCTCGCTGCACCGAGCCCAACGTTGGTTCCAGAAGCCCTCTCAATCGCGCGTCCCGGCGGACGCGTGCTGCTCTTCGCTCACAACGATCCGGTGCTGCAATTGAATTTCTCCGCGGCTGCAGTCGGAATTGAAGAGAAGGAAATCCTGGGCAGCTATAGCGCTTCGATCGACGAACAGGAGGAATCTGCGGCCTTGGTCTTCAGTAGGAAGCTGCCGCTGCGTCACTTAATTTCGCACCGTTTCCCCTTGGAGCGCATTGCCGACGCTCTGGATTTGGCGGCGCATCCAAAACAGGATACTCTTAAGGTGGCGATAACTCACGAATGAGTAAATTCGAGCAGAACAGTCACATGACGGCGGCAGTCCTCTACGGCTCGGAGGACATCAAAATCGAGCGCGTCGATATTCCTCGCTTGCTCGATGACGAGGTGCTGGTGCGTGTTCAGGTGGCCCTCACTTGCGGCACTGATCTCAAAGTCTGGAAGCAAGGTTTCCACGCGCGCATGATTCAACCGCCTGCTCTTTTCGGCCATGAGCTCGCCGGCTTCGTCGAGCAAACGGGAAGCGCCGTGAATGGAAGTTTCCGCAAGGGCATGCGCGTTGTCCCCGCGAACTCCGCTCCCTGCAGCGAATGCTTTTACTGCCGTAAGGGCCAGCCGAACCTTTGCGAAGACCTTCTGTTCAATAACGGCGCCTACGCTGAATACATACGCATTCCGGGCCGCATTGTTCGCGAAAATATGCTCGAGATTCCCGACGGAGTGTCGTTCCTCGATGCGGCTATGGCGGAGCCGCTGGCTTGCGTCCTGCGCGGAATCCATGAGACTCATATCCAGCCTGGCGATACGGTGGTTGTCATTGGCTGCGGACCGATCGGCCTTGAGTTCATTCGCGTTCTCTCCCAGCGCGATGTGCGCGTGATCGCTGTCGCGCGACGTCCGGCCCGCAAGCTAGCAGCGGAGCGCATGGGCGCCGCTGTCGTGTTTGACGTTTCCGAAGGTGCCGCTGACGATGTAATCGGTCGCGTCAAGCGGGTCACCGAAGGCGGTCGCGGCGCGGATGCCGTTATCGAAGCGGTCGGTCAGCCTCAAACCTGGCAATGGTCATTGGAAATGGTTCGGAAGGGTGGGGCGGTGAATCTCTTTGCCGGCTGTACGAAAGGCACGGAGGTGAAGGTCGATCCGTGGGCTCTGCACTACTCCGAGATCACCGTCAAGTCCACTTTCCATCACACGCCGCGCTTTTTCCGCGAAGCTCTCGATACCATCGCGCGCGGAGAAATTCGCGCTAGAGATTTTATTACCGGGGAGGCGCCGCTTGCGGATCTTCCCAGCGTCTTCGAACACATGAAGAATCGTAACGGCGAACTAAAAACCGCCGTCATTCCCTGATGGCGGTCTGGTGTTACCAAGCGAGCGCGTATTTAGCGTGATTCGCGTCTCGCGCTCGCAGTTCGCTAAAGGCCGACTTTCTAATCGTCACTCCTCCCGATTAGAAGCGTGATTAACTATTGAAACAGAGGACAGCCCGCATCTCGAATCGCCACTTTAGCGTGCTAGCAACCCCAGAACTCGAAATCGCTCGCAACCTTCCCCCGGAAGGATGCAGCGTGCAGCAAGCGCAGCGCTACACCCGCTGGCTGGCGACGCATCATTACGAAAACTTCGGCGTCGTCTCTTGGCTCCTGCCGCGCCATCTACACCAGGACTTCTATAATGTTTACGCCTATTGCCGCTGGTCGGACGATCTCGGCGATGAAGTGCCGGACCGGGCTCGCGCGTTGCACCTTCTCGACGCTTGGGAAGACGAGCTTCGCCTCATTTACGAGTCCGGCCGCTCGCCATCGCAACCCGTGCTGATCGCGCTGGGCGAGACCATTCGGGCGAAAGATATTCCCATTCAGCCGCTTACCGATCTGCTTCGTGCCTTCCGTCAAGACCAAACCGTGCAGCGCCACCCCACATGGGACGCGGTGCTCAATTATTGCGTTTATTCCGCGAACCCGGTGGGCCGCCTTGTTCTGTACTTGTGCGGATATCGTGATGCCGAGCGCCAGCGCCTTTCCGATTACACCTGCACCGCCCTGCAGTTGGCGAATTTCTGGCAGGATGTGTCGCGCGATCTCGAAAAAGGCCGCATCTACATCCCTTTGAACCTGCTTGCCGCCCACAACCTCACCGAAGCGGATATCGTTGGGCGCCGCTTCGATGAAAGATACGCCACGCTCATGAAGGAACTAATTGATCGGACTCGCGGCTTGTTCCTGAGTGGTCTACCGCTTGTCGAGATGGTTGATGGAGCTTTGCGAACAGATATCGAGCTCTTTAGCCGCGGCGGTTTGGCTGTATTGGACGCCATTGAAGCGGCGGGATACAACACGCTCGAGCAGCGCCCTGCGCTAACCAAAGTAGCTAAGTTCCGACTGCTCACAAAGGCGCTCGGCTCAAGGGTCTTCTCGGGCACGAGGCGCACGGAGCACGCTGCTGCCTTGTCCGACGCATCATCTGAATTGAATTCTCCCTCTGCGGCGGTCGCAAATTCGCCTGCGTGCCATGTGCCGAGGAATTCGGCATCGGTCGCCTCATCGTATGCGGAATGCAGTCACATTGCTCGCGCAGCGCGTAGCAGCTTTTATCTCGCCTTTTTCGGCTTGCCCAGGCAAAAGCGTAATGCCCTCTGCGCGCTCTACGCGTTTATGCGACTGGTAGACAATGTTTCGGACGATCCAGGTGATCTGGATTCAAAACGCCGCGGGTTGGCGCGGTGGCGGACGCTTCTCGACGAGGCGGTCGCGGGCCATACCGAAGGCCACAGCATCCTGCCTGCTCTCGCAGACACCATCACGCGCTTCGAGATTCCTACACGTTACTTCCACGATCTGATTCTCGGTGCCGAGATGGACTTAACGGTATGCTCCTATGCTACATTCGACAGGCTATCCGAGTATTGCTATCGCGTGGCGGGTACAGTAGGCCTTACTTGTCTGCATGTTTTCGGCTTTCGCGACCCGCGCGCTCCTGATCTGGCCGAGCGCCTCGGTATCGCGTTCCAGATCACTAACATCCTGCGCGACGTTCAGAGCGATTTCGAGATGGGGCGCGTGTACTTGCCGCAGGAGGATCTCGACCGCTTTGGGGTGACGCCAGCCGATCTGCGCGGTCCCCTGACATCGCAAATCCAGCGCCTCCTGGCAGTCGAGGCCGCGCGCGCATGGAACTTCTACGAAGAGGGCGCGCCACTGGTGAATAAAGTAGATATGGACAGCCGCGCCACCTTGTGGGCGTTGATTCGCACCTATAGCAGCCTTCTCGCGCGAATCGAAGAACGGGGATTCGATGTCTTTTCCGCACGCGTTTCTTTGCCGAGCACGGAAAAACTTCAATATCTCCTCACGGCGGGGATGATGGGTTGGTGGAAGCGGGATGCCCTCGCAAAGCGTTTTGGTGATCGGTGGCGGTCTGGCGGGACTAGCCTCCGCCGTCGCGCTGGCTGAAGCCGGCATCGAGGTTCAACTATTCGAAAAGCGCCCCCATCTGGGAGGGCGTGCCACTTCTTACACGCTGCCCGACGGTAGCGAGGTGGACAATTGCCAGCACGTTACCCTTGGCTGCTGCACGAATCTGGACGACTTCTACCGTCGCGCCGGATCGTCCGGGAAAATTCGCTTTTACAACCAGCTGTACTTCGCTGACCGGCAGGGCCGTCGCTTCACGATGGATGCTTCGTGGTTGCCTGCGCCCTTGCACATGGCGCCGTCGTTTCTAGCCTTTGGCGCCTTGAGGCTGGCGGACAAGCGGTCGATTGCCAGGGCGATGCTCGCGATTACCTGGACCGGAGGAAAGCCGCCGGGCGCGGCGGGGGTTTCGATGCTCGATTGGCTGCTACGTATGAAGCAGACGCCGGGCGCAATCGACCGCTTCTGGCGCGTCGTTCTGGTGAGCGCCCTGGATGAGGAACTCAACCGCATGGATGCGCGCTACGGCGTCGACGTTTTCTGGAAGGCGTTCCTCGCCAACCGCAGTGGATATCGGATCGGCATTCCGTCGGTCCCGCTCGGCGAGCTTTACGAAGGTTGCCGGGAAGCCATTGCTGCTCGCGGAGGACAGATGCGAACCCGCACCGGCGTCCGCGAGATTCGCCTGTGCGAAGGTAAATTCGTCCGAACCGTGCTGGAGGATGGCTCGGAAATTTCGGCAGATGCTTGTATCTCGGCCGTCCCCCACAGCGTCTTATTGAGTATAGTGCCCGGAGGACTCGGCGAAAAGGAAGGACCTCTAGCGGGACTGAAAAACATTCGAACATCTCCCATCACGGGAGTTCATCTTTGGTTTGACCGCAAAGTGATGGTGGAGCCGTTTCTGGCCTTGCTAGAGCACACCACGCAATGGATTTTTAATAAGTCGCTGTTACACGCCGCCGCGGGAAGTCGAAAGCAAGAGGGCCTCGAAATCGAAGCCGGAAATGGGGAAACAGGCGCTCAAGGACAATACCTGCAGCTGGTAATCAGTGCTTCATACCAGCTGGTACCGAGGTCGAGACAGGAAATCATCGACCTATGCCTTCGAGAACTGGCGGACGTTCTTCCGGCGACGCGGACGGCGAAGCTTGAGAAAGCCACGGTAATCAAAGAAATCCACGCCACGTTTTCGCCCGAGCCGGGCGTGGACCGCTGGCGTCCCGGGCAGCAAATCGGCGTCGAGAATTTATATCTTGCAGGCGATTGGACGCAGACGGGTTGGCCTGCGACGATGGAAGGCGCGGTGCGAAGCGGCTATCTCGCGGCGGAAGCTGCACTGGCCAGGTTTGGACAGCCGCGCAGGTTCCTCCAAGCGGATTTACCGTGCGAGGGATTGTCTGCTTTTCGTGCGAAGTGGGCGTCCACGCCAATAGCGTTGTCGTCCGGGCTTTAGTTGTGGTCGTGTGCGCGATTTTTGAGCACCAAAGACGAAGTTGCCTTTCGACTTGGCTCTTTTCCGGGTTATCATCGGATAACCCCCCAGGAGGATTTCATGGAGCGGAAGTATAGGCAGCGGGGCTACTCTGACCGCGAGGCCGCAGAGAAGAAGCGCGAGCGCGCAGAGCGCCGCGACCACCCCGGTGAACCCCGACCCAAGCAAGACATGCTCGGCCCCCGGACCCCGCGCATGGTTGGAACAGTGACGCGCGCGCGTTGTTCGAGCTGCGGAGCGGTTCTTGCACCGAGCGTGGACCCGAACGGCGAGTGTCCGCGCTGCCATTTCGAATTGCACTCGTGCAAGCAGTGCGTTCATTTCGATACCGGAAAACAGTTCGAGTGCACGCAGCCGATAACGGAGCGCGTTGCGAAAAAGGACGCTAAAAACAATTGCACGTTCTATGAGCTTCGCGTCACGGTAGAAAAGGACACCTCGCCCGTAACCTACGCCAAGAGCGCGCCGGTCGCCTCCGCAGCCGCGAGACCGAACGATGCACGCCAGGCCTTTGAGGACCTCTTCAAGAAGTAGCTTTCCTCAACAATCGCGTTTTATCTGCCTGATCGCGCTAGGATATTTACGCCCATCGCGAACGTGGTGCACCTTCGTATTCAGGTAGAATGGCTCAGTCGTATACGGTCTTCTGCGCAATGAAACGCGAGCTCATCCACGATTGGAACGCGTATTCCGGCCCCGAAATCCCACCCGGCCAGCGCGTGTTGCTGAATGACGAGACGCTGCGTGATGGCCTGCAGAACCCCTCCGTACGCGACCCCTCGGTAGGAGAAAAAATCGAAATCCTGCACCTGATGGAAGACCTCGGCATCGACCTCGTCAACATCGGGCTTCCCGCGGCCGGTCCGCGCGCATTCGCGGATGCCGAAGCGCTCGCGCGCGAGGTCATCGGCTCGCGGATGAAAATTCGCCCCAACCTCGGCGGCCGCACGCACAAGGCCGATATCCAGGCGATGATCGATATTTGCGAACGCGTCGGCCGTCCCATCGAAGCCGCCATGTTTTTGGGATCGAGTCCCATCCGCCGTCT
Organism: Candidatus Acidiferrales bacterium; assembly: GCA_036520875.1. Taxonomy (GTDB): domain Bacteria; phylum Acidobacteriota; class Terriglobia; order Acidiferrales; family UBA7541; genus Palsa-295. The sequence goes on from DATDIT010000002.1 coordinate 25,420, forward strand.
GGTGGAGGATTGGAGCGTCGAGCATTTGCAGCGCACTACGGAAGACGCCGTCAAATTCGCGGTGTCTGCGGGACTTCCCGTAATGTACGTCACGGAAGACACTATTCGCACCGATCCACCAACCGTCATCGCGCTCTATTCCACGGCGATCCGCGCCGGCGCTCGCGCAATTGTTCTCTGCGATACAGTGGGGCACGCCACCCCTCGCGGCGCCTATAATCTGGTGAAATTCGTAATCGAGGAGGTTGTAAAGCCGTCGCGCGAAAAAATTCGCGTCGACTGGCATGGGCACAACGATCGCGGCTTGGGCGTCGCCAATTCTCTTGCCGCGATTGCCGCTGGAGCCGACCAAGTCCACGCGGTGGCGCTCGGTCTCGGTGAGCGAGTGGGCAACACGCCGATGGAAGCCATGCTGGTGAATTTGCGCCTCCTCGGCCTGATCGATCGAGACCTTTCGCGCCTCAAGGAATATTCCGAAGCCGTGGCCCGCGCAACGAACACCGTTATTCCCCCGAATTATCCCATCGTAGGACTGGACGCCTTCCGCACGCAGACCGGCGTGCACGCTGCCGCGATTGCCAAAGCCTACAAGCGGGATGATGTGGAACTCGCCAACGCAATCTACAGTGGAGTGCCGGCTCATCTATTCGGCCTTGAGCAGATCATCGAAATCGGCCCAATGAGCGGTCGCTCCAATGTAATCTATTGGCTCGGCAAGCGTGGCATCGCGGCGTCCGAAGAAGTTGCAGACCGCATTCTCGCCGCGGCCAAACAGTCTTCGCGCGTACTCACGGAAGAAGAGATTCTCGCGTTGGTCCCCTCATCCGCACGCCACTGAGCGATGAAAGACATGTCCACCCCACAAACCCGCGTAGAAGCGCTGATTCGGCCGCTCGCTCAGAGCGACTTGGACGCAGCCGATAGGATTGTTCGCGTGGCCTTCGGCACATTTCTTGGTTTGCCGGATCCGACCGCCTTCATGGGTGACGCAAACTACGCGCACACGCGCTGGAAGGCCGACCCCGCAGCCGCGCTTGCCGCCGAGCATGACGGCACGCTGATCGCTTCGAACTTCGCGACGAATTGGGGCAGCTTCGGCTTTTTCGGCCCGCTCACAGTGCAACCGGAATACTGGAATCGCGGCATCGCGCAGCAGTTGCTCGGCCCCACCATGGAAATGTTTCGGCGCTGGGGTAACCGGCATCTCGGCTTGTATACCTTTCCGAGTAGTTCAAAACATATGCTGCTCTATCAAAAATTCGGTTTTTGGCCGCGCGATTTGGTGGCCAACGTGACGAAGAATGTCCCGGCCACGACGCCGCAGGCTTCCGATGTCGCCGTGGATTCCCAAAGCAGCCTATTTTCCGAAGCCAAGCCCGAGGATTTCCCTGGCTTGCTCTCGGCATGTCGCGAGGTTACTGACGCGAATTTCGCAGGCCTCGACGTGCAGCGCGAGATTCGCGCCGTGTCAGAACAGCGGCTTGGCGATACAGTCCTCGTATGGAACGACTCGAAACTAGCTGCCTTCGCCGTATGCCACTCCGGCGCGGGCAGCGAAGCCGGTTCCGGCGTCTGCTACATCAAATTTGCCGCGGCGCGCCCCGGTGCCGGCGCAGCCGCTAACTTCCGGCGCCTGCTCGATAGTGTCGCAACATTCGCCGCCGCATCGCGGGCGCAAAAGATCACTGCCGGCGTAAATCTCGCGCGACGCGACGCTTTTCACGCCCTGCTCAACTCCGGATTTCGCGTTGAATCGCAGGGCATTGCCATGGAGAGCGGCGACGCTTCCTCCGGCTACAATCGCAGCGGCGCCTATATCCTCGACGATTGGCGATGAAACTTACTTTACGATTCGCGTGAAACCCGTTCTCATCTGCGGTATCGTGATTTGGATGGCTGCACTTTCCGCTCGCGCAACCGACGATTCGATTTCCAAGCTTGCCCAGGATCCTGCATCCCTGCGCGGGCTTTCCTGGATCGACAAGAACGTTGATTGGGTTACCGAGCAGCAGATTCACCTCACCGAGATTGCGGCGCCTGAGTTTGATGAGTCCCGCCGTGGCGAGGCCTTGAAGGCGCTATTTGCCGTCAGCGGCTTTGACGTTCGCACGGACCAGGCTGGAAACGTCATCGCTGAACGCCCCGGATCGGACGCCAAGTCCGTCGTTTTATTCGTCGCGCATCTGGATACCGTTTTCCCTGCGGGCACCGATGTCCGCGTGAAACGCGAACGCGGCCGCCTCACAGCCCCTGGCATTTCGGATAACGGCGCGGGCCTCGCGGCTGTCGCCGGGCTGGCGCGCGCACTTGCCGAATCGCGCATTCGCACCGAAAAGACCATCGTTTTGTCCGGCGACGTCGGCGAAGAAGGCGAAGGAAATCTGCGCGGCATTCGCGCGCTCGTGGAAGCGTATGGCTCTCGCCTCTCCGCTGTCATTGCCGTGGATGGGCCTTCTCCCGAGTACATCACCAATCAAGCCATCTCCTCGCGCCGTTTGGAAGTTGTCGTTACCGGGCCGGGTGGACACAGCTGGTCCGATTTCGGTATGGCCAATCCCATCACCGCCCTCGCCCGAGGCATGGTCCGCTTCACAGCCACGCCGATCCCGGACGATCCGCGCACAACCTACAACTTCGGCGTGGTCGATGGTGGAACTTCCATCAACGCGATTCCCTCACGCGCCTCGGTAAAAATCGACTTGCGCTCTGAAGATGAAAGCGAACTCGCGCGTTTAGATGCGGCGGTGCGCCAGGCCATGCAATCCGGCGTAAATGAAGAGCTGGCGGCAACGCATTCTTCCAACAGCATGCTTCAACTCACGTTTCGTTCCCTCGGCACGCGCCCTGCCGGAAAATTGCCAGATGACTCGCCGCTGGTCACAACCATTCGCGACGTCGATAGTTTTCTTGGCAATCGCTCGCGCCTCGAACGCAGTTCCACGGATGCCAACATCCCGCTTTCGCTCGGAATTCCCGCCGTGGCGCTCGGTGGGGGAGGGAAGGGCGGTGGTTCGCACACGCCCGAGGAATGGTATGACCCCACTGGACGCGAACTCGGCCTGAAGAGGCTGTTTCTCACCGCCGTCGCTCTTGCCGGAATTGAGCGCTAGGCCTTTAGTTCCGAGCCTGCTGCAAGCAAGCCAGAAACTGATCCGCGTTCGCGCATTCCCTTGTCGCTGGTGCCGCCTGCCGCATAGACTCGAACTTCGATGATTAGCAAGCGCGCGCAGGCCAACCTTGCCCTGGGTTTCTGCGCCCTGATATGGGGCGCCACATTCGTTGTCATCAAGGATGCGCTCGCCGACGTGTCTGTGGTCACGTACCTGGCTGTCCGCTTTGTACTCGCCGCGGCGCTCATGGCTGCGATTTACTGGCGCTCGATGCGCAATTTGACCTGGCACACCGTGTCGGCCGGCGTGCAGATCGGCGTCTTCATGTTTGGCGGTTACGCGTTTCAAGTGGCCGGACTGAAATTCACCACGCCCTCGAAGGCCGCTTTCATCACGGGCTCCTGCGTTGTCATGGTGCCGATTCTGCTCGGCGTATTTGGCCGGCGCCGGATCACGGTCTGGGTTTGGGCGGGCGCTCTAGCCGCGTTCGCCGGACTCTATTTCCTCACGGTTCCGCCTGCCGGATTGGGAGCGCTCAACCGCGGCGATCCGCTGGTTCTCGTGTGCGCTCTGATGTTCGCGTTGCAGATCATTTTCATTGGGCGCTACGTCGCGCGCCATTCCGTGGCTGCGCTGAGTTTCTTGCAAGTCGCCACAACCGCCGTTCTATCCCTTTTGTTGTTGCCTGTTGCTTGGGCGGCCGGCTGGGAGCGGCCGCGGCTCCTGTTGACCGACTACCTTATCTTCGCGATTCTCCTTACCGCGATCGGAGCCACGGTCATCGGCTTTTCGTTGCAGACGTGGGCGCAGCAGTACGCGCCGCCTTCACACGCCGCACTCTTGCTCACCCTTGAGCCCGTGTTTGCCGCGATCACATCTTTTGTGGTTGGGCAGGAACATCTCGGTGCCCGAGCGCTCGTCGGCGCGGCGCTCATCCTGGCCGGTATACTGTTCGCTGAATGGCGGGCTCCCGCGGTGACGGAGTCGCCGGCGCCCAGCATCTCTCCGGCGGAATAGGGCGAAAAAATGACCAGATCTGCGCGTAACCTTTGGGCGCCTCGCCAGTTTATCTATTTGTGGTGCACAAAAAGTGCGAGGAAGGTGTGCCGTGACTCCCCAGGATTTTCGCCGTATGGCCCTCAGCCTCCCCGAAACATCGGAGCAATCCCACATGGAGCACCCCGATTTCCGCGTGGGCGGAAAAATCTTTGCGACTCTGGGTTATCCCCGCGATGGCTGGGCCATGTTAAAGCTTACGCCTGAGCAGCAGGACACCTTCATGAAGGCCAAACCGAAAGTCTTTGTCCCCGTAAAAGGTGGCTGGGGACGCCGTGGCGCCACCAACGTGGCTTTGCGCGCGGCTACGAAAACCATCCTCCGGCCCGCCCTCGTCGCAGCCTGGCGCAAAACCGCGCCCAAGCGCCTCGCGGACCAACTCAAGGAATAGTGCCTGCGCGCATGCATGGCTACGTCTCCACTATTCGTCTCGAGGAACCGAGCGCCTCCTGTGGAGTGCGGGGGTTTATTTAGCCTGAGCCTTGAAGGTCTCCCGCCAGGCAGGGCTCCCGGCTCGACGGCTAGTCGAGCCCGCGAGATCAGCGTAGGCTTGCCCGCGCCTGCTCCTCGCATCAGTTCGAGGCTCGGCCCATCCCCCAACGCTTATTTGGCAATACCGCGTAACCTTTCACATTCTCGCCGGTTAATGTTATAGAGAACGCGTTTTGCGGAGACTCTTTTGAGGTCCCAAGCGAAGGAAGCCGATGAGCGGCTTCTCATCGAGGCGGCGCAGAAGGACCCGGCCCGCTTCGTCGACCTTTACGAGGACAATTTCGAACGCGTCTACGCGTTTGTTTCGCGGCGTGTCCATTCTCGCGCGGATGTCGAGGACATTACCGCGGAAGTCTTCCATCAGGCTTTGGCGAACATTGCGAAATTCGAGTGGCGCGGCGCACCCTTCGCCGCATGGCTTTACCGCATCGCCGCCAACGCCATCGCCGACCGCTGGCAAAGTCTGGCGCGCGAAAGTGGCCAGCCCATAATGAAAGCTCCCTCTCTGGAATTCGATGGCGCCGAAATGGAGCGGACCGAGCGCCGCGCGCAGGTCTTTCGCAACATCTCCAAATTGCCGGCCGAGCAGCGCCGCGTGATCGAAATGCGCTTCGCCGAAGAAAAAAGTATCCGCGAGATCGCGAGCGTGCTGGGCAAATCGACGGGCGCGGTCAAGCAGCTTCAGTTCAGGGCGTACTCGAAATTGCGGGAACAGGCGTTGAAGGATTTGTCGGGCAAGGCAGGTGCACGACATGGCTAGACAAACACCAGCCGAAAAAATGGACGGGATGATCACCCGCATTCTGGCGAAATCGAGACCCGCATTCACGACGGTCGAACTGGATGGAGCCTCGAAACATTCAATTGACGCGCTAACTGTCATTCCGGGTCTCCGTGACCTCCCGCTCGAGAGATTTAAGGACCGATTGAGAGTGAACTTGGAAAGGAGAGCGTCCATGGCCAGCAGCGCACAAACAGCACGGGAAGTTCGCACAACCGTCACGCCCTACTTAAGTGTCAGGAACGCAGCCGCCGCAATCGACTTTTACAAAACAGCCTTCGGGGCTACGGAAGTAACGCGTTTGATTCAACCCGACGGAAGGGTCGGGCACGCCGAGATAAATATCGACGGCGCAAGAATCATGCTCGCGGACGAGTTCCCGGAGATCGGTTTTCGCAGTCCTGAATCTCTCGGCGGATCGCCCGTTAATATTCATCTCGACGTGCCCGATGTGGACGCTGTTGCGCGCCGGGCGATTGCTGCGGGAGCAAAGGTGGTTCGGCCGGTCGCTGACCAATTCTACGGCGACCGTTCGGGACAACTGAGCGATCCATTCGGTTACACCTGGGCTGTTTCCACACACAAGGAAACGCTGACCACCGAGGAGATGCAACGCCGCTTGGATGAAATGGCAAGCCAACAGAGCAGCGCATCTGTGCGGGTCAAGGAACCTTCGGTGCCCGTGAAATTCGTTCGCGAAGGTTTTCACAGCATCACGCCGTACCTCATTATTTCGAATGCGGCGCAATGGATCGACTTCGTCAAGCAGGCATTCGATGCCGAAGAACACTTCCGTGCAAAGCGTCCGGGCGCTGAAGACGTGATCATGCACGCGGAAGTAAAAATCGGCGATTCAATGATTGAGCTGGCCGATGCAAATCCGCAATTTCCGTCCATGCCATGCACTTTGCTCGTGCGCGTGGACGATCCCGATGAGGTCTACAATCGCGCACTTAAAGCCGGTGCGACGGTGATGCAGGCGATTGCGGATGCGCCTTACGGCTCACGCGGTGGGACCGTTCTAGACATCGCGGGGAATAGGCTGCACATCTCGAAGCCATTCGGACATGGCCTCGATATCTTCAAAGGTTTTCGCAGTGTCACGCCGCATTTGTACGCCCAGCGGCCGGTGGACTTGATCGAATTCCTCACGCGGGCGTTCGGCGGAGAAGAAATCTACCGCGCGGAAATGCCCGATGGTTCGATTCCGCACGCGCAGGTCCGCATCGGCGATTCCATCGTCGCGCTGGCCGGCGGGCACGGAGCCTACACCCCGATGCCAACGACGCTGCACCTCTACGTGCCCGACACCGACTCGTTGTACGAGCAAGCGCTGCGAGCGGGTGCGAACTCGATTCAGCCGCCTGCAGATCAGCCCTACGGCGACCGCAGCGCCGGAGTGACGGACCCATTCGGCAACCGCTGGTTCATCGCCACGCACATTCGCGACGTGCAAATGTAACTTACAGACGCAACACACGAACTGTTCGATTCTCAACTACTAGTGGTGATACTTCACGTCGAGGACTTCGTGCATGACTGGGACGCGGAGATTCTTCTTCTCGAAGGCGGAAATTTCCGGTTCGTGGACGAGCGTGAGGCCGATGTCGTCGAGACCTTTCAGCAGGCAATCGCGGCGAAAAGGGTCGATGGTGAAGGAATAGCGCAGACCCTTGTCGTCGGTGACGATTTGCTGCTCGAGATCGACCGTCACGCGATAGCCTTCGTTCGCTTCCATGCGCTTAAAAAGCTCGTCGATCTCATCGTTCGAGAGGGTGACCGGCAAGAGGCCGTTCTTGAAACAATTGTTGTAGAAAATATCGGCGTAGCTTGGCGCGAGAATCGCGCGGAATCCGTAATCGAGAATGGCCCACGGCGCATGCTCGCGGCTCGATCCGCAGCCAAAATTCGCGCGCGCGAGAAGCACGCTAGCTCCTTTATATCTCGGCTTGTTCAATACGAAATCCGGATTCGGTTTTTCCCCCGGCAAGTAGCGCCAGTCGTAAAACAAGACTCGTCCGTATCCTTGCCGTGTAAGGAACTTCAAAAACTGCTTCGGCACCATCTGATCGGTATCGACGTTCACGCGATCAATCGGCGCGACCATCCCAGTGTGTTTGATGAAGGGTTCCATCAGTTATTCGGCTCCTTCGGCGCCGCCGTTCCACTTGCGAATATCTACGAAATGACCTTCGATGGCGGCGGCTGCGGCCATAGCCGGGCTGACCAAGTGTGTGCGGCTGCCTTTGCCCTGGCGTCCTTCGAAGTTTCTGTTCGAGGTGCTGGCAGAGCGCTCGCCGCTCAGCAAAACGTCGTCGTTCATGCCGATGCACATGCTGCAACCGGCGTCGCGCCATTCGAATCCAGCGTCGCGAAAAACTTTGTCGAGTCCTTCTTTTTCGGCTTCCGCTTTCACGACACGTGAGCCGGGAACAACCAGCGCTTGCTTCAGTGATTTCGCAACGTGTTTTCCGGACACTACTTTCGCCGCGGCGCGCAAATCCTCAATCCGAGAATTTGTGCACGAACCGATGAAAACTCGATCGAGTTTGATTTCCTCCATCGGCGTGCCGGGCTTCAGGTCCATGTAGGCGAGGGCATTTTCGGCGGCTTTGCGGTCAACTGGATCCTGGAAGGAGGAGGGGTCTGGAACGCTGCTGGTAACCTGCGTGACCATGCCGGGATTCGTTCCCCAGGTGACCATCGGCGCGATGTCCGCTGCTTGCAGCGTGACGACGGTGTCGTATTTCGCGCCCGCGTCCGTGACCAGGCTTCGCCAATATTCGACTGCATCCTGAAATTCTTTTCCTTGCGGTGCGAAAGGGCGCCCTTCGACATATGCGAACGTAGTTTCATCCGGCGCGACCATTCCGGCGCGGGCGCCGCCTTCGATCGACATGTTGCACATGGTCATACGGGATTCCATCGAAAGGCTGCGAATGGCTTCGCCGGTGTACTCGACCACGTGACCATTGCCGCCGCCGATTCCGATCTTGCCGATGATGGCTAGGATGATGTCTTTCGCAGTGACGCCGCGCGGGCGCTTGCCCTGCACGTCAATCTTCATGGTCTTTGATTTGAATTGAGACATGCACTGGGTGGCGAGCACGTGCTCCACTTCGCTGGTACCGATGCCGAATGCCAGCGCGCCGAAGGCGCCGTGAGTCGCTGTGTGACTATCTCCGCAGACGATGGTGGTGCCGGGGAGCGTGATTCCCAACTCCGGGCCGATCACGTGGACGATGCCCTGGTTGCGGCTTTGCATATCGAAGAGATTGATGCCGCTCTCTTTGCAATTGCGCTCAAGCGCGTCGAATTGCGCTGCGGCATCAGGGTCGGCGACGGGAATCGCGCGATTCTTTGTGGAGACGGAGTGATCCATCACCGCAAAGGTCAGTTCGGGGCGACGCACTTTGCGTCCCGCAGCTTTAAGTCCCGCAAAGGCTTGCGGCGAAGTGCCCTCGTGGACTAGGTGCCGGTCGATGTAGATCAGCGAGGGCTTGCCGGGTTCTTCGTGGACGACGTGCGCGTCCCAGATTTTTTCGTAGAGTGTTTTAGGTGCCATAAGCGCCGCTATTGTGTTCCTTTCTTCATATTGTAACAAGTCTGAAACGGCTCCGGCAATTGAGCCCGCAATCTCCTGGCGGGGGCTGTGAAGAGAAAACGCCCCTCTGAGAAGAGTGTCGAGTAGACCTGGCCGCGATCCTTTGTTTTGTGTAGGTTGCGTAGCATTCTACTCGGCGCAACTGTCGATTAGGAGGCTCGGTCTTTCGACCGGCCAGATTCAGGGGGAGCGGTCTCAGAATGACAATTCCCGCCAGATTGTCAGTGAAGTGCGCCGACCTCGCGCTGCTCCGTTCGAATACCATGGCCAGATCGACCCTTCTTTCCGGCGTAACGTCCGCCTGACTCAACGCTAACATAGAGACGATTTAGTTTTGTCAAGCAGCCCCTGTGGACTTTCTTTTGACGGAGCGAAGGTGGCGTACTTGGAAGAAACGGAAGAAAAAGCCCCACTCTCACAAACGAGGATGGGGCCCCCTTAAATTCAAACCGCAAAGCAAGCAAACTCAAGTATCAGCTACTTGACGGTGGCGGTGGCGGAGTCTAATTCGACTGAGTTGCCGGGGGCGAATTGCTCGCGGCGGACGTAGCCCATGCCGATTGCGGCGCCGGCGGCGGGAGAGAATGCGGCGCTGGTGACGAATCCTATTTCCGCTTCGCTTGCGCGGAGTTTTGTGCCGGGCGCGGGCGGCTGCGCGGTGGAAAATTGAAGCGAGACGCGCTTGCGGTTCACGTGACCGCGCGAACGGACGCGCTCGACGATTTCCTGTCCGGTATAGCAGCCCTTGTTGAAGCTGATGTGCGTGTCTTCCAGCGCAGCTTCGTGGGGAATCATGGCGTCGTTGAAGTCGGCAGGGAACCAGGGAATGCCAGCTTCGAGTCGCAGGGTGTTGAGCGCGGCCATGCCAATTGGTTCACCGCCGCGGGCGCGCGTTGAGGCGAGGAGCTTTTGCCAAAGTGGGAGTAGAGCTTCGCGGCTGGCGATTAGTTCGGCGCCGGGTTGGCCGAAATGCGAGCGGCGCAGCAGATAACACCGACTGCCGTCTATGGTGATTTCGCGGATCGACATTTCGGCGAGATCGGCTAGCTTCGCGGCAGCTACTTCGTCGAACACGGTCGCGGCTTGCGGACCTTCGAGTGAGAGGCTGCCCATTTGGTCGGTAAGGTCGTCGATTTTCACCTGCGAGCCGATGACATATTTCTTCAAGGTAGTGACGGTGCGCTCGCGTTGCGAGGCGTGGGAGAGCACGAGCAGTTTTTCGGGGAGCGCGTAAATCTCGAGTTCGGCGAGGATGCGTCCTTGGGGAGTGAGCAGGAGGGCGAGGGTGCCGGAACCGTCGGCGAGCGCCTGAATATTGTTTGAAGTGATCGCGTGGAGGTATTTCACGCGGTCGCGGCCGGTCATGGAAAGGATTACGTGCCAGTTGGTATCGAACAGAGCCACGGCTTCGCGGGCCGCGCGATATTCCTTTTCG
>DATDIT010000003.1:0-11620 GCA_036520875.1 Candidatus Acidiferrales bacterium
CGCGCTGGTTGATCGGCCGCTGGGTTGCGGTCGCGTCCAGATGTGCACTGCCGCTCACATCGTGCGCTGCGACGAAACGGATATGCCGGGTTGGAAAGCGTATGCCGCCAGCTTTGACGACTTTGCTCTCCAACGAGACGATTCTCTGCCCAGGCGCCCTAACTACTTCTAATAGAAGACGAAGCGGCCCGGTTCGAGTCGCGATATCAAGCCAACTATTTCTCCAGCCACATCGTACTACGCCTATAAGAGCTGAGTTCTTCTGCTACGATCGTCCTCTAATGGCCCGTCGAATATTCCGAGCGCGAGTTGTTTTGCTCGATTGGGACGGAACCCTGCTTGATTCCTACGCCGCCGACCAGAACGCCTATGTCGCGATGTTTCGCGCGCTTCGGGTCGAATGGGGAGTTGCCGAGATAGAGCGCCATTATTCTCCCGATTGGTATCGGGTATATCGTGCAGCGCGGATCCCGCGGTCGAGTTGGGTACGTGCGGACCGGCTCTGGCGAGCCGCGTACCGTAGCCAACGCCCCCGTTTGCTCCCGGGCGCACGAAAGGTGCTGCGCGAACTGGGTCGACGGTACGATCTGGGGTTAGTGACCAGCGGCAGCGGGGCGCGTGTCCGCAAGCAGCTCCGGGAGTTCTCTTTCCGTCAGCATTTTCACGCATGTATTTGCAGCGAAGACGCGGCGCGACGAAAGCCGCACCCTGCGCCCCTGCAACTTGCTCTCAAGCACATGAGAGCACAACCAGATGAGTGCGTGTATGTGGGCGACGCGCCGGAGGACGTTGAAATGGCCCGGAGAGCCGGCGTGCGCGTGATTGGCGTTCTGGGACCGTTTCCCACCGCGGTTCGCCTGCGCGTCGCGCGTCCCGACTTGCTGTTGAGTTCAATCCAGGAGTTGCCCAAGCATCTGGCGGCGATGGCGGAACCAGCTGCCGAAAAGTTCAAAAAACGGCGAATATAGCCTCCTCACCGTGGACGATTTTTCTTTACACCAACAACTACTTGCGCGATTTGAGGCCCTGGTGTAAAGATTCTCTTCGTATCCTCGGACTGCGCCCATAGCCGCAGACTTCCGACCTCCAACCTCCAACTTCCGCCTACCGTTGGTGATCAGATGAGGATTCACCCGAAGGGTGATCTGCGGAAGGCGGCGGGGGTCCGCCCTGCGTCGCCCCGGAAGCGGGTGCCGGTGCTGGGCTGAGTTTGAAGTCCGTTACGCGGACCACCAGGCGCAGTTGAAGCGGATCGGCGTTGGGCTGATCGATGTAGTCGTCGGAGGTCGTATACGTAGGCAACCAATACTTGCCCTGAAAATTCTCCCGATAAGTTTCGAAGAGGCTAAAGGGGAGTTTTTGTCCCATGCCTGAAAGCTCGCTGACGAATTTTCCGTAGGTTTCGACAATGGCCAGGTCGTGATCGTCGACAAAAACCACCCCTTGGAAAAGGCGCTGGGTCCGGCTTAACTGCTTGGGCTTCACCTGAAAAACGTAGGTATTCAATTGATCGAGCTTTTGCTGGCCCGCGTAAAGGAAATCGTAATTGCCGATTTGATCGGTGGTGAGAAAGAATAGCGGCAAGCTGACGATGGTGCGGACATCTTCCAGGCTGTAGTTGGTCGCCTTCAGGTTCGATTGAGGCTGCTTGGTCACACGCCAACGTCGCTGGCCATCGGGCCGCGTGTATTCGTAGCCGGTGACCGTGAACTTCCCTCCATTATCGGCGAGTTCCTCGATGCGTATCGTTTCCGTGAAATCGTAGGTGTTGTAGACGCTTTTGGCCGCGTCTTCGTTCGCGGCGAACTTTTGGATGATCTCCTGCGCCGGAAGGGGCGGAGGCCCGGGATGCGGCACCGATGGAATTCGCTTCACCTCGAACTTCGGAGGCGGAGCCATGGGACCCTGATCCTGCGCGTGGGATGGGAGAGCCGCTGTCGCGAGCCAGGTGACGACCAGCGCTGCGGCGAACATGGTCCGCTTGCGGAGTATGCTCATTTTAAATTTTAGATGCGTCTTGAGTGCGCAGCGTTGAACCCAGCACGCTCTTTCCACAAAAATATCACAGACGTAGGAATGACACTCCAAAAAGTGGAATCCTAAGTCGGAGAGCTCTGCTAAAATCGCGCACTCGCGGCAAGCGGGCAAAATCAATTGTGCGCAAAAACAACAACGCCAAGCGCTACTACATGAGCGGGACGGTGCAGGGCGTCGGATATCGTTATTTCGCGGAACGCTCAGCAGTGGAATTCGGAATCATGGGCTACGTGCGGAATTTGCGCGATGGACGCGTAGAAGTTTACGCCATCGGCTCGGCGGATTCTCTGGCTTCTCTACGCCAGCGCCTGGAGCGCGGCCCGATCGGCGCTTCCGTGGAAAAAGTGACCGAGGAAGACGCGCCCATCGATCCTCAGTTCCAGCAGGACTTTTCCATCGAATACGACGGCTGAAAAAAGAGGAGCCAATGGACGACCTGAAGAAACTAATCCGCGAAATCCCTGATTATCCGAAACCGGGAATTCTGTTTTACGATCTGACCACGTTGCTTCAGGACCCGCGCGGATTCCACTCGCTCGTCGAACAACTTTGTGACCATTACGAAGGAAAGAAAGTCGATATTGTGGCCGGGATCGAAGCGCGCGGATTTATTTTTGCGCCCGCCCTGGCGTACCGGCTGGGTGCCGGTTTCGTTCCCATTCGCAAGCCAAAGAAGCTTCCCTGGAAAACCACATCCGCAACGTATCAGCTCGAGTATGGCAGCGATTCGCTCGAAATCCACCAGGATGCGGTGAGATCGGGCCATCGCGTTGTTCTTTGCGACGACTTGCTGGCAACGGGCGGCACCGCGGCAGCCGCAGTCGGCCTAATTCGCCAACTGGGAGGCGAAGTAGTGGGCGCGGCATTCGCGGTGGAGCTGAACTTTCTGCATGGACGTTCGAAACTTCCTGGCATCGATGTATTTTCGCTGCTGAAGTACGACAGCTAAGAATCCAAACGCAAAAAAACCTAAGACCCAAGCGCGCGGCGCTGGCGGACGGCTTCAAAAAGCATCACTCCGGCTGCCACAGACACGTTGAGCGAGCGCACCGGCCCGGTGGTAGGAAGCGACACAAGAAAATCGCACCGTTTGCGCGTCAGCTCGTGCAGCCCTTCGCCTTCATTGCCAAGGACGATTCCCACCGGCCCTTTCAAATCAACCTCGGTGTATTTTTTTTCGGCGCGCTCATCAAGGCCCACCAACCAGTAACCCGCTTCCTTCATTTCTTCCATCGCGCGGACAAGATTCTTTACTCGTGCGATGGGCAAATGCGCGAGCGCGCCCGCGGACGCTCTCTCGACGGTATCGCTCAGGCCGGCGGCGCGCCGTTCCGGGATCACGACACCCTGTGCCCCGGCGGCAAGCGACGTTCGGACGATTGCGCCCAAATTGTGAGGATCTTCGATCCCGTCGAGCAGGACCAGCAATCCCTGAGCGGTCTTTGCGCGCAATAAATCTTCAAGCCCGACCGCGGGCTTGGCAGCGGCGAGCGCAGCGACGCCCTGGTGTTCTCGCGTGCCGGCGAGCCGGTCCATCTGCTGGCGGTCCTCGAAGCGCACTGGCACTCCGTGCGACTTCGCCAGCCGGACGATCGTCTCTACACGGTCCCCGTGGCGGCCTCGCGCGATCAGGATGCGGTCCAGCGGACGCCCCGCTGTGAGCGCTTCTTCGACCGCATGGAATCCAGTCATCCAATTCATGTGTTGATTTCGCTTCAGGAGTCCCAGGCTGCTTAGTGCAGACGAATCGTGGCAATCGCGTGCGCTGCGATGGCTTCACCGCGTCCGATCTCGCCAGTGCCTTCGTTTGTTTTTGCCTTCAGGTTGATTTCGTCCGTTGTAATGCCCAGGGATTTCGCCAACGCAGCGCGCATTGCCGGAAAATGCGGCCCCAGCTTAGGACGCTCGCAAATCACAATCGCATCGGCATGAACGATTCGCAACTTTCGATCCGCTAGCATTTTGCGAACGTGTTCCAGGAAGATCAGGCTCGAAGCGCCCTTCCACTTGGGGTCAGTATCTGGGAAGTGCGTGCCGATGTCGCCGAGGCTCGCTGCTCCCAAAAGCGCATCGCACAGCGCGTGGCAGAGTACGTCGCCATCAGAGTGCCCCTCGGACCCTTTCTCGAACGGCACTTCGACCCCGCCGATCATGAGCTTCCGCCCTTCAACCAGGCGGTGCAGGTCGTATCCAATGCCAGAGTAGGTCATCGCATGCTCACGCTTTCACTCCTTGGCGTTCCTGTTCGAGGTAAAAGCGCGCCAGGTCCATGTCCGCAGGACGAGTGATCTTCAAATTGCGTTCCGAGCCGAGCACTACGAACACTTCGTGTCCGAAACGCTCGACAAGCGCGGCCTCATCCGAAGCCGTAACTCCATCTTCCTGGGCCTTGCGAAACGCATCGCGAAGCAAAGTATAGGCAAAGACCTGCGGCGTTTGCGCGAGCACGATTCGTTCGCGCGGAATCGTCGCTGAAATTAACGCGACATCCTGCGGCAGGCTGGCGCGCTTCACTTCCTTCACCGTATCAATCGCTGGAATGCCAAGAATGGCCGCTCCTCGCGCGCGCACCTCGGCGATCAATCGATCTATCTGCTCGAGCGTCACAAAAGGACGCACCGCGTCGTGCACCAGCACAATCTCCGTGGAAGGATCCACTTGCGCCAGCGCATTCGCCACGGATTGCTGGCGCGTATCTCCGCCATGAATCACGCGAGCGGGCCGCCCCAAGGCAGCCTTGGCCACTTTATCTTGTAGAAAAACGACGTCGTCACCGCGAGTGGAGATGAAAAAATCCGTGATCGCGGTGCAAGCTGCCAACCGCCGCAACGTAAAAATAATCAGCGGCATGCCGTCCAGCTCGAGGAATTGTTTCAGCTGATCGGCGCCCATGCGTGTGCCAAGCCCAGCAGCTGGCACAATTGCGGCAATTCGGCTCATCGGAGCGTAATCCTACCGCAATCCACGCCTTGCGCGCGACACAAAGGGTTTTGCACGTTTTCTAGGAGCGGCCCGATTCGGGATAGAGCGCACGCGGCGGACGTTCTCCGCCACCGGTGGAGCTTTCGGGGGCCCGGCTGGCCTGCGGTTCCGGCGAAGGGCCGCTACGTTGCGCCGCTTCGCTGCGATCGTCATAGCGGCCGAAGATCATTTTTCCCGCCGTCGTTTGGTGGACGGACGTCACGCTGATATCGACAGTCTTGTTGATCATCCTGCGCGCGCCATCAACCACAACCATCGTGCCGTCGTCCAAGTAGGCGACGCCCTGATTGTATTCCTTGCCTTCGCGCAGGATAAAAACACGCATGGTTTCGCCGGGCAGAACGACGGGCTTCAGCGCGTTCGCCAGCAAATTCACGTTCATGATCTCGATGCCCTGCAGACTAGCCACCTTGTTCAAATTGAAATCGTTGGTCACCACCTTCGCGTCGTAGCGCTTGGCCAGCTCGATGAGTTTCATATCCACTTCCGCAATGTGCGCGAAATCGTCTTCGGCGATTTGCACCTCGAGATGCGGCATTTTCTGGATGCGTTGCAGCACTTCGAGCCCGCGGCGTCCGCGCTGGCGCTTCAGCGGATCGGCTGAATCGGCGACGAGTTGCAATTCGCGCAGAACGAACTGAGGAATGATGATCGTGCCGTCGAGGAACAGCGCATCCGCAATATCCGCCACGCGGCCATCGATGATCACGCTCGTATCCAGCAGCTTGAACGAATGCTTGGTGTTGCGCTCGCTGCCGAAAACCCCGCCAAACGCCTGCAGGTTCAGCATGTCGCCTTTGTTCGCGCCCAGCACCAGGCCGATGTAGGTCATCACCAGGAAAATTGCCAGGCTGAAGAACGATCGCGTGCTTACCGGAATGGTCGTGTGCGTAAAGATCAGCGAGATCAAATACGCGCCGAGAATCCCGAGGATGGACCCGATGGCGGCGCCTATAAGCCTCCGAAGGCTTGCCTTCCGCAGCCGCAATTCAAAAAGAACTACGGCGATTGCGAATAGAAAACCGGCAAGCGCGCCATACGGCTTGGAAAGGCCAAACGGCTGAAAGTGAAAGCCTGCCGCAGTGCAGATGATCGTGAAGATTGCGCGGAACGCCAGCATATCCCAAAACGTGCCGACGCTATCCCGGTAAGGGCGCGAAATCAACGTTGGCTTGGAAAGCGGCTGGCTTGGCGCTACGTCCGGCGAAACCCGCCCAGGCGCGTTAGAAGTTCTTGGCATCGTGGCACCTTATGAGGTATGAAAATCGGGCCTTCATCGATCTATTAATTATTCGCCGACGACCTCTCGAGCATCGTTTGGCGCTGAGGATATAAAATCGCCTTCACTGAAATTGAAAATAATGTCCGTAGTATAACACCGCGTGTGGATCGAAGTGAACCCAGTTTCGGGAAACCTCTATCAGAGATAGTGGCGCGGCACCCGCCGCCCTAGCGCGCACAGTAGATCCGACGTAACCGTGCCGATCTCGCGAGCAACATCGGACACTTGAATTTCAGCTTCGCCATCGCGGCCGTAGATCGTGACGATATCGCCCAGCGCGACCCCTGGAACGTCGGTTACATCCAAGGTGGTCAGGTCCATCGAAATTGTGCCCACCAGCGGCACGTGCTTGCCGCGCACCAGCGCGCAGCCGCGATTGGTTCGCTGCCGCAGGATGCCATCGGCGTAGCCCGCGTTGATCACCGCTATCCGCGATGGCCGGTCGGTGACGAAACGCGCGCCATAACCTACCGGCTGCCCCGGCGGAAGATCACGCAGCGTGATGATGCGAGCGCGTAGCGAGAGGCTCGGCTTGATCGGCAGCTTTTGCCGCACTTCCTGTCCCTTGTCGGGGGGATCGAACGACTGGTAGTAACCATAGAGAATCGCGCCCGGACGTACCATGTCTGCCCACGTGCTCGGCCGCGCGCAGATCGCCCCGCTATTCGCCATGTGCACGATTCCAGGCGAAATCCCGAGCGCGCGCAGACGGTCCAAGCAGTCGCGGAACACTTGCTCCTGATCGTCCGTTTGACGCGCGCTGAAATCCTCCGCCGAAGCGAAGTGCGTGAAAGTGCCTTCGAGTTCCAGGTGACGGCACTCCGCGAGCGCACCCGCAAACGAATCAAGTTCCGAGGGCAAAATTCCCAGCCGGTTCATCCCCGTGTTTATCTTCAGATGAAATCTCAGGCGGGATTTCACGCGCGCCGCCTTTGCCGCGCGTTCGAGGTGCCGCACATCCTCCAGGCGCGTCACAGTGGGAGTGAGATGGTTCTTGATGAACCGCGCCTCTTCCCCCGGCCAGAATCCCGTAAGAACCAGAATCGGTTTGCGAATGCCAGACTCGCGCAGTTCGATGCCTTCATCGCCGCAGGTTACGCCAAAGCGGTTCGCTCCCGCTTTCTGCAGCGTCTTGGCAACCGGCACGGCTCCCATGCCGTATCCGTTCGACTTCACCACCGCCAAAATTTCAGGCTTCGGCCCGATATGCCGGCGAACAACCTTCAGATTATGTTCGAGAGCCTTGAGCGAAACTTCCGCCCACAGCGGCCGCCCCTGGACTCGAATTTGCTTTGCCATGTCTCTTTAGGATGCCAGACCGCACCCCAGCCGCGCGAAACATTTCGGCATAAGCGTGCCCCCCGAGTCACCCGATTCCGCTTGTCCCCGTCATCCTGAGCGGAGTTGCGCGCGTCTTTGCCTTTCCCGCGCTTTTCGCGGGCGCGCAACGCAGTCGAAGGACCTCTCTTCGATTGACGAATCGCCACGCGTTGTGCCGCGCCGGCAAACGTGCGTGACGTGATCTGATCCATCCACCTCGAGCAAGCGGCCGCGCTGGGTGGAAGCGCGGGCCTTCAAGCCCGCGAAAAGCGAGGTTGGGAGAAGGGGCTTTTTAGCGCTGGCCAGCTTCTTGAAGGGCAAGGTTCACTTCAGCATCGAGATGAGTCCGGGGAACGAAAAACAACTGAAAGATTTGGCCGCCGCAGTGGCAGCGCCCATTTGAGGCCCTGAGCGGAAAGATTCTTGCCCAACTTGAAGTGCACTGATAGTAGCAGCTCGTGGATGCAGAGACCGCCAGCCTCCTACTGCTTATCGAAAAACCTCACGCTGCTGTCGGATTTCCCGCTGACATCTGTTCCCTTGGTCGTAATTGTGGTGGTTTTTCCATCTTTGGAGGCCACCACCCGGGCCGTCAGCACAACTTTGCCACCCCTTTTTGCCGTCACCTCATAAGTGTTAGTGTTAATGCGCCTAAGCGCTAAGGTGTCGGCGCCGTTTGGCGTTCCCATTCCGGTCAGTGGATAATCCTTGCCATCGTACTTGGCGGTGTAACCGTATGCGATGCGGCTGCCATCGGCGGCCGTGCCCTCGTAGCTCCCCTTGACGCTGTCGCCTTGCGCCACTACAACGCGCGTTTCTTCCTTGGGTCCCGGATTGGGTCTAGCGTGCGATTTTTCTGGGTTCATTTTCCAAGTTCCCACAAAAGGATTCCCCTGGGCCTGTGCCAGTCCCGTAGCGGCCAGGCAGAAAGCAATAACGACCAGAGTTGCGATGAATCGCTTCATTGGTGTCTCTCCCTGTCAAGTCTTGCTGGGTGCGGCCGTGGGCCCGCAGCCGGTTGGTTTTCACGCAGGACACTACGGTGGCGCTGCGATGGAGTCAATCGAAATTTCCGCTATAACCTATGACTCGCGGCTGAGGAACACAAAATAGCCGGGTGTCCCCTCGTGGACCCGAGGACGACGTCGCTACTTCTTGAGGTTCTCGAAGAGCTCCTTGTAGTCGTGATTATTCTCTTCGCAGATGTACTCCTGAATTTCCCATTCAGGATGAAGTTGCAGCGTGCCCGCTTCCTTCCAGGGCGCCGCGAACATATTGGGATCCTCAATTGTCGCTTCGTAGGCGATCTTGTCGTAGGCCGTCCGCGTGTATCGCTCCACCACGTGGTACGCCGTTGTATGACGGTAGCCGCCCACGTAGGTCTTGTCGTTGAACCCTGTCACATCCACCACTAGCGTGTCACCTTCCCAGTGTCCAACTGAATTCCCCATCCATGTCGGATCGAGATCGGTGCGATGCGAACCCCCATCCGTGGGAATCACGCGAAAAAGGTGGTCGACCTCATACAGAATCACAATTTGGCCGGGATTTTGGATGATCTGCAAAGGATAGGGAGCCCCCGTCAGTCCCGGCACGCCGGACGGCAGGCAATGCTCACTCAGGTCGCTGCCTCCGGCGTCCATCGCCACCTTGTATTTTTCCGCGCCGGGTGCCGGCAGAATGGGTCCCGTCGGACGAATGTCGAAGCCACCGATATAAATTCCGGCAAGGTCGGGATGACCATCCGCCGTGCGCGGGATCGGTTTGTTTGCGAACGGGTCGGCGTCCGTGCTCGCGGGCTCGGAAGGCGGGGCAGTGCCCGCTACTGTCACCGTGAGCGTCCGCCTGTCAGCGCCGCCGCGTCCAATAGCCTTGAGCACGTACACTGTTGACGTTGCGGGCGTCACCGACTGACTGGCGCGCGTCGCCACAACGCCTATCCCCGGTTCCACTTCGATGCGATCCGCATTTATGACCACCCACGTCAGCTTCGCACTCTGCCCCGGCTGAATCGACTCCGGCTCCCCCGTGAAACTCAGAATCTTCGCCGGCGGGCCAGCCGGGAATCCGCTCGGCGCCGGAGACGAAGGGTTCTGCGCGAGGCCTGCGCTGGAAAACGTGCTGGAAAACGCACTGGCGGCGAACATCAGCAATGCCGTCACGCTCGTGACGCTCCCAAATCCCTTACGCATATCGAATCTCCGGCTGGTAGGCCGCCGATAATGCGGACATCATACGTCTCGGTCGCAGAGGCGGCAACGTCGAGGGGCGGGTCGCTCACCGTATCGCTCCGTTGCTTTGCCATGTCTCTTTAGGATGCCCAGACCGCACCCCAGCCGCGCGAAACATTTCGGCACAAGCGTGCCCCCCAAGTCACCCGATGCTATCACCTAAATGATGCCAAGTTCCTCGCTAGGTCGACCGGGTTCAAAGAGGTTCACCGACTACGTGGTACCGGACTTGGGCTGGCCGCCTACCCGCACTCGCCCCGGCTCTATCACGGTGAACGCATCTTGCAGTCGCGCGCCTAGTTTGGCCACTGCGCCCACGACCGTAGCGGGTTTGGCACGACGTGCACGACTGGGAAACCGCACAAGAATGACGCCCGTTGAGGGCCGACCGTGTGCGTACACCAACTCGCCGAAATCCCGGTCCTCTGTAATAAGCACGCGCTTCTCGTTGAGTGCGCGGTTTAAGACCTCCTCGTCAGTCGCTCCCTTCGCGACCTCCGCAATCGCAACCACATCGTGACCGGCCTCCCGCAGCGCTCGGACGACAGGTCCAGCGCAGCTCTCGTCGGCCACGAAGTTCATGCTTTAGGATTTGCCTGGAATTGGCGCGTCGGGGAGCAGTACAACTTCCTCGTGGGCTACACTTGCCGCACCGTAGGCCACGGCTGCCCGGATGTCCTCTATTGTGAGGTGCGGATAATCCTCCAACAGCCCAGCCTCGCCTGCGCCCTCAGCGAGTTTGCGCAAGATTAGCTCTACTGTGATTCGCGTACCGCGAATCACTGGCTTTCCCATCATGATCGCCGGGTTAATCTCGACACGCTCGGTCGTCATCGAAGCCTCTTTTCGTCATCATATCGCCTCAGTCCGCGTTGGACAATCACCGTCTTTCGGCTGTGCATCGGTTCCAGGTAAAAAGTGGAAAAAAGGCGCTGGAACTTACGAATCGGGCGGGTGGCTCACCCTTTCCCACCTCTGACATCAGACCCCGCGAATAAATACAACACCAGAATTAGCCACAGGCTCGACACAAAAGCGCGTGGGTGCCGCATCCTTCGCGAGGTTTGCGAAGGGTGCGAAGCTTCAAACGAAACACTCTCGAGAACGTCGCTATCGGGGGCCTCACCTAGGCTCGTTTTGCTTTAACGTCGGCAACACGAATGATCACGCGCTTGCCGAGCGCACGCGCCGCCCGAGCGATCGTACCGAGCGTTACCGACGCGTTGCCAGGGTCCAGCAAACGATCCAGTTGCGACCGGCTCGTGCGAAACTGCCTCGCCATGGCTTGTTTGGTTTTCTGCTGTTTTTGCATGGCCCGTTCCAGCTGCCACGCTAGAACACGCTTGATCGCGACTGCCTCGACCTCTTCTCGAATCCCTTCCTTTTCAAGGAAGCTATCGAAGCTCGACCCAGCATGGTCCGTTCTGTGTGGCTTTCTTTTTGCTTTCATTGTCATTCCGCTGTTCTAGGAATTCCTTTCGCTCTCTGGCTTCGAGACACGAATCTTGCGCTCCGTGGCAGTAACAAAGCAGCCTGACCATTCGCCCACGCTTTCTTTTTGGAATAGCTCAACGATCCTTCCGATCAAGTTGCGCCGATTCGGGAACCGAAGGCGAATCAACAAAATGCCGTGATGTGAGCCAGGAACGAACTTTCGCGAATCAGAGAAGTCCATATCCTGGGTAATCAGAAATCTCGATTCCTCCTGCGCTGCCTCCCAAATCTCGTGGTCCTCATGTCCAATCAGCCGCTCGTCATGCACCGTATG
>DATDIT010000004.1:0-14160 GCA_036520875.1 Candidatus Acidiferrales bacterium
GTGGGCGTCATTTCCGAACCGGAATAAGTGGTGGGGATTGCCAGGATTGGATTGCCGGTGACCACGGCGATGGCCTTCGCGAGGCCGGTGGCGGAGCCACCACCGATCGCGATGTAGCAGTCGGCTTGCAGGCGCGATGCCTCAGCGCGTCCTGCTTCGGCGGTTTCGGCGGGAACGTGCATCACGGCGGCACTGAAGACTCCGGCGGCTTTTGTGCCGAGGCGCGCGGCCAATTCTTCGCCGAGTTTTTTGCGGCCGGGCGTGGTGAGGATCAGAACGCGCTCGGCGCCGAGCCGGTCGATTTCTTCGGGCGCCTTGTCGAGGCTGCCAGGGCCGAACACGACGCGCGACGGTGCGGCTTCGTAGATGAAGGGCGCTACGGCGGTCATGCGCGAGCCTCTCGGGAGTGTGTCGAGTAACGTGTACATCGGCCCTTTGTTTTGTGAGAGATACAAGCGATTCTACTCGGCTTACTGTCGATTAGAAATGTGGCGGAGTGCGGCGACTGAGGGCGGATGGGTGGTATTCGCGGCGCCCACCATTTGATGGCGCCGGACTGCACGTTGACCGCGGTCTCTTGGACCATGCGAGCATGTTGTTCGAGGGTGGCGGTGGTGTCAAGCGTGCGCGCCTGTGGACTGCCGTGAAATTGGAGGCTTGGAAAGAGGGAAGCGGCGCTCAGGTTTAGCTTCGATTTTCAACCGACTTCGGTGAGTGCGATGCACGGCTGCTGCGAAAGACTTCCAGACCCTGAAATTCCCGACGTATTCCTTCAACATGCGCTCGGGATGAAATTGAAGGCCCACCACGAAAGCAGATTGGGGATCGTAGAAAGCCTCGATCAATGCGTCGTCAGCGTGCGCCATTGGCTGGAAGCGAGAGGCCAACTCGCGAATTCCCTGGTGATGGTAGCTATTCACGTGCAGCGTTTTCCGGCGATACCAGCGCGCGAGAGGGGTTCCTGGAACGATGGAGAGGGGATGGCGGTAGGTATCGTAATTGTGATAGTTGACGTGCGGGCGGTGCGAGCCTTTTTCCTTTTGCACATCTCCGTAGAGCGTCCCTCCGCAAACCACGTTCAATAATTGCGAGCCACGGCAGATGCCCAGAATCGGGAGATGACGGCGCAAGGCGTAACGGACCAACTGAATTTCGATTTCGTCCTTGAGAGGATGTGTTTTTTCAAGATATTCAAAATTGGCTTTCTTGGCTGCGAAGCGCTTCGGTTCTATGTCTTCGCCTTCGACGAGAAGAAGACCGTCCATGGACTCCATGTATTGCGGAAGGCATGCCTCTGTGCCGGCAACGACGGGAACGATTAGGGGCAGGATGCGCAAGCGGACGAGAAGCTCGAGATGAAGCTCACCAACGTAATCGATGAGCTTGTTCTTCCGGGCGGTTCGGCGCGCGCCGACGAGAACAACCGGCCGGTTCATCGCACCAGGGTCCGCAGCGCTTCCACCAGCCGAGCGTCCTTCTCGCGGCCTTGCGAGGCGACACGAATGTGAAAGGAATCCATGCCGAGTTTATTGGAGCAATCGCGCACGTACATCTGGTGGTCGGCGAGCAGGCGCGCTTGGAGTTCGGTGGCGGTCATACCGTTTTCTATTTTGAAGAGAACAAAATTTGCGCCCGTGGGATAGACCTGAAGCTGAGGAATCGTCCGCAGGTTGCCGTAGAGCCAGCGAGCGTCGGCGATCAATCGCTTTCGCCCCTCGTGATAGGCGGCGTCAGTGGGCGGCAAGAGAGACAGAAAATATTGCGCGAGGGTGTTCAAATTCCAGGTGGGAACGAAGCGGCGGAGACGGTTGAGGACGAAAAGATTCGAGCTGTAGCAATATCCGAGCCGGAGACCCGGAACGCCGCAGTGCTTGCTCATGCTGCGGACGATCAGAAGATTCGTAAACTGGTCGGCAAGAGGTAGAAGACTCGGGATGGGGTCACCGGAGAAATCGATGAACGACTCATCGACGATTACCAGTTCCAAATCCCGCGCCCGCTGCAAAAATTCCACCATCTCTTCGAGGGGGATGAACTGGCCAGTGGGATTGCCAGGGTTAATGATCAGCAGGGACTCGAGTTTTCTCTGATGCACCCAGGCCAAATAGTCTTCGAGACGAAGGGTGTATCCATTCTCGGGATCGAGCGGATAGAGTTCGGCATCCCGCTGATCCTTCATTTTCTCGATGTATTCGCCGAAGGTGGGAATGGGCACGGCGATGCGATCGATCAAGGTCACGTCTATCAGAGCGATCAGTTCGGTTGCACCATTGCCGATGATGAGGTGCTCGGGATCGACGTGCAGGACATCGGCGAGATTTTTCTGACTCATCAATGGGTTGCTCGAGGGATAGGACTTGATCAGGTTTGGCAGGTTGCGCTGCAAATCATCGAGCATCTCGCGAGTGGGGTAATAGGGGTTGGCAATGAAGCAGAAATCGACGATGTCCTTAGCCTTCTCATAGCCGACCAAGTCGGCAATCGCAGGCGAATGCGAAGTCTCGTAGAAGAGATGGCGTCTTAGCTCGGCGGCAGAGTCCTCGTGAGTCTGATTTCCGAGTAGTGTAGTTTTCATCCGAAACTTCCGTCTTGAGCCTTCTTATTCGAGCCTACCTCTCCGCTGCGCCAACGGCAAGTCGTGCCGCATGCCATAATGATTTCCGGGTGGGATTTCCGCGTGAGGGCGGGCATTGATCGAACGCGTTCACTGCTGATCAGAAGCTTCCATCAGGGCTTGGTGCTAGGCGAATTCGCCGGCCGTCTACGCTAGCACTAGCTGTCGTTTTTTGCCCCCATGCCGCCGCATCCGGGCCGACGCGCGGCAGGAGCGTTGACTGTTGCACGGTCGGCTCGTGTTTGGTTTGTGGAATCCTTAGGAATGCGGGGTCAGCTTGCGGATGACGAATTCCTGAAGAATATTGGCGGCGGCGGTGCCACCGATGCCGATGAAGGTGTTTGCGAACGTCAAGCCAACTCCACGATCCTGAGCCGGGTAGTAAAGATTTGAGAGGCCGCTTGAGGCCAAATCTCCCATAAGGTACGAGTAATTTGGCTGCCAGCGTCCGTTATCGCCTTTGCAGATGAAGGTACTTTTGATCGCATACAGAAGGCGCGATCGCGTGCTACCTGTCCCCTTGTAGAAATAACGCGGATCCTGTTTCAAGAGCGACGGCAGGATAGCGCCGCCGATGAACGTGCTAGTAACACGGTCTGCGTAGGCGGCACCGAAGCGCTTCGCGTACCCTTCCGGGCCGGACCCATAGCCGCTGAAAACATTTGCCTCCTGCTCCATTCCAGCGAACGCCGCAGTGACTCCAATGCTGACCGGATCGACGGTGGACCTCCAGGCAAGCTGGAATTTTTGCCTGGGGCTGAGAGGGGCCGCATTGGGGACGTAACTCACGTAGAAATTCGGAATAAAGCCGAGGACGCGTTGCGCCTCTTCGGTTTGGATCTGCACTTCCGCCATTTCGGTTGGCGTGAGTCCGACGCGCACTTGCGTGGTGGCGGCAGCGAGGATCAGGGTGATCTCCGGAATGATGCTAGCTTCGCCGGATGTCAAAACGCCGGAATATGTTTGCGTCGCGAAGCCCGGCGCAGTGATGGTGAGATGGAAGGCTCCGGGAGCAAGGTTATCGAATGAGAATTGTCCGTCGTCGCCTGAGGACATTACTCGTTTTGGGGACTGGTCGTCCCGCGTGAGTGTTACCTGAGCTCCAGGGACCGCGGCTGCGGATTGATCGACTATTGTGCCGCTGATGGTTCCCGACGATTGCTGACCGAGCTGCTGGATGGCCGGTGAGTTTGTTGCCGGTGCAGGAGGTTGGCTACCTTGGGCTGCGGTTGCGTTCGGGGCCTGGGCAGATTGCGCCACGGCCGAAGATGGCATGGCAAAAAACAGAAGCCCCAGGCTTAGCCAGAGCAAGCTTCGCGGGCCAACGATCGAGAGCCCAGTTTTTTGGACGGCAAATTTCCCGCTTAGATTTTTTTGCATCGAGTTCACGATTCGTGTCTGCCTGATGCTGCATTGAGCCTACATTTCCATACTTATCATCTGATGTCGCATGTAGACAGATAGGTGGCCCACGCGAAGGTGATATTGGGCTGAAACAATTTTATGTTATGGGAGCGAGAAGGCGATGACGCTGTCGCCCGGAGTATCGTTGAAGTAACCGTTCAAGGCTATGATGCCGGGTCCGCCGAAGGCTTCCACGACCACGTATTGCTTGCCGTCGCGGCCCTTGTAGGTGATGGGGACGGTGTGGGCACTGGCGTCAATTTTTTCGGTCCACAATTCCTTTCCGGTGCGGGCGTCGAAGGCGCGGAAGCGGCCGTCGTTGGTGGCGCCGATGAAAATCAGGCCGCCGGCGGTGACGACCATCGGGCCGGTATTGGGCGCGCCGGTATCGGGAAAGCCTTTCCCGGCGAGCGCATCGACGGTGCCGAAGGGAACATGCCAGACGATGTCGCCGGTTTTGGCATTGACGGCGAAGATTTCCGCCCAGGGCGGTTTGATGCAGGGCCAGCCATTGCTCGGTTCCCAGAAGCGGCTCTGGTAGCGCGAGGGGCCATTGGGAAAGACTTTGTCGTACGGGCCGCCGAACGGACCCGGAGCCGGTTTATCGAGTTTCACGAGGCGGCCGATCTGTCCCGCGTTGAACGTGGTGGTGCCGAAGACGTAATCGAGCTTGGGGTCGAATGCCACGCCACTCCAATTGCCCGCGCCTTCGCGGCCGGGAAAAATTACCGCCATTTTATCGGGATCGGTGCTGTAGACGGTGAAAGGTCCATTGTTGTACATGTGATTCGCGTCCCACAGATTCCGGCAGAAGGCGGCGTGCTCGGGCGTGAGATCGTAGATGTCGCCTCTCGAGATGCTGGTGGGCGCTAGCGCCGGTGGCTTCAGCGGGATAGGCTGCGTGGGAGAAGTCTGCTCTCCGGGAACAGTGGATTGCGGCACGGGACGCTCCCGCATGCCGAAGAGCGGCTTGCCGTTGGTGCGATCGAAGAGGAAGAGATAGCCTTGCTTGCCGAATTCGGCGACGGCGGGGACGGTTTTGCCGTTGAGCTTTACGTCGAAGAGAGTTGGCGCGCCGGGAACATCCCAATCCCAAAGATCGTGGTGGACGAGTTGCTGATACCAGATTAGTTTGCCGGTGTTGGCGTCGACGGCGACGACGCTATCGGAATAAAGCGTATCGCCCAGACGGCCTCCGCCATAGAAATCGGGACCGCCAGTTGGCGGAATCGGTATGTAAACGATGCCGCGCTCGGGATCAAGGGTCATGAAACTCCAGACATCGTTGCCGCTGCGAACGTCCCAGGAATTGTCTTTCCAAGTATCGTAGCCGGACTGGCCAGGTTGAGCCTTGGTGTAAAAGGTCCAAACGAGTTTGCCGGTGCGTGCGTCGAAAGCGCGAACCGACTGGACGCGATTTTGTCCGGTGATAATGAGATCGTGATAGATGACCGGCGCGGAAGCGGGGCTGACACCGGAAACGAAGCCGTCTTCGCCGAATCCCGATGCGGGCTTTCCGGTCTTGGCGTCGAGCGCGAGCATTTTGTCGTCCGCGACGCCGAGGATGATGCGCGGCGGGGTTTGCTTGTCGCCCGGCCAATAGGAAAGGCCACGCCGATTAGTTCCTTTCACTTCGAATTTCCAAATTTGCTGGCCGGTAACTGGATCTAGGGCGAAGACGTTCTTGCCGGCGTCGAGATACATTACGCCGTCGATGACCAGCGGGGCGCCTTCCGAATTCATGTCGCCGGCTGGGTCGCCGGTGTGAAATGTCCAGGCGCGACGGAGCTTGGCGACATTTTGCTTGGTGATTTGAGTGAGTGGAGAGTACCGCATCGCGCCAGGATCGTGGCCGGCGTAGGGCCAGTCATCTTGGCCTTTTGCCTGAAGATTCTCTTGAGCCGAGAGCGCCGCGGGGAAGAATAGAAGGGCGAAAAGAACCAGGCAGACGGCGGCGCTCAATTGACGAGCGCTTGCCGAAATTTGTAAGAATTTTCCGGAGGGCATTCGCTGAATGCCCGTCTTATTTCGCGGCGAGAAGCGGTGTCACGTCGTGCTCCATATCCGCGAGCGTGAGCGCCTTCTGATAGTAGTGCACCATTTTACCGTCGCGATCGAAGATCATGGTCATTGGAAGGCCCTCACCGTCCTTGGCCCACTGTGGCGAGACGCCCTTGTAAAAGTCGTCGTCGAGCGAGGACGCGATGTAAACGGGAAATGGAGGGTTCGTCTCACCGAGCCACTTGAGCATCGCCGCCTTATCGGAAGGATCGGAATTATCGTTCATCGAAATTTCCACAACTTGGACACCCGCATTCTGATACTTCTTCGCCATCTTGATGATGTCCGGAAATTCGGTGTGACACGGAACACAGTAGGTGGCGAAGAAGTTCAGAAATACAACTTTTCCTTTGTCCCCGGCGATGAGGGCGTGAACGTCCGCGGGCTGGACAACTTTCATTTCCGGAGTGTCAGCCGGGGCAGCCGATGGCGGAGGTGCTGCCAGCGGAGTGAATGCCAAGACCGCCAGCGCGGCAAGCCCCAACGCAAACGGCTTCAGCGAAGCCATGCTGAAGTGCGGTCTCATTGGCCGCCGCTTCCCGATTCCGCGGATCCGGCGCTAGCTAACATTTTCTCGGAAGCATCGGCGACCTTTTGGAAGTCGTCGACGTTGACGAGATTGGTGACTACTTGGCGCTTGTCGTCTACCAGGAACGTATTCTTGGCCTGAGGATTAATTTTGTAGAGACGAACACCCAAGTCCTTGGTGCCCCTTGCCAGATAGACCATGGGAATGTGGATTCCCTTATCCTGCGCGAGCTTTTCGAGCCAGGGCTTAGAATCCGGGCCGTTGACCATCACAACGAAGGCTTTGAGATTCTTTGAAGATTCCTTTTCAGCCAGGCTATTGAGCTTCACGATCAGATCGGCGGCTTGATCGCTAGGACCATTAAAGAATCCGATCACCGTGGGCGCTTCGCCGTATTCGCAGACGTAGCAGGTGTCTTGTCCCTTGTACTTACCGGTTACATCGATTACGCGGAATGACGGCGTGACAGCACCGACTGGGCGACCCGAAGTGATAGGGCCGGACGATGTGGCCGCTGTTTCCGTGGCGGCGGGAGCAGTTGCGGCGGTTGCGGGGGCCGAAGAGCTCGCGGCATTAGCATTGCCCGCGTTGCTGGAGTTCGCTCCATTAGCTGCAGCGGCATCGGCTTCCTTGACGGCGTTGGCCGCATCCGTACCTTCGACGGGGTATTTCAGTGCAACCCACTTATACCAACCGCCCTCAAGAACTTTAGAATCGAGATAACCGAATTCGCGCAGTTTCTTGACCATGTCAATCGAATCTTCGTCATGATTGCAGGGGCAGTAGAAAACCAGCTCTTTGAAGCGCGGCAGAGCGATCGGCGGCGTTATTTTTGGCACCCAGGGGAAATTGATTGCGCCGGGGATGTGACCTTCGGCGAACGCTTCGGCAGGCTGTGTATCGACCAAGACAAACTTCGCGCTTTTGTCCGCAAGAGCCTTTTCCACGTCGGCAGGCTTTATAAAGTCGATGGGAAGATTTGCGGTTTCGGCGGTGGGGTCTCCGAAACCCTGTTGTCCCGTGTCATCATCCTGAGCGGCGGTCATCTTAGGCGCGAACGCGAATAGTCCCAGCGCCAGAGTCGCTACCGCGAGCCATTTAGCCAGATTCCTCATAATAACCTCCCGAAATTAAGTTGCGCCGCCTATAAATTAGATTCGGCCAGCTAGCAAAGGGTGCGCAACATTCGCATCCACTATCCGCTTCTAACGGTGGATGTTACTCACGGCCCGAAACGGTGTCAATACCGTGTACTTCCGAGCCATTCGCTATCTAGCCGCGTCCCAACAACTGGGCCACATATACTTAGACGTGGGTGCACGAACTGGGTTTCACCGAGATGCGCGACAAGGTGCTGCTACTGGCCAAGATTTGGAGAACTGGCCGATAACGCTTCAGGGAGGGCAAAGCCGTACACCACGCCATCGACGGGGAACACAACGTACTGTCGATTGTCCAGCTCATATGTCATCGGGCCGGTTCCCAATCCACCGCCCGGGTACATGTGCCAAAGCACTTTGCCCGAGGCCGGGTCGAGCGCCACCAGATTCTGGGCATCGTCCGCGGTGAAGAGCAGGTGACCGGCAGTGGTGAGGATACCGGATGATCCGCCGCGGCCGTTGGCAGTGTGCTCCCAACTAGTTTTTCCGGTTTGATAGTCGATGGCTTTCAGCATCGATTTGGAACCCAGGAAAAAGTCGCGGCCCGCCCAGCCCTCGGCGTTTTTCCCCGGCATGGTGAGATAGAAGACGCCCATCGTTTCGCGCGAGTTGACGTAGAAAAGTCCAGTTTGAGGATCGAAGCTTGGGGCTTGCCAATTTGTGCCGACGCCGCCGCTAACCAACACTCCGTCAGGCTGCGGCTCTTTATCTTTCGCGGGAATCGGCTCGCCGCGTTTATTGAAGCCCGAGAACCAGTTGGCCGGCACGAATGGCTCGGACAAAAGCGCCTGGCCATTCGTGCGGTCGAGGACGAAAAACATTCCATTCTTATTGGCCTGCGCCAGCATTTTTCGCGGCTTGCCCTTGAAGGTGCCATCGAAAAGAACCGGCGTCATCACCGTGTCCCAATCATGCGTATCGTGCGGCGAACTCTGAAAATACCAAACGAGTTTTCCAGTGTCCGGATTGAGCGCGACGATCGAGCAGGTATAGAGATTCGCGCCCACGCGCGTATCACCGTTCTCCACTGGATGAGGATTGCCCGTGCCCCAATAAATCAAATTGAGTTCGGGATCGTAGGTGCCTGTCAGCCAGGTCATTCCGCCGCCGCGGGTGATCACATCTGTATCGTGAGGCCATGTGTTCCACGCAGGATCGTTGGGCTTGGGCATGGAATCCCAGCGCCACTCAATTTTGCCGTCTACCGGATTTATAGACTCGAGGAAACCGGGAAGGTCGGCTGTATCGCCGGAAGTTCCTTCGATCAGGTGATTGCCGACGACGAGTGGTGCCACAGTGCCGAATGCTTTCAGTGCCGGATCGGCGATCTGAACCTGCCACAACATTTTTCCGGTTTGCGCATCGACGCAGAGAAGTTGGGCATCGAAAGTATTCATGTAGAGGTGATTCTTCCACATCGCGACGCCTTTATTGCCGCCACCCGGAGGAAAACCCGGACGCACAAAATGCCAAATCTGGCGGCCGGTGCGGGCGTCGACGGCCCAAATTTGATTGCCTCCTGAAATGTAGAGAATGCCATCGACCTCCAGCGGCATGGATTGGAGGCCCTGCGAATGACTTTGGAAGGCCCATGCGAGAGCGAGCGAGCCCACGTTGTCTTTGTTGATCTGGGTAAGCGGGCTGTAGCGGCGGCCCGTGTAATCGCCATTGAAGGTCGGCCAATCATTGGTTGGCGGCTTCAGGATTTGAGATGGATCGAGTTCCTGCGCAGGCAAGCACGCAGCGGAGACGAACGTCAATGCAAACATTAACGCAAATAAAGCAAGTAGCTTCTTCACTTCAGTGTCTCCAGATACGTAAAGATATTATGCATGTCAGCGTCCGTGTATTTCTCCAACAACGCCTCATGCGCCGCAAGCGGGTCATGCACTTCGATTTTCACGCCGTTGCTGGGCCACGAGTGATACCAGCCATCCTTACCCTGGATGGCGACGTTGAATCCATCGTTCACCAGCAGTGTGCCCTCGTATTTTTCACCTGATGGCAAGGTCACGATTGCGGTGGAGGGCGTGCCGGAAGGATAGAGGAAGCGAACCTCGAGGTCGGGCGGATTGTATTTGCTTGCGACGTGCGCGAGGTCGCCCGTGGGCGAATGGCAACTGGAGCAGTGAGCGTCGAAGTAGGATTTCCCGGCTTCGACACTCCCGGTGGCAAGTCGCGACGCCGGAATATCGTTAGGATAAGGACTAAAGCGCGTATGGAGATCGAATAGCGCGAGCTGCGCCTGGATGAACGCGATGAGATCGGACACTTGGGCCTGCGTAAAGGGGAAGGCCGGCATGCCCTTGTCCGCGCGGCCGCCGGTAACAACCGGGCCGATCAGGTCGCCATTCTTGTCGTGCCGCACAAGCGACGAACGAATGAGGTCAGGGCCTCGCCCCCCCGTGAGATTTTCGCCGTGGCAGACCGCGCAATTTTCTTTGAACAGTGTGCTGCCTCGGTCGGCTGCCGCGGCTTCAGCCTCTTTCTGCGCTGGGTTGCGTCCGCCGGGCCGACCTTGTCCGGGTGCAGCCCCGGGTGGCGCGCCCGCCTGAGCTCTGAGCAACGTCACAGCGGAAAGAACCAATATCGTGAGGATAGCCAGTTTCTTCAAATGTAAATTCTCCCACGCGAGCGCATCTACGCCGTCAGACGCGCTCCGTCTTCGCTTGGTTTCCCGGGGCGAAGCCTCGATCGCGATCACCGCCCCTGTGCGGACTTGTGTTTCTTGGGCGATCGCACGTAGTGGAACCGAATCAGATAAATCCTGTCGCCACGGCCGTGCTTGGCCACCTTGAGCAGGTCGAGGACTCCGAGAAAGCCCGACGCCCGCGCCAATTCTGGAGTGATATCGGGGAAGCCGATCGGTTCGATCGAGTCCACCTCAATCTCGCCCTCCTCCATCCGGTAACGACCGCCCGCTCGAACGTGCGGTCGCGTCCAGATCCGGACGGTGCACGTAATTTCTCCGCGACGAACTCCCTCCCGCAGACGCTTCGCAAAAAGCATCAGAAAAAATTAGTTGCCCGTTTTGTTCATCGTGGCGCCGGTGATTTTTACTGTTTGGTGCGCCCAGTTCGTCCCCGGATAGGTAAAGAGCAGGTCGTATCCGGGCGAGCCTCCAGCCACGACGATGTGAAAATCTTCCGGGCTCTGAACAACCGGGACGCGGCCGCCGGGCTTCAGATTGTCGAGGAAAATCTGCGCCCGATCGGGCCGGATTCGCCCATCGGCTACCGATGCGCGGATAAGTGCCTCTTCCGAGCCTTCGCCAAATGCCGCCAGTCCTCCGACTAGCTTCTCGTATGGCACGCGCGTCTGCTCGTAGAAATATTCCTGCAGACTCTTGCGTGTGTAACCTTTGTTCGCGAGTTCAACCGCGCAATCCGGATGCAGCACTACGATATGTTTCTGAGCGTGAGGCCAAGCCACGCCGCGGTTCCGAATTTGCGCGGCCATCTGATCGATCACGCCCTGGGCTGTCCATGGCGCCACCGCTCCGCCGCCGAAAACCGCTGGGTTTCCTGCCGACGAAACCGTGACGGTGCTGTCTCCCTTCTGAAAGCCTTGGCTCACGTTGTAGGGCTCCCACGGGCTCTTCGCCGTGTCCTCCGCGAACGTGTAGAAGGTGTAGCCCTCGAGCCGCCCGGTGAGCCCCATGAAATTCACTTGGGGCCACGTCTGCCCGATATTGAGCAGTGAAAGCTGCAGCGCCCGGCCTACCGTGCTATTTGCTTGCCATCCAACACCCAGCATCCCGATGCCCGAGTTGAAGCCAAGCTCCTGAGCAATGGGTCCGTCCACGATCACGACAGGCGTAAATGATCCAGTAGACGCGACCACGTGCGTCAGATCGTAATGCTTGTCGGTGAAGCCCTCCATTGCCGCCAAAATTACCGGAAAATATTCGGGCTTCGCCCCCGCCATCACTGCGTTGATGGCGATTTTCTCGACGGTTGCTGTGCCGTTCTTCGGCGCCACTTGCCCGATCACCCTTTGCGGCGAAAGCGTGGTCCCTGCCTCCATGGCCTTCACCAATTCGGGCGTCGGCGGAACGATCGGCAAGCCGTCCGCCCAGCGATTCTCGAGGAACAGCTCGTTCACCTTTCCCGAGGCGTCCTGAAAATCCTTGCCGGTCACCTTGATGTTCGCGTCTTCGTGCAGTTTCTGCGCCTGAGAAGGCTTGGCCTCTTCCGCCGTCAGCGGGCGCGTGAGTGCGTCCACCATTTTGTCGAAGAACGCGGTGGCAATCGGTTGCACCTCTTGCCTGTTCCCGCGTGCGACGTAGTACTTGTCCGCGGGAAGCGCCAGCGTGCGGACTCCCGGCATGCCGCGATCCTTCGCGGCGGATTTTGCATCGTCTAGAAATTCTGTGGTTGTGAAGTAAACGCCCGGCATTCCTGTCTTCTCAATTTCGATCGTGTCGTGGGAACCCCACCACGTGCAGCTCCCTCAATCACCGACGCCGAAAACGAAAAGATCGCCCTGCTGCTTCACCGTCGGATACCACTTCGGCAGATTCGTGATCGTTTGCGCCGCCGGTTTCGGATACATCACCACCGTTGCCGTCGGATATTTCTGTTTCAGCATCTCCGCGAGCGCATCGAGAAAATTGCTCGCGCCGTACTTGCCGTTGTCAATCAGGACGATTTTCTTGCCTTCCAGGCTTCTGCCGCGCGGGCTGATGCCCACGGTTTTTGGCGGAGGAATTTCGCCCCGCGGATTCATCACTTCAAGTGTCACTTGCGCCGAAGCAGTCGCAGCTAGAAACAAGCTTGCGCAAGCCAACGCAGCGCCCAGCAGCCAATTCGCGTTTTTCCTCATGAGTTGTATCCCCCTGATGCTCACCGGCGTCGCTCCCCACACATGCGCGCGGCGCAAAGTGCCTTCACGATAGTCAGCGCCGCGCCGATTGTCAATTGCGCAGCATTGAGCGGCCGGTCGGTTGAGATCAACCATCGGTGGTCGATTTCAACCGGCTGGCTCAGCCAAGCGCGACCAACAGCATGCGTGTTATCAATGAGTTCGCGTATGGCCATGTGGTTGCATTCTGCGTAAATGCACTCGGCTCGAACTGATACAAAGTTCAAGCGAGAAGTGCGGCAGTGGAAAGGCTTGAAAGGAAAATCACATGAAAATACGCGCTCTAGCGGCAGTTCCCATTCTCGCTCTGATGTTGGCTGGCCTGGTGACCAGCACGAGTGCGAAAACCGTTAGCGAAACGAACCGTCCCCTGGCTGAACAGGTACGCCACCAGTTGGCTATGCTTCCTTGGTACGGCGTGTTCGATAATTTGCAGTACCAGGTAAACGGCACACAGGTGACTTTGAGCGGCGACGTGAGTCCGCTACACGATCAAACCAAGTACGACGCGGAAAAAGCCGTCAAGAGGATCCCAGGCGTGACACAGGTCGTCAACGACATCCATGTTCTCCCGCTGTCGGGCTTTGATGAACAGATTCGCCGGGCGGAGTTTCGGACGATCTTTTCGCGACCAGGGCTCGGGCGGTATACGCTGGGTACGATTCCCCAGATTCACATCATCGTGGATAATGGCCACGTCACTCTGGAAGGCACTGTGATAAATGAAATGGACCGGACCGTGGCTGGTATTGCAGCCAATAGCGTTCCGGGTGTGTTTTCCGTAACCAATAACCTTCGCGTCGATGGATAAGCGTTCTTACTTCTGCAGGGACGGTGGGCTGGTGAAAACTAGCCCACTTTTTTTTGCAGCCGCAGTCTCGGATCCGCTCGCCGTTTGGTCGGTCCAACAGCTAACTAACCGACTGATGGAAATTGGTCAACCGTCAGATCCCATCTCCCTGCGGTTTCACCGTGGACGATTTTCACTCGTAAAAATCAGGCATTTGCACGATTTAGTTGCTTTTGGTAAAATAAATATAGTATCCACGTAATCCGTCCAGTCGGTTCAGTTCGTCCTCCCCAGACATCGAATTTTGCGGCAGCGCCGCTGCTACCGCCAACCGGAAGTATCGCCAAACGGCAGGCCGGTCATCACGGCAATAATCGAGTCGATCTTGCCATCCTTGATTTTGAAAATTTCATCCACCTCTTCGCTGAACGGGCGCAAAGCGGCCGCCGATTCGTTCACTTTGCCAACCCCCGGCACGTCCACGCTCTTCACCTTGCCGGAAGTATTGAACATGAACGAGCCCATCACGATCCCGCGCTGCCGGTCGATCACCGAATAGATCCGGGGCCTGATCGGATAGATGTATTCGAAGATATGCGAATCAAGCCCAGCGGCACAGCCTACAGGCTTGCCATTCCTCGATGCAGAACCGAACGTCGAAGGACATGTCTGCGTTCCGTTCTCGACGCGAATCACGTCGGGCGCGAACGGCACGATGCTACCGCTGCTCTTTTCGATG
>DATDIT010000005.1:0-27806 GCA_036520875.1 Candidatus Acidiferrales bacterium
AGGACTCGCGGATCGCAAACCAAAAACCCCAACCAAAACAAAAACCCACTACAGCCCGCCTCCCGATCACCCCTGGCGCAAGCCTTGGAAGCGGACATTTCTAAATTGCGCAAAACCGGACATTTCTACTTTGCGTTGACAGCATGACATTTCGCGTGTGCGGATCTTGACATGTACTCGCGACAGGAGCATCTTCCTCGCGCGGGATTAAACCTCGAGGAGGTCTGGCATGCCTCGGAAGACTTGTCGCTTTCCCCTAATCGCTGCTGTTTTCGCCGCATCGCTTGCTGTTTCGTGCGCCCAGACTCAGCAGAAAGCCTCGGAAACGCCGGATACGCGTGCCGCGGACGAAGCCACCATTCGTACCTCAGACACCGATTTTGCCAAAGCAGCAGCCGCAAAGGATCTCGACAAGTGCATGTCGCTTTACGAGGACGATGCGGTTTTGTTTACGCCCGGGTCGCCCGCTGTTATAGGGAAGGACAACATTCGCAACGTCATCCAGCGGATGCAGGGGATGCAGTTAACCATCAACGTTGCCAGCGTCGACGTGGCGCGCTCCGGCGATCTCGCCCTGGATCGCGGCACCGTTCAATCCGAGGTCACGGACAAGAAGGGCAAGAGGACCGAACAAACCAGCGCATACGTTCTCGTTTGGAAGAAGCAGGCGGATGGTACGTGGAAGGTTGCCGCGGACACCAGCGCTAATGAAAAATAGCTAAACCCGCCACGAGTGCGGAAAGATTTGTTTCAATAGAGCGGAAGCATGCCGGAATAAACCACGCGAGGCTTGCCGTGCGGGGAACGCTCAACGCGACCGATCAGGAAGAACTTTTCGCGCCGGCGTTTCAAATCGGCTTCGACGCGCGAAATGTTTCTCGCCGGAACCACCAGAATCATTCCGACACCGAGATTGAAGGTCTTCAGCAACTCATCGCGGTCAATGGACCCGAGCCGGGCAAGGTAACGAAAAATCGGAAGCACGGGCCAAGATCCGAGTTCGATCGCAGCCTGAACGCCGCCGGGCAACGCCCGGGGTAAATTGCCGGTGATGCCCCCTCCGGTAATGTGTGCGATTGAGGAAACCCATCCGCGCGCCAGGATGTTTTTCAATAGCGGCCAATAGGGACGATGGGGCCTGAGGAGTTCGGCGCCGATTTTATTGCCGATTTCGGGTACGTACGCGTTGGGCTTCAGCTTGGCCAGGCCAAAGAGCAGCTTGCGCGCGAGTGAATAGCCATTCGTGTGTAGTCCGTTCGAAGGGAGAGCTAGCAGCGCGTCGCCCGGGCGGACGCGGCGCGGGTCCAGCACCTTCTTGCGGTCAACGGCACCCACGATAAATCCCGCGACGTCGTATTCTCCTGACGCGTATACATCGGGCATTTCGGCTGTCTCGCCGCCGATGAGGGAGCAGCCTGCCTTTTTGGCCGCGGCGCTCATTCCTTCGATCACCTGCTCGAGGACGCGCATATCCAGCTTCCCCATGGCGATGTAATCGAGAAAAAACAGAGGCTCGGCGCCCTGCGTGAGGATGTCATTCACACAATGATTGACGATATCGGCGCCGATGCCGCCGTGGGAGCCCGTTGCAAACGCCACTTTCAGCTTGGTGCCGACGCCGTCAGTGCTGGCCACGAGGACCGGATCGCGCCACCGTTTCCGGTCAAACTGAAAGAGCGATCCGAAGCCGCCAATGGGCGCCAGCACACCGCGCCGGAAGGTTTTTCCGGCCATTGCGGCAATACGCCGCTTGGCTTCGTCAGCGGCCGAAATGTTGACGCCGGCATCGGCGTAGCGCATCAAGAGGCTCGTCTCGGTGAAGGCTTACGAATTTCAAAGCGGGCGGAAAAGGCGCTTCCAGCGAACTCTGCTCGGATGAATCAGCACGCTGGCATAAGTTTCAAATCTTTCGAGGGCATTCCCGGGCTGCCAAACCTCTTCCGGAGCGTCGATGGACATGTAAATGAACAAGGGCGTACCGATGATATTCGCGCGCGGGACAAAGCCCCAGAAGCGACTGTCCCTGGAATTGTCGCGGTTGTCGCCCATCATGAAATAATCGTTCGGCGGTACCACGATCTCACCATTCACCACATGCTTCGAGAAGTCCTGCTCCCACTCGGTGGTAAGGCCACCCATTTCGTCTATGTCGGAGGGCGGATAATTTTCTACCGGACCCGAAAGCGCGTCCGGGTAGTGAATTGCGTAAGGCTCTTTGAGCGGAACGTCGTCCACGAAAACTTGGCCAGCCACGATCTTGATACGGTCTCCCGGGACGCCAATGCAACGTTTTATGAAATCGGGATTGCCTTCCTCAGGCAGCGGCGCGCGAAAAACAATAATCTGCTGGCGCTTGGGATTGCGCCAAAGGGGCACGTGCCAGCGGGTGAAAGGAATGCCGGCATCGTAACCGAAGCGGCTGACGATCAAATGATCTCCCACCAGCACGGTATTTTCCATGGAGCCGCTAGGGATCACGCGGGCTTGCACTAGCGTGCCTTCGATCAAGATAAACGCCAAGATCACCCAGAACCAGGAAACAACCTCTCGCCAGATGCGTTCATTCGCGGTGGATCCCCGCGGAGGGTGGTTGCGCCGTTCAACCCTTACCTCTTCCACATCAGCTCTCACGATGAGCCTCCACTTCCAGTTGCACCAGCTCTGTCGGATAGCTGCCAGTGTAGCAGGCCGTGCAGAACTTACCTTCGGTGTCTTCGACTGCCGCGCGCAACGATTCGAGCGAAAGATAGCCAAGCGAATCAGCGCCAAGAAACTGGCGGATTTCCTCAACCGAATGCCGGGACGCGATGAGTTCGTCCCTGCGGGGTGTATCGACGCCGTAATAGCAGGGCGAAATCGTGGGAGGGCAACTGATGCGCACATGCACTTCAGTTGCGCCCGCGTCGCGTACCAGGCGAACGATTTTGCGGCTGGTAGTGCC
The DNA here is from genome assembly GCA_036520875.1 of Candidatus Acidiferrales bacterium. Lineage (GTDB taxonomy): Bacteria > Acidobacteriota > Terriglobia > Acidiferrales > UBA7541 > Palsa-295. The sequence goes on from DATDIT010000005.1 coordinate 2,942, forward strand.
GCGCACGATCGAATCATCCACCAGCACCACGCGCTGCCCTTCAATCATTCGGCGCACCGGATTCAATTTTAGTTTCACGCCAAAATCGCGGATGGCCTGCTCCGGCTCGATGAACGTCCGGCCTATGTAGTGGTTTCGAATCAGTCCCATGCGAAACGGGATTCCAGATTCCGCCGCGTAGCCTACCGCGGCGGGAACCCCGGAATCGGGTACCGGCGTGACGATATCCGCCTCGACAGGATGCTCGCGGGCCAGCAAGCGCCCGAGGCGTTCGCGACTCTGATTCACGGGCCGGCCGAATATCACGCTATCGGGGCGCGAAAAGTAGACGTGCTCGAAAATGCAGTACTGATGCGGTTTTTCGGGGGCGAAGCGAATCGACTCGATGCCGCTGCGCGAAATCCGCACCATTTCGCCGGGCTCAACCTCGCGCACGTATTCGGCGTCGATCAAATCGAACGCGCACGTTTCCGAAGCCACGACCCACGCACCGTCAAAGCGTCCGAGGACGAGCGGGCGAAACCCGCGGGGATCGCGGATCGCGTAAATTTCATCGCGGGTCAGCACGACGAGGGAATATGCACCTTCCACTTGATTCAGCGCATCGGCCAGGGCGCCGGAAAGATTGCGCGCCGCGCTTCGCGCTACTAGATGAACGATCACCTCCGTATCGCTGGTGGTCTGGAAAATCGAGCCGCGGTGCTCGAGACGGCGGCGGAGTTCGATGGCGTTGGTCAAGTTGCCATTGTGGCCGAGGGCGAGCTTGCCCTTGTTGCAGTCGATCATGATTGGCTGGGCGTTCAGCAGAGTTGTATCGCCCGCAGTGGAGTAGCGCGTGTGTCCAATGGCGGCTGATCCGGGGAGGCGCGAGATTGCTTCAGGCGTGAAAATCTCCTGCACGTGGCCTACGGCTTTGTGGACATAGAGATCCGCGCCGTCGGATGATGCGATCCCCGCGGATTCCTGACCGCGATGCTGCAGCCCGTAGATTCCCAGATAAGCGAGTTTTGCCGCCTCAGGATGTCCCAGGATGCCGAACACGCCGCAGTGGTCGTGGAAATGATCGTCTTCGAATTGGATCACTCGGGTCACGCCGCCTGCTGGCTCCGTCGATAATTTGATCGGACTGATGGTAAAACAAGCCATGCTAGGACCGAGCCATTGAGCGCCGACCACAGCGCAATGCTTCTTGTTTCTAGAGCGGCCGACCAGTCCATCGCTACCATCATAGCGAACACTCCCAATTCCGAGAGAGAAAGCGCAAGTGTGGAAACATACGCCCACCTACTCCAGTTCAGCAGACCCCAAGCGCAAACAAAGTAAAACGCGCACCGTCCCATCATAAAGTAATCGGTTGGATAAGTGAGCACTGTAGAATCGTGCCAGGCACGAGGAAAATGACGAACGATCTCATATAACGTGCCGAACTCTTGACCAACAGAATCGCTGCGACCAGGCCAATGTCCCCAAGTGACAAGCCGGTTCATGAAGCGGCCTCGATGGCCTTGCCGAGCGATTCCGCCCAAATTTGTCGAAACGAATTCACGTCACCTTTTATCGCAGGCACGCCGTTATATTCGATGCGAAAGTCGCCGCGGATGACGGCTCCGATGTGTTGAGCTGTGACCTTATATTGTGCCGCAATTTCGCTCACGCGGGCAAGCGACGCGGAAGAAAGCGATACTACCGCCCGCGCACCGCGCTCGCCGAAAAGCGCTGCCTCGGCGGCCACGCCTTGGGCGTCCAGCCTTACATCGGCTGAAAGGCCCTCGCCATCGAAGCACGATTCAGCGAGCGTGACGGCGAGACCGCCGTCGCTGATGTCATGCGCGGAGACGATTGCGCGTTCAGCGGCAAGTTTCACAAGGCAATCGATCAGATTTTTCTCAGCCGCTAAGTCGATTGCAGGCGGCTTGCCGGCGACAACGCCGTGAATGGCTTTCGCGTATTCGGAGGAAGAGAATTCGGCGGGCTGAAGACCGCCGCCACGCGAATTCTCCGCGCCCGCACCATCGAGCAATACGATCAGGTCGCCCTCATTGCGAAAACCGGAACCGAGGGCGTATTCGGCGTTTTCGAGCAGGCCAAGCACGCCTAAAACCGGAGTGGGATAGATTGGCTTGCCGAGTGTTTCGTTGTAGAAGCTGACATTGCCGCCGGTGATCGGAGTTTCCAGAGCCTGGCAGGCTTCGGCGATGCCGTCGATTGCTTCGCTGAATTGCCACATCACCTCAGGTTTTTCGGGGTTGCCGAAGTTCAAGCAATTCGTGGCCGCGATGGGGCGCGCGCCAGTACAGGCGATGTTGCGAGCGGCTTCGGCAACTGCGTGCATCGCGCCGAGGCGCGGTGAAAGAAAAGACCAGCGGCCGTTGCCGTCGGTGGAAAGAGCAATCGCGCGCTTCGTGTCCTTCAGGCGCAGCACCGCCGCATCGCCGGGACGAACGCGCGTATTGGTGCGCACCATCGAATCGTATTGCTCAGTGATCCAAGCCTTAGATGCGATCGAGGGTGAAGCGAGCAAGCGGCGGAAATTTTCGGTGAGATCGGTTCCTTCCAGGGCAAATTTTACGAGCTTTCCTGTCAACGCCGTCGGCGCGGAGGGCACCGCTATCGGCCGATGGTAGCGGGGACCCTCCTCGGCAAGGGCGTGCGCGGGAATTTCCGCGGCGACGGCGCCATGATTCAGGACGCGCAGCTTGCCATCTTCGGTGACGCGGCCGATCTCGACCGCATCGAGTCCCCACTTGTGAAAAACTTCGAAAACCTCGCGCTCGCGGCCGCGTTCGGCGACGAGAAGCATTCGCTCCTGCGATTCGCTGAGCATAATGTCGTAGGGGGTCATGCTCGTTTCGCGTTGGGGAACGCGAGCAAGGTCGATTTCGATTCCCGCGCCTCCCCGCGAGGCCATTTCAGCGCTCGAACTGGTCAAACCGGCGGCACCCATATCCTGAATCGCGACCACGGCACCGGTCTGCATTGCTTCGAGGCACGCCTCGAGCAGAAGCTTCTCCATGAACGGATCGCCAACTTGGACGTTGGGGCGCTTCTGCTGGGATTCCTCACTGAATTCGGCTGACGCGAGCAGCGACGCGCCGTGGATGCCGTCGCGTCCGGTTTTTGCGCCCACGTAGATCACAGGATTTCCCGGACCGTGCGCACTCGCGTAGAAAAGCTGGTCTTTGCGCGCGATGCCCAGGGCGAGCGCATTCACAAGCGGATTGTTTGAATAGCAAGGCTCAAACATCACCTCGCCACCGACCGTGGGCACGCCGAAGCAGTTGCCATAAAACCCTATGCCGCGAATGACGCCATCGAGGATGCGGCGATTGGCAGCGATTTCCTGCGGTGTTGCGTTCCCCGCGGAAGGCCCCGGCGTAATCGGCCCAAATCGCAGAGAATCGAGGACGGCAATCGGGCGCGCGCCCATCGTGAAAATGTCGCGCAGGATTCCCCCGACGCCTGTGGCGGCGCCCTGAAATGGTTCGACGAAGCTGGGATGATTGTGCGATTCGATTTTGAAGACGGCCACCAGCCCATCGCCGATATCGACGACGCCTGCGTTTTCGCCGGGTCCCTGCACCACATGTTTGCCCTGGGTAGGAAGACGCTTCAGATGGACGCGCGAAGATTTGTAGGAGCAGTGCTCGCTCCACATCACACTGAAGACGCCGAGTTCGGTGAAATTCGGATCGCGTCCCAGAATTTTCTGAATGCGGGAGTATTCGTCTGATGTTAGGCCATGCTCAGCTGCGGTCTGGAGTGTGACCTTGATTTCTGTGTCCACCGTCGTCATAGGAAAAGTTGCTGCCCGCGAGCATGATCCAACTGCCGCGTGAATTTTCGCAGTAAATTTGAGGGCGCGCAAGAACGAACCTGATGACTTCGCATTTCAGATCGCTCTACGGGCGCAATCTCTTGATCGACGGTCCTTCCGCGCCTAACATGGCTAATGTGAATTGCACGAGCATGTCGAATGTTGACGGAGCGAAACCGTGGGCGGTGCAAAGTCGGTCGCGCCTTGACAAAAACGGCGGCATCATATTACCTAGCACGCATCAAATTTCAATTGAGGATCTCGTATGATTTTGGCTCGCATGTTGTGTGCGGCAAGTTTGTTCTATGTGTTGTTGCTAGGGTTCGCGCGAGATCCACTCCCCGCCTTTCCGCAAGGTCCTCAAAATGGCGCCAAAGAGGGCCAAGGCTCGCCGGCCGACAAGCTGACGCCCGCCGATATCGCACAAGGCAAGCAGATTTTCGCGGCACAGTGCGCCGGATGCCATGGATTTGACGGCAGCGGCCAGCTCGGTCCCAATCTTCATGGCGTGGAAGCGCGAAGGGGGGACGCGGGAATTTTCTCAGTGATTCGAAATGGAACCGGCGCCATGCCGCCCGTTATGTCGCTGAATGATCAGCGCGTGTGGCAAGTGGTGGGATTCGTTCGCACGCTGGGCGAGAGCGCGCCTGTAGAAGTGGCGAAAGGGGATCCGACAAAAGGCAAAACGGTGTACGAGGCGAACGGTTGCGCAACGTGCCATGCGATCAACGGCCAGGGCGGAGGCGTGGGTCCGCAATTGAACACCATCGGACGATCGCGGTCGCCGAAATATTTTTACTCCTTTCTGCGCGATCCCGGGAAGAATCCGCCGCCCGATACGTCGTTGCCGGAGCGCGGAGGGAGCGCCGGATACCTGCTCGTGCACGTGGTAACAAAAGACGGACAAGATGTGACTGGCATTCGCGTGAATGAGGATACGTACACGATTGTGCTGCGAGACGTGGGAGGGCACTTTTATTCGTTCGATAAGACCGAGCTGAAGACGATTGAGCGGGAGCCGGGAAAAACGGTGATGCCGAGCTACGGAAATCTTTCTGCGACCGATATGGACAATCTCGTCGCATACCTATCGAGTTTGAAGGGGGCGCAATGAGAGCCGCGAAATATCTCGTGATGGTGATGGCGCTGTGCTGGGCGCTGCCGAGCTTTGCGCAAGTTCCTTACGAGCGGCTTTTGAATTCAGACGCCGAGCCGCAGAACTGGCTGATGTACGGCGGGAATTACGGCTCGCAGCGATTTTCGGGGCTCAAGCAGATTACCCCGCAGAACGCGGCGAACCTGCGCGTGGCCTGGGTTTATCAGATGCGCGGTGGCGGCGTAATGGAATCATCGCCGCTGATTGTGGACGGGATCATGTACGTGACGGAACCGCCCAGTAATGTGACGGCGCTCGACGCGCGAACGGGAAAACCTCTGTGGCATTACGTTCCGCAGGTGCCGCGGGATTTTGTGCCAGTCGGGCTCTTCCCGACGAACCGCGGCGTTGCGATTCTCGGGGACAAACTCTATCTGGCGACGATTGACGATCACCTGATCGCGCTCGATGCGAAGAGCGGTGTAGTGAGGTGGAACTCGTTGGTCGCGGACAAAGCCGACGGCTACGCAATCACGCAGGCGCCGCTGGCAATTAATGGAAAGATCGTGGTGGGAGTCGGAGGTGGGGAAGCGGGCGCGCACGGGTTCTTGAGCTGCTTCGACGCCAACACCGGAAAGCTGCTCTGGCAAACTTATACCGTGCCACGAAGTGCAAGCGACCCCGGCGCGGATACGTGGGCCGACGGAAGCTGGTCGAATGGCGGCGGAACGACCTGGAACACGGGCTCGTACGATCCGGAATTGAATTTGATCTACTGGGGCACGGGAAATCCCGTGCCGGATTGGAATGGCGAAGGTCGCATGGGCGACAATCTATTCACATGCTCGCTAATCGCTCTCGATGCGGACACGGGAAAAATGAAATGGTATTTTCAATTTTCGCCGCACGAGACGCACGATTGGGATTCCTCCGAGCCACCGATCCTGTTTAACGCGTCCATTGACGGAAAGCCCCGCAAGCTGGTGGCATTGGCAAATCGCAATGCTTTCTATTACGTGCTCGATCGGACGACCGGCCAGTTCCTGACGGGTGTTCCATTCGCAAAGCAGACGTGGGCGAAAGGCCTGGATGCGAAGGGCCGCCCAATCAAAAGGCCGGCTGCCGAAATCGAGCCGAGCGTCCAAGGAACGCTGGTGTATCCGACCTTGACGGGAGCGATCAACTGGACGAGCCCGTGCTACAGCCCGATCACCGGATTGTTCTACGTCAATGCTCGCGATGGCGGCGCCTATTACATCAAAGGAGAGCGGAAGTTCGAAAAGGGGAATTCGAACGGCGTCGTGGGAGGTGGCGGTGGCGGATCGCGCCCCGGTCCCGCGGATGAGACGACCACTTCGATTCGAGCGCTGAACGCAACCACCGGAGAAAAGAAGTGGGAATATAAAATGGTGGGCGACTCTTGGACCGGGACGCTGGTCACCGCGGGCGGCCTGGTGTTTTCAGCTGATGCCGCGGGGAATTTCTTCGCGCTTAATGCGGATACCGGTGAGCCGCTGTGGCATTTGTTGCTGGGATCGTCGGTGCGATCGAACCCCGTGTCCTATTCGGTAGACGGCAAACAATACGTTGTCGATTCGGCGGGCAATTCGGTGTTCGCGTTTGCTTTGCCTTAGCATCTGCGGTAGGAAAGGCAATCGGCAGAGAATTTTTGGTGTAACGAGGATGTGAAACAGACGTCAAAAAATTAGTGGGGGGAGTTTCGATGAACGTGATTCGCTGGTTGTATGGGGCTGTTCCTGGTATCGCTCTGGGAATTGTGCTGATGGCTCCTTCGGCGACGGCACAGTTCGGCGGGCCGCCCGCAGCCCACGGCCCGCGTCCGAGGACGACGCCGGAGAGCATTGCAGCAGGTAAGGCCTTATTCGAAGGGACCTGTGCCAATTGCCACGGCGTCGACGGAAGCGGCGCAAACGGTCCTAACATCCGCGATGCCGGCACCAGGCTGGGTCCGGAAGCTCTGTATCAAACTCTTCACACTGGTGTATTGGGTTCGGGCATGCCCTCGTTTGCAAGCCTCGGAGAAGAAAAACTTTGGCAACTGGTTGACTACGTCAGCTCCTTCGGGCAGCCAACCGGCGCCGCGGCATCGGGCGATCCCCAAAAAGGAAGAGCTATCTACGATGCCAACGGTTGTTCCAGTTGTCACATGATCGATGGGCAAGGCGGCAGCTCCGGTCCGGATCTGAGCAAGGTAGGAACGATCCGATCAGCCGCTCTCCTACGCAAGATTTTGTTGGATCCTGGTGGAAACCTCCCAACCGGCGACGATCTTCAAGAACGGGCTCAATACCCCGCATACGAGATGTACCGGGTAGTGATGAAGAACGGAAAAGAACTTCTTGGCACACGCGTAAACGAAGACTCGTTCACGATGCAGTTGCGCGATGAGAGTGGGAACATCCACTCTGTTCAGAAGTTCGATGTGAAGGAGATTGAGCGAGTGCCGGATAAGAGCTTTATGCCCAGCTACAAGGGCAAGCTTACGGACGAGCAGCTGAATGATCTGGTAGCCTATCTCGCCAGCCTGGGAGGGGCAAAGTGAAAAAGACCGAGCGCATTGTTTGCAGTTTTGCCGTGCTCGCTTTGCTGCTGAGTTTGGGACTCGTATGCTCGGCGCAAGACGATACTAATGTAACTTACGACGAGATTTTGCACGCCGCCAGCCACCCAAGCGAATGGTTGACTTACGGCGGCAATTATTCGTCACAACGCTTTTCAGAGCTGAAGCAGATCGACAAGCAGAACGTGAATACTCTAAAGCTGCGGTGGGTTTATCAACTTCGGCGAACGGGCATCTTTGAATCTTCACCGATCGTCGTGGATGGCGTGATGTACTTAACGGAACCGCCAACTACAGTGACGGCCCTCGACGTCCACACCGGGAGACCCATTTGGAGATGGACCGCCGATCTTCCCAAAAACCTGCTGACCATTGGACTTTTTCCTACGAACCGCGGCGTGGCCGTGCTGGGAGACACCGTTTACGTAGCAACGATTGATGCGCATCTTGTCGCGCTGGACGCGAAAACAGGCGCCATCCGATGGAGCGTCGAAATCGGAGACAACAGGAAGGCTGTGGCCATCACGCAGGCGCCGCTCGCGATCAACGGGAAGATCATCGTCGGCATGGGCGGCGGCGAAGGCGGATTGCGAGGATACATTGATGCCTACGACGCGAAGGATGGCAAGCGGCTTTGGCGTCTCTACACTATTCCCACCAAGGGTGAGCCAGGGGTGGAAACTTGGGAGGGTGACAGCTACAAGTATGGCGGCGCAACCACCTGGAACACTGGCGCGTACGATCCCGAGTCGAACACGCTGTACTGGGGCACCGGAAATCCCGCGCCGGATTGGAACGGAGACCTGCGCAAGGGCGACAACCTGTATTCGTGCTCGCTCCTGGCCATCGACGCAGATACAGGAAAGATGAAATGGTATTTCCAGTTTTCGCCGCACGAGACGCACGATTGGGATTCGGCTGAGCCGCCGATTCTTTTCGACGCAAAAATTGACGGTAAGATGCGCAAGCTCGTTGTGCAAGCAAATCGCAACGCCTTCTACTACGTTCTCGATCGCGAGACAGGCCAGTTTCTCGCGGGCGCCGCTTATGCCAAGGAAACTTGGGCAAAAGGGCTGGATGCGAAAGGGCGGCCGATCGAGATGCCCAATATCGATCCGACCACCCAGGGAAACCTCCTTTATCCCAGCATCACTGGTTCGGTTAACTGGACCAGTTCATCATATAGCCCGTTGACCGGGCTCGTGTACGTGGATACGCGTGAGCAAGGGGCCTATTATTTTAAGGGCCATCCGACGATGGAACCTGCGAATCCTCTCGATATTGGCGGAGGCGGCGGGCAGCGCGTGATCTACGGCGATGATGCGTATAGCGCCATCCGTGCCCTCGAAAGCACCACCGGGAAAGTGAGATGGCAGTTCAAGATGGTGGGAGATTCCTGGACTGGAACGCTTGCCACAGCCGGAGGACTTGTATTCTGCGCGGACAGCCAGGGCAACTTCTTTGCCTTGGATGCAAATGATGGCAAACCGTTATGGAATATCCAACTTGGAAACTCGGTCCGCGCCAACCCCATCACCTATGCCGTTGATGGCAAGCAGTACGTGGAAGCGGCGGCGGGGAACGCCGTATCGGTTTTCAGCTTGCCCTAGGAAATTGTGGTACGGCCAGGCTGCTGCGAGAGTCTCTAGTGGGCCGGCTTCTTGCGGGAAAGCTTAAGGATTACCTCGATATCGTGCCGGGAGTCGAAGCTGGAAACGGTTCGGTTCGGTGAGGTCATCTCGTTGTGCTCGGCGTGAACTTCGTAGTCGACATTAGGATCCAGGCCGCTGAAACGGTAAGCGCCGGCGTCGTCGGCAATATAGGTCTTCACTGCTTGCGTCTTCACATTCAGCAGATAAACCACGCTTGATGGAACCGGGTTTTCATTCTTATCCACGACGCTGCCGTGAATGGTACGCAGTGCAGCTTCGCCCTTCTTATCCTGGTTACGCGCGCTCACCGGGCAAATAGCGAACGTCGCTAGCGCAAGTAGGAGAGCAAGGTTGTAAAAGGCTCGGATACAAAATGTCCTCTGATCGGCGCGACTTAAATCGACGGCATTGAGAGTCAGTTCTCCTGAAACGACGGCAAGCAGGCTAGGAGACGCAGCCATCTCATTTTGCTCTGTCGACCGCAGTCGCAGAGGATGGTTACAGAGAATCATTCGTCTTCGTCCTCGTCGCTATCCGGTTCTTCCTCGTCGTCATCATCCTTCGCTTCATCACCCTCGTCCTCTTCCTCCTCATCTTCGTCTTCGGAGAGGACGATGAGATGCACCGGGTGGGTCTGCGTGACTTCGAGTTCGACGTCGCATTCCGGACAGCCTACGATTTCGCCTTCCTCGACCTCGTCTTCGTCCAAGTCAATTTCAGCATCGCATTCAGGGCACTTTGTCACGGAACTCTTTCCTCCTGAGGACGTTGGCTGGAGAGCGTATTATATAACGCCCGTGTCAAGCTTTTCCCTGAGGTTCGCGTAAAAGGACATGCCTGAGCGTCGCGAATATCCCGAGCGCCCGATAATTGGCGTCGGGGGGGTCGTAATTTCGGATGGACGCGTTTTACTTGTACGGCGCGGCAGTCCGCCCCTTCAAGGCCAGTGGTCGATTCCCGGAGGAATTCTTGAAGTTGGCGAGACCCTGATCGAAGGAGTACGGCGTGAACTCGCGGAGGAAACTAGGATCGACGTGCGAGTGCGAACTCTGATTGAGGTTTTCGAAAGGATCGATCGCGACTCGTCCGGAAAACTACAATATCACTTCGTCGTCCTGGACTATTTGTGCGAGGCGGTTGGAGGCATCGCACAGGCGGGAAGTGATGTAATCGAAGTGGCCTGGGCTGCTCCCGCTGAGTTCGAGAAATACGCACTTACGGAAATCGCCAGCCGCGTGGTTCTCAAGGCTTTTGACCTCGCGGACGAAGGCAGCCCGTGAGTCGGCAAGTAACGGGGGTGCGCGTTATCCGAGCCCGACCGCTCGTGCAATAAGAAACACACTAGTACCGACGGCAAGGGCTCCGATGACTCGCTCGACGCGGTGACTGGCCGGCACGAGGCGTTCCGCTGTGATGGCTGCGGTTATGACGGCCATCGCGCGCACATCCATGAAGCCGACGACTAGGAGAATCATTGTCAGGTTGAAACAGCAGTAGCTGCACTTGAGGCCGAGGTACAGGCCGTGTCGCAAGGCGAGGCCAGCGTCCGCCACTAACGTACGGTCACATCCCAGAGCCTCCCGGCAGGCGGCAAGGTGATGCGCCTTCCACGTAGTGAATTGGACTAAACCAGCGATCAACACGAGGGCACCCGCGATGATCGGAACAGCTCGCGCCAGCGCCGGTTGGCTCATCTCTATGTGCGCCAGCACGGCTCCCAGCGGAAAGACAGCCATTCCGAACACGATCCAGACGAAGAAATACCCGATACCCACGAGTGCGGTCAGCCGGTCGATGCGCGCCTCGCTTGTACTATCAACGGCCTGCCGGTAACGCTGCAGCATGGGTACCAGGGATGGCAGCATCATCGCCACCATCATCACGATCCACATACCGAGGAACGACGCCGCAGCTTCGGGCCACGTCTGTCCGGGCATCCGCATCCACGCCATCGACATCTTCCAGCCGCCCGGCATCGGCATGTCGCCCATCGACGACATGGACCCGCACCAAATGATCGTCAGCGCCGCGCTTGCAGTGAAGAGCAGCGCTGAGGCAGCGAGAAAGACCCGCTGCGAGGGCCGCGCGGGGACCTTACTTCCTAATCTCGCGTTCGACAGTTGCGCCGTAAGGATCATGACTTCCTCTCTAGCGGGGGATGGTACCGAGGTCATCCGAATATCCTGCCTTCAGGCGAGACCACTGTGCGATGGGACGTCCATCAGCACGCAAGTTTTGCTGGCCTCCAAACCGTTTCGGCCAGCCGGTCGGCGAGCCCTCCCACATCTCCTGCCGTCCGTATACGGTCAAATCGAGTAAATCGTGGTTGTTATCCATCACCTCAGCGCCGCGACCCGTCGTCCAGTAAGTCTCGAAGACATTGGGTCCCTGTCGGAGATAGCAAACGAGGTGAAACTTGCCCACCCGGCGTCCTACGAGGAGAGTGCTAGTGAGGACCAAGTCCCGCGCCGCCCTGGGTCGTCCATCGTTCCGTTCCGCACGAAATGCAGGAAGCGCTACGCCGGGAATTTCTTTCGATGCACACACGTCAAGTGGGGCAACGCATATTGGAGGCTGCCGGAATCTCGCGGTTCGTCTGCGTAGCGGACGAGAATTACGACCCGATTCGTGAGATGGACCGGGTTGCCGCAACTGTGGAGTGGTAACCTCGGTCGAACTAGCAACTCTTCGGCACAGCCACCGTTGCGTAACTGATGCTGAGACTAGTCCGACGCGTGACTTCCGCGGGAATCCGCTGTCGCGATGCCGTCAAGCACTCCATTTAGCGCACCGCCCGAGAGCAAGGCAATTCCGCACAGATAAAAGGCAAGAAGTAGGACGATCACGGCGCCTAATGGACCATATTCATCTGGACTGGTGCCAGCGTAACGGAGATAGATGCGCAAGCCAATCGATACGATCGTCAGCAGAACGGTTCCCGCAATGGCGCCCGGAGTGACCCAATGCCATTTTCGATTAGCGACATCAGGCGCAAAATAGTACGTAATCGCAAATGCGAACAACAGGACCGCGATTCCTAGCGGCCATCGCGCTACGTTCCATACAATTGAGAGTAAGCCGCCGTGCGAAACGCCCTCTACAAGATCATTTCCGAATACCACAATGAGTACGGTGAAGACGATCAGAATTCCCAATCCGACCGTCAGACCGATGGCGATGGCATATTGTTTCACTAGCGAGCGTTTCTCTTTGACTCTGTAAATCGCATTCAGTGTGTCAAGTAGCGCGCTCATCCCCATTGAGGCGGACCAAACGGAGAAGACGATTCCAAACGACATTTTTAGCGGGCCGCCCGATCTCAGGATTGCCTCGAACGTGCTGCTGATCAGTTGCGATGCTGGACCAGGCAGCAAGCGCGAGACAACCTGAAACATCACCGCTCGTCCGCGGTCGGCATACCCGAAGACGCTAAGACTAGCAATGACAAATATCAGAAACGGAAATAGCGCCAGAAAGAAGTAGTACGCCAGTTGCGCGGCCCGGCCAAAAACGTCATCCGCGCGAATCTCCGCCCAAGTGCGCTTCGCAACCTCAGTGGGTGAAACGCCGCCGAACATGAAATCACCACCTTTCGGCTGCAAATGCTCCTGCCGAAACGCTCGGTTCGTCAAGTTTCAATATTTTGAAGGGACACCGACCCATGCAGGCTCGGGACTAAGCGGTAGTTTCGGCGGAGAATCTACGTACCATAGAGGATCAACCGAATCCCATCGTCCTCGTGCGTCAAATTGCTAAACGATTAAGAAAATTGGCTCCCCGGGCTAGATTCGAACTAGCAACCCTTCGGTTAACAGCCGAATGCTCTACCGTTGAGCTACCGGGGAACAGTTACGGGAAAAAATTCGCTGCAGTGATGCTTACGAAAGTGTAGATGACGCGAAGCAGGCAGTCAACGCAACAACCCGAGGCCGCAATTAGAAATAGCTGCTGACGCACGGCCAATTGGCAGATCGAGGTGATGGCCGATCTAGACGAGGCGCCGACCGGAGCCTTGATCGTGGTGATTTGGCCGAAGCCGGAGCACGGGTTTGGCTTTCCGGCATGCCGTTCGCGACCTTGCCTCGAGAAGTAGTGTGGCTAAGAGATTCGCTGTGCATTGAAGATATCCAGCGCGTTTGCTCTCCTCCTTCGCAGAAAAGAGCCACAATTCGTAACAACTAGTAAGTAGTAGAACACCGCTGCGTAGTTCCCGCACTAACGGCACGGGCCAGTTCGTGCGATAACGGTACGGGGACTTGGGCGGGCCACAGGAAATCACAGAGTAATTTCTATTGTAGGGAACCCCTTCCGGAAAAATTGCGATGAAGAACGCCGTGACACTCGGCGAGGGTCTGGGGGTGTGAATCCCCGAACTCCGAAAGAGGAATCTGATGATCAAGTTACTGAGCGGCGCGAGCAGAATGTCTCTCGGGATATTAGTGAGTGTGTTTCTGGGTATGTCTGCATTCGTTGCGCGGGCCACCCCGCCTAACCCGGTTCCGTTTATCGGGACTCTCTCTCCAATTTCTGTGGCGCCTGGCGGGGCAGATTTCGTGCTTACGGTGAACGGCGACAACTTTGTCGCTGCTTCCGTTGTCAGCTGGGGCAGTACGGCTCTTGCGACCACCTATGTTTCCGCGACGCAACTGACGGCCGTGGTTCCGGCAGCCTTGACGGCGAGCAGCGGCACGGGATGGGTGACGGTTTCAAGCGCCGGCCCAACCGGTATCGTTTCCAACATTGCGTTTCTACCGGTGGGGGTAAGCACCGCTTCGTTGAATTTTTCTTCTTCTACATTAACTACCGGGTTGAGCCCCTATCGTATGGCCCAAGGCGACTTCAATCTGGATGGGAAGACCGATTTGGCAGTTGCGAATTCGGGTAGCAATACCGTTTCCATCTTCATGGGGAACGGAGATGGAACCTTCCAAGCGGCTCAAAACGTCTCGGTTTCCAGTTTTCCGTTTAGCGTCTCGGTGGGCGATTTCAATGGCGATGGCAAGCCCGACCTAGCAGTGGGATTTGAATCGAATGTAGGGATTTCCATCCTCCTCGGCAATGGGGATGGAACTTTTCAAGCGGCAATATCAACCGCGGCAGGGTTCGGTAACTACGGGTCGGTCGCGGGAGACTTCAACAAAGACGGCAAATTAGATCTCGCAGTTACAGATTACTTCGCCGGCCGGGTGCATGTTTTGCTCGGAAACGGGGACGGAACGTTTCAACCAGCCGTTTCATATGGTGTGAATGGCAATCCCATCTTCATCCGTGCAGCGGACTTGGATGGAGATGGCAATCTTGATCTTGTGGCGGGTGATTTTTTCGGTCCGAGCATTTCGGTATTGCTGGGAGTGGGCGATGGCACCTTCCAGCCCGTCCAAAACTATACGGCAGGCACCGCGGGATCGGATGTCGCGATCGCCGATTTCAATAACGATGGCAAGCTTGACCTGATCGCCACAAGCCAAGTAGATAACAATCTCTACTTTCTGGCTGGGGTCGGAGACGGAACTTTCCTTCCAGCCCAAGCGATCCCGATAGGGTTAGCGTCAATCACAGTGGGCGCGGGAGATTTCAACGCGGACGGAAAGATGGATTTGGCTATCGGATCGGCGACGAACAAGATAGGAATTATTTTGGGCAATGGCGACGGGACTTTCCAGTCAACGCAACAGGTAGCATTTCCTAACGCGGGTTTCCCGTTTGGAGTGGAGATTGGCAACTTCAACACCGGCGGCGGATTGGGAATCGCGGTGGCCGACAATGATTCCAGTACGGTGGAAATCCTCATTCCGACCCTGTCGATCTCTCCTGGCAGTTTCGCCTTTGGAAACCAGGCTGTTGGGGCGGCCTCCGCTGCACAGAGCTTCACGATCACGAATTCCACTTCGCAGACTGTGGCGTTCACAACGATTGGTTTCACGGGCACGAACAGCGGCGATTTTTCGGATACAACGGACTGCGGGGCCACTTTGGCATCAGCCGCGGTCTGCACGGTGCATGTGACTTTCACGGCGGGCGCGGTAGGGGCTCGCAGCGGCGCCCTGAGCTTGTCCGATGATGCTCCTGGCAGTCCGCAGACGGTCGGGTTGACGGGCACCGGCGTGAATGCATCAGCCGTCAGGCTTTCGGCCACGACAATTACGTTCCCCGGCGAGACAGTAGGGACGGCTAGCACGCCCCAATCCGTAACGCTTACAAACACCGGAAATGTGACGCTGAATATTTCCAGCATTGCAGTGACAGGAACAAACGCGGGGGATTTCACTTTAGTTCCTGCCAGCTCGTGTGCTGCAACGGTAGCCGTTCACGATACATGTGCGATCAGCGTGACGTTCACTCCTAGCGCGACGGGAGCTCGCGACGCCGCGGTTACACTCACGGATGACGCGCTGGATAGTCCCCAATCCATTTCTTTATCGGGGCAGGGACTGTTGCAACCGACCGCTGATCTCTCCGCGACGAACTTGACGTATTCGGGAGCGGGAGTGGGCGCAACTAGCGCCTCGCAAACGGTAACGCTAACAAACAACGGTAACGCGCCGCTGACCATTACGGGCATTGTCACGGGTGGCGCCAACAGCGGCGACTTTGCGGTTTCCAATACGTGTACTTCTCCGATCACTGCCGGGGCGCACTGCTCAATCAGTGCGACATTTACGCCAACGGGGAGCGGTGCGCGCACGGCCACCGTTATGATCTCTGACGATGCGGCGTCAAGTCCTCAGGTGATTACACTGCAGGGAACCGGGCAAGACTTCTCGCTCAGTCTATCGGCGGTTTCACCCATCGAACCGGGAAGTACAGGGAATTCGCAACTGACGGTGACGTCGGTTGGCGGTTACAACCAATTGATTTCCCTTGCATGCTCGGGCGCGCCGGCGCTATCGACTTGCACCGTGACTCCGAGCTCGATCACGCCCTCGGCTGCCACGACAACTGCGGCCCTTACTTTGACAACAACTGGAAAAGCGATGGCGGGTCCTGTGCGGAATCCGTCGACATTCCCTCCAGCAGCTTTGCGGCTGTTCGGGTTGGTCGTGTCTCTCCTGACGCTCATGCTGATGGCCGTGGGGTTCCTTTCTCCCGGATTGCGCAAGCTCCGCCCGATCGGTTTGACGCTTGCAGCAGTTGTGGTGCTCAGTGCGATTGGCTTAGCCGCGTGCGGCTCGTCCACAAAAGGATCGTCGACGCCGACGGGCAATTATACGCTGACCGTTACGGCGACATCCGGAACGCTGATGCGCTCTGCGACCGTTCAGGTGACCGTGCAATAAAGGCTGGCTAATGTCAGCAGAACGAACCGTCCGGCTCGCAAGTTTCAGCACAAAAGATCACGGAGGTTAAAGTCGCGCGAGCCAACAGATTTACTGAAGTCTTTGTGTGGCCGAGTCATGGCCAATGAGATTTTCGAAAATCGCCAGCACGTGACGCCGATATTGCACCACCCGCTCGAGCAGAGGACGCAGCCGCGGCTCGCGAACCGTTTCCCGATCCCATTTTGCCAGCACCGCTGCCGGGACCGCTATATCTCTGCGAAGCTCTTCTGCCGTATGCCCGCGCAAAAACAGCCCATAAAAGAAGGCCGCCTCGCGCTGCGGGAACTGAAAATCCTGCAACGTGTCTTCTATTGGGTTGGGCAAAGTCGCCATATCGAAATCGCAGTTTACAGATTTCGGCTCGCGCGTCAAGAGGCGTTCGGGCTGCACGTTTTCACTGGCCAATATTGTTCCCCACTACACTTCGCACGGTATTGACTCTAAGCATGTAGTCTTCCAAAAATCTCTTAGGAGGCGGACCATGATCAAAAAGGTTAAGGAGGGCTATAAGGTATTGTCGGAAAAGGGGAAAAATCTCGGCGGCCCATACAAGAGCAAGTCACAGGCCGAAAAGCGTCTGAAACAGGTTGAATTCTTCAAGCACAGAAAAGGTTAATCAACTGCCTTCGGAATTCGATCTGTACTGGTACCCCTTGTCGTTTGAAGCCTCGGTATCGGGAGCCCAACGGGGAGGCCGGGCACGGCGCGATCGCAGGCGATTAACCAGAAGCCCGGCCCTCACCGAACTTCGGACGAAGTGATCGACCTTCAGCGGACCCGCAACATTGACGCTCCGAATCCAGTGCAAACCGCTACTCGCCGCGCACCCACACTGTGAACAATCCGGTGTACCTCCGAAAACGCACGGCTCCACTCGGCTTTCAAGGTCAGCGGAATAGTTAGTCGACATCTTCGCAAAAAGGCACTCGTCAGGATTATTTGGCGGACTAAGAATCGCCTCCGCCAAGCCCGAATTAAAGAGAAACTTCGGATATTTCACAGCTAGGCGCGGAAGCTCCCGCGCCAGGATCGCCCGATCGAGCGGAGCAAGCATTTCCGCGCTACTCTCGCCAATCTGCGGAGTATAGGTGCTCACCCAAATCCGATTCACCTCCGGACGCCCACTCCAGAAAGACACATACTCTTCCAAATAGCCCGCCCGCTTCAGCATGGGCCCCGTAACCACCCAGTGGATGTTGACGTCGCGCCCTTCAATATTCTTCAGAATGCGCTCGTAGGTCGCCGGCTTGCGCCGAATATCGTGATGCTCCGGCAGGCCATCCACTGAAACCGCCACGCGCACGCGCGGCAGTTTCATCCATTCGATGGGAATCGGGATCACGCCGCTCGTGACCACCAGCGCAAATATCCCCATTTCGCTAAGCGCCGGAAGAATCTTGCTCAATTCCCGATGCCGAACCATCGGCTCTCCACCTACTAATGAAACGTGAAGAGGCTTGTGTTTCCGGACCAGCTGCAATACGCCTTCGACCAGGTCCTGTCCGCGCGAATCGTTCAGTTGACTCAGCGTCACGCGCCCGCCAAGGTGCGCGTCTCCATAGGCGTAGCATCCCGGACAGCTCAGCGGACACTCCCGCGTGATTTCAATCGACAGCATGGGGACACTGCCGGTCAGAATTCTCCCCCAAGCGGCAAGAATCTCGCGCGGCGTAATGCTTGGATTCGGATTGGTAGAAGTCATCAATGCTAGGATGCCAGCGGGCTTCCTCGCGATGCACAGGAATTGCGTGTGAGTAACTTCTAGGCGGTGTTGAAACTTCGAATCGCGGCAGGTTCGTTAGGTTGCACATCGAAGACGGTAAACAAACGCGTAATCTGAATCAGATCCCGCACGCGCTCGTTCGGCTGCAGAAGCTTCAGCTCGCCGCCCGCTTTTCTAACTGTCGTATAAGCGGCGACGAGTTCGCCGAGGCCGGCGCTATCGATATAATCCACCTCACCCAAATTTAAAAGGATCTTGCGATGTCCTTTTCCAACCACCTCGCGCACCATCATTCGCAGGGTAGAGGTGCCTTCGCCGAGGGTAATCCCGCCGCTGAAATCGATTACGGCGATTTCACTTACTTCGCGGTATGTTCCTCGTAGAAGCACGGAAATTTAGAGATCGATATCTTTCTGGTCGGCACCCAATATTTCTGTTAGTCCAAATCTTGTTATCTTGAAGATACTGCAACTTCAGATTCCAACTTACTTGTTTTCGATTACGACGTTCCAGGGCCGTATCTCCCAGTGCTTAACGAGGCCGTTGAGCACGTAGGGATCGGTGCGCGCGAATGATTCAGCTACTTTTGAATCGTCGGCGCGAAAAATCATGAGAGCCTTATCCGGCGGATCGGCGAACGCGCCTCCCAACATGAGTTCACCGCGGGTATGCGCGTCCGCCGCCATCTTCAAATGTTCCTCGCGGAAGGCGCCGCGGCGCGCCATGTAATCGTCAACCAAATCGTAGATCATCGCGAAATAGGCCATGGTCACTCCTCGTTCATAGTCCTCGCATTAAATCTAGGCCAGCGTTTTTAGCACATCCGGAGTGAAAGCGTTAAGCTCGGAAAAATCGCTGTCGCGTACTTTCGCAGCCCAGGCGGGATCGGCCAGTATTGCACGGCCAACTGCCACCAGGTCGAAATCACCGCGACCGATCATTTCTCCGAGCACTTCCATGTGCGCGGCGCGTCCAGCGCCGTTTCCATCGGTCTTTGGAGCCGGCGCTCTTCCCAACGAAACCGTGAAGTCGACTTCGAGCGAGACCGAGCCGACCGTGATGGTAGGTTTGCCGGTCAACTTTTTTGTCCAGCCGGCGAGATTCAAATCGCTGCCTTCGAACTCTGGCTCCCAGAAGCGGCGCGTAGAGCAGTGAAACGCGTCCAGGCCGGCTGCGGCAAGGGGCTCGAGAAATCGGCCCAATTCGTCCGGTGTCGTCGCCAGTCGCGCGGCATAGTCTTGCAATTTCCATTGCGAAAATCGCAATTGGATTGGAAAGTTCGGTCCCACGCGTCGCCGACATTCGCGAATGATTTCCACCGCGAACCGTGTGCGCTGCACTAGATCGCCACCGTATTTGTCCGTGCGGCGGTTGGTGCCCTCCCAGAAAAATTGGTCGATCAAGTAACCGTGGGCGCCGTGGAGTTCGATGCCATCGAAGCCCACGCGTTGAGCATCTTCGGCCGCTTGTGCGTAGGCATCGATCATGCCTTCGATTTCGGCTAGCGTCATCGGCTCGCCGATTTTTGTATCCGGCTTCAACAATCCGGATGGGCTGATGGGCGCTGCTGGAAGCTTCGGCTCGGTGTGTCCTTGGACGGCGCCAACGTGCCAGAGTTGCGAAAAAATTCGTCCGCTGGCGGCGTGGACGCCTTCCACAACTCGCGTCCAGCCCGCTAGCGCCGCGTCTCCGTACATGTGCGGGACGTCGGGCATATTTTTTGCTTCCGGGTGATTCGGCGCAGTTCCTTCGGTGATGATCAATCCTACGCCGCCTTCGGCGCGCCGGCGATAGTAGGCGGCGACATCCGGTCCTGGGACGCCGCCTGGCGAATGATTGCGCGTCATCGGCGCCATCGCGACGCGATTCGCTAGCGTGACGCCGTTCAGCGTGAAGGGTGTGAATAGGTTGTGGGTGTTCACTGCAATCCTTTCGAAGACTCGGTTTTGAGATGGAAGCGTATCTGATGCCCGCGCTCCACGGCTGGGTGCGACCTACGAAGCCGCCAATCCGGCAACTCAAAACAGTGTCGAGTAGAAAAATTGAAGTTGCTGATTCGGTGGAGGTTAGGAGCAGTTCTACTCGGCAGCATTGTCGAGGAGAAACTCGATGTGGGAGGCGGGAGACTGGAGGTTCGGGACAGTGCGAGTTGGGCGGTTTGGGTTTCCGAGAAGCGAATACTTGCCGCAACCCTTCCGCGTCTGCTCGGGGCAAGCCCTTGAGAGCAGGTGCGAATGCGCGGAGTACACTGCGAGTACACGCCGCGAGAAAGGCAGCGCATTGGAAGGCGCTTCGCGCCACGTTTATAAGGCAGGGTTGAAACCCTGCCCTTCCGGCGAACCAGCGCCCTCTCTCTGCGCGCAGGCGTGGTCCGGCGCTGGGCGCTGAGGCGCTCCCCTCGCGGCTCGAGGCGAGCGGTCGTTGGGGCTGATTTCCCCGGCTCGCCTTGCCGGCGGCCTGGGATCCCTGTTCGGTTGTAGTGGTCCAATACATCGCAATTTCAGCTTAACGAAAAATCTTGAAATGAAAGTGGAGAAAAGCCTGTGGACTGCGAGCGTGATTGGTGCGTTTTAAGGAGGCGCGCGTAAGAATCCTCTCGGCGGGATCGTGTCTAGTTCGGTAGCTGGGCTGTCAAGGCTTTTAGCGCGGGATGGTTCTCGTTAAGATGGCTGAAGAACTGAGGCGGCTGAAATGAGCGCGAGTGCTTACGCAAATCCGACAGTGGCACACTTTTTGGTAAAGCGCACAAACAATGAAGTACAAGACCCCACGCAGCTTCCGCCTTGTGGAGGTAGGCATCGAATTCTGCTCGCGAGAGACCTAGCCTGTCTTTGTGCCGACGCCAAAAGAATTCCGGCGCATCGGTAACAATGCTGACAACCGTTGCTTGGACTTCGACAGCACAAATTGGTGCCGTGCTGTAAATCCATACTCGCGTGCCTGGGAGAATTCGCAAGGCGCGACGCCGCAATTCAATCGTCTTCTCGCCAGCCAACATTTTGTCAACGTACTTGCGTCTCACTGAAATCAGGATGTTGCTCGTTTGCATCATGGGTGGCCCTCTTCTAGGATTGCGTGGAGCTGCTCGGGTGCGACGGATTTCGCCGTCACAAGATTAGAGCCATCGGCGACGCCGATTTCGCGCAGTCGCCAAAGCGGAACGGGTTTGTCGAGTGGTATTAAATTGTCGAACATGGTGGCCGCTATCAGTTCTGAGCTCGTCAGTCTCTCAATATCACGCAACCCGATAACTCCGTGTTGCAATAGCCCTGTGGAGATTTGTGATTTCTTAAAGACAGTCGTCTGTGTGATTCGTGCCACCGCTATCGCCGAACCTCTACCCCCGCCCGACGCAGACTCGTAGAATAAGATCGGAAGCCCTTTTAGAAGTACATTTTCGTTGCGGGATGAGCTGAAATATACACGCTCGCGAAACAGCCGAGCTTCGCTGCCTGGCACCAGGCTCATCTGTGGTGATGCACCAATCAGTTCATCGGCGTACGTCCTTCTTATGGGCACGATGCATCCGGACCTGAGCTTCAGAACGAATAGCACTGGGGAGAAGAAACTCTCTAGATCATAGAGGGTCAAGATGCGCGGCGAACCGTTGGCGTCCGAAAACGTGATTCGTTGCTCACGAGTTCTGAAATCTGGAAGGGATTGCTCAAATGATAGCCCTGAGCAGCGATCCAACGCAGCCCGGATTTTTCCCCAGTTGGAGGAGTGCACCGGTCTACCTATGCAGACCTTGTCGAGATGTATTTCGTCAATATTCCGGTCTCCTCCCGGTATGAAGCCGTGAGTAATCGCGATTCTTGGTGCGGTCACATGCCCCTTGGGGATCTGAAGATGGACGCGAGCAGGGCACGAGGAGCTCGCCTCAGAACAGACGCGGCCGATTACATACTCAATTGCGCTCTCGACTGCGTGGTGATCATCATCAGCTATGAGCCATGCGGAGACGCTCTCAGATAGAGCCCCTCGAGTGTCCCATGAGGTCACACAGACAATGTCCGATGCCGACCTTATGACTAAGCGTTTGCGGCCAGCCGCCTCAAGCTCGGTTGCCAGGAGTTCGTTGCGGGCAGAGAATGGAGCGCCAAGTTCGTCGAGAAATTCTCTGATCGACGGCACTTCATCTTGCAAGATTTTTGAAATCGCAAGCGTTTCGCCAAAGAGGCGATGCTCGAAGGACGCTGGTGTTTGCGCGTCAGCGAGAGCACTTGCTAGTTCCTCCACGTGCAGCACCCGAACACCATATTGGGCGCGGATGGCTTCCGCTGCATTGAGCAACGCGCGTTCGCACGTGACGAAGCCCGTCACTTGATGGTGGAGAGCCGTGGCCAGATGAACCAGATCTGATCGGTCCTGGGCTGAGAGTGTTCCAGAAGCGGTTTTGGCTGGGAAAACAATCGTACCCAGTCTTCTCAGTAAAGAGTCCAGGGCTACCGGTTCGGGTTCTGTCAGACTTGGCAATTGCGCAGCGAACGCTAAGGCAGGATCGGTCGGATTGGGTTTGGATGAACGCTGCAGTTCTTTGACGAATTCTCTAGTAATAACCACCCGCACTAGGTTTGATAGACCGGCCCGGATTACCTGTGTGGAATAATCGGCGCGAGGTCGATGCTTGACAACATCCCAAAATACGTTCAGGTCGATTGCATATATAGGTATCCTGAAACTGAGGCGTTCGATCAAGCGAACCTGGTCTGGCGTGCTGGGACACCCCGTGAACAAGTCGGGCGTCGCGAGCTGCTTAACACGGTTATTGATCGATCGTCCAGTGGTTGCGCCACCCCGCGATGTTCGAACGAACGTGAATCCAAGACGCTCCCAAACTGCATTCGCCTCGAGGTCGGCGGCCACGGCGGCGGATATGCTTAGAAAACTGTGGGCCTCAAGCTCCGCGGTGAGCTGCTCAATGAGCTGGCGAGCAATTCCAGACCTCCTGAATTCGGGCTTAATGAAGAGTTGGAAAACCTTGGCGTGAGGGAAGGTACCGCCAAAGAGTAGATGTCCCGCGTATTTTGTCGCGCCACCCAAGGTGACGACCGCTACGTGCAAGTTCCCGCGTTTGGCCGCGTCCTCGTAAGCCGCGAAAGGCAGGAAGCCCAGAGCAGAGCGGTCCGTGTCCGCGCTCGCCTGTACCTCGGGGAGGTAGGCGATCACGTCCGCGGTCTCTTTGCTGATCTGTAAAGTACCGTGTCCGTCCACTGGGGGATGTAGTCTATCCCCCTACGGCGCGGGATGCACGCCGCCCTCTGCGCCCCGATGTAAGTGATCAGCCGGCAGACGTGAACTGTGTTGCGCTGCGATCTCAATAAGGTGAGGTGGAAGAGAGAACCCTGCCTGATCGGCAGGGAGGCCTCGACTGTCGTTGGTAGCGCGTCCTTCCTCCGCTACGACAAGCTGGCGCTACGTTCGATTCGCACGGCGATTGCAGATTTGAAATTTCAAATGCAGTGCGAAAAACCGGGGTGTGAAACTGCTGGTCTTCCCGTACAAAAGACCGGGACGCACAAAGCGCGAAAGGCCGCCGTTGCAAAGGCAAGATGCCGGGCTGAAGGACCCCGGCGCTACGTTTGAGGCTCGGAGAACGGCATTTATCCACAGGGGGCGGTGAAATTCACAGGGGGAGTGCGACGGGGATGTGAAGAAATCGTGAATGCAACTTGACGGAATTTTGGATTTTGATATACTGCCGGGAAGTTGGTGGAGCCCTGATTAGGGGCGTAGTCTGCTGACGGCCGGGGCTTACCGACTCATCCAGAGGTGAGATTGGTTACAAATACCGGATAAAGAGAAATCGAGCTTCGAGCACATCCGTCTTGGGGTCGCGCGGAAAAAGCGACTCAGAAGAAGGACGGATTCGCCCGGCGCTCGTCGCCGGGTTTTTTATTTTGTTTCGAGTTTTTTTCGCGGGATCGGCTCCAAACCGGTACCGCGCTCCGCCGGGAGCGGAGACGTTCCGATCGGAAATTGATGAGCGGAACGAACGTTCTTTGACAACCGAAGGAAGTAGGCATCGCGTTATGCGAATTTCAAGGTTCGCATGGCGTGATAAACCGCAAATTTTTGCTCGAGAGTAGCGTTATGTGGAAAGGCGAGCTTGCCTCTTCACGCCGCTTATGTGTGCGTTTTCTGCCGAAGCTGGCACGATAACGGGCGCATAACACCCCGAGGAATCGACGACAGAGGGCTTGCAAGACCCTTCGTCACTTCGTTCCTCAGGGTCTCGATCCTGATCGGATCGAGACGTGTCAGGTAAGTTTTATGGTCAAGCTACTAAGGGCGTACGGTGGATGCCTTGGCGCCAACAGGCGATGAAGGACGCGGTAAGCTGCGAAAAGCCTCGGGAAGCCGCAAACAGGCTATGATCCGGGGATGTCCGAATGGGGAAACCCTATCTGGTAAAACCAGGTAACGGCCCGCTGAATACATAGGCGGGTACGAGCTAACCCAGGGAAGTGAACCATCTCAGTACCTGGAGGAAAATAAATCAAAGAGATTCCGAGAGTAGCGGCGAGCGAAATCGGAACAGCCCAAACCCCGGTATTTATACTGGGGGGTTGTAGGACCGCGTGAGTAGAGTTATCAATCCGGAGGCTAGGTGAACCCGCTGGAAAGCGGGGCCATAGAATGTGATAGCCATGTAACCGAAAGCTTACCGGACTCGAAGC
>DATDIT010000006.1:0-15537 GCA_036520875.1 Candidatus Acidiferrales bacterium
GACCTGCGATCCCCGGCCGAGGCTTACGCGTATCTCAATACGCTGAAACAGATTCTCGAATACACCGAGGTGAGCAATTGCAACATGGAAGAAGGTTCGCTGCGCTGCGATGCGAATGTCAGCGTGCGCCTGCGCGGCGCGCCTAAATTCGGCACCAAGGCTGAAGTAAAAAATCTGAATTCCTTTCGCTATCTCGCTCACGCGCTGGAGTATGAAATCGACCGCCAAATCGCGGTCATCGAATCCGGCGGTTCCATCGCCCAGGAAACGCGGCTCTGGAACCTGGCCGCGGGGCGCACCGAGCCGATGCGCTCCAAGGAATTCGCTCACGATTACCGTTATTTTCCCGATCCCGATTTGTTGCCGGTCTCAGTTTCGGCGGCGATGATCGAAGCAGTGCGGCGCTCGCTGCCCGAATTGCCTGCTGCGAAGCTCGCCCGCTTCCAGACCGACTATGGAATCACGGAATATGATGCGGGCGTTCTCACAGCCTCGCAGGACCTGGCGGATTATTTCGAATCGGCCGTGAAAGCGGGTGCGCTGGCGAAAACCGCGGCAAGCTGGATCTCAGTCGAGCTGCTTCGCCGCCTGAACGACACGCGAAAAGATATTTCGGATTGCCCCGTAAAGCCCCAGTCGCTCGCGGATTTGCTGCGGAAAGTCGACAATGGCGAAATCACTGCGGGAAGCGGCAAAAAAGTATTCGCGGTAATGTTCGAAACGGGGCGCCAGCCCGCGGACATTATTGCCGCCGAGGGGTTCGCGCAAATGACGGATACAAGCGCAATCGAGAAAATCGCCCGTGAGGTCGTGGCGAAAAGTCCGGACAACCTGGCGAAATACCGTGCTGGCAACGAAGGCGTCTTCAAATTCTTTGTGGGCCAGGTAATGCGCGAAACGCGCGGGCAAGCCAATCCCCAAGCCGTGAACGAAATTCTCAAGCGAATTATGCGCGGCGAATAGTTCGTCTCGCAAAAACGGAGATCCAACGTGCTGAAGAAGGAAGATCCGGCCCCCGATTTTCATGCCACGGCCGACGATGGCAAGACTGTTTCGCTCGCCGATTTCCGCGGGCGCAACCTAATTTTGTATTTCTATCCCAAAGCCGATACCACCGGCTGCACGCACGAAGCCGTGGAATTTCGCAGCGCCCTGGAACAATTCACGCTCGCCAACACCGCGATTGTGGGTTGCAGCGGCGACTCCGTTCAAGACCAGGCGAAATTCAAAGCCAAATACAACCTGAATTTTCCGCTCCTCGCCGATACAAACTTCGACGTAATAGAGGCCTACGGTGCTCGCAGGATGAAAACTTTCTTCGGCAAATCGCCACTCGGAATCGTCCGCATGTCGTTCTGGATAGGACCGGACGGAATAATCCGCAAGGTCTGGGAGAAAGTGACCGCGAAGGGCCACGCCGCTGAAGTTCTCGCCGCAATCCGCACCAGTTGAAGCGCACCAGCGCGAAATCTGAATTAGCCTCGAAAAACAATTCGTCCGGCAACGATAGTTGCCACCGGTCCGCCGCGAAATCCGCGCCCGTCGAAAGGCGTGTTGCGCGATTTGCTCGGTGATTCCGCCGCGCGAAAAGTCCATTCGCGATCGATGGAGAAAATTGTGAGATCGGCGGCTTCTCCGGCTGCGATCGTCCGTTGCATTCCAAGAACTCGCGCTGGCCCCGTCGTAAACAGCTCGACGAGACTCATCAGCGGCAGCTTCCCTGCATCCACAAGCCCCGCGATGCCCAACGCTAGCGCCGTTTCAAACCCGGTAATGCCGAAAGGCGCGCGGTCGAATTCCACATCCTTGCTCGCGGGATGGTGCGGCGCGTGATCGGTGGCGATGGCATCCACGCTGCCGTCGGCGAGTCCTTCGATTAGCGCGTCGCGATCCTCGCGCGAACCCAGCGGCGGATTCATCTTGTAGCGCGAATCGTAGCGGACATCCTCATCCGTTAGCGTGAAATGATGTGGCGTCACTTCACACGTCACGCGCAATCCCCGCTTCTTCGCCCAGCGCACATGTTCCAGCGACCCTCGCGTGGACATATGCGCGATGTGCAGCCGCGCCCCGGTCAGCGCAGCCACTTCTACATCGCGTCCCGCGCAAATCGATTCCGATTGCGCCGGAATGCCTTTCAGCCCCAAGCGAATTGAATGAGGACCTTCTCGCATTACGCCGCCCGCAAAAAGCGACGCATCTTCGCAGTGATCGATCACCGGCAAACCGAGCGAGTCGCAGTAATCCATCACCTGCCGCATCAAACGCGCCGAGGCAATCGGCTTTCCATCGTCGCTCACCGCCACGATTCCCGCGCGCTTCATCGCCGCAATTTCGGCCAGCGCCTCCCCCTTGCTGCCCATCGACGCCGCACCGATCGGCCACACGCGCACAGAACCTGCCGCGGCTGCGCGCTCCACAATCCCGCGCGTCACCGACGCATTATCATTCACGGGCTGGGTGTTCGGCATACAGCACACCGCCGTGAACCCGCCGCGCGCCGCCGCTCTCGTTCCAGTCTCGATTGTCTCGGAAAGCTCCTGGCCGGGTTCGCGCAAGTGGCAGTGCAAATCGATAAAGCCGGGCGCGACGATCAGCCCCTTCGCATCGAATATTTCCGCGCCCTCGGCCGAAATATTCGCCTCAACCCTCGAGACGCGTTCGCCATCGAGCAGCACATCCAGCGACGCATCCGTCTTGCTGGCCGGATCGATTACGCGCCCATTCTTAATCAGCAGCATTCTGTCTTTCCTTCGCGGCGGGATGCGGCGCGTCGGCCGGTGCGCCGCCAATCAGGTGATAAAGCAGAGCCATCCGTACCGCCAAACCGTTCGTCACCTGGTCGAGCACGCATGATTGCGGCCCGTCGGCCACGGCTGAGTCGATTTCCAGCCCACGAATCATCGGCCCCGGATGCAGCACCAGCGCATCCGCTTTTGCGAGCTTTAGGCGGGCTGGGGTTAGCTGATAACCGGCAATGTATTCGTCCGCAGCCAGCGCTGGCTCGTGCAAGCGCTCGGTTTGGACGCGCAAAACCATTACCACGTCCGCGCCTTCGAGCGACTCTTCGATCCGCAGAGTCCGCCGCACATTCGGCGCAAGCTCCGCCACCTCGCGGGGCACCCACATCGCAGGCCCGCAGAGCGTAACGCAAGCGCCGAACTTGCTTAGCAGATGAATATTCGAGCGCGCCACGCGACTGTGAAGAATGTCGCCAAGTATCGTTACGTTTAGGCCTTCCAGCTTCCCTTTGCGATCGCGAATCGTCAGCGCGTCGAGCAACGCCTGTGTCGGGTGCTCGTGTGTCCCATCGCCCGCGTTCAGCACCGGAATATCCAGCCGCTGCGCAACGAATTCCGGCGCGCCAGACGAAGCGTGCCGAATCACAATCCCATCCGGCCGCATCGCTTCGAGTGTGCGAACCGTATCGATCAGCGATTCGCCTTTTTTCAGGCTGGACGATTCCGCCTGCAGCGCCATCGTGTCCGCACCCAGTCGTGCGGCCGCCGTCGTAAAACTGATCCGCGTGCGCGTGGAAGCTTCGAAAAAAGCCACCGCCACGGTTTTTCCGCGCAATGTCGCCAGCTTCTTAAGGGGATAACGCTGGAATTCCTGGAATGGCTTCGACTGATCGAGAATAAAAACAATTTGCTCGCGGTTAAGAGATTCAATTCCGAGCAAATGTGACAATCGCTGGACCACGGTTTCCTTTAAGCCCTGCCTCCGGCGCGCTCTCCGGCGGATTCCGCAACTCGATCCACCAGCACTACGCGCTCCTCGCTATCCACTTCGCGAAGACGAACCTCCACAATTTCTGTGTCGCTCGTCTGCACCGTCCGGCCCACGAATGACGCCTCCACCGGCAGCTCCCGGTGTCCGCGATCGATCAGCACGCACAACCGGATGCGTTTTGGCCGGCCGAGGTCGAAAAGGCCGTTCATGGCCGCGCGAATCGTCCGGCCAGTGTAAAGAACATCGTCCACAACCACCAGATCCCGGTCATCTACGGCGAAATCAATGTTGGTAGACTGAACCACCGGCTGCGGTCCAATGGTTGAAAGGTCGTCGCGATACAATGTGATGTCGAGCGTGCCCACCGGTACCGTCGTTCCCGCGAAGCCGCGCATCAGTTCCGCCATGCGCTGCGCAAGGGGTACTCCGCGCCTCCGGATTCCGATTAGGGCCAGATCCTTCGCGCCCCCGCTCTTTTCGACAATCTCATGCGCCAGCCTTTGAAGCGTCCGGTTGATCTCTTCTGCCGAGAGCAGTTGCCGCTTTTCCACCACACGCATTTGCGTGCCATCCTAGCATAGACGCTCGCCTTCCCAGTCCCGAATCCTGGTTTCGAGAGTCTTCTGGCCGGTAGGGACCTATTTTTGCACAGCCTCGACCGGCCATGCTCTTGACCTGCGTGCTAGACTCCCCCGAATGAATTCGCTCGAGCGGGCAAGCATCTCCGGATCCCCCTCGGGGATTGATCTCCGAGTCAGCATCGGCGCCGTTCATCTCAAAAACCCCATTATTGCCGCCAGTGGCACCTTCGCTTATGGCATCGAATTCGCCGAAATCATTGACCTGAACCGGCTCGGTGGCCTAGTGGTGAAGGGACTCTCGCTTGAGCCTATGGCCGGTGCACCCCCCCCTCGCATGCGCGAGACCACCGGTGGCATGATCAATGCCATCGGCCTGCAAAACATCGGCGTCCGCGCATTCGTGGCCGAAAAGCTCCCCCACCTTCGGGAGTATCAGACTGAGATTATCGCCAACGTCTTCGGCCGCACGGTCCGTGAGTATGTGGAGGTGATCCGCGTCTTGGAGGATGCGGAGGGCTTGTCTGCCTACGAATTGAACATTTCCTGTCCCAATGTGGAACATGGCGGTGCGGAGTATGGTACTGACCCCGCTCTGGTCGCCGAGGTGATCGGGGCAGCCCGGGCGGCGGCCAGGAGGCCTCTCTGGGTCAAGCTATCTCCATCTATTGTAAACATTGCCCTTACAGCGAAAGCGGCTGAGTCGGCCGGTGCCGACGCCGTGGTCATCGCAAACACCTACCCGGCAATGTCAATAAATGCTCATACCCGGAGGTCATACCTGGGTAGTACGACTGGTGGGTTGTCTGGCGCGGCCATAAAACCGATAACTATGAAGCTAGTTTATGAAGCATATCGGGTGATTAATATCCCGATCTTAGGGCTTGGCGGTATAGACCAACCCGCTGATGTGATTGAGTATATGGTCGCGGGAGCGGTAGCAGTAGAGGTCGGAACGGCTAATTTTGCCGATCCCAGGGCCTGCGAGCAATTGGTCGGGTGCCTGGAAATGTGGTGCTCGAGGGAGAAGATTCTAAAAATAAGCGACTTACGCGGGTCATTGGAGGAATGATCCTGATCGTTCGGTAACAGCCAGGTGGAAGTACTAAATTGAATCTAGGGAGGTTACACGATATGAGAGCGAAGATTTTTATAGTTCTCGAATCGGTGTTCTTAGGTTTGGGTGCCCTTATCCTTACCCCGTCGGCAAATCCGAAACCGGCGGAAAAGGTGAGCAGCGCCTCCCAAACCGCGCCTGCAACCTCTTCCAAGGCCTATCCGGGTCACAGAAAGCCTCTGGCGATCTGGGAGTGCACGACCAGCTGGTATGGGGAAGACTTCGACGGTCAGCAGACGGCCGACGGCGAGACCTACGATATGTACGCGGATACCGCCGCTCATCCTACCCTCCCCCTAGGCTCTATCGTTCGCGTTGTAAATACCCAAAATCATCGCAGTCAGGTGGTCAGGATTAATGACCGCGGACCCTATGTCGAAGGCCGCGAACTTGACGTATCCTACGCAGTAGCTCGGCGGTTGGGCTTTGATGGACGCGGTCTCGCCAAGGTCCGCCTGGAGCTGCTCGAGGTGCCCTCACGCCGGCCTTCGGATCATCGCAATTAATCGTCGCCCTGGATGTGGAGCGCCTGGGGCCGGCTCTGCTTTTGGCGCGTCGGCTTCGCGGCACAGTTGGCCTGTTTAAAATAGGCAGCCAGTTATTCACCGCCGAAGGTCCGCGGGCTGTCGAGAGACTCGCGGCCCTCGCCCCTGGAATATTCCTTGATCTGAAATTCCACGATATTCCGAATACAGTCGGGAGCGCGGTCGCTGCAGCCGCCGACCTCGCCAAGGTCCGCATGCTCACTCTGCACACTCTGGGCGATATGGCCATGATGCGGGCCGCCAGGGACGCAGTCGCCGCCAAAAGGCGTCCTCCCTTGCTATTGGGTGTCACTATATTGACCAGCATGGAGAGCGCCTCCCTCCGCCGCGTCGGAATCTCAGGCTCGCCGGCCACACGCGCGCTTTCACTCGCTCGTCTTGCGAAGCAGGCGGAGCTCGATGGGGTGGTCGCTTCATCTCATGAGGCGCAGGCCATCCGTCGCGCGTGCGGCCCGGACTTCCTCATCGTCGTTCCCGGTGTGCGCCCGGCCAGTGCCTCTCTAAACGACCAAGCGCGCGTTGCCACGCCCTCCGAGGCAATCCAAGCCGGAGCCGATTATCTCGTGGTCGGCCGGCCCATTACACAGGCTGCGAGTCCGCGCGACGCAGCCTTGGCCATCGCCAAAGAAATCGCCTCGGCTCGCCCGCGCCGATAACGGCGATTCGGCGAACCCTTGGCGCCCATTGACCATGCTATACTGAGTGAGACAGACCGTTACACGGGGGACCCGAGCTTCTTCAGCTTGGGCGCGAAAGGCAGGTGCCCTATGTGGGACAGCCCCATGCATTTGATAATTATTGCGATCGTAGTTCTCGTCCTTTTTGGTGGACGCAAAATTCCCGAGGTGATGAAGGGCTTGGGACAGGGAGTGCGTGAGTTTAAAGACGGCATGCGCGGTGATCCGCAGCAGCCGCCAGCTCAGGCGAGCCAGCCGGTAAATCCTCCTGTTGCCAGCGCTCCTCCGTCAGCGCCGGCAGAGCAAAAGAAGTAAGGCCAATTTCGCGCGGGCGTCGAAGGTGTCGAAATTCTATCTCGACAGTCCCTTACATTTGACGATCATTGCGATCGTGATTTTGCTCTTGTTGTTCAGACCTGGAATACGCAGAAGCTGGAGGCGATGAACTTCAAGCGCCCGAGCTCGTCTAATGAGCCACTCTCCCATTAGCATGTTTCCTGTTGCGGCCACTCCTCGCGCCGACCAGGTGCACGCCGAACAGGCCCAGCAGGTCGAAGCCGCTCCCGGTGAGATCACACTCGATGCCGTCGTCCGCGCCCAAAGCCTTCAGCCCCAGGTCGTCAGGATGATCACTCTGCTTCAAAACGCGCTCTTTAACGCGGCGCTTGAACTCGCCAAAAAGGATCCGCAAAATCCCGCCGTCGAACAAGCCAGGCTCGCGCTTCAAGGAGTGGCAGAGATTTTTACTGCCTAAGTCACGGTGTCCAGTTTTTCACTCGCATCGCAGCGGAGAGTTTCGCGCCGTTCTCTTTCGGCGATGATTACCGGGACGCAGTCTCCTTCCAGCCGAACTCATGCAGCAGTGCCCACAGCCGTGCCAGCGGCAAGCCCATCACGTTGAAGTAGCATCCCTCGATTCGCGTAACGTAGCGTCCTCCGATTCCCTGTATTCCGTACGCGCCGGCTTTGTCGAATGCCTCGCCCGTCGCGATGTAGCTCTCAATCTCTTCGTCGGAAAGCGGCGCAAAAGTCACGCGCGTCACTTCGTCAACTACGCCTTCAGCCGCGCGCGGCCGCTGCACCACGGCGAGCCCCGTGTGTACTTCATGAACATTCCCGCTGAGCTTCCGCAACATTCGCCGCGCATCTTTTTCCGATCGTGGTTTCCCCAGAATTTCATCTCCCGCAACTACCACGGTATCCGCGCCCACAAATAGACAATCGCCGTCGCCCGCATTCGCGTCCGCAGCCGCCGCGCGCGCCTTTTCAAGCGCCAGCCGTCGCACGTAATCCCCGCGCAGTTCGCCAGCCCGTCGCGTTTCATCCACCTGCGCGGCCAGCACGTCAAACGGAATCCCAGCATTGCGCAAAATTTCCGCCCGCCGCGGCGAAGCCGACGCCAGTACAATCTTCATCATCCGCTTTATTCTGCCACACGCACGCTTTGCGCTTGTAGGAGCTCGATACATGGTGCCCGGCAAATATGCTTAGCTACGTGGTCGCCATCCGTCGAGCGGCTCTTGTAGCGCCGGCCTGCCCTTAGCCCCGAAGGGCATCCTGCCGCGTTTTCCGGGCGCCTTCGCACACCCGGAACCGACCTTAAAAAGGACGCGCGTGCGAAACCAATCGGCGAGCAGCGCTAGAAAAGAAACGGAACCAAGCGCCGTGTGCGGCGCATATACCCGAGGTAGGGGTCTCCCAGCGTCGCCGCGAGGGCGGACTCCTCGACAGATATACGGTATGCATAGGCAATGCCGACGCACACGAGAAGCGCAAGAAGTCCCGCCCAGTTTCCGAGCGCTAGACCCAGACCGACAAATATAATGAGAGCGCCGGTGTAAGAAGGATGGCGAATATAGTGGTAAGGTCCAGCCTCAACTACTTCTTGCTTGTCGTGAACTGCCACATAGTAGGTGAAAGACTTCCCCAAAACCCACATGGCATAAAAGCGAAAAGCCGTACCGGCAAGCATCAGTGCGATTCCGATCAAGAAAACGGAAGTTCGATCCCAACGAATAGCTGCCTGCGGGAATCGAAAAGAGAGCACAAAGTCTAGTCCTATTGCGAGCCAAGTGAGAAGTACGATCACCCCGGAAGATCCCTTATCACTAGACTTTCTGCCGCCCCTTGACCTACCCGTTGTAAACAAAAATCCGATGCTTTCTAAGGCGACCCACAAGCCATATGTGCACCAGAAGATGGTCGCGTAGGTCGGCTCGCCGGAAAATGGTAGAGGACGCAATCTTGAATCTCCAGAATCGATAGCGGGACAATACCACGTCCCGTTCTGTAATACGCGCCACAAGCTAGCGTGTTTCACCCGCCAGCGCGGTTTTGATTTTGAGGGTGTCCAACGCGCCGTCATTCCGAGCGGAGCCTGCCGGTTTTTCTCTTTCATCCGGCGCGTCTGTTGCGACGGATGCCGGCAGGCGCAGTCGAGGAATCTCTCTCCGATGTAACCCGCGGCAACCTTCAAGAGAGATCCTAGTGTCGATTACAGGGTTCCGCGCGCCTCGTCTGAAACATTTCCCAGGCTCGCTCCGTATTAGCTGGCAAGAAGGGCATAGGAGGCCCACGCCAATGAGCGAAACCATGCGAAAGCGAACGCAGATCGCGGCAGTGATCTGCTTGCTCGCGGCAGCAACGACGGCTCTACCGGTCCCTGCTGCGCCGGCCCCTGCGGAAAGATATCTGCACGTGAACGTCCAGGCTCCCACGAAGGGTGAAAGCGTCAATGTTAACGTGCCGCTCGCGATGGCCGAGAAGATTCTGCCGGCCATCAACAATCACGGCCTGCACAACGGCAAGGTCACCATTCATAACTCGGAAATGAACGGTGTGGACGTCCGCGCACTCCTGGATGCGGTGCGAACCGCCCCAGACAACGAATTCGTTACGGTCAACGATAAGGATTCCGATGTCCGCGTGGCCAAGGCCAACGGAAACATCATCGTTCACGTGATCGGCAAGAAAAATAAGGAGCAAAAGGTTGACGTGACGGTTCCTCTCAAAATCGTCGACGCGCTTTTTTCCACCGCGCAGAACGACGAACTGGACGTTGCGGCCGCACTGCGAGCCTTGAGCGATGCAGGCGATATCTTGTTAGTCACTGTGCAGGACTCGAGCCAAAAGGTTCGCGTTTGGATCGATTCGCGGAATACCCAAGGCTGAGCCTTTACCGAAAGCCAGAATAGCGCCGAGAGGCGAAGTCGAGAGCTTGGGGTGTCCCGATGATACTGCTCGGAAAGATCGTACTCGGAATGGCCGGTGTAGGGCTGGCCGGCGCGGGCGTTCTGTGCAGTGAAGGTCTCGTTCACGTGAAGGTAGTCGAGAAGCGACCGCAGGGCGTCCACCTCAACGTCATTGCTCCCGCGATGCTGGCGCCTATTGCCCTGCATTTCGTTCCTTCGGACGATCTCGCGCCCGCAACCTCGGCAAATCCAACCCTACATGCCAACTATCCGCGCAGCGCTGCAGGGTCTGCGCAATTCCGAAGATATCGTGTTCGTCGATGTGAAAGAGCCCGGCGAACACGTACACGTTTCGAAATCGGGCGGCTCGATCGTTGTGGACGTCGACGATGACGGCGAAACCGTCCACGTGTCCACTCCAATCCGCGCCCTATCGAGCACGGTAGAACAGCTAGCCGCCGCCACGAACCCACTGTAGCGCCATCCCTTCAGGGTGGCACTTTGGGTGGACCTCGATTGGCCCGGGTAGCCCAGCCGCATGCCGCACATTACGATCTTCGTCTCGGGTGGAAGGGCGCCGTTTAAACCCGCCCTAAAGACGTCGCGCGCAGCGCTTTCCTCTTGCATGCACTGAGCGCAGCGAATGTGCCCTGAGCGCTGGCGAAGGGTGCGCAGCCTCTATCGCAGCTTGTAGTCTATTGAACGTGCCACTCCTCTTGCCCTAAGATCGAGCGGCAAACCGCGCCTTGGTTACCTTCTCGAAGTGGCAATGCAACAGTCACATGTCCTGCACGTTCGATTTCGATTCGACGAACCGCATACTTCGTTCCCGCCTTGCCGGCGAGGTGAGTGACGACGAGTTCATAGATTTCTATCGGGGCATATCTCGGCGGGTCATCCACCTTAGCCCAAGCGCAGGAGTAGTCGATCTATCGGGCGTTACCTCGTTCGATGTTTCAGTTCAGGTGATGAGCGCACTGGCTACCTTGCCGTCCGTAGTGCAGGACTCGAACTTCCTACGTATTGTGATTGCACCCTCTTCCGAAACTTCAGCAATGATGCGCATGTTTGGGACAGCAGCAGGGCAAGCCCACCCCAATGTTAAGGTCGTTCAAACAGAGCAGGATGCTTGGGCACTTTTGTCGGTGAACGCGCCACGATTCGATCCACTTCCCGCCATGTGATGCCGCTTCCAGCCTCCAGAATTTATGTAGCTCACCCCTTCAGGGGTGAGGCTTTTCGGCCGTCGTCTCCGACCTCCGAATCGATTCCTCCTCTGGGAACGCCAATCTCCCGATTGGCTCCGTAGCCGTCCCTGGGACCGCCAGCCTCTATGTCGCCGAAGGTTCAAACGTAGCGCCGGGTACTTCAGCCCGGCAGCCTTTGCCTTTTCCGTGCGCCGTCATCCTGCCCGCCCTGAGGTAGGAAGGGAGCGGAGTGTCCCGCCTCTTTTGTTTTGCGCGAAGCGCCGGGACACGCAGCCGAAGGACCTCTCTTCGCTCGCCATCCGCCCAGTGGCTCTTGTAGCGCGCGGCTCGCCCCGAGGAACGAAGGTGACACGCAAACGAAAATTGAAAAGTCCCGGAGGGACGATTGATATACTTTGCGCATGGCCAGCGGAAAACTACCCTCAGTATTCGAAACCGCGAGCGAGTCGTACTCGGTGCAAGCGGTCCAAGGCGAGGGCGGTACTGCAAACGTCTTTCGTGTCGTCGATTCGGAGAGCAAACAATGGGCACTAAAGTGCCTGAAACCGGAGCACGTCACCACATCACGCACCAAACGGTTTTTCAACGAGCTGCATTTCTGCCGGAACTCGCAGCACAAGAATGTAATTCGTGTCGTCGATGAGGGTTTCATTGTTCGAGGCACCACAAAATGCCCGTTCTACGTCATGCCCTTTTACGGGTCGACCTTGCGTGCCATGATCACGAAGGGCCTCCCGGTTGGCCGCGGGCTCTACTATTTTAGTCAGGTGCTGGACGGAGTTGAAGCCGCCCATCTCCAGCGTGTCTGGCACCGAGACCTCAAGCCTGAAAACATCCTTCATGATCCCGTTGGCGACACGGCCGCAGTGGCCGACTTCGGGATAGCTCATTTCGCGGCCGAAGACATGCACGCGACAGTGAAGACCCGTCCGCACGAGCGGCTAGCGAATTTGCAATATGCTGCACCGGAGCAGAACCGCCGCGGAGAACCAGTGGATCAGCGAGCTGACATCTATGCTCTCGGACTGATCCTCAATGAGATGTTTACCGGCCACGTGCCACAGGGCGAAGGGTTCCGGAGGATTTCTGATGTCTTGCCCGAATACGGCTACCTGGATGAAATTGTCGACCAGATGCGCCAGAATCGTCCTGAAAATCGTCCTGGCTCAATAGACGAAATCAAGCGAATGCTAATTTCGCACCAAAACGAATTCATTCAGCGCCAGAAACTCGATCAGTTGCGTCGGACAGTCGTGCCCTCGACCACGGTGAGCCATCCACTCCTTGCCGATCCTCCATATGTTCGACACCTCGACATCGAGGGAAATACTCTGGTACTCACCCTGAGCCAACCAGTAAGTTCTGAGTGGATTGAAGTATTTCGAAAGCCGAGAAGCATGGGTTACCCGTCTGGCACTGGGCCGCACGAGTGGAACCTCCAGGCGCTCAGCAACTACGCGCGGGCCACTGTGCGGCTTCCGCCACACTACTTCAACAATCCCGCCACCACTCAATCCATCATCGACAACTTCAAAAATTGGGTAGAGTTCGCGAACAAGGCCTTTCGCGAGGGCCTTGAACGCGCCGCACGTGCCAAAGAAGAAGAGGAGAAACGCCTCCTAAGCGAGAAGATCGCGGCGGAAGAAAGGCGCCAGAGATTGCTGCAGGGCATTAAAGTCTAGGGCGGCACACCTTGGAACTGTAAAGAAGCGCTTCTTCATCAGCCCCGCTGACCAATGTCAACACGGGAAACGGGAGTGAAACGGTGTACCGCCCCGCCTTCCTTGATCGGGTACGTAAATCTTCAGTTATACTGTCGCGCAAACAGAATGGCGAATGGACCAGCCGTTCTTATGTTCTCTGCGGTATTCGGGTAAACGACTGAGCTGCTGGCGATTCGATTAGAGTTTGCCATCGGGGAGTTTGAGATGTCACTCGGCTTAGTGATTCTGGTCCTTGGACTCCTTTACCTACTAATAGTGAGCCCCCGCTTTCGGCGAGTAGCGGCGGTAGCCCTGGGAATCCTCGCAGTGGGTTTAATTCTGTTGGTTGGATGGTACGAACAGAACCAAGCGGAGCAGAAGAGCAAGGAGGAGGCAGCGAGGAACCTTATCAAGATCGGTCAGATCGAATTGGTTGATCCTCGTGTGAGTTTTTCAAGCTACAACGGCAGTCCAGAACGCATCACTGGGCGGATACGGAACAACTCCACTTACTCGCTCGGTAGTCTCGAACTTCGGCTAGTTTTTCAAGACTGCTTGGCGCAGGGAGGATGCGAGACGGTAGACGATGAGAAGACTGATATCTATATCAACGTCCCTTCTGGGCAAAGTAGAGATTTCGACGACTATCTCGGTGGTGCGGTACTTTCACCAAAAGGACGCATCACGTGGACCTATCAAATCCTTTCGGCTTCGGCCCACGTAGACTAGCGAGCCATCAACCTGTTTGGCGACGTCAGGCACAGATCGGGCGGGTGGCGCAGCCGTGAAACCGCTGAAATAAATGGCAGATTCATGGGGTGTCGCAATGGCGAGGTGCCACGGTGGAAAAGTTCACGACACTGAGCGACGAAGAAGAGCGAGAAATCTGGCGACTATACCGCTTCTACGGCAGGGAGGCAGACCGATGCGAGAAAGCAAAAGCCTATCTAGCGGGTTGCGTTATGTTGGGCTCCGCACTCGAGGCCTTGTTGATGCTGATGGTCAATGTCTATGATGAAGAGGCTTTGGCTACAGGACAGATTCCGACAAAGAGCAAGAAGCCGAAGCCGTTACTGAACTAGGACCTCGGGGAGCTATTGAAAGTAGCCAAGGTGGTGGGTTGGTTGCCAGCCGGGCTGGAACTCGATGAGGAGTGGAACAGCAGGAAGGCGAAGGTGGGCGACCATGCGGAAGTGGTCCGGATTGTCAGAAATCTGGCGCATCCGGGACGGTACCGCAAGGAGCATTTCCGCGGGAGAATCACGAAGAAATATCTGGAGCACCAATTTGAGGTGGTAGAGGCCTGTCGCGAGTGGCTTACCGATCACAATGCAAAATCGCTGCTGGCGCACATGAGGGAAGAGGAAAAGAAGGCGGCGGGGGAAAAACGTGAAAACGAGGCGCAACGGCAACCGTGAGGCGCGGATCAAGAAGCGGCCGAAGCGGAAACTCGTTAGCAGGAGGTTGAAGAAGTTTCTGATCGGGGGAGACGCAAAGCCACTGCGCCGCGACGATTTTCGCTCGGCGCGTCTGGTCATTCCTCATGGCGCGTTCGGGTACGTGAAAAAATTCCGCGTCGCCC
Source organism: Candidatus Acidiferrales bacterium (assembly GCA_036520875.1). Lineage (GTDB taxonomy): Bacteria > Acidobacteriota > Terriglobia > Acidiferrales > UBA7541 > Palsa-295. Next base: position 14,334 of record DATDIT010000006.1, read on the forward strand.
TCGACGCGGTCGATTTGAAAACGTGGACAGAGCTGCAGGCAGCGCCGGACGATGTCTGCCTTCAAACGAGTGAGTATCATGGGAGCGCTCTGAAAGTTCAGCAGGAGCTTCACGGCGCATGGGTCGAGGGGATCGGTTTTGCTGAGGATGATTGTCTTCAGGATGATTCCTTGTACCACGCAGCCTTCGAGGCCGAGGCCGAATGGCAGGCGTCGACGTTCGCGAGTGCCCACGGATTTTACCGGCAAGCGATCGAGACACTGCGGGCGGCGCTAGAAAGAACGATCATCGGCTTGCGATATCAGAATGATGCTGTCGATCCGCACTTCAAAAACTGGCTGGCGGCCAACGAGACTCTCCCCTTTCAGAACGTGTGCGACCAGATCATTAGCAGGAACGGCACGGTCGTGGCGCTAAACCAGCACTTGCTCAACAATGGGGCCACACAGTTCATGTGGCACAAGCGCCGCAATGCCCCGCCGGAAGGATGGGTAGGGCGATTGTACGAGAATCTTTGCCATTACAGCCATTGCCGTCCGGGCCACACGAGCGGCAGTTTATGGAAGGGGTCGGGTCCGGTGTACGATCCCCAAGCGTTCAAACTGGCGGACCGTTTTTATCGTCAGACAGCGACTGTCTGCTGGTTTGCAGGGAAAACCGCACGGCCGTCGCTGGTCTTCCCGGATGCGGTGGCCGCCGTCGTAAAGTCGGCTGAACGCTCGTGGAAAGGCATTGCGAAACGCACGTATGGATTTCTGGCTGGGTTTGGTCCGTAGCCGGCAGTCCCTGGGCTTGTTACGAATATGCTTCAGCTCTGGCATCAGCCCGCGGAAAATAAACTAAGCTTTAGCCTCTGAAAACAGCGCTTTTCCCCGACCCGCTAGACCACCACGGATTCCTGATATTCGCCAAATGCGCGGCGCAACGCGTCCGAAATTTCCCCCACCGTGACGCGCGCCTCAACTGCCGCCAGGATTGCAGGCATCAAATTCTCGCTGCTGCGGGGACGACGCCGGGTGCCCCAGGTTCTACTTTTTTAGGGGGTCGGAGCTTCAGCTCCGACATAAAGCCGCAAAATAAATTGGGCTTTAGCCCCTGAAGACAGCGTTTTTTTCGCGGCTCGCTAGACCACCACGGATTCCTGATATTCGCCAAATGCGCGGCGCAACGCGTCCGAAATTTCCCCTACTGTGACGCGCGCCTC
>DATDIT010000007.1:0-5459 GCA_036520875.1 Candidatus Acidiferrales bacterium
GGCGTGGGCATGATCGCGGGCTGCTCCGTGCAGGAAGGCATCCTGAAGCGGGATGCGGACGTGCGCGTCCTTCGCGACAACGTGGTGATCTACACGGGGAAAATCAATTCTCTGCGGCGGTTCAAGGAAGATGCCAGCGAAGTGCGCGCCGGCTTCGAATGCGGCGCGGGCATTTCCAATTTCAACGACGTCAAAGTTGGCGATTCCCTGGAATGCTTCAAAATCGAGAAGGTCGCGCCGGTGGAAGCTCCGCCCGATCGAGCTGCACGGCCGCAAGCGGCGGTGGAAGCCAGGCGCGGCTAGAAGCGCGCGCGCGGGCACACAGCCTGAAGTTTTTCGGTGCGGACCGAAGCTTGTATCTTCGGCTCGCGCCTGCCTCGGGATGAACGGAAATGCCGGTCGGTCTCCTCACACTGGAAATTCACATTTCTGACGCGCAGTCCTTGAAAGACAAGCGGCAGGTGCTTCGCGGCCTGAAAGACCGATTACGAGCGCACTTCAACGTGGCCGTCTCCGAGCTGGATCATCAGGAAGTTTGGCAGCGGTCGCGCGTGGGAGTGGTCACCATTTCGGGTGACGGCAAGCATCTCGAGGAATCGGTGCAAGCGATTGCCGCCGAATCGGAGCGCATCCTGGGGCGCGATCTGGTTTCCAGCCAAATCGAATATTTCGAGGATGGGGAATGACCGTCGGCGGATTTCGGGCGGAACGAATTGCGGAAGAAATCCGCAATGAAGTCAGCCTGATGCTGGCCGGCGAGCTGAAAGATCCGCGCCTGGCGGTGCCGCTCAGCGTCACGGAGGTTCGCGTCGCACCCGGAATGCGCGCCGTGCGGGTCTTCGTGGAGATTCCCGGAGACGACACGGAGAGAACCAAAGCGCTCGCGGGATTGAAAGCCGCCGCGGGTTTCGTCCGCCACGAATTGGTCGAGCGGTTGCGGCTGCGGCGCGCGCCCGAGATTATTTTCATCGCCGATGAATCCGAGGAGTACGGCGAGCATATCGACGAGCTGCTGCGAAAAGTCCATCACCCGGAGAAATCGTAGCGGGCGCCGCCCGAAATTGCCGGCTCGAATCCGGCGCTACGGACAAAAAACCAAAATGTCGCGAATCTCGCAACCGCCTCCGCTCGATGGAATCCTCGTGGTCGATAAGCCGCGGGGAAAGACGTCTCACGACGTGGTCGAAACCGTGCGGCGCCTCGCCGGCTTCCGCCAAATCGGACACCTCGGCACGCTCGACCCGCTGGCCACGGGCGTGCTGGTACTCGCGCTCGGCAAAGCCACTCGGCTCGCGCGCTTCTATAAAGGACGCCGTAAACGCTACACCTGCGCCGTGCGTTTCGGCTTTGCTACGGACACGTATGACGCTGATGGCGAAGCCCTGGGCGCGGATTCGGCGCCCGCGCTCGACGAAGCGCAAATTCAGGGCCTGGCCGCGCAATTCACCGGCAAAATCCAGCAGACTCCGCCATCCTTTTCGGCCAAAAAGATTCATGGGCGGCCGGCGCACGAACTCGCTCGCAAAAATAAACCCGTGAAGCTGGAACCGGTTGATGTGGAAGTGTACGAATTCAGGCTAACGGGAATCGAGGGCGCCATCGCTCGTTTTTCGGTGGAGTGCGGCGCAGGCACCTACATTCGTTCGCTGGCGCAGGACCTGGGCAAGCTTCACGGCTCTGGCGCTCACCTGGCGGAAATAACCCGCACCGCGGTGGGGGAGTTTACGCTCGATCATGCCGTGCCGCTAGCCGAGCTTGCCGAAGAGGCAAATTCGGGAAAGATCGCTGCGCGCGTGATCCGGCTCGAAGGCTTGCTTTCCGAATTGCCGCGCGCCACCGTGCTGCCCGTGGTCGAGAAACGAGTGCGCCACGGCGCCAAGTTCAATTTGCCGCTCGCGCAAATTCAGCCCGGCCGTGCGACAGCCGCGCAAGGCGCGCCGGCCGAGCTCGATTCCGGGGAGTGGCAGCCCTCCCGATTGCGGGTCTTCAGTCAACAGGGACACTTAATCGCCATTGCCGAGCCCGTTGTTCCGCGCACGTATCAGCCGGTGGTCGTGCTCGACGCAACACAATAGCTATTTCTATTTCCGCCATTCCAGGCGCTGCGCGGAATCTCTATTGGTCCGGCATGGGCCGAATGCCCCGCTGCGGCGGCAGGTTTGGGTTTTGTTCCGGCGGCCCTTGCCCCGGCTCGGGGACTTCCTGTGGCGGCGGAGGTGGCACGAACGTGTTTTGCGCTGCTCCGGCACCTTCACCCTGCGCCGACCCCTGCCCCGCGTAAATCGTATGGTCCGTGCGCCGGGCCAGCCGCACTATCCGCGGCGTCACCAAGATCAGCAACTCGGTCTCCTGCTGTTGGGTATTTTGATTCTGGTCTAGAAGGCCGAGCGCCGGAATATCGGCGATTCCCGGGTTGCCGGTGATCGCGTTGCTGAGCTGCGTTTCGAGGAATCCTGCCAGCGCCGCCGTTTCGTTGGGCTTCACCCGAACTGTCTGATCCACTTCGTCATTGCTGATGACGGGGATTGCATTGATGCTCTGGCCGCTCAGGCTGCTTATATCAAAGTTCAGTTCAAGAGTAACGTCGTCGTTGGGATGGATTCGCGGAGTGGCTTTCACCTTCAGGCCGACGTCGAGGTACTGTATTCCTGGATACGGCGTACCGAAGGAATTGAGCCCTGTGCTGCTGCCAAAAAGACTGGCGGAATTGATCACCACGGTGGCCTGAGCGGACCCGTTGTCGGCCGTGGCTGCATCTGGCAGGCCGTCGGCATTGAAATCAGCCGTCGCGATGGAAGCGGGAGCACTGCCCACCGGTATTTCCGGAAGCGCCGCGAAAAGCTCACTGCCGCCATTTAGGAGGACCGTTATGGCATTGTCCGTTTTGTCTGAGACCGCGATATCGGCGGCACCGTCCGCATTGTAATCTGCCACAGCGATCGCAGTTGGACCGTTGCCCGCGGCGAAATCCCGCGTGGCGCCCGCTACGAATGCGCCAAGGGGCGCCGAGTTGGTGGTGCTGATTTGATTGTAGTAGACCGTCACGGAGTTTCCGCCGACGTTCGCTACCGCGATGTCCACGGCGCCATCGCCGTTAAGGTCTCCAAACGCCACCGATACGGGAGCGTCCCCAGTCGGATAGTCGGTGCGATTCTGAAAAGTTCCATCCCCCTTACCCAGGAAGACGGAGATGGCGTTGCGGCCTTGGTCCGCGACGACCAAATCCTCGTGGCCGTCGCCGTTCAGATCGGTGGCCGCAAGAGCGGAGGGTGAAAAACCGGTGGGAAGCTGGATCAATGCCGGCGCCCGGAAAGTACCGTCGCCATTTCCCTGGAAGATGGAAATCGAATTGTCGTCCTGGTTGGCGACCGCAAGATCGAGGAATCCCGTTCCGTCGAGATCGTGAAAATCCGTGGCGATCACTGAGACAGGCGCTCTGCCCGTGGGTATGTCCACTTTGGGCTGGAAAGTACCGTCGCCTTTCCCGAGAAAAATCGAAACCGCATTTGCGGATTTGTCGGCGACCGCCAAATCCAGAATGTTATCGCTATTTGCAACAGACACGCCGTTGTTGAATTGCCCGCTCGCAATCGAAACCGGAGTCGTCCCCGTTGGAAACGTCGTCTGTGCGCCGAATGTCCCGTCGCCATTTCCAAGCAAGACCGACAGCGTATTATCGGCCGAATTCGCGATGATCAGGTCGTTGACGCTAGTGCCGCGCAGGTCGGCTGCGGCCACGAAAGCAGGCGAATTCCCCACCGCGTAGTTGGTGAGCGGAGCCGCTGTCGTCGCGGGAGTGCCTGGGCTGCTGACTCCCGCCGATGTAATGCTCGGCGCAAAAGTCGTAAGCGAGACCGGAACGCGGTCGCCCACAAAAAACGTCGCGGGCTGGCCGTCCTGCGCGCGGAGCAAAATCCGCCGGCCATGCCGGACGACCGAAAGCATCTCGGCAAAATTGGCCGCCGCGCCGGGAAGGGTGGCGAGAAAGGTCGTCTCGCCTCCACCGAAAGCAATCACCGGCGGAAGCGTGGAGGTCCCGAAGATTTGGTCGATCACGTCGATAAGACCCTGGGCGGATTGTTGCGCTTCCTGGATTTCCTGAGAGCTCACCGAATAAACGGTTGCGGTTTGAGGCGGAGTAATTCCGAGCTGCCGCGCGCGGTTGCGGTCCACCTCCAGAACTTCAATTTCCAAAACCACTTCTCCCGTGGGCTGCTCGAGATTGCCAATCAAGTCCGAGGCCACCGCAATCGCTTGCGGAGACGCGCGCAAAGTGATCGTGCGGCTGTTTGTATCGAGCTCAGAGCGGGTGATGCCGGTGATATCGCGAACCATTCGCAGCATCTCCGTCATCTGCTCGGGCGCTTCAGAAGCCGGAAGCAAAATCGTGCGGACTACCGAAGCGTCGTAGTCTTTTCGCTTTTGTGGCGTGTTGTCAGTCACGAAAAAGAGACGCGACGTGACCGGCCGCCAAAATGTTTCGGTCAAATCGCCCAGCACGCGCGCGGCGGTTGGAAAGTCCATGTCTGTTACCTGGAAGTGGACCGTTCGAGCATGGAGATCGACGTCGAACGCCGCTTCCACGCCAAATTGCGAGGCCAACTGTTGGTAAGCCCCCTGCGTATCGCCACGATAATCGAAACTCTGCTTGCCAGGCCGGTATTCGAGATCCGGCTCGCCTGTAATTTCCGGCTCCCCGACTTCGCGGACGTGCTCGGGCTCCGCGGCCATTAATTGCACGATGCGTTCCTGCACTGTCCTATTCGTAGGATCGATGGAGCTGGCATCGAGCAGTTCCTTGCGGGCTGCGTCCAGCCGCCCGGAGACAGCATCGCGTTCGGCGGCGTCAACTTTTCTTTGAACGATTCGGCTCTTCGCAATTGCGAGACGCAGCACATACTCTTTGGCGTTTGGATCCCAGTGCGCCGCATCGGAGTAGGCGGCTAAAGCGGCGTCCCAATCCGACCGTTGCTCGGCACGCACGCCGTCTTCATAGGCCGCTTTCGCTTTTTTCGTATCGGCCTTGGATACTGTCCGCGAGACGGTGGGCTTAACCCCTGGCGATTGCGAGGGTGCCTGAGCTGCGGTCGCGCAGATCGCCAGAGTGCCGGCAGAAAGAAGCAGGCAGAAGCCGCTGGAAATTGCAATGCGACGCAGCCCTCGGACCTTGCCAGGATAATTCTGATAGGCCATGGCTAATGTGTGATGCCATTGTACAAAGGAACGTAAAGCGTGCGGCTGTAAAGCGGAACCATGTTGTTCAAAGAGCTTGAATTTACGCGGACACCCGGTTAAACTCGAATTTCCAGTTGCAAACTAGTTGCAACTGGAAATTCTATGATTCCAGCTCTCCTTGTAGCTCTTCGGGAAGGCGTCGAGGCCGCGCTCATCGTTGGCATTGTACTCGTCTATTTGGACCGCAGCGGCCGCCGTGCGCTGAAAAGCTATGCATGGGGAGG
>DATDIT010000008.1:0-147201 GCA_036520875.1 Candidatus Acidiferrales bacterium
TCCGCCTGCACGCGGGTTCGCGAAAGAATCAATAGATTCCTGCGGCGCTGCATTTCGGCTTGTGCCGGAGTTAGTTGAGATCGCCCTTGCCCAGAGTCCTTCTGATCCGAATTCTGGATCTGATCCTCGACTGATTTGCTCTCCCATCCCTTCGCCATAATTCGATTTTACGGCGGCGACGCGCTTTCGTGTCGCCTTTTTTTCCAAGAATTTCGCCGGCCAACCGCCCGCGCCTCAGCACTTTTTTGGGGAGCAGTTTTTCTGCAAGAAAAGCTTCGAGTTTGCACGAGAAACCTTCGAGCTTGCCGCACGAAAACCTCCTAACTCGAAACAAATAAGCGCTCTAAGCGGGTCATTTTCGGCACTTTTTGCCACCTTGACGCAGGTGACCGTGTCTGGAGTAATCTAGTGGGGTTCCCGCCGTGGAGAACACCGCAGCGAGCCTGCGAAATTTCGAGTGTGCAGGATCAAAAATCAGGAAGGACGCCATCATGCATGTAGGTTACGGCACCGGTTTCCAGCATTTGGGGGGGTATTCGGATACGAAATTCCTGCGGGAGGAGCTGGGAAATTGCGAGTTGGCAGAATCGCGCGGCTTCGATTCCGTTTGGGTGACAGAACATCATTTCGATAATTACTCGATCAGCCCGGATGTATGCCAGTTGCTATCGTATGTGGCGGGGAAGACCAAGCGAATCAAGTTGGGTTCGATGGTGATCGTGGTGCCGTGGCATGACCCGGTGCGGCTGACGGAGCAGATTTCGCTGCTCGACCATCTCTCGGAAGGGCGTTACATCCTGGGGGTTGGTCGAGGATTGGCGCGGCGGGAATTCGAGGGGTTGCGCATCGATCAAAATGAAGGGCGGCAGCGTTTCGATGAGTACACCAAGATGGTGTTGGATGCGCTGGAGAGCGGATTTGTGGAAGGCGGCGCTACTCTGAACCAGCCGCGCCGCGAGATCCGGCCGAGGCCATATAAGTCATTCAAGGGAAGGTCGTTCGCCGCTGCGGCATCGCGGGATTCGGTGCCGATATGCGCGAAGCTTGGGTTGGGGTTGCTGGTGATTCTCCAGAAGCCTTGGGAACAGGTGAAGGCGGATTTGGACACGTACCATAAGTATTGGTCCGAGTTTCATCCCAACACCGAGCCGCCGAAGCCCTTTTGTTCGGGGTTCTGTTTCGTCGATGAGAGCGCTGAGCGGGCCGAGGAACTTGCGCGGAAGTTTTTAGCGGCGAATTATCGCGAGGCGTTGGATCACTACGAAATGTTCGGCAAGCACTTCGATGCGACCAAGGGCTATGAGCGCTACGCGGATATGAGCAAGTATCTGAATTCGATCGGGCAGGAAAAGGCCGTGGAGGATTACATTCAGCTGATGCCTTGGGGCACGCCGCAGCAGGTGCTCGATAAATTGTCGAAGATGAAAGAACTGACTGATATGCAGGGAATCATGCCGAATCTTTATTTCGGCGGGATGCCGTATCAGGAATCGACGCGGAATATCAATTGTTTCGTGAAGCACTGCTTGCAAGAACTGAAGAGTTGGCCCGCGGCGAGCTTAACAGAACCAGCGGAGCTTACCGTCGCGTAGATCTGGCGAGAACTTAGCGAAATACAGGCGACCCGCGAACTACAAAAGACAAGAACGCGCACCTAAAAATCAAGGTGGTCGCTACGAATGCAACCCTTACAACGTTAGCCTCACGGCGAAATCGAAGAGAGATTCCCGCAGCCCTGCCAATCGTCCCGGCCACACACCGCGCGCAGAAAAAGGGGCGGGGCTTCATTCCCTTCTTGCGTCAGGGCAAGCGGAATGACAACGCTGCAACGTCATCTAATCAGCCAAGAAAGTGGGCCATTCGTTCGCTGCTATCTACCGCAATTTCGTGTACTCAGCCTTAGCTTCTTTAAGCATGGGGATGTTGGGGTCGGCATCTTTCCACAGCATGAAGAAATCGTTGTAAGCGGCATGTGCCTTGACGGTGTCGTTCTGCAAAACGTAGGCACGGGCGAGGCCCAAGTGAGCTAGCGCGCCAATGGGTTGGTTCCCAACTACGCCCCAATGTTCCACAATCTTCTGAAACTCGGCGCCCGCAGCAGCGCCCTGCTTCGCGGCCAGATAGGCGAGGCCGCGTAAGTAGACGGGATACAAGGCGAAAGTGAAGTCGGTATTCGTCTGCCCCAATTCGTACGGCGCGGCCGCGGCCAGCGCCTCGACAGCCCGGCCGGCATCGCCTTTACGAAGCGCCGTGGCGGCATGAATCATGGGCAAGTAATCGAAGCGCGCAATCGTATCTTCGGGATAGCGTTTGCCAAGTTCACCGGCCAGGCGTTCTGCTCCGGCGGAATCATTGGCCAGTGCGAGCGCGATCGCCGAGAAGGCCTCGGCTTGCTTGCCATTTGCGAGCGCAAGGGCCGCCTGTGCATCTTGCTTCGCCGCAGCCTGATCGCCAAGTAACGCGTCGCGCAGCGACGCGTGCGCCTCGTACTCGGAGGCCGTCTCCTTTTCATCGGCTCGTTGCGCGGATTCGACGGCACTGCGCATCAGCTCCCGACTCTTCGCGAGCTTGCCGTCATATGCCGCAGTTTCGGATTGGAGGAAGAGGATCTGATCGTCGACTCCTGGCTTCCCAGTCGCATCGGCGACCTGGCGCTCCATGGCGCTGGCGTCGTGCGCGAGGAAGTAGACGTTATAAAGAAGCAGCGGAAACCAAGGCGAGTCGACATGATGGGCACGAGCCTCTTGTACGGTAGCCTTGGCTTGATCGAGCTGATTGATCCACTGGTATGCGTATGCGAGATTCACGGAATTGTCGCCGCTGCCGGAGTTGATCTTCTCCGCCTGGAGCGCCGCGGCTTGTGCTTTCTCGTAATCTCCGAGAAAAGCATAGGTGATCCACAGGTTCACCTGCGGGTTTTCGTCACGCGGATAGGTTTGCGCCCATAACTGATACGACGTGCGGGCTGCTTCAAGATTTCCCGTGACGACAAGGTCGTAGAAGGAAGAAATGGCAAGCTTTTCGCTCTCGCTGGTGCGCTGCCGCAATTCGTATGCCTTGCGAGTGTTGTCGGCACAACGCTCCAGTTCGCTCAGGGGCTGATAACTTTGCGCCAATCCCAAGTAAGCCATGGCAAAATTCGGATCCAGGGAAATGGCCCTTTGAAAGAGAGGAATCCCGGCAGCGTAATCGTTTGCCACATCGATGGTGTAATTGCCAAGAGCATAGGCTTGCAGCGCCTCGAGCGACGGCGTAGTGACGTTCTCCGGCAATGCGTCATACTTCTGAACCGAGGCGAGCGATTCTCCCAGCTTCTCGCGTAGTTTGGTGGCGGCGTCCCCGAGGGCCTTGAGAACCTGCTCCTTCCCGTTGGCGGTCACCTGCTCTTCGGCGAGGAGATCGCCGGTGCGGCAGTTCACCGCCTTCAAACCCAAGACATATTGACTGCCCAAATTGGAAATGGAGCTTTGAATGGTGGCGGCGCTGGCGGTGCGCTGGCAGATATCGCGCGCCAAGGCTGAGGTTAGCGGCGCCTGCTTCGGCTGGCTCATCAGCGACAGCGTCTGTGCGATGCGCTCGTCAGAAATCAGGCTCAGAAACGGCGATTGCTCGAGTTGCGCCGAAAGCCCTTGCCGCAGCGTGCCATCGAACACCGGATCACCCGTCGAGTTGGTGAAGTCAGCCAGAACGATGGTGTCCGTTGCTCCTAGCGCGTGCGCGGTACTGCGAGAGAAAAACAGCCACGCGCCGATGGCGGCTCCGAGAATTATTACAGCAGCAATGGGTGCGATGATTTTCCAACGCCTCCCAGTTTTCGTTATTACCGGGATGCTCTGTTGCGATGAACCCGACCAGGACTGTGGAGTTTGTACACTCGCAGGAGGTACGATCGCGGCCGCTGGGCCGTCCGATTCCGCCTGGCGTTCGGCGGATATAACTGCGGTACTCGTATCGCGTTTCAGCCGCTGTAAATCCGCACGCATCTCCGCCGCGCTTTGGTAGCGCAGCTTGCGATCTTTCTCCAGCGCCTTGTTGACGACATCTTCGAGCTTGGGCGGAACGTCGGGATTGAATCGCACCACTGGCACGGGAGTCCGACGAAGGATGGCATCCGTGACAAGGGCCGAACTGTCTCCACGGAACGGCAACATGCCCGTGGTCATTTCGTAGAGCACCACGCCAAACGAAAATAAATCTGCGCGCGCATCCAGCTCTTTGGCGCTTAACTGCTCCGGAGACATGTAGACCATCGTTCCGACCGCTGTGCCGGAGCCGGTGAGATTTTCCTCGGCGATTTCGAGCGTTGTGGTGGCGGCGAGCGTGGTCGCCGCCCCAGAACCGTCTTTTTTCAGCGTCAACTTGGCCAAACCGAAATCCAGAATCTTGGCATGGCCTCGCTTGGTGATGAAAATGTTGGCAGACTTGATGTCGCGGTGAACGATGCCTTCCCTGTGCGCCGCATCTAAGCCTTCCGAAATCTGGATCGCAATGTCGAGGACGCTTTCGATGTCCATCGGGCGTCCGCCGATCTGGTGCTTCAGCGTCGCGCCCTCCATGAACTCCATGGCGATGAAGGCCCGCCCGTTCTGTTCATCGATTTCGTAAATGGTGCAAATGTTGGGGTGATTCAGCGCGGAAGCGGCCTTGGCCTCACGTTTGAAACGTGCAAGTGCCAGGGAATCGTGGAGCAAGTCTTCGGGAAGAAATTTTAGCGCGACGAAGCGACCGAGCCTGGTGTCCTCGGCCTTATAAACCACCCCCATCCCACCTGCGCCCAGTTTTTCAACCACGCGGTAGTGAGAGAGGGTCCGGCCAATTAGAGGCAGTGGTTCCGGTAATTCCGCCATTGCGGAGTCATCTTAAGTTGCCGGTTCGACGCAAGTCAACGAATCTGCAGGCAGGATGACGGTGAAAGGCAAAGGCGCCACGTGAAGGTGGCCGCTACGAAGGCAACCCTTAACCACAGTTTCATAGCGAAATCGAAGAGATTGCTAGTGGAAGCGGCGCAGAGTGCGGTGCGGCATGAGCCGGAGTTGCGTCGCCAGTATCAACGGTTGGCCCAGCGGAAGTGCCGCGCGTTGGCGAAAGTGGCCTCGCGCGGAAGCTGGCCGTGAGGTTGTACTGGATGCTGCGTAGGGATGTGGACTATACGCAGCTGATCCAGGGTTCGCATGCAGGACAGCCCGAGTCATTCTGTGGTCGTGGTTGAGACCGGCGCCTTGAGTGGGCATCCTGCCTCCCTAAACCGTTAGGGAGATCGAAGCAGTAATCATGGTCGCTGTAAAGAGACCGAATAGATCCCTAAGCTCCGTTCAGCGGCCGTCTTTGGGGGAGATTTGCACGTGAAAGCCATCGGGATCAATGAGATTGACCGTCGAGACTCCATCATTGGGCTGAAAGGCAGCTTTCGCTTTGGCATCCGGGAGTTCGCTATTGATTTTATCGGCGAGGCGTTTTGAAGAATCTTGATCGATATGGTCGATGGAGATGGAGAAATGCGTGATCACGCCTTTTTTTTCGGCGACTGAATCGACACTGATATACCCCACCGGGAAATCCAGGTGAATGCCTGTACCGGCGTTCGTTGCGGGCCAGCCTTTTTTGACACCGAATAATTTTTGATAAAAGATGAAGGAACGGTCGATATCGTTAACCGTGAGCCCGACATGGTTGACACCCAAGCCGCGAACAATGGGAGCCGGAGCGGCGTCCTGAGCCAGGGCTGTAGCCGGCAAGATTAATGCGGCCAACGCTTGGACAAGATGCCGCCGCGTAATGCTGCCGCGTTCATACCGATCGAATAACGAATCAAACATGGAATTCATTGGTGGTTCCTCCTTCGGCGCGTTTCGGTCGCGCCGGCACGACCGGACTGCGAAAAACCCCACGATCACAGAGCGAGCTTGGTGCACGCGTAAAGGCGTGCCCCCGGGCGAAGCGTGGGCGATGGTATCATGCGCGGCGACGTTGGGCGGCGGGGAGCGCACTCCAAAGTGCATGAGGCTGCGACACGCGTCCTCGCAATGCAGGGCAGCAAAAGGGGAGGAAGACATGAATGCCATGGATGTCCCATTGAGCAAAACGAGCGGGAAGCGCTGGATGGTGTGGATTGGCTGGGCTGTTTCGCTCTGGCCCGTTTTCGTTGTGGGGACGAGCGCTCATTGGAAGCTGACACGAAACCCTGGTTATCTGGTGCTTTTTGCGCAAATCGGCTGGCCGAATAGCGCTCTGACGCTACTCGCATGCCTGCAACTGGGCTGCATCGTTCTGTTCCTGATTCCGCAGACCGCCGTTCTGGGTGCTGTGCTTCTCACCGGTTATCTCGGCGGAGCGGTCGCCGCCTATACCCGCATTGCGTATCCTTTGCCGATACTGGTACCACTATCGACTAGCATGATTGCGTGGTTGGGAATCTGGCTGCGGGATGAGCGGCTTCGAGCGCTGCTCCCTATCCGGCGCGGAATAGCGATGAGATAGCGGCTTGCAAGAAAAAAGAGCCGGCAGGATGCCGGCGATACAAGAGCGGCGAGGCGCGTCGGAAATCGAAGAGAGGTCCTTCGACTGCGTGTCCTGGCGCTTCGCGCGAAACCAAAAGCGCGGGACGCTCCGCTCAGGATGAGGTCCGTTAATTGGCTGCGCTAATTGTGCTGGGGTTTGAAGTAGACGGCGGCGAGCGGGGGTAGGCGCAGATTCAGCGAATAGGGGCGGTCGTTCCACGGAATTGGCTCGGCCTGCACGCCGCCTGAGTTGCCTACATCTGAACCGCCGTAATAGTTCGAATCGGTGTTGAGGATTTCGCGGTAGAAGCCGGGACGCGGAACACCGACACGATAACTTTCGCGCATCACGGGAGTGAAATTGCAGACCGCGACGACGATTTCTTGGGGATCCGTTCCACGCCGTAAGCACGAAAGAACGCTGACGGCAGCGTCATTCGGCTCAATCCACTCGAAACCGGACCATTCGAAATCGACCTGATGCAAGGCATGCTCGCGGACGTGAAGGCCATTCAGGTCAGCGAGTAGCCGCTGGATGCCGCGGTGCGGGGGCGAATTTTCGAGACTCCAATCCAGCGCGGCGCCTTCCCAGAATTCATTTCGCTGCGCCAACTCGCTGCCCATGAAGAGCAGCTTTTTCCCGGGATGCGCGTACATGAAGCCGAAGAGCAGGCGCAAATTCGCGAACTTCTGCCAGTCGTCGCCGGGCATTTTTTCCAGCAAGGCTTGCTTACCGTGAACAACTTCGTCATGTGAAAGCGGCAAGACGAAATTTTCGTGGAAAGCGTAGAGCATCGAGAACGTGAGCTCGTTGTGGTGATGCTGCCGGTGGATAGGGTCGAGGGACATGTACTTGAGCACGTCGTTCATCCATCCCATGTTCCATTTCAGATCGAAGCCCAAGCCTCCCACATAGGTGGGGCGAGAGACGGCGGGCCAAGAGGTGGATTCCTCGGCGATGGTCAGGGCGCCGGGATGGCGCGCGTGCAACACTTCATTCAGGCGTTTTAAGAGCGCAATCGCTTCCAGATTTTCGCGTCCGCCAAAGGCGTTGGGAATCCACTCACCGGGCTGCCGCGAATAATCGAGATAGAGCATCGAAGCGACCGCGTCCACGCGGAGGCCATCGATGTGGTATTTGTCCATCCAGAAGAGAGCGTTGGCGATCAGGAAATTCTGAACTTCGTTGCGTCCGTAATTGAAGACCAGAGTTCCCCAATCGGGATGAGCGCCTTTGCGCGGGTCTTCGTGCTCATAGAGGTGAGTGCCATCGAAGAAAGCCAGACCGTGAGCGTCGCGCGGGAAATGCGCGGGCGTCCAATCAAGGATTACGCCGAGATTTTCTTGATGGCAGCGGTCAACGAAATACATGAAATCGGAAGGCGAGCCAAACCGGCTGGTTACAGCGTAGTAGCCAACGGTTTGATAGCCCCAGGAAGCGTCGAATGGGTGTTCCATGACGGGCATGAACTCGATGTGCGTGTAGCCCATCTGTTTCACGTAGGGGATCAGCTCATCCGCCAGCTCGCGGTAAGTGAGCCAGCGCCAGCCTTCGTCGCTCTTGTGCCGCCAGGAGCCGGCATGGACTTCGTAGATGGAGAGGGGAGAATGCAGCCAGTCGTGGGAGGCGCGCGTTTCGAGCCACTTCGAATCGTTCCAGGCGTACGTATCCAGATCACGGACGATGGAAGCGGTGTTGGGGCGAAGTTCGGCGGCGAATGCGTAAGGATCCGATTTGACCGCGAGGCGATCTCCCACGCGGGAGAAAATTTCGAATTTGTATAAGGAGCCTTCCGCGAGCTCGGGAATAAAAATTTCCCAGATGCCGCTCTCGCCGCGAGTGCGCATGGGGTTTACGCGGCCGTCCCACGAATTGAAGTCACCCACTAGGCTGACCCGCCGGGCGTTGGGGGCCCAGACGGCGAAATGAACTCCTCGCACTCCCGCTACGTCGCGCAAGTGCGCACCCAACTTTTGATATTTCTGGTAATCCGTGCCCTCGCCGGAAAGATAGAGATCGTAATCGGTGAGGACCGGTGGGAAGGCGTATGGGTCGAAGGTCTCCATGCTGCTTCCGCCGGAGAAGTGGAAATGCAAACGATAGGACGAAGGCGTGACGGCTTCTTTGTCCTGCAGGCCGGTCGCGCTTAGCGGAAGGATCGCCTCGAACACTCCATCCGGATGGATGCGCTCGGCGGGATGAATGGCCCGGCTCTTTCCCCAAACGACGCCTACGCGATCTGCGCCAGGGCGAAAGGTTCGGATTGCGAGTATAGGACGGTTGTTCTGGGCAACCCAATGAGGGCCCAGAAGGTGAAAGGGATCGGATTCCTCGGCGCGCACAAGGCTGCGCAGATCTTCTCTGCCCTCGCTCGCAGCCGGCACCTCGATATCGGCGAGTTTTCGTTTATGGCTCATGCTTCCGGTCAATTTTGGACTCCCTCTTCGTCATTTTACCGAAAGCATGCGCGGGATGCCAAATCCCCGCCTGTGGCAAGGGCAGGAGGTCCTAAAGCGGAGGGTGCGGACGATGCTGGTACCGCCTGCCGCGCCGATGAGTTAGGGCCGGTATCTAGTTGGAAACACTACGTGATATCCGCAACCCTTGGTACCGACGTACCATTGTGAATCAGCATACCGGCGGCTATAAACCTATACGAGGTCGATGCTTGCCTTCGGAGAGCTGCGTCCTCTTGGATAAGTAGTTATGCCGATTAAGACACCCACAGTGCGTCCTGAAGATCGCGGCTGTAGCTCCAATCGCGGGCCAAGTGAGGCTAGGCCTCAAATGCCGCCGGGTGATTCCTCCGAGAAACGCTCTTTAGCCCCGTCCGAACCGAATTTCGAGCTCTTGTTCTCTACTAACCCGCTGGCAATGTATGTGTGCGATCGCGAGACGCTGGAGGTACTTGAGGTCAACGCGTCCGCCGAGAGGCAGTACGGCTACACGCGAGAAGAATTCCTGAAAATGAAGATCACGGATATTCGGCCCTCCGAGGACATCCCGCGTTTACTAGACGTCGCGAGAACCCATGGGATGCAACCGCTCGCGTTCCTCGGCCAGTGGAGGCATCGCCGAAAAAACGGCGAAGTCTTCGAGGTTGAGGTAACGGCCCAGGGGAACACGTTCGCAGCAAGGAATGCGGTTCTGGTGGTCGCACAGGATATTAGCGCACGCCGCGCCATGGAGGAGAGGACCGCTGAACGGACGGCTTACGCCCAGGCCCTGACTGAAAACAATCCCACTGCGATCGTGGCCGTGAATATGGATCGCCGGGTAGAAATGTGCAATCCCGCATTCGAACGACTTTTTGGCTATTGCCTCGCCGAAATCCTGGGCGCGGAACTCGATTCTTTGATCGCACCCCAGGACCTGCACGGTGAAATGATCGGACTTATGGGGCGGGCGACTTCCGGCGATATCGTGCGCGCGACCACAAAGCGCAAGCGCAAGGATGGCTCGTTGGTCGATGTCCAGATCATAGGGGTGCCGCTCGTTGTGGGTGGCCAACGAACTGGTACTTTCGGCATGTACGAAGACATCACTGAAAAGAAACAGGCCGAAGAAGCTCTGCAGAGGGCGGAGGAAAAGCGCCGACGCATTTTTGACAATGCAATCGAAGGATTCTTCGAATCGACGCCGGCAGGACGCTTTCTGGCCGTAAATCCTGCCATGGCACGTATCGCCGGTTATTCCTCGCCTGCTGAAATGATCAATGAGATTCATGATATCGGACGGCAGATCTACACAGATTCGAGCGTTCGAGCCGAAGTGAAGCGCGCCTTGGAGGAACGGGGCATCCTCGAGGGATTCGAATGTCCGATGCTGCGGAGAGATGGAAGCAAAATCTGGATTTCCCTGAACGTCCGGGCGATCCGCGACGCCGATGGCAAGATCACCAGCCATGACGGCACGGCCGAGGACATTACGGCGCGCAAGCGCTCGCAGCTGGAACGCCAAGTGAATACCGAGATCATCCACGCAGTGAGCGCCACCGACAATCTGGACGACCTGCTTCGCCTGATTCACGCCGCGCTAAGGCAGGTACTGGACGCAGAGAATTGCTTCGTAGCGCTTCACGACCCTTCCGACGGAATGTTCCACTACCGTTTTCATGTAGATCAGTTCGACCCTCCGCCTCCGCCCGACAGAATGGACCGGAGCTGCGCCGCGCAGGTGTTTCGAAATGCGCGGGGGATGCTTATCCCGCGAGAGGTCTTCCACGATCTTGCGCGCAGGGGAGAAGTTGAATTAGTGGGCACGCCCTCCGCATCGTGGCTGGGAGTTCCACTGCGTACTCCAATGGAAACCATCGGAGTGCTGGTAGTTCAAAATTATTCGGTTGAGAATGCATACACGGAACGTGACCTCGAATTTCTATCGTCGGTGGGGGATCAGATTGCGCTTGCGATTGAGCGCAAACGGGGAGAGGAACGAGTTCGGCAAAGTGAGGCGAGGTTACGCGTTCTAATCGAACAATTGCCGGCCGTATTGTGGACAGTCGACAGCAATCTCCGGTTTACCTCCGCTGTTGGCGCGGGGCTAGCGCGACTGGGGCTCAAGCCCGATCAAATCGTAGGTATGTCCCTCACCGACTACTTCGATACCTCGGACCCGACCTTTGTGCCGATTGCGGCGCATCGCCGGGCTGTAGCTGGGGAGGCCGTGACGTTCCCGGTCGAGTGGAAGGATGGCTCCTACGCGTGTCACGTGGAACCTCTGCGAGACGGCGAGGGTGCCGTGCAGGGCGCGATCTGTATGGCCTTGGATGTAACGGACCGCAAAAAGCTGGAGGAGCAATTCCGCCAGGCGCAGAAGATGGAGGCAGTGGGCCGGTTGGCGGGCGGGATCGCACACGATTTTAATAATTTGTTGATGGTGATCCAGGGTTACGCGGATTTGCTGGCCGAGCGCCTCCCCGAGGGCGACAACCTACGCCGAAACGCGGAACAAATCCGGGCCGCTTCGCAACGGGCCGCTGGGCTGACGCAGCAATTGCTTGCTTTCAGCCGCAAGCAGATACTTGCGCCGAAGGTGCTGAACGTCCACGCCGTTGTCACTGACCTGGAAAAGATATTGCGGCGCGTGATAGGGGAGGATATCGAGCTTCGCACTTCTTCGGCGGCGGATTTGTGGTTGATAAAGGCCGACCGTAGCCAGATCGAGCAGGTGATCATGAATCTGGCCGTGAACGCTCGCGACGCGATGCCCACGGGCGGAAGGTTGACGATTGAAACGGAAAACGTGGAATTCGATATGTCCATTTCGAATCCCCCCACCGTTTTGGCCCCCGGGAAATACGTGATGCTCGCCGTGACAGACAACGGTTGTGGCATGGACGAAAAGGTTCAGGCGCACATTTTCGAACCATTCTTTACGACTAAGGAAAAAGGCAAGGGCACGGGTCTGGGGCTGGCGACCGTCTACGGCGTAGTGAAGCAGAGCGGCGGGTACATCTGGGTATACAGCGAGGCCGGCCGCGGAACCACGTTCAAAATTTACCTGCCGCGTATCGAGGAGGAGAACGTCCCGGCGGGTCGAGACCGGATCTCGCCCGAAAAGACCATGCCACGCGGCTCGGAGGTAATTCTGCTGGCGGAAGACGAAAAGGGCGTTCGAGAACTTGCGCGCGAGTATCTGGAGACGAGCGGTTATACGGTGATCGTGGCGGAGGATGGCCGCACAGCGATCGAATTAGCCAGCAAGCACTCCGGACCAATTCACTTGCTGATGACCGATGTGGTGATGCCGGGGATCGGTGGTCCCGAGGTTGCTGAGAAGATCAAGGCCCTTCGTCCCGAAATCAAGGTTTTATTCATGTCAGGCTATACCGACCAAGCAATCATGCATCAGGGCGTTCTTCAAGCCGGCGCGGTCCTTTTGCAGAAGCCGTTCACGTTGGCGACACTTGCCACCAAGTTGCGTGAAATGCTCGCTGGCGAAGCCGTGGTCCACTAAGGGACCATCTCATCTTCGCCCTGCTTCAACTCCCCCGCTACGAAACGCATCCAATGATTCGCATAGCTCAGTAGGTTGAGAGGCTCGAAGCGTAGCCGCGGGTGTACAATCCCGGTGCTTCGCGGCGCCAAAATTAGGCCCGCCGGACGTCAATGGCCCAAAACGAACAACATTTCGCCGCAATTGTTGGCGCAGCCATCTCTGGCTCCGTGGCGGCGGAAATTCTGGCGGACTGTGGAATTCAAGTAGCGGTCATCGAGCAAAACAAAAGGCCGTACGGCAAAATCGAGGATGGCCTGCCGCGATGGCACGTGGAGCAGCGCAAACAAGAATATGCCCGCATCGATGCGCGCCTGAGGAAGCCGGGCGTTTACTTCATTCCGTCAACTAAGCTCGGCCACGATTTCGATTTTCAAGAACTTTGCCATGAGTGGGGCTTCTCGGCCGTCATTTTGGCGAACGGCGCCTGGCGCGATCGGGACCTCGGAGTGCCCGGAGCGGACGAGTTCATCAACAAAGGGCTGATTTACCAGAACCCGTTCATTTACTGGTACAACCACAAAAATGAGAAGGTCTATGCGGGGCCTCGATACGAAACGCCAGACGAAACGATCGTGGTGGGCGGAGGCCTCGCCTCCATTGACGTCGTAAAAGTTTTGCAACTCGAAAACTACGAGCGCGCCATGCGAGCTCGGGGGATCGCAACGAATATGCATGAGTTGGAGAAAGGCATACCGGCCGCCTGCAAAGCTCACGGTATCAAGCCAGAGGAGCTCGGCGTTAAGGGTTGCCTTTTGATCTATCGCCGCCGCGAACAAGATATGCCGCTCGCTCAGCCTCCAGATAACGCCACCGCGGAGCAGATCGCAAAGACCGAGCAGGTTCGCCAAAAGATGCTTCGGTTGGCGCGAGAGAAATATCTCTTTCGCGTCCAGGATCGCAGGATCACCACCGGCCTGATCGTGGAGAACGGCCGCGTGGTTGGATTGAAGGTGGCGGAAACCAAAATCGAAGGACGCAGCGCCAAGCCGATACCGGGGTCAGAGCATGAGTTAAGGGCGCCGCTCGTAATCTCGTCAATCGGTTCAGTGCCAGAGATCATTCCTGGCGTGATGATGAAGGGTGAGTACTACACTTTTAGCGGCGAGGATTTGCCTCGCTATACCGGTTGCGAGCACGTGTTCGGCGTGGGAAACGTGGTTACCGGGCAAGGCAACATCCGAGTTTCTCTCATTCACAGCCAGCGCGTAACGAAGCATCTGATTGAAAACTACATTGGAATTGGAGACGGCGTGGGCGATCTGTCGGCTTTATATGAAGCTGCTGAAGCTCAAGCGGCGAGCGAAGCGGAAGCCGTTGCAAAGACCGTTCGGTCTACGCCCGCACTCTCCACCGAAAAATTGGCTGACATTAAGAAGCGGATTCGGATGCTGCAAGAGAAAGCGGGTTACACGTCCGACTATGACTCTTGGATCGCGAAAGTAACGCCCCCGGATCTGGAATAGCGGTGAGCTATTGCCGCGGCGGCATCATCATGGGATTGAATGGTTGAGCCGCCCGTTATTTTGTCCTTCGCGTCCGTAAAAGTTTTGACCAGCAGGATTGTGCTGAGGAAGGCTAATGTCGATCCGCACTCCACGTGCCTCTTCCGGTTTGCCCGGACCCCGCACACGACCACGAACCCGACGCGCGAGCGCCTTGCTGTGCGCCGGTTGACGACCGGAAGGCGCCGGTAAACTTGCACGTGATCCTCGCCACGCCGAGTGAGCCGCTGAAGGTCGCCGAGCCGGAGGAATTCACGTCTCCCGCGCCCTGACCGGGATCTGTCACTGTAATGGCACCATTCGCCACGGAAAACGCGACGGATCCCGTCGCGGGGTTGCCGGCAAAGGACCCACTGTACATCCCATGATACGAACCATCGTACTTGCTCTTGGCGGGCGCTTGGCCAAACACCGTCGACCCGACGGCGTAGATGCCGACTACCAACGCTATGTACAAAAGCGACGACGCTCGATGTCCCATGATCTTCATTTTTCATACTCCAAGCTGTGATTAGCTAACCAGATCATCATTTGAAACTCTGGAAACAGCGAGATGCTATACCAATTCGTTGGTTCGTGAAGCCGGTCGAACAACATCTTATGTTAAATCGCAGGTCGGCTCAGCTTAATTCAAATCGCGATAACTGATCAACCGGACGCCGCGTTCTTCCAGTGCGCGCCTCACCTCTGGCGCCAAAAGACCTTCCATTTCGGTTTCTCGCTGGCGCTGAAGGCGCGACCCGGTCCGCGCTAAATCGTCGTCGCAGATTCCCGGGTGCAGCATGACTTCGCTTTGGCCCTCATCAAGTGCGTCGATCAAACGGCACAAAGCTCCCGCACCTAATTGTCCCGTGACCGCCAGACCCAAGAAATGATCGGGAGAGCGCAAGCCATACCTGCTCGAAATAGCTTTAAATCCAGAGGCAACAATGCTTACCACCGCAGGGGCAGCCAAATTACTCACCGTGCTGCCGTCAGACTGGATGGATCTCCATGAGTCTCGCAGATTCTCCACCGGATTACGCACGCGCGTGATGCCGGTCTGCTGAGCCACTCGCCCGAGGGCGTTCATGATCGTCGGGTGCACGTGAGTGTGTTTGTGGGTGTCCAGGTGGGTTGGTTCGATGCCCGCGCGACGAATTTTTTCGATTTGAGCGCGGAGTTCCGTTTCAATTTCGATCGGGGGCACCCTGCCGGAGGTAACGTTCGCAACCAAAAGAGTTAAGGACTGCGGCAGGCGGCCATTCTGGTCCACCAGAGATGGAATCTGCTGGTGCGGTGCTACGGCTGAACCGCCCGTGAGCACCAAGTGGCATCCAACGCCTAGTGTTGGATTTTCGCGCGCCTGTTCGACCGCGTGATCAAAGGCCCGACCAGTAGCCATTAGCGTGGCGCTGGTAAGGATTCCATGCCGGTGCGCGCGGATGATTCCACGATTGACGCCCTGAGTCAAACCAAAATCATCCGCGTTGAGAATTAATTCTTTCATTTATTCAATACTGGCAGGGAACGATGGTATCACGGCCCTGAGGAGGCTCGTTCTTGTCGGAAAAGTCGTCTGAGGGGTTGCAACTATGGAAAAAGTTTATCGGCGCATTGACGCCCGCCGCACCGAACGCGCCCCGAGGCAATTGTTGCACCACTTTTCAATTGAGAATTGAGAAGTATGAACGCTGTATGACAGTTTTCAACAGTTCTGTTGAAAAGCGTGTGGAAAAACCTCGTGCGACAATCGAAAACACACGACAGTACGGGGCTTACTGCTCTTTGCACAAATCCTGTGCAAGGGAAAGTCAGCGCGAGGGATTTCGCATTGAGAAACGCTCATAGTTTTCTGAAATGGAACGCGATGTTGGAAATTCCTGATATGGAAAACCTCGGAGTTCGCGGCTCAGTACCAATGAGGTGGGGGCTCTAGCTTGATTGCAATGGTCTCTTCATCTTTTTCCACGTCGTACCACTTGCCATAGGTGTGCCAACCCTTCGCGATCACTTGAATGAGCACCTTTCCCTGCGGAACTTCCGGAACTTTCACCGAGCCATCCTGATTCGTCTTGAAATTCATTTCCACCTGCTTTTCGTGACGCAGAAAACCGCCCGGCGTGTTGAAGCGGACATAGACGCTGGCGTTGCCGATGGGTTTATCCTGCCCAGCAGTAACGACGATCCTGAGCTTCGTCGTAGCAGACTCGGAGGGCTTCTGTTCGGTCTGATCTGCCGAGTTGGATTGATCCTGCTTAGCGGCACTCGATTGATCCGAGGTATTGGGCTGTCCTGAATTGTCAGTTTGGGTTAGCGCGACTGGCACGCATAGCAAGCATATAGCCAAGATGATTACGAAACTTGCGCGGTTCGGTCGCTGAGCTTTCATGAGGCTCTTTTTGTACTACGATCCTGGATCTCTCTCAAGCTGGACCTCTAAATGCGTAAGGCGTTAGGGCTTACGGCGTCTCACCCCGCGTCTAACGGACCTAGAAATCCAGTCGAGATAGTTTCGAGAGCCAGCCGCGATCGGCAGCGCAATTATCTCGGGCATCTCATAGCTGTGCATGTTTCGAATCGCACTATCTATAGCGCCGAAACGCGATCGGGAGCTCTTGAGGATCAGGAGAACTTCGGTAGCTACGTCTACCTTGCCCTTCCACCGGTATATCGAGCGCACCGGCGCTTGAAGAATGTTGGCGCAGGCCACGAGTTTTCGCTCTACCAGCGCGCGGCCGATCTGCTGCGCCTCCTTGATCGACCCGCATGTTACGAGGACGACGATCTGATTTATCATCGCTGTCTTTACTCTTGCGGTTCATCCTACCGCGATTACCTGATACTTGCTTCTAGGGTGACACGATACAATACGCGCGCGTGACAAACCACACGATCCACTTCGGCACTTCCGGCTGGCGCGGCATCATTGCCGAAGACTTCACGTTTCCTGGAGTGCGTCGAGCATCAAAGGCAATTGCCAGCCACCTTCGGAGTCACAGCAAAGCACCTGTGGTGATCGTCGGCTACGACACTCGATTTTGTTCCGAAGACTTCGCGCGAACGTCTGCTGCGGTTCTCCGGTCGGATGGTTGCCGGGTACTGCTGTGCGATGGTCCCTCTCCCACTCCGGTTATTGCCCATGCCATCATTTACGGGAAACTGGACGGCGGCGTGAACATCACCGCGAGTCATAACCCCGCGCAATACAATGGGCTGAAATTTTCCGGGTCCGATGGGGGACCGGCTCTTCCGGAAGTCACTAAGGATCTCGAGAAGCGTGCGGCCAAACTGGAGGACGACTCTGGTCAGCATCACGAAACTGAGGATACCTTTGAGCGCATTGACCCTCGTGAAGCGTACTTTGAACAGCTTCGCCGCGTGGTTCGTTTCGACGTTTTGCAAAAAGCGAAGGGCAATTTCGTCTGTGACGCTGTTCACGGATGCGGCGCGGGCTGGCTCGATCGGATCCTTGCGGAAACTGGCCTGGCTGTCACTTCCATTCGCACGAACCGCGACGTACTCTTTGACGGGACCGGCCCCGACCCGTCCGAAGAAAATTTGGCGCCATTGAAGAGCGCCGTGAGAGACAAAAAAGCTCTTGCGGGACTTGCAACTGACGGCGACGCTGATCGTTTCGGCATTATAGATGGCGATGGCGGGTTCATTTCGCCCAATCACATCCTCGCGCTTGTCTTCGATTATCTGTTGGAGACTCGCGGGTACAAGCTAGGCGCCTCCCGCAGCGTGGCCACCACGCACCTGATCGACGCAGTCGCCAAATTGCACGGCGTGCGAGTTTACGAAACGCCAGTGGGCTTCAAATACGTGGGACCGTTATTGCGCGACGATAAAATCGCGCTGGGCGGAGAAGAGAGCGCCGGCATGACCGTTCGCGGGCATCTACCCGAGAAGGATGGCATCCTGGCGTGTTTGCTTGTCGGTGAAATGATTGCGGCGCGCCGGGCGTCGCTTTCTGATCAATTGCGCGATCTCTTTCGCCGCGTTGGCCGGGAGTTCTGGCCTATTCGTGAGAACCTGCACTTATCGGAGGATGTTCAAGCCAAGCTGCCGGATCGGCTAAAGTCCGAGTTCAAGGAGTTTGCTGGCCATCGCGTCTCGCGCACGGATCGCACCGATGGCTTGAAATTGATTTTGGACGACGACACCTGGCTGTTGATGCGGCTATCGGGAACGGAGCCGATCGTCCGCGTCTACGCCGAAGCCGCCACACGCGCCGCTTCCAAGAATCTCGCCGACCAGGCTCGCGAGTGGGTATCCGAATGACCGAGAAATCCATAAGCTTTTCCGAGCAGATGGGCAATTTTCTGCGGCAGAATCTCAACTGGTTTCTTGCCTTGGGACTCGCACTACTTCTACTTCAGGACGTGTTCGGGACGCATGGCTTGCTCGCGATGCGGCGGGCCCAGAAAGAAGCAGCCAGGGTTCAACTCGAAATCGACCAGATCGATCAGGAGAATCGCCGGTTGCAGGAGAACGTGAAAGCGCTGAAGACCGATCCGGCAGCCATCGAGCGAATCGCACGCGAGGAAATGGGTCTCGCTCGCCCCGGCGAATACATTTTCAAGATTCCGGCCAAGCCAGGCGATGTACCGGCACTCGTTTCCCCTGCGCCTGATTCCGTCGTAAAGCCCTAGCTTTCCCGCGCGACGCTCGGCACCCGGCGCCGCAAGCGCAGACGCGCAAGAGTTTCCGCGCCTTGACCTTTCATCCGCGTCCGCGCTATTGAAAGCATCAGCATTGCTGCGAAGATAATCATCAGGCCCAGAGTCGCCTTTGCAATTCCCTGCGAGTGCTGCGCCAGAATCGAAAAGCGTCCGTAGACAAACTCGATGTGCACCCAATAAACCAAGAGCGAGGTTTGCCCAAGCTGTATCAGTGGGCTAAACCCCTTGGCGCCCCACCCCCATTGGCACCACGCGTAAGCCGCCCAGGTAACCACCAGCACGAGCCCCACACGTGCGAAGAAGAAATTCGGGCTCGTATGCCAGTAATCATAAACGCTGTACAGCTGCATTGGCGCCGCATCCAGCCGTCGCGAAATAAAAAACATTGCGATGCCCGAGCCGCCCAGTATTGCCGCAATCTGCGATGCATTGTGCCTTGCCCAGTCGCTGGTGAGCAGGAATCCCGTTGCCAGGCCGGCAAACGCGAATGCCGTCCACGGAAATATTGGAAAAAGCCACGGCTGGGGGTTCGAGTAAATGTGCACACCGTTGATGTACGACTCGAGATACCACGGCAGCCAATGGGGCCGCCAAGTGGTCCAGAGCAGCGGCGTAATCAGCGCTATACCGAGCGAAGTTGACACTGCTAATGCAATGCTTGCCTTTCGGTTCTGTACCAACCCGCAGAGAATTCCAACGAACACGATCGAGATTCCGATCATATTCAACACATCCACGCGCAATAGGTCGGTCGAGGGCGCCCACGGTTGTCCCAGCCAGTACTCCTGAACGCGAAAGACGAGGCCGAGCGCAAAAATTTCCGCGCCGCGTCTGATAATTCGCCTCCCTATGGCGCCAGGCTTCGCGCCTTTGCGGCGCATGCGGTCTGTCACCAGAGCGGAAGAAATGCCGGCGAGAAATATGAATAGGGGAGCGGGAACGGTGCCGCTGAATTGGGTCAATCCGAAGAACCCGCCGTGCCGGGCCGCGCCGCCGAGCCACGCATCGTAGCAATGCACTTCGAACATTCCGAGACAGGCGAACCCTCGCAACCAATCGAGGTAAGCAAGGCGTCCCGTTCCGGATTCCACCATCGCGCGAGGCACGCCTCAGAATCGCCGAGACCGAAAATCAAATCAAGCTCTTATCGTGCGGTCAGGCTCTCCGGTTAGAATCACTTACCATGACACCAGATTCTCGGTCGCGGCCAATCAGTTTTGCAGCGGCCGCGGCCATCTGGGCCGTGACCGTCTCAATGGCGGCCTTCGCGGGACTTTGGATGGGATTTGGCGGGCGGCGATTCGCACTGGCCCTGATAGTTGCGGCAATCCTCTTTGGGTTCGAGCTGTTCCTCGCGGTTCCGGCCGTCCTCAGGCTCGCCCAATTAGCGCTCCGCATTCCTGGCGTCCTTTTAGCGCCGCTTGTGCCCCTCTTTGCCGTTCTCGTTTATTCGTTTGCAGTCAGCGGCAACTTGAAAATGATGTTGGCGGGAGCTGCCTATGCCGTGCTGCCCGGTCTTCTGCTTGCCAGAAGCGCGGGGAAATCGCCAGGCACATGGGAAGACTACGCCGCGGCAGTTGTGATTTGGCTCCCGGT
Organism: Candidatus Acidiferrales bacterium; assembly: GCA_036520875.1. Lineage (GTDB taxonomy): Bacteria > Acidobacteriota > Terriglobia > Acidiferrales > UBA7541 > Palsa-295. Next base: position 20,264 of record DATDIT010000008.1, read on the forward strand.
CGAGTTCAGGTGGATGTACAGGGTGTTTCCCTATCCGCCGCCGCTAACGCACGTCCTCACAATCCTGATGGCTCTCAGCACTGGTGTTGCGGCTTTTGTTCTGCTCCGGAGGCTGGAAGGCGTAGGCTACGCCATCGATTGGCGCCGCAGCTTCGCGTGGATTGTCGCGTTGTATTTCATGATCTTTGCCGCCATCGCCATCCCCATAGGCATCAGAATGCATTTCCTCGCTTTCGCGCCATCTTTGCACCGTGGGCCGTTCCTTCCACTAACAGCCTTGGGAATTTTGCTCTTTACGGCTTGGCCCGAGGAATTCCTATTTCGAGGCATCCTGCAGAATTTGCTTTCGCGAACGATGAAGAACGATTGGGCCGGACTGGCGGTCACCTCTGTAATCTTCGGTCTCTCGCATGTCTTCCACGCTCCCTATCCCAACTGGAAGTACGTGCTCCTCGCAACTATTGCCGGCCTGTTTTACGGTCACGCCTGGATGCGAACGCGCTCGCTCGTTCCAGGCGTCCTTATTCACGCCATCGTGGATATTTCGTGGCACATCCTATTTCGTTGAGCCGTAAGTGATGACGCTGCCTGCGCTGGTTCGTGCTTCCTACCTAACGATGCCAGCGGTCGGGCTAGACGCCGTTGCATACAGCTTCTTCTCAATCCGCCCGGCCAGGAATGCCTTCCGGCCTGCCTCCACTGCCGCCCGCATTGCTTCCGCCATCAGCACGGCGTCCTGCGCCCCTGCAATCGCCGTGTTCATCAGGACGCCATCCGCGCCTAGCTCCATCGCGATGGCCGCATCGGAAGCTGTACCCACGCCGGCATCCACGATGAGCGGCACTTCTGTGATTCGCTCACGCAAAATGCGCAGATTCGCCAAATTCTGAATTCCCATGCCGGACCCGATCGGCGCGCCCAAAGGCATCACCGCCGATGCGCCCGCATCGACCAGCTTGCGTGCCACAATCAAATCGTCGCTGGTGTATGGCAGGACAATGAATCCCTCTTTCACCAGCGTCTTTGTCGCGCGAATCAATTCCTCGGTCTCCGGAAATAGCGTTTGCTCATCGCCGATCACTTCGAGTTTTATCCACTCCGAAAGTCCAACCTCGCGCCCTAACCGCGCGGCGCGAACTGCTTCATCGGCCGAATAGCACCCCGCCGTATTCGGCAGGATGAACAATTTGTCGCGGTCGATATAATCGAGCAGCGATTCCTTGCTGCGGTCGGTCAAGTTCACGCGCCGCACCGCCACCGTCACCATCTCGGCGCCAGACGCCGCATGCGCCCGCGCCATCTCCTGAAAGCTGCGGTATTTCCCGGTCCCCACGATCAACCGCGACCTGAATGCCCGCCCGGCAATCACCATTTGATCGCTCATATTTTTCCCCACCGATATTCTACTCCGCCGTTTGCTTTTGCGTACGCAAGGGAAGGCTACCCGGCTGGCTGGGGATGCGGCTCTTCCACATCCGCATAGAGCCGCGCAATGGTGTCCTGGTAATGCGCTTCGATTACGCGCCTCTTCAGCTTCAGGGTGTAGGTCAACTCGTCGTTCGCGTACGTGAAATCCTGTTCGAGCAGCGCGAAGCGTTTTGGCCTCTCGTATTGCGCCAGCGAGGAAGTCAACCGCTCGATTTCATGCGACATCAAGTCGCGCACCCACGGATCGCCGATCGCCTGCGCCGCGCTTGAAAATTCCCGGCCTGCTTTGCGCGCCTCCTCTTCAATCCCCGCGAAGTTCACAACCACCAGCACGGAGACGAATTTCCGTCGGTCGCCGACCACCATGGCATTTGAGATCAGCGGCGAAGTCTTCAACAGATTCTCGATCGGCGCCGGCGCCACAAACTTGCCTCCGGCCGTCTTCAGCAATTCCTTTTTGCGGTCGGTGATCGTCAGAAACCCGTCCGCATCGATCCGGCCAATGTCTCCGGTGGAAAACCAGCCGTCCGGCGTGAGCACGGCTCTCGTTTCATCGGGCTTGTGGTAGTAACCTTGCATCACACACGGCCCTTTCACCAGAATTTCTCCATCGTCGGCGATCCGCAGCTGCACATTGGGAATCGAACGCCCGACCGTGCCCACCTTGTTCAACTTCGGCGAATTGAATGTAACCACTGGCGAGGTTTCAGTCAGCCCATATCCCTGGTATACCGGTAGCCCAATGGACCAGAAAAACTCCGCCAGCTCCGGAGCCAGCGGCGCGCCGCCGGAACTCAAAATCCGAATCCGCCCGCCCACCCCTTGGTGAATTTTCGAATACACGACCTTGTTTGCAATCCACCACCGCAGCTTGACGGTCCAAGGAACGCTTTTTCCGTGCGCGCGCCAGGGCATGGCCTTCGCGGCCACGCGCATGGCATCATCGAAGATCTTGCGTTTCAATCCCAATTCTCGATGGCCTTTTTCGATGATATTGGCGTAGGTCTTTTCGTAGAAGCGTGGCACCGCCGCCATGGTCGTCGGCCGGACCTCGAGCAAGGCCTGGGCTACCGACTCGGGTTGCTCCACATACGCGATTGCCACTCCCTGGAAAATATTTCCGTAGTCGATCGTCCGCTCGTAAACGTGCGCCAGCGGCAGCAGTGACAGCGCCACGTCCGCTGGGGACATCTCGAAATCTCCACTGAAGTCGCGCGAATTCGAGCTGAGATTCGCGTGACTCAGCATCACGCCCTTCGGCTCGCCCGTGGTGCCCGAGGTGTAAATGATCGTCGCAAGCTGATCCGGGGTTACTTCGGCAGCGCGCCGGCGGTATTCCGTCACTTCCGGGCCGCCAACGATTGCAATCAAGTCTTCGTAACGCAAGGTGCTGTAGTTCGGCGCGCTACCCCGCGTTGCATCGAACGTACCAGAGCCCGCCGAGGCATTCGCGGAAATCACGTGTTCTAGGGCAGGCAAATTCGGGCGGCATTCCGCAACCTTGTGCGACTGTTCTTCTCCCGACGTGAAAGCGATGCGCGCGCCTGAATCCTTCAAAATGTAGGTGAGCCGTTCGGGGGATTCGCGGAAATACACCGGCACAACTATCGCGCCGAGTCCTTGAATTGCGAAATCGGCCACATGCCACTCAGGACAGTTCGGCGCGAAAACTCCCACGCGGTCGCCGCTTTGAATGCCAAGTTCAGCCAGCGCTCCGGCCAAGCCGCCGACGCGCCGCAGCATTTCGCCCGCCGAAATTGCCTGCCAGCCCGCGGCCGTGCGATACATCTGCGCCCGCGGATTCGCAAAACGGTCCACCGCATCCAAAAATAATCGCGGCAGCGGAGTGTACTCAGCGGTCATGCGCGTCACTCTAGCCTAGCCCACACCGTTGCGCAATGTGGCCTCAACAGCGCCGGACAGATGCTCAGGCTGCCTGGTGATGGTGCCTTTTCGATTTCGCCTTTTTCTTTCCGTGTCTCGCTTTCAGGCGATCGTTCTCCTGCTTGAGCTCGGCGTTTTCTTTCGTCAACTCGTTCTTGGCCGTCGTCGCTTCATCCACACGGTTGCCCATCTCACCAAGTTGCTTTTGAAGATCAACAACCTGCGCCTTTAGCTGCTGGTTTTCTTGTTGCATCTTCGCATTCTGGCAGGCGCCGAGCGACAAGCCAGCGCACAAAGCCAACGCGAGCAGACCCGCGCGGAACTTCGTCATGTTTACCTCCCTCAAGGACTAGACGGATGCGACCTAGATTGCACCTAAGCTGATCAGCCATTACAGCTTTGTTAGCGGGTGTTTCTCATCCCCGCGCGGCGAGCGCCTCTTTCACGCGATCGGCGGTGAACGGTACTTGCCGGATTCGCGCGCCGGTGGCGTCAAAAATCGCGTTGCCGATCGCCGCCGCAGCCAGTGTAATCGCTGTCTCTCCCGCGCCCGTGGCTTTTGCCGCCGGTTGGTCGAGTAAAACGCTCTCGATAATCGGCGCCTCGATCCCAAGCGGCAGCGTGTGGTAGCTGCGCCAGTCGATCGAGGTCACCTTGCGATTGTCCCAGGTAATTTCTTCACCGAGTGCGCGGCTCGTTCCTTGCAGCACGCCACCCTCGATCTGGTTGCGCAAGCCGTCAGGATTGGAAATCGGCCCACAATCCAGCGCGGCGACAAACCTTTTGGGCTGCACCCGCCCGCTCACCTGGTCCACTTCCACTTCGGCGACCAGCGCAGCGTATCCGTTTGCTCCCTCGTACGCGACGCAAGCGATACCGCGTCCAGTCACCATACCGTCGCTCGCATTGCCGCGCTGTGGCGATGGACGCGTAACCCAGTTCGCCTTCTGCGCTGCGGCTTTTACAACTCCAACGATTCGCGCATCGCTCAGATGTTGCAGCCGAAACTCCACCGGATCCGCCTTCACATGCGCGCTAACCTCGTCCATGAAGCATTCATGCGCGAAGGTGTTTTGCAACCGCAAGGGCGAGCGCAGCGGTCCGGTAAACAGCGGCGACCTCACCGCATGCATCAACACGCGCTCGCTCCGGACCGACCCAGCTCCGGCGCACTTGCCGCTGACGCATCCCGCCAAATACGAAGGGACGGCGTTGCTGCCGTTGCGCAGCTCTCCGGTGGGCGCCGCAGCCGCCCGCGGAGTAATCGTCTCCGGATCAAACCCGGCGAGCATCCCCGTGATCACGTTTCCGGGCCTTTCGTATCCTGGCCTTCCGCCCAATGACACGGACCACGACTCACAGTCCCACGCCTGAATCGCGCCGTTCGCACCGATTCCAACCTGTTGCAAGATCACGCATGCCGAGCCGTAGTTCTCGGAAAGGAACTCGTCCTGCCGCGTCAGTTGTACGCGAACCGGCTTGTGTACCGCTTGCGACAGCAGCGCCGCATCGAATGAGACTGTATCCGCGGCATTCAGTCCATAGCAGCCCGAGCCCCGAACGAAGATTACTCGCACGCTGTCAGCGGTCAAACCTGTGAGCATCGAAATACCGTGCTGCGTCGGGTACGCGGACTGTGTCGGCGACCAAATGGTCGCGTGATCCGCCTGGACATCGGCCACGGCGCACGATGAACCAATCGAGCCGTGCGCCTGATAGGGATACGAGTATGTAGCCTTCAAAACGTGCGCGGCGGATTTTAGCTTGTCGTCCACGTCTTTGGAATTTACGAGCATTACATCGCGTGAGTCCTGCTTCCGCATGTAATTGTAAAAGTCCGTTTGCACCGGAAGTCCGGGGCCCGGCTTCCAGCTGACCTTCAGGTCCTTCGCGGCTTGCGCAGCCTCCCACTGCTTTTCCGCCACCACGCCCACGAAATTATTTCTCGCTACCACCTTAATGACCCCGGGAATGTGCTGCACCGACATTTCGTCCACCTTCTCAACCGTTGCTCCGATTTCCGGCGGACGCACCACCCGTCCGTGGACCATTCCCGGCACATGTATGTTGTGGACGAATTCGAACGTGCCCGTCATCAGCGCCACTCTATCCAACGACGGAACAGATGTCCCCAGCACTTTCCACTCGCTGGGCGACCGGCGTTTCGCTGTCGCGCTCACCGCGAGTTCGAAACGCTTGCCCCCAATCAGTTCGCTATAGCTGACGCGTTGTCCGCCCTTCGCGCCAACTACCCCGTCCTCAATCGTTAGCTGATCCGCGGGCACGCCGAGGCTCTGAGCCGCCATTCCGATTAGGGCCTCCCGCGCAGTCGCGGCCGCCTGCGCCAGATTTCGCGTATTGAAATTGGTGGGTGTGGACTGGCTGCCCGATGTCGTTCCCTGATCCGGAGTCACGGACGTATCGCACTGAATCAGCTTCACCTTCTCAATCGATACACACAGTTCTTCAGCCACCAGCTGCGTCTGCACCGTGTACATGCCCTGGCCCAGATCGCATTTTCCGGTGTACGCAGTCACCGAGCCATCGGATGCCACCGCAAGCCATGAGTCCAGCTTGTCCGGATTCACATGCGAGGGATGGGTGTCGAATGGCCCTTGCGCTGTGGCGAATGGCGGTATTGCAGATGACGCGCTGAAACTCACCACCAGCGCGCCAGAAGCCTTCAGAAAATCGCGGCGGGAGAGTTCTTTTTTCATGCGCGCCTCGCCTGGTAACGCTTGATCGCGCGCATCATCCGCGTATGCGCGAAACATCGGCACAAGACGTTCGAAAGCGCCTCCTGAATCTGCTCGTCTGACGCCTTTGGATTCTCATCCAGCAGCGCCTTTGCCGAAAGGATCACGCCGCTTAGGCAGAACCCGCATTGCGCCGCTCCCTCATCGATAAAATCCTGCTGAATCGCATGCGGCTTCTCAGGAGATCCGACGCCCTCGAGCGTGATGACCTCCCGGTTTGTCACTGCGCTAATCGGCGTTACGCAAGAGCGCACCGCCTTCCCTTGAATGATCACCGTGCAGGCGCCGCATTGCGCCAGCCCGCAGCCAAACTTGGGTCCACGCAATTGCAGTTCATCGCTGAGGACATACAGCAGCGGAGTTTCCGGAGGGACATCTACCTTATGAACGTGGCCGTTCACCTTCAGAGAACTAGCAGCCATGATCTCGCTCCCGAACTCACAGCTTACAAAAGTTTGCAGGAGAGGTCACGCCTCGACTTGCTGTAGCCAATTCGGTGCCTACAGTCGAAGAATCTCTCTCGACTTCACCCATCCTTCTGAAAAGTCCACAGAACCCCACCCTTGCGCCCGGTCGATTCCGTACTAAGATGATCGCGTGAATGCTCGAATAGAATGCGCGGCGCGGCGCTGGCCCTCAAGAGAAACCAGGCAAGGCGGGTGTGTCCAAGCGAAAGTTCCTCAGTCGGCCACATTCTCCAGTTTCCATCGAAATGACGCAGCGCCTCAGCTCGGTCTTATCGACAGTAGGAGCCGAGTAGAACGTGTTCTAAGTTATTCAAAACAAAGCTCCGGGGCCAGTCCTACTCGACACAGAATCGAGGACCCTGAATTCAGTCAGGATGCGCGTCCATGGTAAAGCTCGCTGTGGACAGTCCGACCGGCTATCAGCCAATTCGCGCCCCGCGCGGTACCGCCATCTCCTGTAAGGGCTGGCAGCAGGAGGCCGCCCTGCGGATGCTGATGAACAACCTCGATCCTGATGTTGCCGAAAAACCCGAAGATTTGGTCGTCTACGGCGGCCGCGGCAAAGCGGCCCGCAATTGGGAATGCTTTCACGCCATCGTCGCCTCGCTCAAAGAACTCGAGAGCGATCAGACGCTCTTAGTGCAATCCGGCAAGCCAGTCGGCGTCTTTCGAACTCACGCTTACGCACCGCGCGTCCTGATCGCGAATTCGAATCTCGTCGGACACTGGAGCGATTGGGAAAATTTCGACGCGCTCGACCGCGCCGGTCTGATGATGTACGGGCAGATGACCGCCGGAAGCTGGATTTACATCGGCACGCAGGGAATTCTGCAAGGCACCTATGAGACATTCGCGGCGGCCGGACGCAAACATTTCGGTGGCGATCTCGCCGGAAAATTAATCGCCAGCGGCGGCATGGGCGGCATGGGCGGCGCGCAGCCTCTCGCGGCAACTCTCAATGGCGCGGCATTCCTCGGCATCGACGTCGATCCGGAGCGAATCAAGCGTCGCGTGAAGTCAGGCTACTGCGATGTGATGGTAAACGATCTCGACGAAGCTCTGCGCATCCTGAAAAATGCCGTTCGCAAGCGCGAAGCAACATCGGTTGGCTTGGTCGGCAATTGCGCGGACTTGATTCCCGAACTCGCCCGACGCGGCGTGGTCCCCGATCTCCTCACCGATCAAACTAGCGCCCACGACCCGATCGGCGGCTACATTCCTCAAGGACTGAGCGTCGATCAAGCCGCCGAGCTTCGCAAAGCCGATCCCGAGAGCTATCGCAAGCGCTCGCTTGACTCGATTGCCAAGCATGTGGAAGGCATGCTGGCGCTGCAAACGCTTGGCTCCGTCACATTTGATTACGGCAACAACATCCGGACATTCGCCTTCGAGCAAGGTGTGAAAAACGCCTACGATTTTCCTGGGTTTGTGCCTGCTTACATCCGGCCGCTATTCTGCGAAGGTCGCGGACCATTTCGGTGGGTCGCACTCTCGGGCGAAGCTTCCGATATTCATCGCACCGATAAGCTCGTCCTCGAAATGTTTCCGCAGGACGAAATTCTCTGCCGCTGGATTGCGCTCGCGCAGAAGCGCGTGCGCTTTCAGGGATTGCCCGCGCGCGTCTGCTGGCTCGGCTACGGCCAGCGCGACAAATTCGGCCTCGCGCTCAACGATTTGGTGGCGCGCGGCGAACTGAAGGCGCCCATCGTGATCGGACGCGATCACCTCGATTGTGGCTCCGTCGCCTCGCCTTTCCGCGAAACGGAAAAAATGCGCGACGGCTCCGATGCAGTGGCGGACTGGCCGCTGCTGAATGCCTTGCTCAATACCGCGAGCGGTGCAAGTTGGGTTTCAATCCACAATGGCGGCGGCGTGGGGATCGGCTATTCGCTGCACGCGGGACAAGTCCTCGTCGCCGACGGGACGCCCGAAATGGCCGCGCGCATCGAGCGAGTGCTTACGAATGATCCGGGAATCGGCGTCGCGCGCCACGCCGATGCTGGCTACCCCGAGGCCATCGCCTTTGCCCGTAAATCCGAAATCACAATTCCAATGCCGGCTGACAAGCCATGAACGCAGCCAATTCCGATTTGTCGCCTTTTCACAATCCGATGAATTACTATCCCGGCAACTGTCGTGCCTGATTGGCTGATTACGGGCTGTGCGGAGTTGCTTACTCTGCGCGGAGCTGTACCCCGGCGCGGCCGCGCCCTCTCTGATCTCGGGATCATTCGCGACGGCGCGTTGCTCGTTCATAACGATCGCATCGCTGCTGTTGGCCCGCGCCGCCGTATCGAGCGGCTGCGAGCCGCGCGGCGCTGCGAAAAGCTTGACCTCGGCGGACGCGTGGTTCTCCCCGGCTTCGTGGATTCGCACACTCACCTGATTTTCCCCGCGAGCCGCGCGGAGGAATACGAGCAGCGCATCTCTGGAAAAACGTACGAGCAAATCGCGAAGAATGGCGGCGGCATTCGCGCGACCGTTCAAAACCTCCGGCGCACATCGCCGAAAGCGCTCGCAGCCAGCGGCCACGCTCATCTCCGCGAATTCGCCGCGCACGGCACCACCACACTCGAGGCGAAGAGCGGTTACGGCCTCGATTGGAAAAGCGAAGCGAAAATACTCGGCATCCTTCAGCAGTTGCATCAAGACCAGCCACTCGATATCGCGCGAACTTTCCTTGGCGCGCATGTCGTGCCGCCGGAATTCCGTCGACGGCCGGGCGCGTTCGTGGACTTGCTGGTGGAACGCTGGATTCCGGCTGTGGCAACTTCCGGTCTTGCGGAATTCTGCGACGTGTTCTGCGACCGCGGCGCGTTCACGGTGGCGCAATCGCGGCGCATCCTCGAGGCGGGCCGAGCCTGCGGCTTAGTGCCGCGGATTCACGCCGAGCAGCTCGCGCACACGGGGGCGGCGCGCCTGGCGATCGAAGTTTCGGCCGCAAGCGCCGATCATCTCGAAAAAATCGATGCGAGCGATATCCGCGCGCTTGGACTCTCGAACGTCGTATGCACACTGCTTCCGGGTTGCGGTTTTCATCTGGGTACCGGCTGCTACGCTCCCGCGCGTAAGATGATCGATGCAGACGCCATCGTAGCGCTCGCCACCGATTTCAATCCGGGGACGAGTCCCACGCTTAGCATGCCAATGATTCTCTCGCTCGCCTGCTCTCAAATGCGCATCGCTCCCGCAGAGGCAATTTCCGCCGCCACGATAAATCCCGCCTACTCGCTGGGCCATCAGGACCGCATTGGCTCTCTTGAAGCTGGGAAATATGCGGACCTTGCGGCCTTTGACGTAGCCTCCTACCGCGAGATTCCGTATTATTTTGGTATGAACCTCTGCAACCTGACGATGAAGCGCGGCGTGGTGATCCACTCGAATAAAAGCTAATCCATGAAACGGCTCGTTGAATGCGTTCCAAATTTTGCAGAAGGCCGCGATCTATCCAAAGTGGACGCGATTGCAGCCGCGATACGTGAAGTCCCCGAGGTCTTTCTGCTGGCCCGAGAGAGTGACGCGGACCATAACCGAAGCGTGATGACGCTAGCGGGCGCTCCGGACGCGATCGTTGAAGCTGCCGTGCGCGCGGTGGGTAAAGCCGCGGAACTGATCGATCTGACGCGGCAAACGGGAGCGCATCCCCGCATCGGTGCGACGGACGTGGTGCCGTTTGTCCCGCTCGAAGGTGTTTCCTTAGAGGATTGTGTGACCCTGGCGAAAAAGGCCGGCCGCGAGATCTGGGACCGCTATCGCATCCCCGTTTATTTTTATGAAGCTGCGGCACAGCGTCCCGATCGCGTGAATCTGGAGAACATTCGCCGGGGACAATTCGAGGGACTGTGCGAGGAAGTCCTTCGCAATCCCGACCGTGCCCCTGATGTCGGCGATGCGTGCCTTCATCCTACCGCCGGAGCAACAGTGGTGGGAGCTCGCAAATTCCTGATTGCCTACAACATTAATTTGAATAGCCCCGATGTTGCTATCGCGAAGAAAATCGCCAAGACGATTCGTTTTTCGAGCGGCGGCTTGCCATTCGTCAAGGCCATGGGCGTGGATTTGCGAGTGCGGAATCTCGCACAAGTCTCGATGAACCTGACTGACTTCGAGCAGACTCCGGTTCATCTGGTATTCGAAACTGTGAAGCGGGAGGCAGAGCAATACAGTGTTGGAATCGCCGGGAGCGAGATCGTGGGCCTGATCCCGAAGCGCGCGATCGAAATGACCGCCGAGAACTACCTCAAAGTCGAAAACTTTTCCTCTGCGCAGGTGTTAGAGAATCGACTGGAAGAATCGCTGATGGAGGGCGGCGCAAACAAGAGCAGCCTGGCCGCCATCGTAATGCCATTTCTGGAAGCCGTGGGGCAGCCGACCGCAACGCCAGGAGGCGGCTCCGCCGCGGCGTTGGCGGGCGCACTCGCGGCAAGCCTGGGACAGATGGTCGCAGGCTTATCGGGCACGAAGAAACATGGCGCGACGGATAAACAGCGGCTCGATGAGGCGGTGAAAGAGTTTGAGGCAGCGTCCCGCAGGCTCGCGATGGCGATTGACCGTGACGCGGAATCGTTTCAGTTCGTCATAGCCGCATACAAACTTCCCAATACCACGCCGGAAGAGACCCGGCGGCGTCACGCGGCCATTCAGAACGGTCTAGTTAAGGCAATCGAAGTGCCACTCGAAATCGCGCGAGAAGCGGCGCAATTATTTGAGCGGCTCGGCCAACTGGAACCGCTATCCAGCCCATCTATGTTGTCAGACGTTCGCGTAGCACGTCTGATGGCATCTGCGGCGGTTCGTGGTGCACTTGAAAATGTGGCCATAAACCTCGAATCGGTGACGGAGGCCGGCGTGGGCGAACGCGTGCGCTCCGAATGCCGGTCATTAACAATACGTATCAGTGCGAATCCTGTAGAGGCCGGACGCAAGGATATCTGGTAGCGTATTTAGTACCTCCAGAGGGCAACAGATTATGAGGAAGCGGACGTCCGCAACTTTTCTTGGTATTGCGCTATTGCTTGCCGGTTTCGTGGGGATTGCGCCGAGAGCTGACGCCGGTACCCTGAGCACTGCCGTGATCGGCATGTTTCCAAAAGACATCGGCGAGTTCGCCTACGCCGATCTAAAGTCCGCACGCAAGTTTCCATGGTTTCCGCAGCTCCGCGACCAGCTTCTTCCCAGTCGCTTCCGCCAATTCGAGAAATTCCTCTCTTCCGCGGGAGTGGATCCCGATACGCAAGTTGACGAACTTGCCTGGGGCGGAGTAGCCGCTGCGCAAGGCAAGGGTGAACAAGTGGTGGGGGTGGCGCTGGGAAGTTTCGACCCGTCGTCGAGCGAAGCGCGATTCAAGCAGCAGAAGCTGCCCACAATCGAGATTCACGGCTACCATCTCTACGCGTTTGGAAGCGGCTCGGGCCCTGACGACATTCTGTTCATGTTCATCGACGCGAACACGGCGGCTTTCGGCCACCGCTCGGCACTGGAAAAGTTGATCGACGTGCGCACGGGAGTGGCGCAGAGTTTGCTGACAAACGACACGCTGTTTCCGCTGATCAATGAAGCCAACGGGATGGGAATCATTTGGGCGGCGCTGAACAAGGACTATGCAAACCTGGCCATGCAGCAACTGATTCCGCAAGCCAACCAATTTCCACAAGCGGCCGCCATCATCAAGCGCATACGCGCGATGACGATCAGTGTGAGCGTGGAAGAAGGCGTGGATACGCACTTTCAAGCCGTTTGCAACTCGCCGGACGACGCGAACCTCTTATCCGCCGCGTTGCAGGCCGGCCTGATGTACCGGCGCTACCAGGAATCGCAATCAAATCCCGATCTAGCAGGCGCTCTCGATCAAGTGCAGGTAGCCCCCGCGGGCGACCGGCTGAAGGTAGATGTGCCGGTGACGCAGGATCAACTGCTGGCCCTGATACGCAGCCACGCATTTGCGACCCCTATGTAAAGGAGTTACGGTGCCCTCCCAATATTCAAGCGTTCGGGAGGGTCCGTCCTTGGAAGAATCTCCACATGTATTTAGGAGGTAGTTTTACGCGGCGAGGACAGGTTCTGTTCAGGCTGGATGAGCCTAGTGATGGTCGTCTGCGTCGGCTAAGCGCAGGTCGCACGCTTCTCGGCAATCGGGACAATAGTACAGTCCGTCCACGCAGAGGTGGACGTGCTCTTGCGACTGGCAGAAACAGCAATACTTTTCGCAGGAGCATTTGCTCTCAGACTTGTCGCATTGAGAACAGACGGTGACCACCAGGGGAGCGCCTATCCTTTCTCGTTTTTAGCCTTTTCCGTGGGCGCACTGCGGTGGTTGCTCAGAGGCAAAGGAACCTCGGCGGCGGCCGTCACAGGAGTCGGGAAAGATAACTCTCTTCCATCGGAAATCGCGGCAGCAGCGCCTGCAAGGGGCGCCGGTTCAGGCGAGATCACGGGAACGAGCGCGCCCTCCGCTTCCTTCAAGAATGTTAACACCGAGGCGCCTGTGCTCCAGTCGATTGAGAGCACGTCACCCAGCGTAACCTGGTTGGTGGCGAGCAAGCTGGCCAGCGGGTAAACCAGATGCCGCTCGATCGCGCGCTTCAAGTGGCGCGCGCCGTATTTCAGGTCCGTTCCTTCGCGAAGAAGGAATTCCCTGGCCGGTTGGGTAAGACGGAAGAGGAAGCGCCCCTTGGCGGTTTCGAGGACGCGCTGCTGTACCATTCCCAGCTCGATCTCGAGAATCTGCTCGAGCTGCTGCGACCGCAAGGGATGGAAAACGACAACCTTGTCGATGCGGTTCATAAACTCGGGCGCGAATTTTCTCTTGGCAGCTTCCGATGCGGTCCGTTCGACCTTTTCGTCGAGCCTGGGCTTCGATTCGGCGCGCACTTCCGGCGCAAAGCCGAGGCCGCCGGTCATCAATTCCGTTATTTCTCCGCCTCCGAGATTCGAGGTCATGAAAATCATGGTCTGCGACAAATCGACGCGGCGATTGTCGCCGAGCGTCAGCGTGGCCTTGTCGAGAATACCCAACAGCAATTGCCACAAGGCGTCGCTGGCCTTTTCGATTTCGTCGAACAGCAGGAAGCTGATCTTGAGCTTGTCGGTGTGATACTGGGCAAGGGCCTCCTGAGTGATGAGCGGATGCGTTTCGCGGTGCCCCAAATATCCCGGTGGCGAGCCGATCAGTTTGGCGATTTCGTGCGAATGCTGAAATTCGGCGCAGTCTACCTTGATCACGGCGCGGGGATCCCCGAACAGCACTTCGGCCGTGGCTTCGACGACGCGAGTCTTGCCGGCGCCAGTGGGGCCGAGAAACAGAAGGTTCCCGACCGGGCGGCCGGGTGAGTTCAGGCCAGCGCGAAAGACCTGATACAGGTCGACGACGGCCTGCACCGCCTCATCCTGTCCGACAATTTTTCGGCGCAGCCCGCTTTCGAAATCCCGCGACTCCACGCTACGTAGGGTCGGGTCGAGTTGAAACGCTTGTCCACTCATGGTCTTGTCCCCCTACCGGTACCGTCGCCCGCCATCGCGACCGACCGGTTCGGACCGCTCGAACTGATCCAGCTTAATATCAACCGTCGAACGTAACAGTCGCAATTGCGTGACCAGTTCCCGGCTCGAATTGGCCCGGTCCGCCAGCACGAGAAGCGGCGGTGACAGATCGGCCAGGTCCAGGTTCAGGCTGCGCAGCGAATGCATCAGATTCTGCACGTACGGCGATTTCACGTCGAACAACTCTACCCGACTGCTCACCTGCTCGCGCAGGCGCCCCCAATCGAGATCAAGGAAGGGATGATTTCGGGCAACTTTCCTAACCACCTCGTCCGTGATACGCGGCCTTGCACCCAGCCGCGCCAGATGCAACTGCTGCACTTTTCCGCGCCGGCGAACGTTGTGCACCAGGAAGTACCTTTTTCCCTTTTTCCGAACGAACGCCACAGCGTTCTCCTTCCGGCCCAGATACCCTAAAGCAGCCCGTAGTGTAAGGACGATCCACTACACAGTCAATGGTACGATGCTGTGGACTCGGCAAGGTTGCTTCGAATTGGTTATTACACTTGCGGAACGGTTGATCGGGCGCAAACAGGCAGGTTAGGCGAGGTTGAGTCGAGTTCCGAAATGGGTTCGATAAACAAAACTTTCCCCTATTGATTTAGATGCCAAAATCGTCCGTGGAGTTCGGGGAGTGGGAGCCGGAGAGCGATGTCTTGGGACCCAGTTTATCGGCTGGTGAAGCGAATCCCGAGAGGGCGTGTGACTACGTACGGAAGTCTCGCAAAGGCGCTGAGGCTACGGGGCGGAGCGCGCGCGGTTGGCTACGCGATGGCGGCGTGCCCAAGCGGTCGAGGTATTCCTTGGCATCGCGTGGTTGGAGCGGGCGGACGGCTGATGATTCCCGAGCCGTACGGGAGTCTTCAGCGGCGGCTGCTGGAGGCGGAGGGCGTCGAGATCGGTGAGCGCAGGCACGTGGATATGCCGCGCTACATTTGGCTGCCCACGAAAAAGCGGTCCTTCGGCCGCACACGCGGGGTGGCGAAGCGGCGCTGATTCGCGCTGACATCACGATTGTGATAAAAACGTTGTTTCGATACGCAGGACTTATTCCGTGGGCGATCCAATTATCCAGGTAGAGGACCTTTACAAAAGCTATGGCGCCGTGGAAGCGGTGCGCGGGATTAGCTTTGCGGCCGAGCGGGGTGAAGTTTTTGGCCTGCTGGGCCCGAATGGCGCCGGGAAGACATCCACCGTGGAAATCCTGGAGGGTCTTCGCACCGCAGATCGGGGCTTGGTGCGCGTATGCGGACTCGATCCGAGCCAATCGGGCCACGCTTTCAAAGAAAAGATCGGTGCGGTCCTGCAGTCCACTTCTTTGCCGGACAAGCTGCGTGTGGCCGAAGCGATCGAACTCTTCGCCCGCTTCTATCAGCGCCGCGCCAATACAGACGAACTCCTGGAGAGATTTCAGCTAACCGAAAAACGCGGCGCGTTCTACAGCCATCTTTCTGGAGGGCAAAAGCAGCGGCTGGCGCTTGCCATGGCTCTGGTGAATGACCCGGAGGTTATCTTTCTGGATGAGCCGACTGCCGGCCTCGATCCGCAGGTACGGCGCGAGATTTACGACATTATTGAGGAGCTCAAACGGGGCCGGAAAACGGTCCTGCTGACTACACACTATATCGAGGAAGCTGAACGGTTATGCGACCGGGTGGCCATCGTGGACCACGGGCGGGTGATGGCGCTCGGCACGCCCAGAGAACTTAAGCGTAATTCCGCAGGGACGACACGCATCGAAGTGCGCCTTGCACGGCCCGTGGTGAACGGCTTGCTCGCGCACCTGGAAGGTGTCTCCGATTGCCGGGAATTCGCGGGCACTTACGTGCTGCACTCGGCAAAGCCGCCGCAAACCATTGTGGCGTTGGTGAAACAGCTGGAGACGGAAAACAACGAGCTGCAGAGCCTGGAAATGTTCTCACCGTCGCTCGAAGATGTGTTTATCGAGCTAACCGGCCGCCGGCTGCGTGAATGATCCGGGACGCAGGGCTACTGAAAGAGGGGCGAACGCTTTGAGCAATACATGGACGCTCACGACGATGCGTATGCGTTTGGCCGTGCGCAACCGAGCATTCTTTTTCTTCAGCTTCGTGATGCCGATCCTGTTTTTGCTTGGCGCGGTACTTTTCTTTGGCAGGGGCAAGACGGAATGGATGGGCTATATCCTCGGAGCCATTCTGACAGTCACGGTGATGGGCAGTTTCTGGGGACTTAGCGTGCAACTGGTGACCTTCCGCGAACAGGGCATCCTGCGACGATTTCGGCTCGCGCCTCTGGGCGCGGGAGCGATGCTGGCATCGAGCATCCTCTCCAACTATTTCATGGCCCTGCCAATAGTGATACTTGAGATTCTGGTGTGTCGGCTGGCGTTTCACATGCAATCGTGGGGAAACCTTTGGGCGATTTTCATACTGGTGACGATTGGGTCGGCCACATTCTCCGCCCTGGGGCTCATCGTCGCGAGCGTAACCAACACCATGCAGGAAACTCAGATGATCAATAATCTGATCTGGATGGGTTTCCTCTTTCTATCCGGCGCAACGATTCCGCTGGCGAAGTTTCCCGGTTGGCTGCAACGCGTAGCACTTTTTATTCCTGCGGAGTATCTGGCTACCGGTTTGGAGTCTGCGGGTGCGCGGATGGCGAGCGGCTATCAAGTGCTCGAGGACAGCGTGGCCCTTGCACTGGGACTTTTGGTCGCCTTCGAAGTCTCGCGGCAGCTTTTCCGCTGGGAACCGGAGGCCAGGGTTCCACGCAAGGCGAAACTCTGGGTTCTAGCGGCGCTGGTTCCATTTCTGCTGTTTGGGACTTGGGAAAGCGTTACTGGAAGACAGCTGCACCATATCAATCAGAATTTCCAGGAGCTTATCGGACAGCTCGCCCCTCCGCAAACGACTGGGCCGCGCTGACTGAATGGACTGGCAAACGGACGCCGCCATCTTTCGCTGAATCCACGTCCACCGCATTTACATCGAAACCGAGATTGGTGGCTGCGAAGAATCCCGGTAAAAACGATAGCTTCAATCGCCGATCGAGAGGTGATCATGAGAGCAATTCGCGTGCACGAATTCGGCGGACCTGAAGTATTGCGCCTTGAGGAGGTCCCCGATCTGAAACCCGGAGCCGGTCAACTTGTGATCCGCATTCGCGCGGTTGGCGTGAACCCCGCCGACACCTACATGCGAACGGGAACGTACACGCGGAAACCGGCGCTTCCATACACTCCGGGCACGGACGCCGGAGGCACGGTTGAATCAATTGGAAGCGGAGTTACGCGGTTCAAGGCCGGCGATCGAGTGTATCTGGCTGGAAGTATGACCGGTACCTACGCAGAGCAAGCATTGTGCGAAGAGCACGCGGTATTTCCACTGCCGGCAAATGCGTCGTTCGCACAAGGTGCAGCCATGCATGTTCCGTACGGCACCGCCTACCGCGCCCTTTTCCAGCGAGCACAGGCGCGCGACGGAGAGACTGTGCTGGTTCATGGCGCGAGCGGGGGAGTGGGCATTGCCGCCGTACAGCTTGCGCGCGCCGCCGGGCTGCGCGTAATCGGGACGGCAGGATCGGATCGCGGCAAGCAACTCGTCTCCGCGGAAGGCGCGCATCACGTCCTCGATCACAAATTGGCGAGCCACTTTGACGAAGCGCTTTCGCTCACCGAAGGACGCGGCTGCGACGTGATCATTGAAATGCTGTCGAACGTAAACCTTGGCCGCGACCTCACGGTTCTCGCCCCACATGGCCGCGTAGTGGTGGTCGGCAGCCGCGGCCCCGTCGAAATCGATGCGCGAAATACGATGACGCGTGACGCCGCGATTCTCGGCATGAGCCTTTGGAACGCCACCCCCGAAGAGGTCACGGGCATTCACTCCGCGCTTGTCGCCGGACTGGAGAACGGAAGTCTGCGTCCGGTGATCGGTCAAGAGATCCCGCTCTCTGATGCTCCACGCGCCCACAAAGCTGTGATGGAACCCGGCGCTTACGGGAAAATCGTTTTGATCCCCTGACCTCTCGGCCAACTTCAGGCACAAGGAGAACACCATGCAGCGATCAGCCACGGCTGTTTGGAATGGCGCACTCAAAGATGGAAAGGGGACAATTTCAACCGCGAGCGGCGTCCTTTCGAGCAACCCCTATTCGTTCACTACGCGATTTGAAAACTCCAAGGGCACCAACCCCGAGGAACTGATTGCCGCAGCGCACGCCGGATGCTTTACGATGGCGCTCTCCGCGCAGCTCGGGACAATCAACTTCGTCGCGGATAGCCTCCGAACCGTTGCGACCGTATCGCTCGAAAAGCTTGAGGTCGGCTGGACGATTTCGCGCGTTCACCTTGAAGTGTCCGGCAAGGTCCCCGGCATCTCGCCATCAGCGTTCCAATCTGCGGCGGATAGCGCCAAGGCGAACTGCCCTGTCTCGAGACTGCTGAAGGCAGAAATCACAATGGCGGCCACGCTGGAACAAACTCCGTGACGCTCTTTCCGGCGGTCATTGGATTCTTGATCGTAGCCACCGTTTTGTGGGAGGCGTTTGAGACGATCGTCCTCCCGCGGAGGGTCGCTCGGCGCTGGCGGATCACAGTGCTTTTCTATCGCGTCACTTGGTTCCCCTGGAGGTCTCTGGCGCACGAAATCAAAAGGACCAGGGTCCGCGAAACATTCCTGAGTTTCTACGGTCCACTTTCGCTGCTTTTCCTTTTCGTGTTCTGGGCCGGAGCGCTGATCCTGGGCTTCGGTCTACTTTATCGGAGCGTGGCGATCGCGAACGGCATTCCCCAAACCTTTTCCACGTGCGTCTATCTCAGCGGCACCACATTTTTCACGCTCGGCCTGGGTGACGTGGTGCCGCACGCCGGGGTGGAGCGCCTTCTTGCGGTGACGGAGAGCGGACTCGGCTTTGGCTTCCTGGCCCTGGTGCTCAGCTATTTGCCAGTCATCTATCAGGCGTTTTCGCGCCGCGAGGTAAACATCGTCCTCTTGGATGCTCGCGCCGGCTCCCCGCCAACGGCGTGTGAAATTCTGCGGCGTCACACTGGTCCGGGCGGCGTCGAGGCCCTCGACCAGATGCTGCATGCCTGGGAGCGATCCGCCGCCGACATTCTGGAAAGCCATGTTTCGTATCCGGCTGTGAGCTACTTCCGGTCGCAGCACAACAACGAGTCCTGGCTTGCGGCCCTCACGGCAATACTGGACGCCACCGCGCTCGTCCTTACCGGCGTCGAAAACATCGCGGCGCGGCAGGCTCGCCTCACGTTCGCCATATGCAGGCACACGGTCGTCGATTTGGCGCAGGTCTTCAACTTACGTCCGCACCCGGGACACGCCGACCGCTTACCAGCCGGCGAACTGCAGCGGTTGCGAGCAACCTTGATCCAGGCTGGCGTTCAACTTCGAGACGATGAGGCCGCCGCAGCCAAGCTCGCAAAACTTCGTGACATGTATGAACCGTATCTGCGCGCTCTTTCCGACTTTCTTCACATGGAACTTCCGCCGTGGATTCTGGCGAAAGAAATCACCGACAACTGGCGCACCAGCGCCTGGGGCCGTATCACGGGCTTTTCCTCTCCTGGTCCAAGGGAACCCGACGATCACGCGGACTGAAACCATCCTCAGCTGCCGCCGTTTTGGATTGCCTGCCACCATACGCGGCGTGGCAAACATGTTGACTCCTTCCAAAGTTGCGAGCTAAATTGAAATCGTGGTTCTGAGGAGAGCATAGTGCGCTTGTCCATCGCTCCGGCTATCCGCGCCGTCCTGGTCGCATTCCTGAGCGCGGGCATGGTAAGCCTGCCGTTGATGGCTGCGGCTTCCAAACCTCTGGGGATGGTTGTCGCTGCCGATCACGCCTATTTGGACCATGCCGACGCGGCCACTGGCGCCAGCGTCTACTCCGATGATGCCCTCGTTACCGAGCAGGGTGGATCCCTGCGGCTCAGCGTCGGCGCCAGCCAGATTTATCTGCTTTCTTTAAGTTCCGCCAGCCTCGAACCACGGAACGATAAGATTCAAGCCAGGATCGACAGGGGCACGGTCGGCTTCTCCACCGCCCGGCCTAGCCAGCTTCAAATTCAGACTCCTCTGGGTGTTGTGCACGGAGCGGATGCGAATCCCATTTTCGGGCAAGTAAGCCTTCTGAGTCCATCAAAGCTGAGAATCAGCTCTTACCAGGGAACTCTGGTCGTAGAAGATGTAAGTGGCGGGCAGAAAATCATTGCGGAAGGTGAAACTTACGAAGGAACATTGGTATCCGACGCTTCCGGCGGCGCGGACAACAACCCGCCCAAGAAGGGTGTAACCGGGGCGGTCGTCAACTGGTCGCATGTGCTTAAGGTTGCGATTCCGCTTGTGGCCGCGGGATTTATCGCCTGCTGGCTCTATCCAGAAAGCCCGTCAAAGATGGGCTGCTGGAATTAGTTGCCGAATTATTTCACACAAGTCTGCGCTGAACTACAACGCAGCCCTTGCCAACGGACCTACTGCGGGGCGAAAACACCTCTCACAGTTTTTCAGCTTGCCGGAATTTTTGAAGCCCATGTCAGAGACTAAGACCCCGAGACAGAGTGAACCGAACGAAGAACATCTGGGCGTAGTCCATGAAAATCTGGAGGGCTGGATTCCTCCTCTTGCCACAGAAGCGGAAATCCGCGCAGCCTTGGAGAAGGCATTCGACTATCGCGGCGATTTGACGATTACTTTAAAGAACGGGCAGAACATTGAAGGATATGCTTTCGACCGCAGAATGAACGGGCCGTCCCTTTCCGAATGTTTCGTCCGCCTCATGCCGAAAGACCGGCCGGAAAAGCTTTCGATTGCCTACAGCGATATTGCCGCGCTGGCGTTTACGGGCCGTGACACAGCAGCGGGGAAGAGCTTCACCGCCTGGGTGAAGAAGTACAACGAGAAGAAAGCGGCCGGCGAAAAAAACGTCGGGATTGAATCCGAATCTCTTGACGGATAGCGCGCCACCCTCGCTCACCACGGCAGGCGCGTGATCACTTCGCCGGCGGAGCCGCCTTTTTGGTAATAATGATGCTCTTCAGCTCGTTAGGGTCGTTCTTCAGTTCTTCCTTTCCGGCAGGGAACTGATTGTATTGAAGCAAATACGCGATGGTGTCTAGAGTTTGATCGGGCGTGAGTGTGCCGGGTTTGTCTTGTGGCATCGTGTCGTGGATCAGGCCCATCAGGTCGGCCACGCTTTGCCCTTCCCACGTTCCCATGAAGGCGTCGCCAGCGAGGGGCAACGCCTGGCCGCTGCCGCTCAGGTCGTCCATATGGCACGTAGCGCAGCTCTGGCTGTATTGCGTTTTTCCTCGTTGGGCTTGGGCGGCGGTATAAACGCCATCCATGGTCGTCCTGGGAGTGTCAGCAGCTCTCGCGGCTCGAAGCGCTCCCAGCCCCGCCGCTGCCATTGCACCAGCGAAAACGATTGCTGTGATTGCGCGCACCGGTTTGGCAAAAACTTTTGTCTGCGAATTGGTAATATTGGGCAAGTCCATGTGTGTAGTTGGTCCCCTCGTTTTATTAGATGCGAATATTGTATTCCATGAATAATGATAGCAAAACGTTCCGCGGGATTCAGCGCGTCATCTATTTTTTCAATACGCTGCCATTGCGGCGGGGCTATCCACTCGACTACCATCACCCTTGCCGCACCTGTCCCAGCAACGGTTAAAACACGCCGGCGGCCTAGGAGCATTTACGTGATCAAACGCAGGCTAGGCAAATCGAACTTGGAAATTGGACCGTTGGTTTTCGGCGGAAATATATTTGGCTGGACTGCGGATGAACCCACATCGTTCAAGCTGCTCGATGCATTCGTTGCGTCGGGACTGAACATGATCGATACCGCCGATGTGTACTCGAAATGGGTTCCGGGAAACCACGGCGGCGAATCCGAGACGATCATCGGTAACTGGCTCGCCAAACGAGGTGGTCGCGATAAAGTACTGATCGCCACCAAGCTTGGCGTCGAGATGGCTCCCGGCGAACAGGGCCTCTCTCGCGCCTACATTTTTCGTGAGGTCGATCGATCGCTCGCGCGCCTGAAGACGGATTACATCGATCTCTACCAGTCCCATAAGGACGACACGGAAACGCCGATGGAGGAGACGTTTGCCGCTTACGCTGACCTAATCAAAGTAGGCAAAGTAAGAGCGATTGGCGCCTCGAACTTCAAAGCTGCTCGCTTGGCGGAGGCGCTCAAGGTAAGCGCCACAAACGGCCTGCCACGATACGAAAGCCTTCAGCCCTGGTACAACATGTACGATCGCGCCGATTTCGAAGGCGATCTCGCAGACCTGTGCCGGCGTGAAAATCTGGGCGTGATCCCTTATTTTTCCCTCGCGAGTGGATTTCTTACCGGAAAGTACCGCTCAGAAAAGGACCTGCAAGGCAAGGCCCGTGGCTATCGCGCGAAAAACATGCTGAACGAGCGCGGCTTCAGAATTCTCAAGGCGCTGGATACTGTTTCGGCGGACACAGGAGCGACGCCCGCGCAAATTTCTCTCGCGTGGCTCGTGGCACATGGCGTTACGGCTCCGATCGCGAGTGCAACCAGTCTCGATCAGTTCAAGGAATTACTTGGCGCGACGAGCCTTCAGCTCAAAAGCGAAGCGGTGCGTCTGCTGGACGAAGCCAGCGTCTCTTAGAGGGTTCGGTTAAACCTCCACAAATGCGCGTGAGCCGACTCAAAGCTAGATCCACGCCAAAGCGATGTCGTTGGGCAACCAGCCCACTGATGATCGAGTATCACGACCGTGAGTGGGGCTTGCCGGTCCATGACGACGGAATCCTTTTCGAATTCCTGATTCTTGAGGGAGCGCAGGCTGGGCTTAGCTGGGAAACGATCCTCAAGAAACGCGAGAACTACCGCGAGGCATTTGATAGTTTCGACGCCAAGAAAATTGCAGACTATGACCGGCGCAAGTTTCGCGAATTAATGGCCAACCCGGGAATCGTCCGCAACCGCCTGAAGATTGACGCTACGATTTCAAACGCGAAGGCGCTTCTTGCGGTGCAAAAGGAATTCGGCAGCTTCGATAGCTACATTTGGAAATTCGTCGGAAAGCCGAAGAAAAATTCCTGGCGACCATCGCAACGCCTGCCCGCGTCCACGCCGGAATCAGATGCCATGAGCAAGGACCTGAAACGGCGCGGCTTCCGGTTTGTGGGTTCGACGATTTGCTACGCGTTCATGCAGGCCGTGGGGATGGTCGACGACCATTTGCGCGAATGTTACCGACGCAAACCCTAAGACGGCATGCCCTGCCCAGGCGCAAAATCCTCATTGGATAAAGACCAAAACAACGGTGCCGGCCCTTTTCACTGTGGACGATTTTTCTTTACACCAACAGGTACTTGCGCCATTTTGACCTCCCGTGTAAAGATTCTCCTCGTATCCTCGGACTACGCCCGGTCTGCGCGGGAGCGCCGATCTCCCGATTACGGCCTTTCGCCCCGCTTTTGCATTGATAGGGCTATGTCAGCGAGACGAACCAGCCGCTCCCATTCGACGCTCGCTATCGAGAACGGCCATTTGCTCGGCGGCGTAGCGGTCACCCGCGACCGATCCTGGCGGCACCGCGCGCTCAATCACCGCAACATCGTCCGACGATAGTGAAATTGGAAGCGTTTCGAGGGCGTCTTTCAGCTGCTGGCGGTGGCGTGCGCCGACTAGTGGGATTATTTCTTTTCCTCTGGAGAGAACCCAGGCGAGGGCGAGCTGCGCCACGTTGATCCCCTTTTTCGTAGCAATCTCCTGCAGTCGTGAGACCAACTTTTGGTTGCGAGCCAGATTCTCGGCCTGAAATCTTGGGAAGTGAGCGCGGATGTCTCCGCGCGATGCGCTTTCGGGGCTGGGCATGTGGCCTGTAAGCAGTCCTCGGGAGAAAACGCCGTACGCAACTAGGCTGATACTCAGTTGGCGTAGCACCGGCAGGATCTCCGCTTCAACGCTGCGTGAAACCAACGAATACTCAATTTGCAGCGCGGCAATGGGATGAACCGCATGCGCTCGGCGGATTGTTTCGGCGGAGGCCTCTGAAAGCCCAATATGGCGCACGTATCCAGCTTTCACCATTTCCGAAATTGCGCCAACCGTATCCTCGATTGGGACGGAGGGATCGACTCGCGCCGGCTGGTACAAGTCCACGTAATCGGTTCCCAAGCGGCGCAGACTGTATGCAAGGAAATTCTTCACGGCGACGGGCCGCGCATCCATTCCGATGAAGGCTCCGTTCGGCCCCCGCATCCCGCCGAACTTCACTCCGATGAAAAACCGCTCGCGCGGACGGCCTACCAGAGCCGTTTGCAACAGCATCTCATTGTGGCCCATGCCATAAAAATCGCCGGTGTCGAAAAGCGTGACGCCTGCTTCGATCGCAGCATGGATGGTTGCGACGCTTTCCTTCTCATCTGCTGGCCCGTACATGCCGGACATACCCATGCAGCCGAGGCCGATAGCGGAAACCTCTGGACCATTTTTTCCTAGTTGTCGGATTTGCATCGGCAGTAACTCGCTCAGTGACGCGCCATGAGCAGATGAAGTTCGGGTGGCAGCGGAACCACGTCAATTGCTATGTTGATGCATGCGGGCTTGCCGCTCGCGAAGGCGGCTTTGATAGCGGGGCCTAGCTCCTGTATCTCGGTTACGCGCTGGGCGTGACATCCGAAGGCCGCAGCGACCTCGTGATACTTAGCGTCGCGCAGTTCCGTGCCCGTCAGCCGATTTTTCCCGGAGACAATTTCCTGAAAGTGCTGTGATGCCGCCCAACTGTGGTTGTTCATCACCACGACGACGATAGGGAGTTCATGGCGGACCATGGTGTCAAATTCGGCGATGGCGAAGCCGATGGCGCCGTCTCCTGCGAGGCACAGAACGGGGCGATCCGGATTGGCGACTTGCGCGCCGATGGAGAGGCCGAGACCCATGCCTACCGCTCCCAAGAATCCATGGGTGATGTAGCTTCCGGGTTGGTTCTGGCGGATGACCTCATTCATCCAGTGATAGGCTTCGGCGCCATCGCCGATCACTATCGTGTTTTCGGGCATGTTGTCGACGATTGCTGAAACCGCCTGAAAGGGGTGAATCGGCGGGGCGGCGCGATTCAGATCCGGTTGCGCACGCTTGCATCGCTCAACCTTGGCGTTGGCAACGGTTTGTTGCCAGCGGCTGCGATCCGGCCATTTCTGCGACTTTGCGCTGGCGTTCAGAACTCGCAGAGTCTCGCGCGGGTCGGCTACGATTCCGACAGCAACTTGTCTTAGCCTGCCGATTTCTTTCGGGTCGGTTTCGACGTGAATGATCTTGGCGGCAAGCGGAACCACGAGGTCGCTCATGCCCAGAGTGAAGAGACCGAATCGAACGCCAAGTGCTAGGACGACATCAGGCCGTTGATCGGGCGCTGAAAGGTCGGCCATCTTGTGAAACGTGCCGCCATAGAGCGGATGATTGCTCGGAAGCAGGCCGTGCGCTTGAAAATCCGAATAAACGGGAGTGCCAGTAGCTTCGGCGAATTCACGCAATTCAGCTTCCGCGCCCGAAAAGTAGGCGCCGGGTCCGATCATGATCACGGGCCGCGCCGCACCCACTAGCAGCTTCAGCGCCTCGTCTATCTCCGTCGCGTCCGGGGAAGATCGCGAATCGATGAGAACTTTCTTAGGGATCGCGACCGAGTTCTCGTCAATTTGCGCTCCCAGCACGTCCATTGGTATATCCAGAAGCACCGGGCCGGTAGGATTCGAGGTTGCGAGGCGAACCCCATGTGCCACGA
The DNA here is from genome assembly GCA_036520875.1 of Candidatus Acidiferrales bacterium. Classification (GTDB taxonomy): domain Bacteria; phylum Acidobacteriota; class Terriglobia; order Acidiferrales; family UBA7541; genus Palsa-295. Next base: position 46,108 of record DATDIT010000008.1, read on the forward strand.
GGCGGGGAATCTCTTGCGCGACGGTGATGCGATGCGCCCACTTTGTAATCGGAGTGACGACCGCAACCTGGTCGAGCCCGGCCTGTAGAGTGTTGGTTTCCGCCTGCGCGAGTCCGGCCGATCCCGTGATGTAGAGGACGGGCGTGCGGTCGAGGTAAGCGTTGGCCACCGAGGTGATGATGTTTGTGAAGCCCGGTCCCGCGGTTGCCATGGCGACTCCCAAACCGCGAGTCGCGCGCGCGTAACCTTCAGCGGCGTGGCCTGCCGCCACTTCATGGCGCGTGTCAGTAATCGGAATATGGTGATCGAGACACGATTGGAAGATAGTTTCAAGGTGCGCGCCGTGAAGGCCAAAAATATTTCTGACTTTTGCCTGCATCAGCGTTCGTACGACAAGCTCTCCGCCGTTAATCATCGCCATGAGCAAATACCTCTGATGCTAAAATTATTCTTTTGTCAGCGGTTCACTGTGGCAGAGTCCGAGCGTAGACCACGCCGTTTTCGGCGGGATATCTAAACCTGAGGTCGACACTGCCCGACGAGCCGGAATGATATCACGAAGGCCACGACGACTTGGCGCCATTGAACGCTGGGCCTCCTGCGTTAGAAAGTCAGTTTCGATCTCCAGAATTCTCGCCATCCGCAGGAATGAGCACGGCAACAGGAAATTGAGCTAATAGATCGCCCACCAGCAACGTCTGGTTGCCGTCGAAAAGTTGGCCTCTAATCCCACGGCCCGTAAAAATGTTTCGCCAGGAAGAAGAGGTTTCTCGGGGCAGGAAAAGATTCGTATCTTGCCAAAATTCGCGAAGGTCTGTCTGGCTGGAGTCGTCCTGAGACGCAGCAAGCCATCGTGGCACAACGACGAGCGAGCACAAATCGCCCAAGCTCCGCGAGTAGGCGATCAAATGTTCTGCGCGTTTGCCCCGCGCTTCCAACGGAATGAAGTCGCCTTTGGAAAACAGTTCATCGTTCTTAAGCCGATACGCGAGAGTCTGCCGGATCACATGCAGTTTGATTCGTCCGTCGGGCCAATGCTCCAGAAAATCGCGCGCGGCAGACGCCAGATTGGCGTCACTTTCGCTAACCACGGTCTCGACCAGGCGTGAGCGCTCGCCGAAATCGACGCGTCCGCGATTATCGGGATCGACGAGCCGGAAATCCCACAGCTCCGAGCCTTGATAAAAATCCGGAAGGCCTGGGCACGTGATTTTGAGTAGAACGCCGGCCAAACTGTTAATCATGCCGCAATACGCGGTCTTCTTTTGAAAAGCGCTGAAGTCACGAAGGAAGCCTTCGTTTTTGGGACTGAGAAGCCTCTCAATAAACGCGGTGAGCGCGCTTTCATGAGTTTTGTTCGGCTCTGTCCACCTGGTATTAATCATGGCCTCTCGCGTGGCCTTCACGAGGTATGCCTGCAGGCGCTCGGTAATCGATGAAGGGTTCGAGGAATCGAGTGGCCATAAACCTACGAGCGTTTGATAGATCAAATACTCCTCGTTTGCATCGGGGACTTTATGGCCTTCGATAGCCTGCTTGTGCTTTTCATTGCAAGCGGCCCATTTCGCAATTTGCTGTTCCCATTCCTCCGGCATTTCAGAAACAACATTAAGCCGCGCGCGAATGTCTTCGCTCCGCTTGGTATCGTGCGTGGACGTAGCATTCAGGCTATGAGGCCAGCGTTGCAGCCGCTCCCGCATCAGCGCATGAAATTCTTCCCGCGAGACGATGGACGATAGCGATGGCCTCCCGCCGACTTCGTTGAGCGAAAGCAGCGGATAGTAAACGTAGAGCGCCGTATCTTCCAATCCCTTGGCGACAATTGGCCCGGTAAGCTGCTGCCAGCGCATCACGAACGCCAGGCGCTCCTCGCGCTGCTCCGGAAGCACGTGCGCGGGATTACGAAGAGTCAGTATCTCGCGCAGGAATGCGAAACATTCCGCGCCCATGCGCGGCCGCCGGATTCGCGCTTGGTCCAGGGCCTCTGCGATCCTGTCCTGCGCCGCTGGCGGCACCTCTAAATTTCGTACGTAAGTGCGATAGACATCCATGCAGGCGGTCGTCTCGATCAGGGCCTCGGTCAATTCCGACCGCGGAATATCCCGCGCGTACCGATCCTTGCCCGCCAATTCCACCAACTGTCTGCCAAGCGACCTCATCTCCACGCGCAGCAGGCTGTTCATAACCAGCTTTTTCTTTTCGTAAAGAATGTCCGCGAACTCCGCTTCTCTTCCGGTAAATCCCGAATAAATTTCGGCGAGCTGTTTCGCGCCCGCCGGAGATACAAAAATGCCATTGGCCCAATTGAGGTAGTCGTAGCCTGTGGTTCCCGCGACAGGCCATTCCTCGGGCAACGTCTCATGCGGCGCAAGTATTTTTTCGACGATCACGTATGGCTTCCCGCCATCGGAAGATACGGTGGACGCAATGCGACCGCCGAGTTTAGTAAGGTAACCCGCGGGATCGCGCAATCCGTCAATATGATCGATTCGCACCCCGCTAATCGCGCCCTTGGCGATCAGGCGGAAGATCTGCTCGTGCATCGCTTCGAAAACGATGGGATCTTCAACGCGCATGCCCACCAGGTCCGAAATGGCGAAGAACCTTCGGTAGTTGATCCCTTCATTCACATCCTGCCAGTACGCCAGCCAGTAATTCTGCTCGGCCAAAATTTGTTCGAGTTGGGAGAAGCTGGCGGAATCGCGAGGATCGCCATTCAACTGCGAAAGAATCGAGTCGATCAACACGCGCACTTCCGAATGGCCGGCGATCAAAACTTTCATCCGCTCCCGCGCCGCCTCAAACCGGAGCCGCCTCTCTCCAGACGTTGCCCCCCGATCCGTGTCGGAAAGTGAGGACAGAGACGAAATGACGCCGAGATATTCTTCATAGCCAGCAGAGGTTTCGCCTAAGGACTTCTTGAGATCGTCGGCGCGCTCTCTCAAAACGCGCGCATAGGATCGGGGCGCGAGCGGGAAAAGCGATTCACGGTACTGAATCGCGAATTTTGCTTCCTGGAATATCAGGCGAAGCTCGCCACCGTCGAGCGTTTCGCCAAAAGGACGTCCTAGCACAGGCAGCAGGATCTTGCCGTCCAAGTTTCGAGAGGCCGGGTGCCACTGTATGTCGAAGTAAGAAGCAAACGCCGATTCGGCTCCGTTTTCCAGCACGTCCATCCACCAGCGATTTTCGCTGCTGGCGGCCATGTGGTTCGGGACGATATCCAGTAGCAATCTCATCCCTCGATTCAGCAGTCCGTTTTGCAGCGCTTCAAAATCTTCCTCGGAACCTATCTCGGGATCGATATGCGCGGGATCCGTCACATCGTAGCCGTGTCCGCTCCCATGGCGGCTTACCAGAAGCGGCGATGCATACAGATCGGAAATCCCCAGTGTCGAAAAATAATCCAGCAACCCTAAGGCGTCCTTAAAGCGGAAGCGATCGTTGAATTGGAGGCGATAGGTGGATGTAGGGATGCGCTTGAAGGACACTCAGATTCTCTCCATTGCAGCGCGCTCCAGGAGAAGAAACGATTGAGGCGACAACGTGATACGAGACGTAGGATTCAGCACTACCCCTTCCCTCAACTTCCTTCCCGGGCCGAGCCATTTCGATTCCGCCGAGCTAAGCTTGATCAGCCATCGACCGGGCGGCAACGTCCCTTCCGTTTCCAATTCGGTGCGGCCGAAAAAGAAAACCGCAGCCAGCGCACTTGGATCGGATGTCCACAAAAGCCAAAGGCATTCATGATCGTCATCTGCAATAGTTTCGACGTTCGAATCCGGGCCAAAGTGACACACTTTGCGCAGCTCAATCAGTTTCTTATAGAAAGTTCGCAGCGTACGGTGCGGTTCCTGCTCTTCTAGCTCGTGTTTCAGTGCGGATGTCTCGAAAGTCGCCGGGGCCTGCGGATCAGGTGTCTCGTGCTTCCAGCCAAAGCTGGCGAACTCTTCGCGGCGTCCGCGGCGCACTGCCTCGATAAGATCCTTGTCTCCGTGGCTGGTGAAATATAGGAAGGGCGAAGTTTCTCCATACTCTTCGCCCATGAAAAGAAGCGGCACGAAGGGCGATAGCAGCGTCACGCCCGCCGCCAGCTTTTCTCCCTCAAAGCTGACGAGCTGGCTCAATCGTTCGCCAAGTGCGCGGTTTCCCACTTGGTCGTGATTTTGACTGCATACCACAAAATGGGATTGTGAAATGCCGACCGCAAAGTTCCCGTGCCGCCGCTGCCGGTATTTCGAAAATTGTCCCCGATAGAACCAGCCGTCTTTGATCACCGTCGCCAGGTGATGAACGCGGCCAAAATCCCCGTAATACCCGGTTTGCTCCTTGGTCAGAAGCGTGTGCAGCGAGTGATGGAAATCGTCGCTCCATTGCGCCGGCAAATCATATCCGCCTTTTTCGTGTGGAAGCAGGATTCTCGCATCGTTCAAATCGCTTTCCGCGATCAAGTGGATTTCGCGCCCGAGCCGCGTGGCCAGTGCGCGTACTTCGTCTTGCAGTTCCTTCAGAACATGCCGCGCGCTGAAATCAAAAATCCCGTGGATCGCGTCGAGCCGCAGTGCGTCGAAATGGAATTCTTTCAGCCAGTAGAGGGCGTTCTGGATGAAGAAGCGCCGCACGGAATCGCTCTGCGCGTCGTCAAAGTTCAGCGCTTTCCCCCACGGTGTCCGGTACTTTTCAGTGAAATAAGGCCCATACTCCGCCAGGTAGTTGCCCTCCGGCCCTAGATGGTTGTAAACAACGTCCAAAGCCATCGCGAGACCGTGGGCATGCGCTGCGTCCACCAGTCTCTGCAGGGCATAGGGTCCGCCGTAGGTATTCTGGGGGGCAAAAAGATACACGCCATCGTAGCCCCAATTTCGAGAGCCAGGAAATTGAGCTACGGGCATCAGCTCAATCGTCGTCACGCCTAAGTCGACGAGCTCGGGCAAACGCTCGATGATCGCCTCGAAAGTTCCCTCCCGCGTATATGTCCCCACGTGGAGTTCATAAAAGATGCTGCTCCCTAGCCGCCGCCCTTTCCAATTCGAGTCAGACCACTGAAACATCCTCAAATCGACTAATTGCGATGGCCCATGAACTCCATCCGGTTGAAAGCGCGACGCGGGGTCCGGGCGTTCGTGCTCATCATCCAACTTGTAGAAATAGCGATCGCCCGTCGCAAGATTCCTCAGTGTCGTATGGTGGTAGCCGCAGTCGCCTTGCTCCATCCCCACTGTTTGCTCGTTGTCGCCGAGAACGTGAACTGCAACGCTTTCCCGTTTGGGGGCCCAAACGGAGAAATGCCACGTGCCATCCGCTCGCGGAATCGCTCCGATCATGTGATCGTCAATTTGGGCAGGGAGATCCATGGCGGCTTCGTGCACGGTTCGGTGATCCGCTTATCCAGAGTACTTCAGGTTCGCGGATGGGAAACAATCAATCGTGTCGCTATCATCGATTCGAAATTTCTATCAATCAGCATAGCCTCGCGGGTGCTTCCGCTGCCACTCCCATTGCGAGCGCAGAATCGACGGTAGGTCGGAGGCCGCCGCTTTCCACCTCAGCGTCGCTTCGGCTTTCGCCGCATCAGCGACGAGCTTGGGAGGATCGCCCGGCCGCCGCGCTGCAATCCGTATCGAAATTGGGCTGCTCGTAACTTTTCGCGCGCACTCGATTACTTCCAGCACGGAGTAGCCGTGGCCCGTGCCTACGTTGAAGAAATCGGATTTGCCGGTTTCTTCGAGATAATCCAGCGCGCGAATGTGAGCTTCTGCCAGATCGGCCACATGCACGTAATCGCGGATCGCTGTTCCGTCGGGCGTTGGATAGTCGTTTCCGAAGACTGCGAGCTCCCGGGCTTCGCCAAGCGCAGCCGATGATACGTTTGGCACCAGATGCGATTCAGGTTCGTGGTGCTCACCGCGACGCTCCGTCGCGCCGGCGGCGTTGAAGTATCGCAGTGCCACGAATTTAAGACCGTACGATTTGTCGTAGCTATCCAGCATCCGCTCGACCATCAGTTTCGACCAGCCGTAGGGATTCACCGGCCATTGCGGGCACGTTTCCGCGATGGGAATCTGTTTTGGCTCCCCGTACGTGGCGCAAGTAGAGGAGAACACCATGCGCCGTACACCCGCGCTCACTAGAACATCGAGCAGCGCGATTCCCTGAGCCACGTTGTTCTCGAAATATTTCGCGGGCTCGGAAACGGACTCACCAACATAGGCGAGCGCCGCAAAGTGAACGCAGGCCTCAATCTTATGTTCTGAAATGATTCGCGCGAGAAGGGCCCGGTCGCCCACTTGCCCACGATAGAACGGCACATCCGGGTCTAAAGCGCTTCGATGACCGCGGCGCAGATCGTCGATTACGACGACGGCTTTGCCCATATCGCGGAATCTCTCCACAGTCACGCTGCCAATGTACCCGGCGCCGCCTGTCACTAGAACTGCCATGTCACCCTTTCCACTACCGAAGGTGTGAGTCGACAATTGTAGCTGAAGGTCAATTCGCAATCAGGTCCAATCGGGTCAACGATCGGTTCTCGCGACCCTGCCTCGCAAATTCCTGATCGATGATGTCGGTCCAGTAAATAAAATCGACAACTGTAGCTAATTAGTGGCAAGGAGTGCTGTCCCGGCCAATTTCGAGCAAAGTGGTCCGGGGCGTGTAAGTATGGACTTTATAAGTACTTACCTTACGGCGTTTTTCTCTTTTTTGGCCCGCACCCGGCCGTCCTCGGATACAGCAAACTTCAGGTTCACCTACAGCATGCCTCCGATGGCAGCCTTTCGGGTGTCCCTCTATCCTGCGATCCGAGAGAAATTGCATCGGCGTGATTGTTTGTCGGCGACTGCTTCATAGTTTCCTTTCGTCTGCTGGCGGCCCGTCCGAGCTTGGGCAAGATTTTCGATTCATAGGTTCATAAGGGCGGGCAGCCGGCTTCGTAATAGTTGTCCCATCTTTATTAATCGAGTTGATGCATCAATCGAGGTAATGCGATGACAAAAGCGACCGACACAAGCCCCGCACCAGACCAAGATCTCAACGTCGATACCTCGGTTCTTGTTACACGCGCACAAGCCGGGGACGAATTGGCATTCGCCCGCCTCGTTCAGCCTCACATGAGGAAAATCTATCACGTGGCGCTTCGGATCACCCGCAACCGCGAGGACGCTGAAGATGCCTCTCAGCAGACTCTCCTGAAGGCTTTTGCAAATGTCCGCCAATTTCATGGTGCCTCGCAGTTTTCCACCTGGTTGACTCGCATCGCCATGAATGAGGCGTTGATGACCATTCGGAAACGTCGTTCGGAAGATTCACACCTCTGCTACGACGCGAACCCAGCCGGCGAATCCACTTTTCTTCAGGATCTTTGCGCTGGTGACTCCGCTCAGCCGGAAGTCTTGTACACAAAAAGTGAAAATCGCAGGGTGCTCAGGGAAGCCATTGGCGGTCTTCGAGGAACGCTAAGAGTGGTGGTCTGCTTGTTGGGCCTGGAAGAGCATCAAAGTAAGGACGCCGCGAAGATCCTGAATCTGTCGCAGTCTGCCGTGAAGACGCGATTCCTGCGGGCGCGCCAGGAGTTGAGGGAGTGCCTCGGGGAACGCATTTAAGGATTTAGGGCCCATAAACCGTTTTCGCAGGACGATCTCTCTCCCGTCCGCAGCGGTAATGCCGGCTGAATGAAGCGGAGCAGCTGCAACCAAACGGGGGATATCGCCATGAGAAGAATTTTGTACACCTTAGTCGGATTGAGTCTCTTTTCGCCCATAGTAGCCGCACAAGGCTATTCAGCCAGCCACGCAGAGTTCGGAGTGTACGCGGACTACTTCCGGCTGAATCAAACCGAAACAAATTTGGGCGGATTTGGCGCAAGACTCTCCGTTAATACCAACCCCTATCTCCAGCTGGAAGCGCAGATGGCGTACGACTTCTCCCAGGGCTTCACAGAGGGATTTACGTCATCTGGCGGAACTCTCCTGGTTCAGCGGTCGAACCTCCGACTGTTGCACGGGTCGTTTGGGCCTAAGCTGCAAACTCCGGGACCGGTTCGCCTTTTTATCACGGCGAAAGGTGGCTTCGACGACTTCGGATTCAGCAATGCACCCGCGACACTCGGGACGTTTACCGGTACCGTATCCCGGTTGCGTGCGAACAACGTGAATGCTGTCTTTTACCCCGGTGGCGGCGCCGAGACATTCTTGGGCCCTATTGGCTTGCGCTTGGACGTAGGCGATGAAATGTATTTTAATAACGGTGCTCACCATAATCTGAGCATCACCTTCGGCCCCACGATACGCTTTTAGATTTACCCATGGTTGCAATTTTGTTAAATATCGCCGCTTTAGATTGGTGCGGCCCGCAAGGTTGCGGGGCCTTTAGGCCACCCTGCTTGTGCGCGGAAAGAACAGCGCCTTGACTCCCACTTGTTGTGTATAATCGTGCTCCCAGTACAACTGAGCGCGCCGAAAGCCCTCTTCGGCGGTCGTTCGTGAGTCTGGCCTCCAGTCCCAGCTTCAGGAGTGAACCGTGAGAAATCTCCGTATTTTGATCGCCGACGACCACGACCTGATGCGGCGTGGGGTGAAAGCCCTCCTCCAATCGCACCCTGGCTGGGAGATATGCGGGGAAGCTCATACCGGCCGCGAAGCGGTAACCAAGGCCGAGGAATTAAAACCCGACGTTGTGACCCTGGACATCAGCATGCCGGATCTCAACGGTCTTGAAGCGGCGCGAAGGATTAGAAAAGTTTCTTCCAATTCCGAGATTTTGATCCTGTCGGTTCATTATTCCGATCAACTGATTCGAGATATTCTTGAGGCCGGAGTGCGTGGCTACATTGTGAAATCGGATTCCGATAGGGATCTGGTGATCGCAGTGGAGACTCTGGCCAATCACAAACCGTTTTTCACGCCCCGCGCCACCGAAGTGATTCTCGGCAACTTTAACAATGGCGGAGTGCGTTCTGAGCTCCCCGAATCAGTTCGCGATCGGCTCACTTCCCGGGAGCGTGAGATCGTTCAACTGCTCGCTGAAGGCAAGAGCAGCAAGGAAGTCGCTTCATCGCTATGTATTAGCGTGAAGACGGCTGAGACCCACCGCGCTAACATCATGCGCAAACTTCAATTGCACACTGTCAGCGAGTTGGTTCGTTACGCCGTCCGCAACCAGATTATCGAGCCTTAGTCGCTGCCGTGTCTCCCTACAGGGATTTCCCGGTCTTTCTAATCGCTCTACTGTATTGTCCCGATTGCCATGGTTTGGAATTCTGCCCGCGCGGATGATCTGCTCCGCCGATTCGGAGGAAGAAGAAGGGAAGTCGAAGAGCCCTGAGAGATCAGGGCTAGAGGGCTGGGCCGGTTTTCCTCTTCTTCTTCCGCAAATTGCGCGACTTTCCCGCAATTGTGCGGTTCTCTTCCGAAAGACGTTCGAATCAGTCTGAGAGGCAGGCGAACTGAAGAGCGCCTGGCGTCGAAGTGGATGCCCCGGCGCCGTGTGGCTTCCTGCTTAGGTGGACTTCCTACCCGCGACAAGCAGTACGATCCCCGCCACCAACGCGACGCCGCCAATGATGGGTGGCACCGGGATCGTTTTGTGCTGCTCCGTCGTTGCTTGGAAAGATCCTACCTGTAGGACCTTCTTATGCTTGGTGTACGTAATCCCCTGAAACACCAAAGCGATTACTCCAATAACGATGAGGACTACTCCCGCGGCGGCACTGATTTTCATTTGTTCTTTGCTTGAGCCGCCGTCTCAGGCCCGGCGCATCAGGCCGCCAAGCAGTGAGACCAAGAACAGCACAAGGAAGAGAAAGAACAGTACCTTCGCAACTCCCGTTGCCGCGGCGACGATGCCCCAAAAGCCAAATACGGCCGCAACCAGCGCGATAATAAAGAAAGCAAGTGCCCAGCGCAGCATAGTTTCCTCCTTGGGATGCCGTTGGCTAACGTCTCCGGCTGAGTCCCTTCCCAATCTATAACCTGCCCATTTAGACATGGCGGCGAGCTCTCGGCAATACATCCCATTACCTAGAAATGCCGTGCTTTCCGCTGTATCGCCCGGTTCGCAAAGCCGGTCCGACGATTTGCTGCCGACAATCCTTGCTTGCGAGCCGAGAAAAAATCCCAATCGCTCCATCGAACGCCGACCGAGAACTAAGCCTTTGCGAATTGCGGATGTGTAAGAGCGCAGAGCACGCCGATACGTGAATCCCCGTGGGGCGGTCAATGATCTGGTGTATTCCCCCGGGGCGCGCGCCATGTTTCTTTACTATTGAAGCAAATAAGGCATTCAGTTTAAGGAGCGAGCTATGAACTGGGACCAAGTGGAAGGGAAATGGAAGCAATACAAAGGTCAGATGAAGGAGAAGTGGGGAAAGCTGACGGACGACGACTTCGATGTCATTAATGGCAGGCGCCAGCAGCTTGTCGGCAAGATTCAGGAACACTACGGCATCGCCCGCGAGGAAGCCGAGAAGCAAGCAGATGAGTTCGTGAAGAGCTTGCGCGCGGCCGACGAAGCCGCCGCATCCGAACGGAAAACGTATCGAGCTGGAAGCTCATAGTCCTTCAATGTTGAATTCAATGTTGTAACAAATCCTCGTCGGTTCTCGCCCTGCAAACCCCGATAGGGCCGTTCTAGCCGCAAAGACGGCCCCCTTCCTTTCCCGCGGTGAGCGCCAACGGATTCCGGTTGACCTTGCGCCGGGGCTACGGGGTATTTGGTCGCGGCGTACAGTTTGTGCCGGATGGCAGGCTTCGGGCCGAGATCCTAACGTCGTGCCAGCGGGCTCCAGCGCGCATGTGCCGACAAACGAAAGGGGCAAAATGGCAATGTCAGCAAAGATCGATGCGAACCCTCCAGTTCTTCGCCACTATGACGAACCCGGGCCGGACAGCCCTCGGGAACCGGGCGATCAGCCGGACCAAAAGCTGCGATCGCGCGGTGCTCACAAATTCCGCGTTAATAATCGCGGGACAAAGGCGAAGAGGCCAGCGGCGCGTCGAAAGTCTCGGTGAGACGGTTGTGCCACCACCAGATGCAATCGCGTGAAAGCACCGGAACGAACTGGATCTGGAAATGCGATAACGGTCAGAGGCAGTGAGCCACGACGAGAATCCATTCAGGGAGGGATAACATGGCCGGGAAGAATACAGCGGTTTTTGGAATTTACCCGAACCGATCAGGAATTGAGTACGCACTGGGCGTTTTGAAAGATGCCGGTTTTCGCAATACCGACGTATCGGTTTTGCTCCCAGAAAATCTGGGCACAAAGGACCTAGCCACCGAAAAGACCACGAAAGCTCCGGAGGGAGCAACGGCCGGCGCCACTTCGGGCGCAGTGATAGGCGGCGCGTTGGGGTGGCTTGTTGGTATTGGAGCGCTAGCGATACCGGGACTAGGTCCATTCGTGGCCGCGGGTCCGCTCGTGGCGGCGCTGGCAGGGGTCGGCGCCGGAGGCGCGGTGGGAGGCTTTACAGGGGCCCTGATCGGCATGGGGATTCCGGAATACGAGGCCAAGCGCTACGAGGGACGCATCAGGTCCGGAGGCATCCTCCTTTCCGTCCACTGCGATAGCAGCGAGTGGACCAAGAAAGCCAAGGAAACTCTCGCGGCTACAGGCGCGGATGATATTTCATCAACTGGCGAGGCATCCGCCGATTTTGCCAAATCGGATCGGCCCGCGACACGCGGCGCAGGTCAAGAGGTACGCAGACCGCGTACTTAAACCAGAAGTGGCAGAGACGCTCTTCGCCTACATTCAGCGGCTAAAGCCGTTTCCAATTGGCGTCGTCGCGGCGGGGTTAAACCCCGCCTCTCGACGGCTCCGCGAATTGCAATAGCGCCCGCCTAGAGGCTAATGTCATAGAGGCGCCCGCTTCTAAGTCGAGCACGCGCCGAACGGTAAAATATTTTGGTTTGCAGAGGAGATGTTTTAGTGTGGTTTCATGAGCAAAGGATTTTATCTTGCTGCTCATAAAATGCTCGAGGGCGCTTCATGCACCACCTTTTAGGCGACACTCGCAGCTTGCTGATCGGTGGATCGGTTTTAGCAGGCGTCATCGTCCTCAGTCTGGTCCTGCACAAGGCTGCTTTCTTCATCGTCAAGCGCGTGTTCCGGAAACGAGGGGCGGTTCTTCAACATGCCCTGACCGCACGCGCTGAAAACCCCGCAAGATTTATCTTCCCTTTAATTGGTTTGGTTCTGACGCTTCCTTTCTTGCCGATCAGCTATAACGTACGCCTTTCGGTCCAGCGTGTTCTTGGCCTGGGCGTTATCGCCTGCGTAGGCTGGGCGGTCATCGTATTGGCGAACGTGATCAGCGACACGCTTTCCGCCCGGTACTCGACCGACGTCGCGGATGATCTGACGGCCCGCCGCATCCGGACGCAGACCCTGGTGCTTCGTCGCATCGTGGTGATGATTGTATTGTTTATCACCGCCGGGATTATGTTGATGACATTTCCGGAAGTTCGTCGTGTCGGCGTGAGCTTGCTCGCATCCGCCGGACTTGCCGGGTTGGTCGTCGGCGTTGCCGCTCGCTCCACTCTTTCGAGCCTAATCGCGGGCGTTCAAATAGCGCTGACGCAACCCATGCGGCTCGATGACGCGGTCGTCGTGGAGGGCGAGTGGGGCTGGATCGAGGAAATTACAACCACCTACGTGGTGATCAGGATTTGGGATTTGCGACGACTGGTCGTTCCGCTCTCTTACTTTATAGACAAGCCTTTTCAGAACTGGACTCGTACCAGTGCCAATTTGCTGGGCGTTGTGCTGATCTACGCGGATTACCGCCTCCCTGTCGACGAGGTGCGGGAAGAGCTTCACCGGCTTCTCGAAGCTTCGGATTTGTGGGACAAGAAAGCCTGGGGACTTCAAGTGACGGACGCGACCGACAAAACCATTGAGCTTCGCGCACTGGTAAGCGCGGCGGACGGTTCTCGTCTTTGGGACTTGCGTTGCTACATCCGCGAAAAGCTAATTGCTTACATTGTGAACAAGTATCCCGACGCCCTGCCACTCAGCCGCCAGGAGGATATCGTTCGCAATGCCTCTGAGAATCAGCCAAGTAAGCCAAGCCCTCCACCTCAGAAAGCCAAGTCAGTACAGCGGGGATAGCCTCGATACGCTTTTGCTTCTTAACCGAATCTCGGGGAGAATAGACGTGCATTCGCCGGTATCACGGCACTTCGTTCCTCGTTGGGTATTTCGTGAGCTTTTCCATTTCGCAGGCATCCGATAGCGCGAACCTTGCATGGGCGCATCCGCTCGTCCGGGAATGGTTTGCAGCGAAATTTGGCACGCCTACAGAGCCGCAGGAGCAAGGCTGGCCCCATATCCTCGTGGATACTGACACACTTATTTGCGCGCCTACCGGATCCGGAAAAACGCTGGCGGCGTTTTTGGCTTGCATCGACCGATTGGTTCGCAAGGCCGTGGCCGGCGAGCTTGATGACCGCACCGAGGTGCTGTACGTTTCTCCGCTGAAAGCTCTCGGCAACGATATTCACAAAAATCTCGAAGAGCCGCTCGGCGAAATACTCGAACTGGCGCGCCAGCGCGGATTCCTGATACCGGAAATTCGTTCGGCGGTGCGCACAGGCGACACGCTGATGCACGAACGCAGAGCGATGCTGAAGCGGCCTCCGCACATCCTGGTGACCACACCCGAATCGCTGTACATCCTGCTTACGGCGTCGAAGAGCCGCGAGATCCTCGCGAACGTAAAAACGGTGATCGTGGACGAGATTCACGCGGTGGCGCGCGATAAGCGGGGAGCGCATCTCGCGCTGTCTTTGGAGAGGCTCGATGGGCTTAGCTGCGGGCGTATTACTAGAATCGGGCTCTCGGCGACGCAAAAGCCGATCGCGTTGATCGCCGACTTTATGGCCGGAGCCGGCCGAGCACGGCCGCACATCGTGGAAGTGACGCGGCAGGGCGGATTAGACCTCGCCGTGGAAGTACCGGCGAGCGAATTGGGACCGGTCGCTTCGAATGAAATGTGGGAAGAGATTTACAAGCGCATTGCCGAACTGGCGCAGCGGCATCGCTCGACGCTGGTGTTCGTGAATACGCGGCGGCTGGCGGAGCGCGTTGCGCACAATCTAGCCGCGCTCGTTGGCGGCGATGCAGTCGCTTCGCATCATGGAAGCTTGTCTCGCCAAAGGCGGCTGGCGGTTGAAGGGAAATTGAAGGGCGGTGAAATACGCGTCCTGGTGGCGACTGCCTCGCTGGAACTTGGAATCGATATTGGAACTGTGGACCTGGTTTGCCAGATTGGTTCGCCTCGATCGATTGCTGTGGCATTGCAACGCGCGGGCCGCGCAGGCCATTGGCGAGGCGCGGTGCCAAAATGTCGCTTTTTCGCAACGACGCGCGATGAATTGATCGAGTGCGCCGCCTTGGTGCGTTCCATTCGCAGGGGCGAACTGGATCGCATTCTTATTCCCGAATCCCCGATGGATGTTTTGGCGCAGCAAATTGTGGCGGCGTGCGCGGCGGAAGACTGGAGTGAGGATGATTTATTCGCAATGGTGCGGCGCGCGTATCCGTACCGCGAGCTAGCGCGAAAAGACTTCGACGAAATCGTCGCAATGCTTTCGGAGGGAATCGCGGCTCGGCGCGGACGTTACGGCGCGTACCTGCATCGCGATGGAGTAAATCACCGCTTGCGCGGGCGGCGCGGAAGCCGTCTTGCCGCAATCACCAGCGGAGGCGCGATTCCGGATAACGCTCTCTACACCGTTCGCGCCGAGCCGGAGGGTTTTACCGTTGGCACGGTGGATGAAGATTTCGCTGTCGAAAGCCTGCGCGGAGACATCATCCTTCTCGGAAACACATCATGGAGGATACGGCGGGTGCAGGCGGGGCTGGTGTTGGTCGAGGATGCCAATGGAGCGCCGCCCAACGTGCCTTTCTGGCGCGGCGAAGCGCCGTCGCGCACCGCGGAGCTTTCAGAGCAAGTGGCCGCAATCCGGGAGAACGTCAGCGCGTTGACGGATGGGCTGGCGCCCGATGCGGTTCGCGGGAACACGGGGCATGGCTCGGCTGCGGTGGACTGGCTGCAACAGGAATGCGGCCTAGACCGGGCAGGCGCCGAGCAGACCGTGGAATACGTTGTGGCGGGCCGCGCGGTGTTGCGTGCGGTGCCCAGCCAGCAAACGGTGATCGCGGAGCGTTTTTTTGACGAGAGCGGCGGCATGCAGTTAGTGATTCATGCGCCGTTTGGAGGCCGGATCAACAAGGCCTGGGGACTGGCGCTGCGAAAGCGCTTCTGCCGATCGTTCAATTTCGAATTGCAGGCCGCCGCCACCGACAATGGACTGAATATTTCGCTCAGCGAGCAGCACAGTTTCCCTCTGGCCGACGTATTTCATTTCCTGCAGCCGGAATCGGTGCAGGAACTGCTGGAGCAGGCGGTATTGGCTTCGCCGATTTTCACCACGCGATGGCGATGGGTGGCGGGGCGGGCGCTGGCGTTGCTCCGCTTTATGGGCGGGAAAAAAGTGCCGCCGCAAATTCAACGGATGCGGTCAGACGATCTTCTGGCGGCTGTTTTTCCCGAAGCGTTGGCGTGCCAGGAAAACATTTCGGGAGAGATTCAGATTCCCGATCATCCGCTGGTACGGGAAACGATGAACGACGCGCTCACCGAAGCGATGGATGTTGACGGATTGAAGCGAGTGCTCGAGGCCATTCGAACGAAGGAAATACGATGTCTCGCCGTGGATACTCCCGTACCTTCGCAGTTCTCACATGAAATTCTGAACGCGAATCCGTATGCCTATTTGGACGATGCTCCGCTCGAGGAGCGGCGGGCGCGGGCCGTGGAGATGCGACGCGCGTTGCCGGAAGCCGTTCTATCCGAAATTGGGCGGCTGGATCCGGCGGCTATCGCGGAAGTGCGGAAGGAAGCATGGCCGGATGTGCGCGACGCTGACGAACTTCATGATGTGCTGCAAACGCTTGTGCTTCTGCCGGCACGATTTTCGCAAGATAGTTCGCCGCTGGTGGAGTCCGCCAGCAAATCCATTCCGGAGTGGACAGCATTCTTCGATGAGCTTTCTTCCGCACGCCGCGTGGCGCGCGCATTTGCCGGCGAACGCGCTTATTGGGTTGCGGCGGAGAAGGCAGCGACGTTCGCCAGCATTCTTCCAGAGGTTCGTCTTGATTCGCCGCTTCCTGGTGCAGAGAAGCCGCCATCGTCCCGCGAAGATGCGGTTTTGGCGTGCGTGGCCGGATGGATGGCGCATGCTGGGCCTACGACCGCGATCGAACTAAGTGCTTTGCTGGGGCTTGAGGCTACGGATGTGGAGAAGGCTTTTCTGCGACTGGAGGCGAGTGGCTCCATTTTGCGAGGCCAATTCAGCGATAGCGATTCGATCGAATGGTGCGAACGGCGGTTGCTGGCGCGCATTCACCGTTTGACGCTTGGTTCTCTGCGAAGCCAGATTCAACCGCTTACCGCTGGTCAGTTCATGCGATGGCTGCTGCGCTGGCAACATTTGGCGCCGGGGACGCAAGTTCTGGGCGAGCATGGAACTTTCGAAGTGTTGCGCCAGCTTCAAGGCTTCGAAGCGCCCGCTAATTCCTGGGAGAGGCAAATTCTCGCCCGCAGAATTGCGAATTATGACCCGCGCGTTCTGGATCAGCTCTGCCTATCGGGAGCCGTGGGTTGGGGCCGGCTGTCTCCCCACCCGGCTACCATCGCGGAGTACGCAGCGGCGAACCGCCGCGTGATTCCGACGAGCGTTGCTCCGATTGCATTTTTCATTCGCGAAGATTCCGAATGGATGATCCAGCGGCACTCGTCCGACGGACAGAGCGCACCACAGGGGCTAAGCGAGCCGGCGCGCGACGCACTGAACTATTTGCGGCAGCGCGGCGCTTCATTTTTCGCCGATCTCGTTCGCGGCACCAAGAGATTGAAGTCGGAAGTTGAGGCAGCGCTGTGGGAACTGGTGGCGGCTGGACTGATTACCGCGGATGGTTTCGACAATATTCGCGCGCTGATCGATCCGAAGCGCCGTTCTGGCCAAGGCCGTGGACAAACGGCCCGGCCGCGACACAGCGTTGGACGCTGGTCGCTTCTCTATTCCGACGAGGTGCCTGAGCGCGCGCAATTGGCCGAGGCGACATGTTGGATGCTGCTCCGCCGCTACGGAGTAGTGTTTCGGGAGATGACCGCCCGGGAAACGATTGCTCCGCGGTGGCGTGAACTGCTCATTGCGTTTCGGCGTCTCGAGGATCGCGGCCAAGTGCGAGGCGGACACTTCGTGAGCGGCTTTATGGGAGAGCAATTCGCGCTGCCCATCGCGGTGGAATCCTTGCGCGCCATGCGGACGGATTCTTTGCAGGAAGAAACCCTGACGATTTCGCCCGCCGATCCGTTAAATCTGACGGGCATTTTGTTGCCGGGTGATCGAGTTTCATCGGTTTCCGGAAAAACGATTGCCCTGCGAGGCGGTATATATTCCGCAGTTGACGAGTCCGCGTCCGCTTTTCCTGATGACGTAGCAGTCTAGAAATCCTTGCACGAAACCTACAGGTGTTATCCTCATCTTTATCAGTGAGATACCGTATGGACAGAAACGGCATGCAGCGGCACACTACGGCGTCAATTTCAGATTTCAGGCGACGCAGCTGTTCCAAGGAGGTTCGAGTGGGATCACTGAGAATTCTTGTGGCGGATGACCATGACCTGATGCGGCGCGGTATTAAGACAATTATCGCATCGCGCAAGGACTGGGAAGTTTGCGGGGAGGCCGTCACCGGTGCGCAGGCGGTAGCGAAGGCCCAGGAGCTGCAGCCCGATATCGCCATTCTGGACATCTCCATGCCGGAGCTTAACGGCATCGAGGCTGCTAAGAGGATCCGGAAAACCTCGCAGAAAACCGAGATTCTGGTTCTCTCGGCACACTATTCCGATCAGATTGTCCGAGATGTGATGGAGGCCGGGATACGCGGATACCTGGTGAAATCGGATTCCAGCCGCGACCTATCGACGGCCCTTGACAGTCTGGCCACCCACCGGCCGTTTTACACATCTTCGGTATCCGAAATCATGCTCGATGAGGGCCGGGGAGGCACCAAGTCTCCACTTAGGAGCAAGCCACGCATCACTTCGCGGGAAAACGAAATCATCCAGCTGCTGGCAGAAGGAAAAAGTAGCAAGGACATCGCCGTTTCCCTGAACATCAGCGTGAAGACAGTCGAAACCCATCGCGCCAATATCATGCGCAAACTTGAGCTGCACAGCGTCACGGAACTGGTGCGCTACGCAATTCGGAACAGTATCGTTGAGGCGTGACGAGTAGATTGAGTCGTATTTCCGTGCCGAGAGTTACCGGAGCACTACCGTCAGCCGAGCACTACCCTTACAAGATGGACGGCGCCATCATCGGCCAGGGGAATGTTCGCCGGTCCAGCCAGCAGCTTGCCATCCAATTCCGTGAGGACGACGCCGCGAGTTACTCCAGAGGGATTCTCGATTTGAATGTTGTAAACCGAGGAGTGATAGCGAAACTTCACGGAGTAGCGAGTCCAATTCCTAGGAATGCACGGATCAATGCCTAAGACCATGCCGCGCAGTCGAAAGCCGAGTATCCACTCCAAGCCGACGCGATAGAGCCAGCCGGCCGCACCGGTATACCACGTCCAACCGCCGCGTCCGACGTGAGGAGGCTCGGCATAAACATCTCCTGCAACGACGTAGGGCTCGACTTTGTATCGCTGAACGCCGGCGCGCGAATTGGTGCGATTGATGGGGTTCAAAATGCGGAAAAGCTCGTGGGCCCTGTCGCCGTCACTCAAGGCGGCAAAGGCGGCTACTGTCCAAACAGCGGCGTGCGTGTACTGGCCACCGTTTTCGCGAATGCCGGGCACATAGCCCTTGATGTAGCCGGGATTGTGAGACGTGTGGTTAAAAGGCGGCGCCAAAAGAAGCATGAGATTGTCGTTGCGACGGATCAGCAGACGGTCCACTGCGGCCATGGCACGCGCTCCACGCGCACGTTCCGCCGCGCCCGTCATGATGCCCCAGGATTGGGCGATGGAGTCGATACGGCATTCCTTGTCAGCGGCGGTACCGAGCGGAGTTCCATCGTCAAAATAAGCGCGGCGATACCATTCTCCGTCCCAGCCTTCACGCTCGAGCGCGGCCTTCAGTGCGCTGACGTGTAATCTCCAAGTCTCGGCGCGCTTGTGTTCACCGCGGGCATCCGCCAGTTTGGAAAATTCCCAAAGAACGGAATGAAGAAAGAATCCGAGCCAAATGCTTTCTCCCTTTCCGTCCTGTCCAACTTGGTTCATTCCGTCATTCCAATCGCCGGTGCCCATTAAGGGCAGGCCGTGGCTGCCGACGGGGAGGCTGCGGTCCAGAGCGCGGGCACAGTGTTCGAACAGGGTCGCACTCGTTCCGGATTCGCGCGGCTCAAAGTAGGATTCTTTCTGACCGTCGGCCAGAAGCGGCCCGTCAATAAAGGGGACCAATTCCTCAAGCACCGTCATGTCGCCTGTCGCTTCGAGAAAATTGATCACCACATAGGGAAGCCACAGCAGATCATCGGACATTCGGGTTCGTATCCCGCGGCCGGATGGCGGGTGCCACCAGTGTTGGACGTCGCCTTCGACGAATTGGTGCTTGGCCGCGCGAAGCAAATGCTCCCGGGCGATTCCTCGCTTGGCGACCGTGAGCGCCATTACGTCTTGAAGCTGGTCGCGGAAACCATACGCGCCGCTAAGTTGATAGAACGCTGCGCGGGCCCAAATGCGACAGGAAAGCGTCTGATACAGGAGCCAGTGGTTCAGCAGCAAATCCAAGCTGGGATCGGGCGTCGCGACTTGAACGGTGGACAAGAGGTCGTTCCAATAGACTGTTACTTGATCGAATATCTTGTCGAGATCCGCGGCGCGATACCGATCAAGCAATTCACCGACCTTTTTCTTGTTTTCGGCCTGGCCCAGGAAGAACTTGATTTCCACCCGCGCGCCGGGACGAAGCTCGATCACCGTTTGAAGAGCGGCGCAAGGATCGAGGGTGGCTCCCACCCTTCCAGAAAGGGGACGTCCGAATTCGAGGGCGTCTGGAGATTCGTGTGAACCGTTGCGGCCGAGAAATTCGGTGCGATCCGCGGTGAAGGTAGTTTGGCTGCCAGCCAAATCAGCGAAAGCGATGCGACCCCCAAAATCACCAGTCCACGCGCTTCTTGCGAGAAGAGCGCCGGTCCGCGAGTCCACCTCCGTGATGATTTGAGGAGCAGACGCGCTGCGGGAGGTTCCCAACACCCACTCTGCGTATGCGGTGACGGAAATCCGCCGAGCGCGGCCCGATTCGTTCTGCAACGTGAGCCTCGAAATCTTGATGGGATCCTCAAGGGGCACAAATTGCACCAAGTCGAGCAAGATGCCTCGCGAGCCATGGTGGAACCGGCTGTAACCTTGACCATGCCGTGAAACGTACGTTGCGTTTTCGTCGCGGATGGGAAGGGCCGTGGGAGTCCAAACTTCACCGGAGTGTTCATCTCGCAGATAGATGGCTTCTCCCGGAGAATCGGCCACGTGGTCATTAGACCAAGGCGTAAGTTGATTCTCGTGGCTATTCCCGGACCACGTGAATCCCGACCCGGACTCCGACACCGCAAATCCAAATTCCGGATTGCTGATCACATTGATCCAGGGCTCGGGAGTCCGCAGGCCTTCGTTCAGAGCAACTACATACTCGCGGCCATCTTGTGCGAAGCCTCCCAGACCATTGAAAAACTGAAGTTCCTGTTGAGGAAGAGGCACGTCCATACGCTTGACGGTACGTGCAGCGCGATCGGGTGGAGGCGATGAAGATTGCTCCTGCTGTGCGCGGGCGATCTGATCCGATAAGGGACCTCGCCGCGCAACAAGGACCACGCGCGCCGCGGCCTCAATCTGTTCACGAACGTGTAAGGAAACCAAGTCCGCCCGCAGAAGATATATTTTTCCGCTCGCTTCACTTGAATCGGGAGAAAGCCGCAATTGGCTGCCGCGAACCAGCGCTTCAAGAGAACTCTGGAGCTCTTGAACATAGGACGCGGTCTTTTCGTTGACGATCACAACATCAGCGGACAACTGTTTCATGCGCCAGTACTCGTGGGCCCGCAATAGCTGGCGGATCAGGTCGAGATCCTCAGTGTCCTCAATACGCGCCATAACGATGGGAAGGTCGCCCGAAATGCCCTGCGACCATAGCGCATGTTTCTCTATCGTTGTACGCGCCAGAACATCCGGAGGTGGACGCAGGGATCGGTCGGAATACAAGACTGCGTTCGCTAGTCTTTGGAAGAGGTGCGCTTCCTCTGATCCGATACCGAGGTGGCGAAGTTGAACCTGCGACTGCGTCCAAGCGAGCGTACGTGTGCGGTCAACGGTCTCCGCGTCCCGATATTTGTCGGCGACATCCAGGACCGCCTCACGCGTGGAGCCTACAATCGTCGCAAAGATCAAATGCACAGTCCTTCCAGGCGGGATCCGAACGGTGCGGCGTAGACTCAAAATCGGATCGAGTACCGAACCGGTAGTATTCGAGAGCGGGCGGCCATCCATAATCGAGACGGGATTTCGGGAAGTACGCGTACGTCCGATGAAACGCACGCGATCGGTTTCGTACTGAAGATCTCCAACCGTTTCGCCACCATCCACGACCAACAGATGGGCCGCCCAGACCGATGTGTCATCGTCGGAACGCTTTCGACGTGTAGCGAGCAACACACCGAGATCGGATACAAATTCCGTTTCCACGAACAAATTCGAAAAGGCCGGGTGGGCCGCATCGGCGGCTTGAGTTGTGAGCGCAATCTCGGCAAAGGATGTCACCTGAATATCTCGGGCACGAATTCCGCCATTTGAAATCGAAACGCGGCGCAATTCCGCGTCGTCCTCGGACGAGACCATCACCTCGAGGGACGTGGTGATCGAGCGGTCTCGCCGCACGAACTCCGCATGGTCTTCGTGGAAGATAGCCTCGCAAAAATCGGGCTCCGCCGCCGTGGGTTGGTATCCAGCCGACCAAACACCGGCAGTGTACTCATCACGGAGATAAATATAGCTTCCCCAGCAATCGCGAGTTACGTCTTCTCGCCATCGCGTGATCGCAATGTCTTTCCAGCGACTGTAACCAGATCCCGACGCACTAAGCATTACCACGTAGCGACCATTGGATAGCAGTGCGGTTCGCGGAGCGGTGTATTGGGGAGATTTGAAGCGGCGAGCTGTAGGAGGCACAAGATCGCGCACATAAGGACCGGCGGATACCTCCTCGGCTCGCGGCATCGTCACCAGCACATCCCTCGGAGTGCGTTCCTGCAAGAGCAGCTCGGAGGCCTGGACGATCGGTTGCGCATGAAACTTGTTGCGCATTGCGCCTGCGCTAAGGACATTGTCCAGCGCAACAATAGACATGCCCTGATGATGAGCCATATAGGTGCGAACCACCACGACCTGCTCACCTTCCGGCAACCGAGAGGGCGTGTAGTCCAGAGCCTCATAAAATCCATACGTGCCCTGGCCGCCCGCACGGGCAAGGCGTTCGAAATTTCTGACTGCAGCTATCGGCTCGATCATTGCGGCTAGCGCCGTAGCGTACGGGGCTATCACCAAGTCCTCACTGAGACCGCGCTTCAATCCCAGTCCGGGGATGCCAAAGCCCGAGTAGTGATAGACCAATTCAATGGTCCTCGCTGAAAAGGCTGACTCCGACATTCCCCACGGTACGCCGCGCTCCACGCCGTATTCGATCTGCCGGAGGACAATTTGGTGATACGTCTGGCTGAGCAGGCTATTTTCTGGCGATGGCATGATGATCGCCGGCATCAAGTATTCAAACATCGAGCCAGACCAGGAAACGAGCGCGGAACCTCGGCCTACCTGTGTGAGAGGGCGGCCTAGCTTGAACCAGTGCGACGCGGGAATGTCGCCTTTGGCAATGGCAATAAAGCTGGCTAGTCGCGCCTCCGAAGCGAGCAAATCGTAGCAATTCTCATCGAGTGTTCCGTCGGACAAGCGGTATCCGATCGAGAGCAACTTGCGATCCGGATAAAACAGGAATCCAAAGTCCATCGCGTAAAACATGCTCTCTGAAGTGGTGGCAACAGCCTTCAGGCGCTCACGCAAAGCGGCAGCCTCACCGGACGCTTCTTTCAGCGCCTCCATGAGAACCTCTAAGCGCTCCAATCGGTCTTTTTGAGAGGGCTCTTCGTGAAACAGATGGTCACGCAAGTCTGCGAGTTCGCGAGCGGCAGCTACGAATCGCTCGGGAGCGTCGGCAAGCGAGCTATCATTTCTGAAAAATGCTTCGATCTCTGTCCATTCGGCTGGCCTGGCCGAACCATTCGTGGCTATGCCCATTGGATTCCCATCACTGAGCCGTAGCCAGGGAAGCAGCACCCTTGCATCGCGCAAATGGCTGTCGATAGCTGCCTTCGCTGCCTGAGCCCAAATCTGTAACTCGGAATCGGTGTCCCTACGGAGCTCTTGAACCAGCGCTTGCGCCATGTCGGTAACCGTTTGCGCCCTTCGGGATAGTTCCAGAATCCGGGCTCCCCAATTCGCAGCATCTCCAGAAAATGGTCGCGTGGAGTCGGCGAGCGCGTTCACTGCATCGCGAAGCTGTTTCGGCGTAACGGCATGAAGGCGGGAGGTGTCGCTGAGTTTATCTAAAGCCCCGCGTAACAGCACTATCGAATCCTGTACGCCTGCAAGTATGTTCGGCTCAATGGCGGGTTGTTGGATCAGCTGGCGGCAGCCAGACGCGAGAGTGAGCAAATCTCCAGCCAAGTTGCCGCTATCCACGGAGGACACATATTTTGGTTCGAGTGGTTTGAGGGTCAGCGTTTCATACCAGTTGCACAAGTGACCCCGAAACTTTTCGAGCCTGCCCATTGTTTGCAATGTCGGCTCGATGCGGTCAAGCATTTCGTGTGTTCCCAACCAGCCGAGATCGTGCGCCGCCACCGTCGCAAGAAGGTAGAGGCCGATATTTGTCGGAGAAGTGCGGTGAGCGACGACGGGCTTGGGATCCTCCTGAAAATTATCAGGTGGCAGCCAATGATCTTCCGGGGTAGTGAAAGTCTCGAAAAAACGCCAGGTGCGACGTGCGATTGTGCGCAGCGCGGCGGTATCGGAGGTCGATAGAGCTTCATCTTCCGCCGGTTTTGGCGAAAGACTGATCCAATGAGCTACAGCGGGAGCCGAAACCCATAACAAGATAAATGGAATCGCAATGGGCAGCGCCTGCCGATGTCCGAACCCCACGGCGATCAAGGCTGCCACAGCGAATGCGATCCCGCCGAACATACGTTGGAAACTGCCGTAGATGTTCAGGTCGATTCTATGTTTTGCCTGTGCCGCCGTTACCCATTCCAGCAAATTCTTGCGAGTGATGAACAGACGGAAAAGCGTCCGCAGAATCGCGTCCGACATCAGCCAAGCTTGGTATGCCATGAACGTTAGCGCGAGGCCGGCTTGAGACAAACCGAGCAAGAGATCGGAAGCGAGGTCGCGGAAGTAACTTCGGTTCGATATTCCGCCGCCCATTCGTGGGTTGAGTCCCGCCAAAAAGGGAATCAGCGGAGGAATTATAATCGTAGCTAAAATAAATCTGATCCAGAGCCAAGGGAACTGTCCGACCATGAGCCAACTGGCGATGAACACTAGGAATACGCACAGAGCGAGCAGCGAGCGGCGCAGGTTGTCCAACATTTTCCATCGGCCGATAACCGGAATCTTGTACTTGCGACCGTCGGCCAGGCGATTACCCCAGCCGAGAACCCAAGGCAACAGCTGCCAATCCCCGCGCGCCCAGCGATGCTGGCGGGCGGCCGAAGCTTCGTAATGGGACGGAAAGTCGTCAAAAAGCTCGATATCGGTAACAAGAGCGGCCCGAGCAAAGATTCCTTCAAAGAGGTCGTGGCTCAGCACCACGTTCTCCTGAACCTTTCCGGTAAGAGCGGCTTCGAAAGCGTCGATGTCGTAAATCCCCTTACCCGTGTACGAGCCTTCGTGAAATAGATCCTGGTACACATCGGAGACGGCGGAGGAGTACGGGTCGATTCCACTGGGACCGGAAAATACTCGCTGGAAAATCGAGGCGCGATGGTCCATCGGCAAAGAAGGAGTAACTCGTGGCTGGACGATCCCGTAGCCTGATACTACGCGGCTCTGCTCGCGGCTAAACTTGGGCCGATTGAGAGGGTGGGCCATAGTGCCGGCAAGCCGCGCAGCTGTTCCACGCGGCAGACGAGTATCAGCATCCAACGTAATGACGTAGCGAACGTCGGGAATCGATTCGATGGCGTGCCCGGCTACCGGAATGAAAGTCGTGTTTGTCGATCCACGAAGCAAAAGGTTCAGCTCGTGGAGTTTCCCGCGCTTCCGTTCCCATCCCATCCACCTTCTTTCCGATTCATTCCAGACGCGCTTTCTCTGAAATACAAAAAAGCGGTTACCACCGTCTTTAGCCGGACCGTAACGCTCATTGAGATTCGCGATGCCCTCAGCAGCTGCGGCCAAAAGCTCCTGATCGGTTGGGAGGGTCTCCGTGGCCGCATCGTTCCAATCCGAAAGGAGGCCGAAACGAAGATCGCCATCCTGATTTGCGAGGTAATGAATTTCGAGTTGGTGGATCTGTTCGGCAATCCCACTCGTCGAACTCAGAAGACTTGGTATCACGATGATAGTTCGAAGGTTCGTCGGAACGCCCTTGTCGAATTCGAGTCGCGGGAGCGTCCGGGGCTTGAACAGGTTGGTTACGAGCCTATTGATGACGGCGATTCCCAGTTCGGAAGCGGGAATCACAGCGAGCAGAGTCAAAATGACAATGTCTGGGATGCGCAGGCCCAGCTGCAGCGAACGCGCTACCGGAAAGGCCAGGATAATAGCGGTAAAGAGCGCGATCGTCCCAAGGTATCCGCGCACGGCAGCGCGCATGTACCAGCGAAGGAACGCGCGCCTTTTGGATACGTGAAATCCGATCTCACGTTCGAAAGCTTCGCGTCCCTGAGCGATGAGGTAGTAGCCCGGGTCTAAGAACGTCTCGTCGTGAGGCTGATGATCGTGATCTGTCCCTGTGACTGTCGCATCTTTCGCATGCCGCACGACGAGCTCCGCAATCTCAACTTCGGAGCATTCCGAGCCTCTGGAAAGATCCTCAATGGCATGCCTGTAGGCATCCCGCGTGCTGAAATCCATGTCGCCAAAGTTGCTTCCATTGCGAAGAGTCTGGTCGACCAGGTTCGCGCTTTCGAAAAAACTGTGCCAATCAAACTCGGAAGTCCACCGCATACTGGTGATGACGTTGCGCACTGTTACGCTCATAGCTGCTTGCTGCTGATGTTCGGCGCGGACTATGTCATCTGCGGTAGTGCCTTGGGCGGCTAGGCGTTCGTCCAGCCAGAGAAGAATGGGGCCGACCTTCGGATCTAGGTCTCGCAACCGCTGAATCAATTGAACAGCAAAGGCCCGGTCGAGAGGCTTCTTCTCAAACTGGCGGAGGGCTGCGGCTGGCGATAAGGCCGACTGGCCACCCGTGCCCAAAAGCGCGTCGGCGAGCTGGTCGGCTTGGTGGCGAGCTTGGCGACTGAAGACGATTCGACCTGCTAGTCTGCGGAGATTTTCCACCAGGACAATCCGCAAGGTGATGGCGACGGCCCAGAGCTCCCCCATGGAAAGGGGCTGGACACGCTGATATGCATTTATAAAGCGGCGAAGAACATGAGGATCGAGCCGGCTATCTGTGTGAGCCACAAACGCCCACGCAATGCCGTAGACTCGAGGGTATCCTGCCAAATGCCCCGAAGCCAACTTAGGCAATCGGCGATAGTAGCCGATCGGCAAATCATCGCGAATCTCCCGAAGCTGATCCTCGACGATATAGAAGTTTTCCACCAGCCACTGCTCTGCCGGCGTGATGATTTGTTCCCGCTGGAGGGCACGGGCAGTCGCGCGGTAATACTCGAGCAGCGAACGCGCATTTTCCTCTGTGCGCTGGATGAGAGAAGGGCCGCCCTCTGCGGTACGCGACACCGCCTGGGCCGCGGCAAGACTCTCCGCGTGCTGCTCCAGTCGATCGGCGCTGAATAACTCCGCAACGATAGGCTCTTCGATTTCGACGACTACATTAGGAGCAGTTGGTGCAGAGACCATTCACTTCCTCGGAGTATTGCTTCCTAATACTTATGCTCAGCTGAAATCGAGGTTCACCATACCCGAAATAGCTTGCGCTACGCCTTAACGGAAGCTTGCTTATATCTCAGTCGGGCCAGGAAAAACCTTACCAGAGGCGGGGAGAGAACGGCGGACATTTTCTGGATTGACAGCTAGACTTCATTTTCTGGCTGCGGGCATCATACAGTCCGCAGCTCATTAAGGCCGGTTTTGACGGGTTTCGAATGAGTATCCCTCGACTGCATGCTCGGATGCTGCGTTGAGACGGCGGAATATAGTATCCGTTCCAGATCGGCCTTGCGATACGGGTAACAGATATAGTCAAACGCCCGAATGTTCAGTGCTGCAAGGTAGTCGCGGTATTCCTGAGAACAACCTGGAGCGCATACCACAATCGCAGGTATCTCTACAGGTTGGCGCCTCAACTGGCGCACTACGTCCCTATAAGTACCATCCACGAGCCAGAAACCACAAAAGCAAGCGGATACAGTCTCTTTGGCCAGCGCGAGGCGAAGCTCTTCAAGACCCGTCACCGATATCGCTTTGACATTATAGCTATCCAAGAGTGCGGACATGCTGGCGCGAATATCCGGATCCACGGTGGCTAACAATATCGTGCATTCAGTACCTGCGCCCGCGGTGAATATATTCTCGGATAGGTCTTTAATGCCACGGTGCTCGTTTGTCCCGCTCGGCTCGTAAGCTAAGGAGGCCATCTCAGTCAGCCTTTCTAATCTCTAAAATATGTTTCGGAGCATAGAAGCGCCGAACTAACTGCCACCTAATGGATAACTTTCCTCGAATCATAGAGCAATACAGGAATTTCCTTATCGTACTGAAGGAATTCATGTAGATGCAGGTGCAGCGCGGATACCGGAAGGGACGGTTCTACAACCATCCCTTCCGCCTTGAAGATACGGTGCCCAATTCAACCAACTCCGCAAATCTCTATCGAGTGCCGCCGGCCTTGGCCGTCCGATGCTTCGGCCGCTCTGCCTCCTCTGCGGTATCCCGATCGCCGATTTGGTTTGCTTCCTCGTTTATGCTCTCGGAAAGGTCGGTTAACTTCTGATCGGTTTCCTTTTCTTCGTGGAGCGTTTGCTCCAGTGAATTTGCCGCCTCGGTTTCTCCTAAAATCGTCGCATAGGCATGTACCGATCCGTAGGCCGCAATTTCATAGTGTTCAACTCGTTGCGCCGCCGATATGATCGCCGCGTCCATTGCCGCTCCCTCGTAATCCTCGGACAAAACCTCGGCGCCCTCCGCGACTATTCCTTCCATCCCCTTGCATTTCTTCCCTTTGCTTGATTCGCCGAGCGCCTGGAATATTTGTTCAAGTCTGCGGGCGTGCCCTTTGGTTTGTTCAAGGTGCTCCTCAAATCCCTGGCGCAAGTCTTCGGAATTAGCTGCCTTGGCCATCTTCGGTAAAGCTTTGATCAGCTGTTGCTCGGCGTTATACAAATCTCTTAACTCGTCCACATAGACGTCCTTCAGAGTAGTTGCTTTCATTACGGCCTCCGTTTTCTTAGCGGTCTCGAACCCGCGACGCTGAACACTCAGAGCGAGAACACTAGGGCGGCCATTCCCAAGCAGCAATCAAGCGAAGCCTGTAACACGCCGGAGTGTCTTCCGGTAGTGCGCCGGGAACTCGACGCGTGCTCTGCTGGCGAATGGTCTATCAGACCCTACAGCTTAATTCCGAGCGTGATACAAGTGCCTCGGGATGGTGCCCCTTTTTCTAATGCGAGACGCTGCAAACCTGAATTAACAGCGAGGCACCAAAAGTGTTTTCAGAGGAATGTAAATGCAAACACAAACATCTTCCTGGACGCGAACACATTTCCGTGAGAATTCCGACGTTTAAAAACCTCATCTTATTAATCCGGAGGCATAGAAATGGCCACGACTCCCAAAGCAATCCGAACTAGGCATCATGCGCTCGAGAAAGAGCTGTCGGCCCGGCGGGAGGCTCTGCTCGCGCGCTTCGCCGAACAACGATCCGAGGCTTTTGTGGAACATGACCCCGACGATGAGTGCGCCGAGGCTAACCGCAATTTGGCGAGACATCTCATCCTGACCAATCTGGATCGGGAGAGGCGCACCCTTCAGGAAATCGATGTCGCCCTTCACCGAATAAAGACGGGCGACTACGGCCGGTGCGAGATCTGCGGTACCAACATCCCAGATGCTCGTCTTCGCGCCTTGCCGTGGACTCGATTCTGCATTCATTGCGCTGAACGTTCCGCTTCCGCTTGAATGTGCGCATCTACGCAAGATCGCGGATATTGACCTCGAGACCCTCCGCCGCTTTTGTTAGCTGAAGCTGATCGTCCGCCAAAGGGGATTGGTGCACACCGAATTGGGAGGTCGTTGCCTATGGATGAAAATCCTCAACTGGAAGGCCCTGTCCCTGCAGGAACAATCACCACCGAGGTTGAAGAAAAGAAAGTTGAAGAACGCGTCGCCATAGGTCCTCACGTTGTTTATGAAACCATCCGCCGCGAAGGCGAAGAGGAACTGGCTCGGCCGGCTGCGGCATTGGCCTGGTCGGGTCTTGCGGCTGGACTCTCGATGGGTTTTTCTTTTGTCGCCGAAGCCTTGATCCAGAATCGCCTGCCAGAGCGGCCATGGGCCCACCTTATTTCCAGCTTGGGATACAGTGTGGGGTTCCTAATCGTGGTTCTGGGACGCCAGCAGCTCTTCACGGAAAATACGTTGACTGTTATCCTCCCGTTTCTTCTACGCAAGAAACTCACTGTACTGGTGAGGGTGCTCCGCCTCTGGGCCATCGTACTGGCGGCCAATCTGGTGGGGACATTCGCGTTTGCATTTTGCATCGCGCACGTCGCCATCTTCGACCGTTCGGTTCAGCAGACACTGACACAGATTGGAGCTGCTCACTTGGGGATTAGTTTTGGAATAGCTTTGATGCGCGCGATTTTTGCGGGATGGCTCATCGCGTTAATGGTATGGCTTCTGCCGGCGGCAGAGCACTCGCGCCTGAGCATCATAATCATTGCGACTTACCTGATCGGCTTGGGCGGATTCAGCCATATCATTGCAGGGTCGACGACAGTGTTCTTTTTAGTGATCATAAAATATATTTCCTGGGAGACGTACGCGGTGAGCTTCTTTATACCCACCCTGCTAGGAAATATTATAGGCGGCGTTTCGTTGGTCGCTGCCCTCGGGCACGCTCAGGTCGTGGGTGGCAAAGAGACTTAAGCAAGGCTAGGCAGCGAGCAACTAGGACAAGCCACACCTATTCAGTCAATTCGACCTTTGCATCCGGGATGTCCGCATCTGCAGTCCAGATCCGGAGTTTTTTCCATCGCCTCGCATGCCGCGCTGCAATATTTCCCACTGGTAGTGATGCACGAACAGTTCGGATGTGCGCACTTCCGGCCTTTTTCTGACATCGTAGGTTCCCCCAGTATCGATTTTAGGTGCCGGATATTGCCCTTACGCCCGTCTAACTAATCCGGCAACCAGTGACACGACAAAGAGAATTAGGAAAATGTAGAAGAGCAGTTTCGCAATGCTCGCAGCAGCGACCATAATTCCTGCGAACCCAAGTATTCCCGCGACGATCGCCACGATCAGAAAAATCACCGCCCATCTCAACATAGAGCCTCCTCGAGAATGTCTCTAATCGAACGAGCCTGCTTGCGTCCAACGGTTGCGACTGACTAGTTTCGCTCCTATCTCCATGTCCTCATGCGGCGGGGTGCTTACTTGACTCGATCCGTGGTACCTCACGCCCCAGCGCCGTTGCAAGCGCCACCAGATGGTCTTGCTCGTTTACCAGGATTCCCCGAATCTGCTCGGCCATCGCATATTCCTCTAGCTGCTCGCACTGGCGCACTCGCTCGCGGTAGTTGCGAATCGTCTCCTGCTCATTCTCCAGATCAAACTGCAGCATCTCCTTCGCTTTTTCTGAAGTACGGACGGGCTTCGGAGCGACCGCGGGCATTCCTCCGAGATAATCGATTTGATTGGAGACGATCAAGGCGTGACTCAATTCCTGCGCGGCATGATTCTCCAATTCTGCCGCGATATTCATGAACTCCGCGCCTTTCAGCACTTGGGAATAGACAACGTACGAAATGATTGCTTGATACTCCCGAGCCAGATCTTCATTCAGCAGCTTGATCAACTGTTCTCTACTCGCTGGCTTCATCTGGCGCTCTTCTGTTTCGTCGGCTGTGCGCAAAGAGCCTCCTTAAGCTATGAGGGATAGTGGACTACGACAGCGCCTTAAGCTTCTTTCGCCTTGCTATATACGCGTTGGCCGGTGCTCGCGGCTTCCTTTAACCGGTCTGTAACCTCGTCCACCGCTTCTCGTGCGCGCTTGGTAGCATGCAACCCGGTTGCAACGGCATCGTCGACGACATCCCGCACGCCGCCTAGCAAGTAATCGCGTGTCTCCTCGCCCGATTGCGGCGCCAACAGAAGCCCTAGAAAGGCTCCGACGCCTATTCCCACGGCGAAGCCCAGCGCCGTGGATGAAAATTGATTCCTACGCATTCTTTTCCTCCGCTTGAAAAGCTTCGCGAAAATCGCGCGCATTCAAAATAAAATTCCTCAAATCGTATGGTTCCTCTTCAGTACCTGCGGAGAGTATGTTTAGTTGGGGGCTGGCACCATAGGGTGAAGTATTGATATGTGTGAGCGGGATATCCCAGGTGTGCTGTTCAAGAAAATCGCCGGCGGCGGACCGTCCGATCAACGCCACTGCCTAGTCGCCTAGGTTCTTGCATAGAGCGCCCCGCCGCGAAATTTACATGCTTCGAAGTATGGCACCCACCAGGCCCCGAACCGTAGCATTGGACGGAATATTCCTCCCGGCTAAAACTCGACGTGAAGGAGCAACCCTATGTTTTCGAAGCAGTTTTTTGCGATCTCGCTCTTAGCTGCATTTCTCATTCTTCCGGCAATCGCCTCTGCGTCAGACCGCGACGACGATGTGAAACGCATTGACAAATCTGCCCATGTATTCAGGGAAATTATGAATACTCCGGACAAAGGCATCCCCCGCGAGCTCCTCGAAAGTGCCAAGTGCATCGGGATTATTCCCGGCGAAGTAAAATTCGCCTTCATCCTGGGTGGGAACTACGGCCGTGGCATTGCCACTTGCCATACGCCCAAGGGGTGGAGTGCGCCGATGTTCGTGGCTCTCGGCGGCGGCAGCGTAGGTTATCAAATTGGAGGTTCGTCGACGGATATCATCATGCTGTTCATGAATAATCACGCCCTGCAGAGTCTTCTGAGCGACAAATTTAGGCTGGGTGCTGATGCCAGTGTTGCTGCCGGTCCCGTAGGCCGTCACGCCGCCGCTGCCACTGACCTGAAGCTAAAGGCAGAAGTCCTCACTTATTCCCGCTCTCACGGCGTTTTTGCCGGTGTCAGTCTTGATGGCGCTGTGGTGCGAACGGATAAAAGTGGCGATCAGGCCATGTATGGCGATGACGTCACGCACCGTCAGATCCTGGACGGTAAGGTAGCAGTGCCCCCTTCTGCGGAGGCCCTGATTCAACAAATCAATACGTCAGTGATGGAAGCGAAGGCCCATTAATCGTCCCACCAATTTGAAAGGGCGGCCATTTCGTGGCCGCCCTTTCGCAGTCCTACTGATCGCCCTCCGAACGCAAGCCAAGAATCGACTTCATTTGGGACCTGCTGTGGTATCAAGCTGGCAAGCTCCATTACTAGATAGAAATTGCGGCACCGCGCAAAAAGCGCCCTGTTCTCACCGTGGTGTCCTGAAATAACTCCTCCAATTACTAGTACTTCCAAGCATTTTTGCATGGCAACCCACGTGCTTTCTGTGGGGCGTGTCGATGAAACCTAACAGGTTGGTGAAATGAAAGAGGCCGCCCAGTCCGTGAATGACGCCAGTTCCAGAGAGCTTACGACGCCTGCACCAAAATGGCGAGAGCGGCTGGCGGCTCTACGAAGAGTTCCCCCCATTTTCAAAATGGTGTGGAGCTGCGCACCAGGTGTGGTGCTGGCTAGCGTGGTCACCCGGCTATTTGTATCGGTAGTTCCCGTTGCCCTCCTGGATGTCACCAGGTTCATCATCGACGCCGTTGATAACCACATCCACTACCACACTGCGCTGCCTGGCACGTTCTGGTGGCTGGTAGTGCTCGAATTTATCCTCGCGACCTTGACTACCAGTCTCGGTCGCGTAGTCGACTTTTGCGATACCGTCCTTGCGGATAAATTTACCAAGAACATCAGCAC
Organism: Candidatus Acidiferrales bacterium; assembly: GCA_036520875.1. Classification (GTDB taxonomy): domain Bacteria; phylum Acidobacteriota; class Terriglobia; order Acidiferrales; family UBA7541; genus Palsa-295. The sequence goes on from DATDIT010000008.1 coordinate 79,532, forward strand.
GCTCACCATGGAGCACGCCTCGCGCCTGGATCTCATCCGCTACGAAGATCCTCTCTTCTACGACAAGATGGAGCGCGCCCGCGTGCAAGGCACAGACCGAGTGGTGCTGATCCAGATGACTGGGCGGCTGGTGCAAGAGTTCATCACCACAATCAGCTTCGCCGCGGCTATCGTCTTCTTCCGTCCCTGGCTGTTCGCCTTCTTGATTGTTTGCGTGGTGCCCGCTTTTCTGGGCGAAACCCACTTCGCGTTTTTGGGTTACTCCCTCAACTTCGAACAGACCCCAGCGAAGCGGCAGATGGAATACCTGCGCATCCTGGGTGGCAGCCGTGAGAGCGCCAAAGAGCTGAAGCTGTTTGGTCTTGGGCCGTTTCTCGTGCAGCGCTACAAGGGCCTTTCTGACAAGCTTCATCTTCAAAACGTCGGCCTGGCCAAGCGCAAGTTGCTCTTCGGCACGCTCCTGACGTGCCTTGGAACTCTCGGCTACTATGGCGCCTACGGTTACATCATTTATCTGGCCGTCACCGGGTCGCTAACCATCGGCAAGTTGACCATGCTTGCCGGTGCCATTGCTGGCGCCAGCACCAACATTCAGGCCCTCTTTTCTACATTTTCCGGCATCGCCGATCAGTCCCTCTTTCTCACGGACCTGGTGGAATTCTTCGCCGTCAAGCCGAAGATACTCTCGAAGCCCGGCGCTCTGCTGGCCCCCCGGCCGATATGCCAGGGAATCGAATTCCGGAATGTGTCTTTCTCCTATCCCGGTAACCGGCGCCGAGTTCTTTCGAACATCAATCTGCGCCTCGACCCCGGAGAACGAATCGCTCTCGTCGGAGCCAATGGACAGGGTAAAACGACCGTCGTCAAGCTGCTTACCCGCTTGTACGATCCGACCGAAGGCCAGATACTTTTGGACGGTATCGATCTTCGCGAATACGATCTCGACGATCTATGGCGCGAGATCGGCGTTATCTTCCAAGACTTCATGCACTACGAGATGACGGCGTCCGAGAACATCGCCGTCGGCCGCATCGAAGACGCCAATAATCCGTTCCGGATTCGCGCGGCGGCTATGAAGAGTTTCGCGGAGAACGTCATCCACAAACTCCCCAAGGGCTACGATCAGCTTCTCGGCTGCCGGTTCGAGGGTGGCGTGGATCTTTCCGGCGGCGAGTGGCAGAAGATCGCATTGGCCCGTGCCCACTTGCGCGATGCGCAATTGCTGATCTTGGACGAGCCGACCGCCGCCCTTGACGCCCAGTCTGAACACGAAGTCTTTAAGCGCTTTGCAGACCTAACTTCTGGCAAAATGGCCTTGTTGATTTCGCACCGGATGTCTACGGTTCGCATGGCGGACCGCATCCTCGTGATGGAGAATGGCGGAATTGCCGAACAAGGCCGGCACGAGCAGCTCGTCAAGCACGGTGGTCTCTACGCTGAAATGTTCGAGCTGCAAGCGGCAAGTTACCGGTAATTCCTCCGCCGGTTCCGGATTCATCGCGGCTTCCCTATGCGCGCCGGAGCCTTCCGTGACTCTCAGCTATCGCCTTTTATTCCGCGCGTTCATTGCGTGCCTCTGCCTCGCGCTGATTTCTCTACCGGCGCAAGGCGCATCCTCATCCCCGCCGGGCCGTCAGGAGCCATCAGCCCAAGCGCAAACCCAAACCGAGACGATTGAAGTCGATCCAGCTGCTCCCAGGCATCCCTTTCCTCATTATTGGGAGAAAATGTTCGGCTCCGGCCGAGCCATTCTAAGTTTGCGGGACAGCTATCGCCGCGACCTGCGGGAAGTAAAGCAAGCGACGGGTTTCCAGTACATCCGCTTCCACGCGATCCTGGATGACGACGTCGGCGTCTACAATGAAGATGCCGCAGGTAATCCGGTCTATAACTTTTCCTATGTCGATCACATCTACGATGGGCTGCTAGAAAACGGCGTTCGCCCGTTCGTCGAACTGAGCTTCATGCCTAAGAAGCTGGCTGCAAAGCAAGCGGTCCAGGCTTTTTGGTACGCGCCGGTCGTATCCCCGCCCAAGGACTGGAATCGCTGGGGCGATCTCATCTCCCAATTCGCTCACCATCTGGTTGAGCGCTATGGCATCGACGAGGTTTCTCAGTGGTATTTCGAAGTTTGGAACGAACCCAACCTCGATTTCTGGGCCGGCGATCCGAAAGAAGCAACCTACTATCACCTTTACGATGTCACCGCCAAAGCGCTGAAAAGCGTTAACCCGCGCCTGCGCGTGGGCGGACCCTCTACAGCTCAAGCAGCTTGGGTCGACCGCTTCCTCCGCCACTGCGCGGCCAACCACATCCCGGTCGATTTTGTCTCCAGCCACGTCTACGCCAACGATTCAGCTCACGACGTCTTCGGCACAAACGAATTCATCCCCCGGACGCAAATGGTTTGCCGCGCCATTCACAAGGTCCACGACCAGGTGGCGGCGTCCTCCCTGCCGACCTTGCCCATCATTTGGAGCGAATACAACGCTAGCTATAAGAACGAGCCGGATGTTACCGATTCGATTTTTATGGGGCCGTGGTTGGCGGACACAATCCGGCAGTGTGACGGCCTGGTTGATATGCTTTCCTACTGGACTTTCTCGGATGTGTTCGAGGAACAGGGTGTTGTGAAGAAGCCATTCTACGGAGGATACGGCCTGATAGCTGAGGATGACCTTCCCAAGCCCGCCTTCAGCGCTTTCGAGCTCCTTCACCGCCTGGGTGATCGACGACTTGACGACGCATCCGATTCAGCCCTCGTCACACGCCGCGCGGATGGCCAGCTGGTCATCGCGATTTGGAACGAATCCCTGCCCGAGCAGGCGGGCGAATCCAAAACTGTGATCCTTCACGTGAAGGGATTCAATGGCCGCCACAGAGTCGCCATTTATCGCGTGGATTCCGCGCACGGTTCACTGACGGATGCGTACACCTCGATGGGAAAGCCGATTTATCCTACGCAGACGCAAATCGCCCAGCTTCGACGCGCTGCCGAAATCCCTCCGCTCGAAAACCAAACCTTGAATCACGGGGAAATAAAACTAACCCTGCCACCCAAGGGTTTAGCTCTAATCGAAATCAAATAGGTGGAGTCTCGGATTGCCGCGCCGCGCGCTCGCTAGGCTTTTGAAACGGGCGCAGGTGCAGGATGAGCATTCGGCAAGAAGCCCGCTCGCTTCATGCCTCGTTGCGCTTCTGGGTTCTTCATAAACGTTTCCCAGACGAAACCCGTGCGCGCATTTTCGGCCATCAACATGGTGATTCCTACGTCGATTCCAATTACGTCCGTGTCATACCAGTCCGTTAGCGGATTGAAGGCATCGACAAATCCATATCGAGTCCAGGCTCGCTTCCCGTACTTGTTCTTGATCGTTTGCAGCACTTGCAGGCACTCTTGAGGCAAGAATGGCAGTGAACCTCCCGAAGCGCATGGGACTACCGTTCCGTCGATTGGACCGGTCGCCGGCGGTCCGCCCCATACCACGTAGCCCCTCGGCGAATCCGAAGCCGTGATCCCCCAAAGGTTTTCGCTGTAATCGGGAAACTGTGACGCCAAATCAATGCAGAACTGCCGATGCACCTTCGTAGCGGTGATTGAGTTTTCAAAATAATCCGCGTACTTATCATGCTTGTTGCGGAAATCAAACCACGCCTGCGAATATTGGTGAACGAAAAGCGGCGCGAATGAGCTGATGTATCGCACGCCATCGTACTCAAACACTTGGCGCTTCCAGGCATCCCAGGTTTCGGTTGGCAGCAGATACGAAGTGGATCCCAGCCCGAGCAGATACATCATCATCATTTCGCTGTAATCGTCCCAGCGATACTGGAGGAATCCCGTCTCAGGCCGCCACCCATGCGGCAGCAGCGTTGTATCTTCCGAGAGCCAGCTCCAATCCACCCGATTGAAGATCATCGAAGCCAGCTCGGAAATTTCCGAATGCTCGAAATACGCGCCGCACATCAGAACTCCGCACAATAAAATTGCCGTGTCGATTGACGAGACCTCCGAATCCCACAGTCTTTCCCCGGTATTCACGTTCGCCCAGTGATAAAAAAATCCGCGATGGTTCGGAAGCTTCTTCCACAGGAAACGCAGTGAATTCAGCGCGCGTCCCCGGGCTTCGTTACGCGGCACGTAACCCCGCTTGTCGCCGATGCACAGCGCCGTAAGTCCAAAGCCGAGCGCAGCGATGCTCCCCAGATCGCTCTTATCCGGCGTGATTGCATTGCAGCGGTCCCGGACGATGCCCGTATCCGAATTCGCCTGTTCCCAAAAAAACTGAAAATGGGCGTTCTCCAGCTCCTCGAGAAACGCCTCGTCTACCTGATAGAACTGGCTGGTGGCGCTTCCCTGGCCGGGGCCGGGCGGGGTCGGTTGATTGCCCTGGCGTAGATCGTCCGCCAGTGCCAATGGAGAAGACAAAATGAACGGAGCGCACAGTCCCGCCGCAGCTCCCTGCTTCAGGAGGCTTCGTCGGCTCAGCCTTCTCGGAACGCGATATCCCGAATTCATTTCGCGCATTGATTATATTCATTCCCGCCAGCCCGATGAAGCCTCATCGTCGCCCGCGAATCCATTTACGCACTCCCGTCTTATAGTCGGGAACCCGGCCTTACCGGAACGCGCCAATGGCAATCGGTTCGCTCAGGCAGAAAGACCATGCAGTCTTCGACCCGATCGGCACGATAAACCCGCCCGCGTGGTTTATTTGGCCCTCGATTGGGCCTGCGCTTTCGTCAAGTCCGCATTCTGCTTGCACTGATTCTGCAACGGGCCCGCAATCTGGCTGCATCCGCCGTAAGCGGCGGACGCTTCGCCATAGCGCCCCAGGTTTTGCAAATCTGAGCCGAGAACGAAAAGGTCGGTCGGATCGGGGTTCGGATTGCCCTTCGTGGATTGCTCCAGTTCTTTCGCCGAATTGTCATAGTCGTCGCGCCGGAAATAGACTAATCCCAGCGCGCTGTGCGCCTGCAAAGCTCTCTTCTGTTTGGCCGCCGCAAACTCCGCGCTATTCATGCCCGTGGGTTTCGGCATCTTGGCCAATACCTCAATCGCATGCTTCGCGTATGTTTCCGCCGTGTTCAGTTCCTGATCGGCGTCCGAATCACTGGGATTGTACACGTGCGGTATCGTCCAACCGACCGTTGTAAGAACATCCACATCGTCGGGCTGCAAGGCCAGCGCCGCGTTGGCGGATTGATAGCAATCCTTCCAGTCCTGCTGTGAGTGGTAGGCGTTCATCAAGCCGACGTCCACACGCTCCGCCAGGGGGCTCTTCGGATACTTCTGCAAGAATTTGCTTCCGAGTTCAATTTTCTTGGAAACTTCTTCCGCCGTCGAAAACTTCTGGTAAGCGGCAACCTCATCCTTATCGCCCAGAGCGTCCATGTTCGAAAGTTCCATTCGCTCTTCCATCTCGTTGCCTGCCACGTTCAGATTAGGCCCGGCGCTCTGCTGCCGCGCTTGGGAAGCCGGCATAAGCGCCAAAATCGTTGTGGCCGCCAAACCCGCAAGCCTTAGTGCCTTTTTGGCAAATGGAGTGTTCACGCCGTTTCTCCCGCGTGTTCCTGCCCCGCCGCCGAATTGTTACCATCCGGCTGCATCGCCAGTCAAGTATTCAGGGCGGTACGCAGGGTTCACCGTGGACGATTTTTCTTTACACCAACAAGTACTTGCGCCGATTCGACCCCCCGTGTAAACATTCTCCTCGTATCCTCGGACTGCGCCCACACAGGCGCCTTTGCCTTAAGATTTCAACGTAGCGCCGGGTCCTTTAACCTGGCCATTCCCGCGACCGTGGCACCGCCGAAGACGAACCCTGGCCACCGCAAAGCTTGGGTCATAGACCTCATCGTCCGCATCCCCATGCCTCAACTCCGAAATAAACTTCAATATGTTCTTCCGAGGAAGCTTTCTGCATAACCGCATCAACGATATCTGTTCGCATCCGTCGAGCGCCCGCATCAGCACCTTCACTAGTTTGATGTGCCTCGGCAACACAAGCCTGATGTACCACTCGCCTGTCTGCGTCAGGCTGACCACCACAATTCGCTTACCCTTCCTCGGCTGTGCCCGTCTGGCCTTGGACAACTGGCTCGCTCTCATCGCCGCCGGGGGAAGCCTCACCGGCGTCCGCCGCACCCATCCGCGTCGCTCCAAGCTCGCCACGACAACGTTCAAATTCTGAGGGTCCAAACCGCGGCCCCGCGCCGTGCCGCCAGTGACATGCTTGTCCCGCCCTCGCGAAGCAACCTCGCCATCAGACGAAATCCCGCGATCGTCAGGTCAAACGACGCGAGCGCCCCCCTGTACTCAGGCTCGTCGGAGTCAAGAGGTATGCTCCCTCGTTAATTTTCAGTGAGTTAGGCGGGATTCTACTCGGCAGCACTGTCGAACAGTAATAGCATCCGTGAGCAGTGGATTAATGGCTGGCAATTCGAGGATCCCTTGGTGTCGCGGTCATGGCGTGAATGGATGCGTCCATACTTTCTCCTTTCTGTGGCAAAAGGGCCCACGACTCACGCTAACACGAAGGCGATTTAGAAATGTAAAATGGTGTGTGCGGACTCGCGGATTTACGCCGGAGAGGTACTGATGCAGTCTGCGATTGCCACCGTTAAGAAGGTGAATGGGCGCAAATGAAAAAGGGCGCTCACTGTGAGCGCCCTTTCCATTCCCCCCAATTGTTTGATTCTTAGCTGCAGCCGGAAGTCGAGCCACAGTTGGAGCACTTGTAGCAGCTTCCGTTGGGCGTCATTAGCATGCCGCACTCGGAGCAGTACGGCGCATCCTCCATTGCCGCGCGGGGCCGAGTTGTGGTTTCCTCAATCGACCCGGGCACCGCAAAAGGACCAGGCCCGTTCGCAACAACGGCCGTTGCCGCCGATTCCGCATCGGCGCCGCGCTCCGGCGCAGCAACATCGTCGTGATCCAGATAGTCCGGCGATATAAATTTCCCGCCGAGCCAGCGTCCGATGTAATCCACCACCGACTTAGCGTAGCGAATCTTCGGATTGCCGGTGTACCCTGAAGGCTCGAAGCGCGAGTTGCAGAATTTGTCCACCAGCGCGCGCAGGGGAACGCCGTACTGCAGCGAAATGGACACAGAAAGTGCGAAAGCGTCCATGATGCCCGAGAGCGTGGAGCCTTCCTTCGCCATCTTGATAAAGATTTCGCCAGGCTTGCCATCGTCGTACATGCCAACGGTGATATAGCCTTCATGTCCGCCCACCGAGAATTTGTGGGTGATGGATCGCCGCTCCGAGGGAAGCTTTTCGCGCCGGGCGCGCACGAAGAGTTCCTGCTGCTCCGGACCGGGAACCGCCGGTTGTGGCGGAGCCTGGAAAGACCCTTGCAGCGCGGACGGTGACGGTGCGGGCATAACAGCAACCTTGGCGGGCGCGGCTGTTTTTTCTTCTTCCTTTTTTCCGGCTGCGGAGAGCGGCTGCGAACGCTTTGAGTTATCGCGGTAAATCGCGACGGCCTTCAGCCCAAATTTCCACGATTCCGTGTAGGCCTCGATGATGTCTTCTACCGTCGATTCCTCCGGCATGTTGATCGTCTTGCTGATGGCGCCAGAAAGGAACGGCTGCGCCGCCGCCATCATGCGCAAATGGCCGCGCCAGGAAATTGAGCGTCCGCCGCCCATCGGCGTCAGAGAGCAATCGAATACCGGCAGGTGCTCGGGCCTGAGCCCCGGAGCGCCTTCGATCTTGCCCTGCGCGTCGATGTAATCGACGATCTGCGCCACCTGCTGCGGTGGATACCCAAGCTTCATCAGCGCCTGTGGCACCGTGTTGTTGACGATCTTGATTACGCCGCCGCCCACCAGCCGCTTCTGTTTCACCAGGGCCAGATCGGGTTCGATGCCGGTGGTATCGCAATCCATCATGAAGCCGATCGTGCCGGTAGGCGCGAGAACGGATACCTGCGAATTCTTGTACCCGAACTTTTCGCCCAATTCGAGCGCCGCATCCCACGATTCCTGCGCGGCGTGGAGCAGCGACGGCTGCACGTTTTCCTCTTTAATCGGTCGCAGCGAATCGCGGTGCATCCGAATCACGTCGAGCATGGACTCGCGGTTGCGCGGATAGCCGCCAAATGGCCCCATACGCTCAGCGATGCGCGCCGACTGCGCGTAGGATTCGCCAGTCATCAGCGCCGTAATTACGCCGCAGACATCACGGCCGCCATCGGAATCGTAAGGCAGGGCCATGGACATCAGCAGCGCGCCCAAATTCGCATAGCCGATGCCCAGCGGACGGTAATCGTGCGAATTGCGCGCGATTCTCTCCGTGGGATAGCTCGCGTTGTCCACCAGGATTTCTTGCGCGGTAATCGTCACATCCACCGCATGGCGAAATCCTTCGGTATCGAATTGCCCGTTCGCTCCGAGGAATTTCAAAAGATTTAAGGAGGCCAGATTGCAAGCCGTGTCGTCGAGGAACATATACTCCGAGCAGGGATTCGAGGCATAAATGCGATCGGTGGCCTTGGCTGTGTGCCAGCGATTGATCGTCGTATCGTACTGCATGCCCGGATCACCACACCGCCAGGCGGATTCGGCCATCATCTTCATCAAATCGCGGGCGCGGTACTGCTCCACCGGTTCGCCGTCGTTCACGTTGCGAGTCCACCAATCGCGGTCTTCCTCCACGGCGCGCATGTAGTCGTCCGTAACGCGCACGGAATGGTTCGCATTCTGAAAGAAGACGGACGAATACGCGTCGCCGTCGATTGCAGAATCGTATCCCTGCTCGATCAGGACGTGGGCCTTGCGCTCTTCTTTCGTTTTCGATTCGATGAACTCCACTATATCGGGGTGGTCGACATTCAGGATCACCATCTTGGCCGCGCGGCGCGTCTTGCCGCCGCTCTTGATCACGCCCGCGAACGCATCGAAGCCCTTCATGAAGCTCACCGGACCCGAGGCAATTCCGCCACCGGAGAGCGACTCTTTGCTGCCGCGCAGCGACGAGAAGTTCGTTCCCGTGCCAGAGCCCCACTTGAAGAGCATCCCTTCGGTCTTCGCCAGGTTCATGATCGATTCCATGTTGTCCTGAACGGAATTGATGAAGCACGCCGAGCACTGCGGCTTAGCTTGCACGCCGACGTTGAACCACACCGGCGAATTAAAAGCCATCTTCTGTTCGACCAGCAGATGAGTCAGCTCATCGTGGAACGCATCTTTGGACTCGGCCGTGGCGAAATAGCCGCCCTCCTCTCCCCAGCGCACGATCGTATTCGCCACTCGACTGATGAGCTGGCGCACGGAGTTCTCGCGCTCGGGGCTATTCGGTTTGCCGTGAAAATATTTAGAGGTAACAATATTAGTCGCCGTCTGCGACCAGGACTTGGGAACTTCCACGTTTTCCTGCCGAAAAATTACCTGTCCTTTATCATTCCCGATTAGGGCGGTGCGACGCTCCCATTCGACCTTGTCGAATGGAGAGACCTTGCCGTCCGTAAAGCGCCTCTGGAACTCAAGTCCGCTAGCACGCCGTGCGATCTTTTCCGTTTGCATGGGGGTGTTCAAAGCAATTCGTGTCTCAGCCATTTCTGCCTCCGCGCCGGCAGTCGTGCCGCCGAATAGTTGGCCGGGGCCCCGGCTGGGAGGATCTATCCATTTTACTCCTCTCAAACGGAACCCGGAATGTCGTTTGCGCGTATCCATGGATACACGCCAATGAAGGAATTTTTAAACGAGCCCAGCAGTATCGCCCTACCCCGGAACGAAGCTGCCGAACCAAAAAAAACGAAAAGCGCCGCTAAGCCCGCCCTTCCCGGCGCGGTGCAAACCCCCTCGCGTCGCTTTGCTGTTTCAGAACTCGGTCCGGCGTGGCGTGACGATCGTCGGTACTGGGAGGGCGACGATCCATTCGCGCTTGCCGAATCTGGGTGCGCAGTATCAGCGCTTGCGGAAATGTTGTCAAGAAAAATTCGCAGCCGGACCACAAAATCTTTGGCTCTCTGTGTCGAAGGCGTCTATGTATAGTGGTGTCATCGCCAAGCGGCGGTACGCCGAAATGCCTGAAACTATAGCGTACGGGACCGTCGCTTCAGTTGGCCCCTGACTTTCCACACCAACTGCCGACGCTTGCGGTACCATCCCTAACAGTAGGGTAGCGGCTCGAGGGTGGTCACGAAATCAGGCAGCCGCACCCTGGACGCCAGCGGCGATGCCATCCTCAACGAGTTCGCTGCTTCGCGGCAGAAATTGCCCGCGATAAATCTGAAGATCGTTGACGACCTGACTGACATTCGGAACTTTTGAGGCTACTTTTTCGACCTCTGCGCGACGGGATTCGGAAATCACCGTGCCCTTTGATTTAGACGCCGGCTCGTGCAGCGCAACTTAACAAGCGTAAAGTTATGACGTCAAAAATGGAGTCGTTACATTCGAGGGTGACGATGCCTTTATCTCGATCCTGAGTGACCGAGACGTCCCTGTAACCGGCCTGTTCTAGCGATTCGCGCACGGAACCGGAAACAGCAGGCGACTTCGGCGTGCTGGAGCAGCCAGCCAGCACAAGGACGTGAATATGGCCGCCATCAATTTGGCGCTTTCACGGTTTTTCCCTTTCCTGGTTTGACGCCGCAAATTCGGTGTGGACTGGCGCAATTTACCTAACGACTCAGCCCTAAGCCGCCGAGCAGATATAAGACAAGCACAATAAGCAATACTGTGCCGAGAATCCCCAGGCCTCCGCCGTATCCCCATCGTGAATATCCCCAATATCCGCCACCTCCGCCGAACAAGAGCACGAGAATAATAATCAGCAGTAACATAAGTTTCCTTTCCACGCGGACTGACGAAATCCAGCGCTAGGCGTTTTCACAATAGTCAGTGATCGGTCGAGTCTGGCTCAGTCTTGATTCTCTGCGGCCCTTCTCGTCGCACCTAAGACTGCAAGCATCGTAACGATAATTGGTTTCGGCCTCGGGGCATATACCGTGCAACACGCACGCCGCTAGGAAAGGAAATGTACCTTCGAGCGGCGCAGGCGGTAAAAACAAAGAAGATAGGCGTCCGTGCAAAAACCGGCCTAGAGACGAAGCCCGCGCTTCATAGTTCGATTCACTTTGAACGTGCCCTCGTCATCTGGTGCCGCGCCAAATCGAAAACTGAAGACGCCAATTGCAAGGTTCGTTTTCGTAGTGCACCGCGGGGAAATGAATGAAGCTGCCGAAACTTGCGCGACGGAGCGGAGCCCGCTGAATCACTTCGCAAAAAGCAATATGCCACCCTGGGGGTGTGGCGCTACAAATTCAGTTAGTGTGCTAGGGGATTAGGGCGAATCCGGAAGTGGACGACTTTCGGGAATGTGCCTTTCCCGGTCTCGCTGTGAAACGGCGTGCGCGTGCCCCAGGTGGTCCAGACCCCCTTGCCCTTCCAACCGGCTTTCGGGTCGTCGAAGCGCCCGTCCATTCCCTTCGCGAAGAATCCCAGCGGGTACGGTACTCGAAGAATCACGAATTTTCCGTTCACCAAGGCGAGCAGTGAGTCGGACCCATTGCCGGTGATAATCGGCGTGTTCTTGCCCAGTCCCAGCGTATCGAACTGATCCACCCAAACGTAGTAATGCGAGTCGGCGCTGCCGGATTCGGTAACGTTCTTGAATTTCGGGCCGGGGGTCTGATAGAGCGTCCATCCCTCGGGGCACTGCCGCCCGGTCGCTTTAGGCCCGTTGAGCGGGCTGGTGCATTTCCGCCGGTCGAAGCTGGCAAGATGACCGCTGGCGAGCGCGACCCAGGCGACGCCGTTGCCATCGACGTCCATTCCGCGTGGTCCGAAGCCCGACACCCGAGCCTTCGGATCGTTCCACGGCACTTCGTAATATTCCGTGAGCGCGGTTTCGGGCGGCCTGGGCCCCGGATTTATGCGCGCGATGCCGCCGGGAAATCCCATCACGGTTCCCCACACCATTCCGTCGGCGCTCACGGCCAGGCCATAGAACGCTGCGTTGAGCCTCGTGTCCTTGGTTGGATCGGCCGGGACATTCAGAGGCGACGACGTGCCCGGCCCTTCGGCGCCGGGCATGGTTCCGGGGTTCTGTGAGCTTTCCACGTAGGGATCGCGTTTGCCGTTGCCATTCGTGTCCAGGACCAACGCCGTCCAGCCTTGTGATTTTGCCGCGTCGTGGGTTTGGTCCCACATTTTGGTGTTGAGCCAGCCGACGACACCTCCGCCGCCTCCGCTACTCGTCCATAGCGTGTCGTTGGCATCCTGGGCGAATATCAGATGATGCGTTCCGAAACATGTGTCGATCATAGACACCTGCTTGGTTGCCGGGTCGTACACCTCCAACTGCCTGCCGGATCGCCCGAGCGGAGTGAGCTGGGCTGAAATGAGATTCGAACCTTCTTTGCAGAAGGCCGGATCGTCACTCGAGCGAATGCGCGCGGTGAACCAGAGGCGGCCGCGCTCGTCAAACATCGCGTTGTGAGGGGTGGTGTGACTGTCCCAGATGGCTTCATCGCCCCACACTGCCGAAGGTTGTAGCGGCTTCGGCTGTCCCGGCGTATCGGGATCGCGATACGGAGTTTTCACCTGACTGAGGGTGTTGTGCACCGGATCGAGAACCGGTAAGTAATCGCGACTCTCTTCGGGCGTGCCATAAATAAGGCCGTTGGCATTCACATGCGGGTTGCGCTTGTCCGTGGAAATTTCGTCGTGCAGATAGGCTTTCGGATCGGCCCAATCCCATTGCGTGATCACGACGTTGCGCTCAATGCCTTGCGGACGAGGAGGGACTTCGGCGGGCAATTCGCCATTCGCGATGCGCGTGGTCCAGTCGCCAAACAACTCCGCGGCCCGCTTTGCTCCGAGTTGCGCGAGCCCGCCCATCATCATCGCGCCAGCCTGCCCGGACTGCACGCGGCGGGTCCAAGCTTGCGCTGGATCGAGGCTGCCGAACAATGGCGGAATCGTGCGCGTGTAATGGTTGCCGAGCTGGTGGCAGGGTTCGCATCCATCGGTCTTGATCAGGCGGACCCACTGGCCCTGGTTCTTGAGAGCGGGGGAAATGCCGTTGCCCGTCGCGCCAGTGCCGGGGAATTCATTTTTTTCGGGCACGTTCAGCAGGGCGTACCAATAATTGGCCGGATAATATTGCGCAGCGGCCTTCGCATCCGGCGCGACTGTCGGCCTGAGATTTACGAGCTTGCCCGGTTCGGTCTGCACTTTGGGCGAATCCACGAGGCCGTAGCCGCGCGCCCATACCGTATAACGAGCCCTGGGGAGATCGGGGATCAGGTAGCGGCCGCGATCGTCGGTAACCACCTCTGCGATGTAGCGCGTAGGCAGATCCGTGGTTTCGGCGATAATCCACACCCCGGCTTCGGGTCCCTTCGCGCTGGAAACCACGCCGCCGATGTCGCTGGCGCTGACTTTCACGAGTTCGGTCTGCTGCGCATAGGGCCCCGTCCGGACGAACGCGAGCAAGAGTCCGAAGACGATGGTCGCTACGCAGCTGAGGGACAGAACATAGGAAATCCGCATGGCGCGCCTCCTTAATATGAATGTGGCTTACGCGGCATTATTCGAGGTCAGACAGGATCTTCCGTGATTCGCGTATCGAGTGTTTCTTATACACCTGAGTCCGCGCTGAAGTGAAGTTTGTTTATTGCGGGCGAGCGAGCGCAGCAGACTAGCTGGCCGCAGGTTGACATGAGGCTGGTAAAGGCGCGAAGGTGATAGCCCTCACTCCGCCATCGGGAAAAAGGAAAGGACAAAAAATGAGTTCGCAACCTCAAACGCATGTGAATCCAGAGCGGCTAATGCAAATCACCTGGAGCTTTGCGCAGCCGCTGGCGATTGATAGCGCGATACAGAACCGCGTGTTCGAAGTGCTGGACTCCGGGGCGAAATCCGTGGCCGAAATCAGCAAGGAGACAGGCGCTTCGGTGCGCGGCCTTACCGCGGTGATGAATCTGCTCGCCCACATCAATCTGCTGGCGAAGTCCGCGGACGGCCGCTACTCACTGACTCCTGAAAGCGCGGCGTTTTTGGTGAGCTCGAAGCCGGGCTACATGGGCGGCTTCATCCATCAGATGAGTTCGCGACTCGCGGAGGGCTTTCTCCAACTGCCCGAGGTGACGCGCACGGGCACGCCTCCGCCAGGCGACGAAAGCGAAAGGCCGGAAGCGGCCGCCTTTTTCGAGCAGTTGGTTGTGGACATCATGCCGTTGGCGTATCCCCCCGCGCAAAAGCTGGCCGAGGTGCTGGGAGTTTCGCGCGCCACCCAGCCCGTCTCAGTCCTCGATCTAGCCTCGGGTTCGGGCGCATGGGGCATCGCGCTCGCGCAGGCTTCGCCGCAAGTCAGCGTGACAGCCGTGGATTGGCCAAGCGTGCTGACAGTGACGCGACGGATCGCGAGACGATACGGCGTCGCCGAACAATTCCACGACCTTGGCGGCGATCTATTTAAAGTAGATTACGGCAAGGGTCATTCGGTCGCGACGCTGGGAAACATCCTGCACATGCTGGGTCCGGCGGAAAACAAAACGCTGCTGAAAAAAACATTCGACGCCCTTGCACCCGGAGGAACCATCGCAATCGGAGAATTCCTTGTGGATGACGACCGTAACGGGCCGCTGGTGCCGCTCACCTTTGCGATCAACATGCTGCTTCATACGAAAAACGGAAACGCATACACGTTCGCGGAGATTCGCTCTTGGCTCGAGGAAACGGGTTTTGTGAACGCGCGATTGCAGGCGGCGCCGGGGCCGTCACCGCTGGTGCTTGCAGAGAAACCGCGCGCGTGACCGCACGTCATCGCGGCTTCGAAGCCTTTTTCAGATCGGCAACGAACTTCGCAAATTCTACGCGGCGCGTTTCTTCATCCGGCGCTCGCAATATCGCGGAAGGGTGAATCGTGGCCGCCACGCCGGGAGCGAGCGAGGATTCCAGAAACTCGCCGCGGTGCTGCGTCACGCGAAAATCGCGGCCCAACAAGGATTGTGCAGCCGTCGCCCCCATGCAGATGATCACTTGCGGGCGCACGACGGCAATTTCGGCTTCGAGCCATGGCCGGCACGCCGCAATCTCCGCGGAATTCGGCTTTTTGTGAATTCGGCGCTTGCCTCGCGGCTCCCATTTGAAATGTTTCACGGCGTTGGTGACGTAAACTTCCGTTCGATCGATTCCAGCTTCGATCAGGGCTCGGTCCAGCAGCTTTCCGGCCGGTCCGACGAATGGGCGGCCATCGAGATCTTCATCGTTCCCCGGCTGTTCGCCGATTAACATGATTTTCGCGCGCGACGGACCCGCGCCAAAAACCGTTTGCGTGGCATTGCGCCATAAATCGCAAGCGCGGCAATCGTGGGCGGCATCTTGCAATTTTGGAAGCGTTGGATTGGGCGGAATGGGCGGGCGGCGAGCGCCCTTGGCGGCGGGACGATCTTCGGGTGGTCGCTTCACTACGGTTTGATGCGCGACGCCCAGCAATCGCGACAGCCACGCAGCGCGAAGCGTAATACAATGGAGGTGCCCCCCAGGGAGTAGCGAACGCACAACTGCATCTGAAGCTGCGGCATCTATCTGTGATCTGGTTCTGACCGAATCTCCTAAAGAAGTCGCGCTCCAGGGAAGTTCGACATGGCTGTCAAACGCAAAATAATCGCCGGTTTTCTTGCATGCGTATGGGTGGGTCTGCCGTGCGCCCATGCGCAGGAGCAGGTTCCTGCTCGGCGCGCTGATCCGGCGCCTTCGCCCCGCGCTGATACACCTCCGGCAATGCAGACGGTGGATCTGACGGTGCCAGACGGCACGCCTTTGCAAGTGGCACTCACCAAAGAAACCCGCGTGAAGAAGGTCGGCCAGCCGATTCAGGGACGAATTGTGGAACCGGTGTATTCGTTTGACAAAATCGTGATACCCGTCGGCACCGAAGTACATGGTCAGATTATTCAAATCAAAAGTCCATCCGCCGGCCGGCGCACTGCTGCCGCTCTGGACGCCGACTTCACGCCCGCGCGAAAAACTGAGATCGAATTTGACGAATTAATTCTTCCCAATGGAAATCGCCTGGCCGTTCACACGGTGGTTACGCCCGGGTCCGGGCAACCTATCGAATTTGTCTCCGCCGCGAGTGAAGCGAATCAGAAAAGTGGCGTAAAGAGCGAGGCGGCTGCGAGGACCGCTGCGGCCAAGCAACAAGCCAAGCAGGAATGGGACAACGCGATGAAGCAAGTGAAAGAGCCGGGCAAGCTTCATCGGATCGAGCGTTACGCAATTGCGCAACTTCCCGTTCACCCACAGTACCTGCCGGAAGGCGTCGTCTATTTTGCCGAGCTGCAGCAGCCGCTCCATTTTGGCAGCGAGCCTCTGACTCCCGCGCTGGCGTCCTCGATCGGCGCGCCACTTCCGGACGGCAGCGTCGTTCACGCACGGCTGATCACTCCCTTGAGTTCGGCGAGCACGCAAAAAGGTTCAGACGTGGAAGCAATGGTTTCGCAACCGCTATTTGACGAGGGACGCTTGATTCTCCCTCAGGGAAGTTTGCTGAAAGGTTCCGTGGTTCAGGTGCAGCCGGCGCGCCATATGAGCCGCAATGGACAACTTCGCATGGCCTTTCACGAATTGAGCCTTCCGAGCGGAGTCGAGCAGAAAGTGGAAGCGACGCTGGCGGGCGTCGAGGCGGGAAAGGCCGGCAATCTGAAGCTTGATTCCGAAGGCGGCGCGCAAGCGACTACTTCAAAGTCGCGCTACTTGGCGACCGCAGTCTCGCTAAGCCTGGCCGCGGTTTCCTTCGCCGGGGATCCGGACGCACCGGGAGGCAATGCCGCGGCAGGAAACACAAGCAACCGCGTGGCTGGAGGAGCGGGCGGATACAAATTGATCGGCATCGCGCTCGGTCTTGCGGTGCACTCCCAGCCCTTCGGCGCGGCGATGGGCGCTTATGGTGGCGGCATGTCGATTTATACGCACTTCATTGCCAGGGGCCACGATGTGGTGTTCCCGAAGAATACCGCCATGGAAATCGGCATCGGGACTCGTCGGCCGGCGCCAGCTGTCGCAACGCCCACGAAGTGACGCGATAACTCTTCTTCTTTTCTGAAAATGCGCGGGCCCGGATCGGCGTAACTGCGCGCGTGCATATTGCGTCTGAAATGCGACAAGTTGCTAAACCTGTCTTTCTTCTGCTATACAGTCGGCCGATATCAATCCGGGAGAAGACCACGCAATGAACAAGAAATGTTTCGTTTTAGCTAGTTTGAGTGCCATAGCCCTCATTGCCGCAATCGGCCTTACAACGAACGCTCGTGCTACGGCTAAGCAAGCGGATTCCGCGTCTTCGAGCAATTGCGACCGAACTTGCTTGAATGGATTCGTCGATAAGTATTTGGATGCGGTGGTGGCGCACGATTCGTCGCGGATTCCTGTGACCAAGTTTGTCAAGTTCACCGAGAACGGCCAGCAACTCGATCTGGGTGATGGCTTCTGGCGCACCGCGACTGCGCGAGGAAAATACAAGCTCTACGTGGACGACGTGCCCGCCGGCCAGGTAGGTTTCGTCGGGACGATGGAAGAGGCGGGGCAGCCCGTGATCGTGGCGCTGCGCCTGAAAATCGACGACCAGAAAGTGTCAGAAGTGGAGACGATCGTCGCACGCGGCGCAATGGCTGCGGGCGGGGCGAAGAACCTCGAAAAAATGGGCAGCCCCCGCAGCGCGTTTTTGGAAGATGTTCCCGCTGCCGACCGCGTCTCGCGGCTTGATTTTATCAAGACAGCAAACAAATATTTCTCGGGCATGCAGCAGGACAATGGCAAGGACGACTATTCCTTCTTCGCCGACGATTGCAATCGCCTGGAAAATGGCATGCAGACCACCAACAATCTGACTCCCATGCCTGGGCTTTCTGCTTCCGGAGCCCCACGCCCCGCCCCGTCGCGCAAATACGATCCGGCTGCGAATCCGACGATGTATTCCGCCGGATGGTCGTGCAAGGACCAGTTCCGCTCCGGCTTGCTGCATTTCGTCACGCGCATCCGCGACCGCCGCTATCCCATTGTCGACCGCGAACGCGGGATCGTTTTCAGCTTCGCCTTTTTCGATCATTCGGCGGGGGACACTCGTAACTTCGAAACTCCGGACGGGCGCGCGGTCACGGCAGGGCCTACAACGCCATTCACCTGGGAAATTGCGGAGATTTTCAAGGTCGATCATAGCCAGCTACATCAGATTGAGGCGGTGCTCACGCAGGCGCCTTACGGAATGGGCTCGGGATGGAGCAGCTGGCAAGATTCCAGATCCGATCAGCCACAGTGGTGAGCTTCAAAAACCTCGCGTCCTAGCCACCGGGAACACGTGACACAATGGCTGGTCATGCGATCGGCGACCCATTGCCCGTGGAACATTTTGCTTATCATTATTCTGTTGGGCGGCTCGGGACTTTGCGCCCAGACGAATACCGGTGAGTTGCGGCTTAAAGTAACCGATCCTTCCGGCCTCGGACTGAAAACAAAAATCGAAATATCGAGTTCCGCCAACGAGTACCGGAGCAGCCTCACCACCGACGACTCCGGGAATGCAATCGCGAAAAATCTTCCGTATGGCGTCTACCGAATAACGGTGCTGCAGCCGGGCTTTGCTCCCGTATCTCAAACGGTGGAGATTCGTTCCGCATTACCGTTGAATTACACGATAAAACTCAAGCTCTCCCCTGTCGCAGCCTCAGTTACCGTTTCGGCGGACAATACTTTGATTGACCCCGATCGCGCCGGTTCCGTTTACCAGATCGGCTCCGGCACAATTCAGAATCGGCTGAGCTCGCTGCCCGGCCGTTCCCTGCAGGACCTGGTTAATTCTCAGCCAGGCTGGCTTTACGAAGGCAATGCCGTTCTTCATCCGCGCGGCTCAGAATACGATACGCAGTTCGTGATCGACGGCGTACCCCTCATGGACAACCGCTCTCCAAGCTTCGGCCCAGAGATCGAAGCCGACGACGTTGAATCGATGAGCATCTATACTGCCGGGTTTCCCGCCGAATATGGAAGAAAGCTAGGCGGCGTGGTGGAGATCAATACGCAGCAGAACACCCAAGCAGGGTTCCACGGGCAAGCGGTTCTTTCCGGCGGCAGCTTCGATACCGCCGGAGCATTCGTTCAGGCGCAGGACGTGTGGGGAAAGAACACCCTTGGTTTTAGTGCGGACGGAAATACCAGCGGGCACTACTTGAATCCCGTTGTTCCGCAGAATTTTACCAACACCGGAACAACCGGGGATTTTTCAGCCGACTACGAGCGGGATTTTACGCCAAGCGATCGATTGAATCTGAGCGTTCGTCACGAATTGTCGCGATATCTCGTTCCAAACGAACAGTTACAGCAAGCAGCCGGCCAGCGCCAGAATGGCGACAATTTTGAAACCATGGGCATCGTCGCTTACCAGCACACGTTCTCATCCGACATGGTGGCCGACGTGCGTGGCATGGTGCGCGACAATTCCAACGATCTGTATTCCAATCCGCTCTCTACGCCGATTATTGCGTTTCAGCACAATTGGTTCCGCGAGGGATATTTCAAGGGTGATATTTCCATCCACCACGGTGTCCACGAATGGAAGATCGGAATCGAATCGGACAACATTTTTTTGCACGAAAACTTCGCCAGCGCCATCACCGATCCCTCGCGTTTCGACCCGGGAACGCCTCTCACATTTAGTTTTCCCGGTCCGTCCAACCCTGGCGCCGGTAGCCGTCCCGACCTTGAGCAATCCGCTTTCGCGCAAGACCTGATTCGCCTGGGGCACTGGACGATCAGCGCCGGCCTGCGCTGGGACCACTATCAGCTCCTAGTAAACCAAAATGCCGTCAGTCCACGGCTTTCTGTGTCCCGTTATTTTCCTTCCGCCGCGTTAGTGCTGCACGTTTCCTACGACCGCGCCTTTCAGACGCCCTCATGGAACAATATTCTTCTCTCCAGTTCTCCTGCGGTTCTCTCCCTCAATCCGAACATTCTTCGCCTGCCCGTCGAGCCTTCCCGCGCGAATTACTACGAGGCCGGTCTCACCAAGGCGTTCCTTGGACAATTCAAGCTGGACGTGAATTATTTTCGCAGGCTGCTGAATAATTACGCGGATGACGATCAACTGCTGAATACTGGTGTGAGCTTCCCCATCGCCTTTCGGAAAGCGATTATCTACGGCGCGGAGGCGCGGCTCGATCTTCCGCAGTGGCGCGGCCTTTCAGGTTTCGCAAGCTACTCGTATACGGTCGGCAACGCATGGTTTCCCGTGGTCGGCGGGCTTTTTCTCGGGCAGGACGCCATCAACGGGACGACCCAACTTTCGGGACACTTCCCCGACTCACAGGACCAGCGGAATACCGTTCGGTTTCGCACGCGCTACGATATCGCGCCGCGCTTGTGGATCGCAGGAGGAGCTCAGTATGGAAGCGGGCTGCCATTCGATTTCAACGGCACTGAAGCCCTCGCTCTCGCGGAATACGGTCAGAGCGTTGTGGATCGCATAAACTTCGCTCGCGGACGCGTGCGGCCTTCGCTCTCAATCGACCTTTCCGCGGGCGCCGAGATTTACAAGTCGGATTTTCTCGCGATGCGGATTCAGTTCGACGTCGAAAATTTGAACGATCGTTTGAATGTGATCGATTTTGGCGGCTTGTTTTCCGGAAATGCAATCGCGCCGCCGCGAAGCTATTCCGTGCGCCTCTCGACAAGTTTTTAGCGAATTGTTCGACTGAGCGACGCCATCAAAATTCGTCATTCCATGCGAACGGCGACAACTTCCGTGCCTCGCTCACGAATTTCGATGGCCACCGGCGGCCTGATTCCCGTCCCCTGCACGATCTCGCCGCGAACCAACCCGGCGCTGGAGGATCCGTAGCTCAACAGATCGTAAATCGTATGATCGCAAGGGTTAACAACCATTGGGTGGTCGGCATTGAACTGATAATCTTGCCGCAACATATCTAGGTTGGTTACGTATTCCAGTTCGCAGCTTCCGAATGGCGCCTGTAGTGAGAATCCCCAATACTGGCCGCGTGGCAGTCGCACGACCATTGCCGGTTCGGTCTGGCCCGTAACCGAATCGGGGAATAGGAATCGTTTCGCTGACCATGCCTGTTTCAATTCCTCAGTTGTGCCGATCACTCCTGGCCCCAGCGGCAAAACTTTCTTCGGTTTAGTGGGTTTCGTCGCAGGGGGAGCAGCAAGAGGCGCTGCGTGCGATACGGTCTCCACACCCGAACCACGGCTCACGTGAAGTGCCAAGCCCCCGCCGATAATCACCACCACCGTGCCCGCTGCGATGATCCACGCGAAGGATGGGATCGTGGCGAGTTTCAACTTTATGCCTCGAGCTCCGGAGGCGCTGGCGGTTTTCTTCGCCCGCGAAGGAACCCCGGGAATGTTTGGTTCTGACGGCTTGAAAGGATCAATCTTTTTTTCGTCTGGCATTGTGCGATCCGGAAAACCCCTTCAGCTTGCAGGGGCATCCCGTGGAATGCAATATGCTGGACCTTTACGGTATTAACGTTTTCGTATGAGGCGCGGTGCTTTCCAGACCAGGGCTGTCAGGCGGGACGGTCCAGGCGTACCGAATGATGGGCGACGTATTCGTTGAGGTTCGCCAAAATCAGCAGCAGCTCGAGCATCCGGTCGCGCTGATCCGGATTCGGTTCGGCGGCGCCTTCTTCGAGATTTTTCACGATTGCCAGCGCATCCGCGAGCAGCCACTCCAGGTCGCCCGGATTCATGGAGCGGCCTTGGCGACAGCGATCGAAAGTCTGATCGGTGCGCAGGAACGCTTCGTCAAGAAAATGATCGAGACACAATTGTTCGGCGGCTAGAGCTGTGGGAATCGAATTGGCGCACGGAGTTCTGCGGCAACTCCCGGGCGCTGCTGCGTTCATGGCAAACCCCAAAAAACCCTCGGTGTAAAATCCGAGGCAAGTGGGCCGAGCCTAACATAACTTTCGCGAAAGCGATGAAGTATCGATGAAGTGTTACGAAAGAATTTCTAGGCCGTGGCGCCGTGGCATTTCTTATATTTCTTGCCCGATCCGCAAGGGCAAGGATCGTTTCGTCCGACTTTGGCGCCTGAGCGGACAGGCTTGGGCGCTTCGGCCTGCGCAGGACCTGCCTGGAATTGCAGATTTTGCTGTTGTCGCCGCTGACGCTGCTCGATCTGCCTGGCCTCGTCTTGTGGCTTGGCCGGTTGCATAAGGAAGAGAAATCGTACGGCTTCCGTGTCAATGCGGTCCATCAATGCGTCGAAGAGCGTGAATGCTTCCTTCTTGAACTCCACAAGAGGATCCATCTGCCCGTATCCGCGCAGCCCGATTCCCTCCTTCAGGTGGTCGAGCGTGAGCAAGTGGTCCTTCCACTGCGCGTCCACGATATCCAGCAGAATGTGGCGTTCGAGCCAGCGAAGCGTCGGCTCGCCGAAAAGAGTTTCTTTCCCTTCGTAGCGCGCTTTCATTTTTTCTGGAAGCACCGCCGCAAGCTCATCGTATCCGAGTTCGGCTGGTTCAACTTCCGCCGTTTTCAAATCGAAGCCAAACTGATTCAGCAATTCGTTGGAGAGCTGCGTCACATTCCATTGATCGGGATGTTGCTGGCGCGGGCAATAGGTTTCCACCAGTTGATTCATGATGGCTTCCGCGCGCTCGAGCACGAATTCCTTTTGATCGCGGCCCTCCAAAAACGATGCGCGGAGCGAATAGATCGTTTCGCGCTGTTTGTTCATCACATCGTCATATTCCAGCAAATGCTTTCGCGCTTCGAAGTTCTGCGCTTCCACGGCCTTCTGCGCGTTCTCGATGCGCTTGCTGATCAGCCTGGATTCAATCGGAATCCCCTCCTTCATCCCCAGCCGGTACATCAAACCCTTCACGCGTTCGCCGCCGAAAATCCGCAGCAGATTATCCTCGAGCGAGAGGAAAAATCGCGACGATCCCGGATCGCCCTGCCTTCCCGCGCGGCCTCGAAGTTGATTGTCGATGCGCCGTGCGTCGTGCCGCTCGGTGCCCAGGATGTGCAGCCCTCCCATGCCCACCACGTCATCGTGTTCGGCGCGGCACTGTTCCGCAAACTGATCGTAAAGCGGCTTCCATTGATCGAGAGGCACCTGAAAAATCTTGCCCTCCTGTTGGAAGAGCACCATTGCCGGATTGCCCGCGCCGTTCGAACCGCCGGGGCCCGCGCCATTGCCGCTTTGCGCGGCTGCATCGGCCTGCGCCGTTGTTTCGGACCCGGGCGCCGCGCCGATCACTGCGCTCGCCGGCAAATACGGCATCGCGAGCTTGTTTTTCAGGCAATACTCGCGGGTCATCGCTTCAGGGTTGCCGCCGAGTAAAATATCGGTTCCGCGGCCGGCCATGTTTGTGGAGACGGTAACCGCGCCCTTGCGCCCGGCCTGCGCGATTACTTTTGCTTCGCGCTCGTGCTGCTTTGCGTTCAGCACCTGATGAGGGATACCCGACTTTTTCAGCAACTCCGCGATTTTTTCCGACTTCTCAATCGAGATGCTCCCGATGAGCACGGGCTGTCCGCTTTCGTAATATTGGCGGACGCCGCCCGCTCGCGTCCCGTCCTCCTGAAGGATTCCGTCCACTGTGGCTTGTAATTTTTCCGCTTCAGTCCGGTAAACCACATCCGGATGCTCGATGCGAATCAGCGTTTTGTTCGTGGGAATCGCCACCACATCGAGGTTGTAAATCTTGTTGAATTCGGGCGCTTCGGTTTCGGCGGTTCCGGTCATGCCGGAAAGCTTTTTGTACATGCGGAAGTAATTTTGGAATGTGATGGTAGCGAGCGTCTGATTTTCGCGCTCGATCTTCACGCCCTCTTTCGCTTCGACCGCCTGGTGCAAGCCGTCCGACCAACGCCGGCCCGGCATCTGACGGCCGGTGAATTCGTCCACGATCACCACTTCGCCGTCCTTGACGACGTAGTCCACATCTTTTTCGAAGAGCACGTGCGCGCGCAACGCCTGGTACACATGGTGGTTGATTTCCATGTTCGCCAGATCGAAAAGGTTCCCCAGATTCAGCAGCCGCTCGCTTTTCGAGACGCCTTCCTCGGTCAGCGTGACGGTGCGCATCTTTTCGTCCACCGTGTAGTCGATTTCTTTGATCAGCTTGGGGATGATTTTGTCGATCCGGTAATACTTGTCGGTGGATTCTTCGGCGGGACCGGAAATGATCAGCGGAGTGCGCGCCTCGTCAATTAGAATCGAGTCCACCTCGTCCACGATTGCGAAATAATGTCCCCGCTGCACGCAATCCTTCAGATCGTATTTCATGTTGTCGCGCAGGTAATCGAAGCCAAATTCGTTGTTGGTGCCGTAGGTGATGTCGGCCCCATAGGCCGCTTTGCGTTGCGCGTCGTCGAGATCGTGGACGATCACGCCCACGGTCAGTCCCAGCATGCTGTAGATCGGCCCCATCCACTCGGCGTCGCGGCGCGCGAGGTAATCATTCACCGTTACGATGTGCACGCCTTTGCCGGTGAGAGCATTGAGATAGGCGGCCAGCGTTGCGACCAGCGTTTTGCCCTCGCCGGTTTTCATCTCGGCGATTTTTCCGTGGTGCAACACGATGGCGCCGATGAGTTGCACGTCGAAGTGCCGCATGCCGATCGTGCGGCGTCCCGCCTCGCGAGCGAGGGCGAAGGCGGGCACGAGCGCGGGCTCGACCGCGTCCTGCAGCTTGCGCTTGAAATCCGGGTCATCGCGCTCGAGGCCTTCGAGGCGACCCTGGACTTCGGACTTCAGCTCAAGCGTTCGCGCACCGATCTGCTCGTCGGAGAGTTTCTGCATCTCCGGCTCAAGCGCGTTAATGGCTTCCACCAGCGGCTGGATGCGCTTGACGTCGCGCTCGTGCTTCGTGCCGATGAAGGTTGCGACTACGCTATCTATGACCTTTTCAACGTCCATGGTTGTCTGTTGTCGTCTTCAATCTGTTCGGGATTGGAGGGCGGCGACCGGCTCTTACGATGCCTAACTCCTCATTGTAATCGCTCGTGGAGATTCCCGCAAAATTGGGCCGCGGTTCGGTGACCGCTTGCTCGGGCCGGCGACGAGAGAAACTGGAATTCATCAACCCAAAAGTGTGACGGGTAGAGTGAGCAGCGATCCTTTGTTTCCAACGGGTTAGAGTGCTTTCTACTCGACAAGAGTGTCGAGCAGGCGTCGGCAGCGACTCTCCGCGAACCGGAGTTCGGCGGGGATCGCCGGCACCTATCTTCGACTTGTAGCGCTTGATCATAAATTCTTCTCGGTGACAACGCTAGCATGAGGGGCGGGAATTACAAGTACGAGGTTGTGTGGACTTTCTGAAATTTCTCTTTTTGCTCGCGGTGCGCCACATGAGGCGGCGCATTTCTCCCCATTCGCGGATCGCCTTCATGGCGATCCGCGAGAGCATGTTTGAAATGGAGTGCCCAAAGAGGGCGCGCCGACGAATTCGAGCGGCTACATGCGGCCTTCGTCGCCGGACGGGCCATAGATTGAAGGCACCGGAACTTTATTCATTCGAAGGTAGACGGAGAGCTGGCCGCGGTGATGGATCACGTGGTTCAAGATCATCCCACGCAGGACCTGTATGCGCGGCATCGCGAAGAAGGTCTTACCACCGTTCATCAGCGTCCAGACTTTCTGCAGATCTTCGTCGCTTGCCTTCGAGATGGCGGCGCGAGCGGATGCGACGTTCTTGTCAAAGAGATCAAGCAACTGCTGGCGGGACTTCATGACCGTTGGTTGCGTGGGAGTTCCTCCCGGCGGTGCAAAGTCGAAGGAGTCACCTTGAAAAGTAGCGGCCGCGAAGCCACACATCTCAGCGATGTGTCCCGCTAGCCGGCCCATCGCCATCGAAGTGTCGTGCGGCTTCCAATCGACTTTATCCTCGGGAACCCGCTCCAGGGTTTTTCGGGTGGTGGTCATTTCGTGTTCGAACTCGGGAAGAAATGTATCGCGTAATGCCATGAGCTTGCCTCCTTGGTCTTTTTTCGGACGACGCAATTTTACCTCAAGCGGGTGAATGGCGCGTAACCACGCGCGATCCCGCCAAGGCCGGTAGCAAGTCCGAACCGGATTGGATGGTCAGGTCCTTAGCCGAGATTCTCAATTTCTTTTTTGGCGCGCTCGAGAATCTCGCGGATTCGAGAGATCTTCTCGGAGTTTTCGGCGCCCCGGGTGGCGGCTCGCATCGCCGCCTTCATCACGCCTGCGGCGGGTGCGGCAACCATTCCGCCAGCGGCTCCCATCCACGGCGCCCAATCGCCCCATGACTGCGCACGATCCCAGATCTTCTTAACCGTGTCGGCGGACTGCTTGAGTTCGTCTCGACCAGCATCGGTGAGGCGATAGGTGCGGCGCCCCTCAGCCTGTTCGGACGTGACGAGCCCTTCGTCTTCAAGTTGCTGGAGAGTGGGATAAGTCGCACCGGCGCTGGCACGGTATAGCCCGCCGGATTTTGCTTCGAGGTCCTTCATGAGCTGATAGCCGTGCTTAGGACTATCCTCGAGCAGCGAAAGGAGAGCGAGACGAACTTCACCACCGCCGAAGAAGCGACCCCAACGATTCCATGGGCGATAGGCGGCCCAAGGTACTGCGGTTGCCCAAGTCCAAGCAACATGTGGATTACCACATCGCATGTAACACCTCCTGATAGGTCTCAGAATATATCGTGAGATATAACATGTGTCAAGCAACTCTTACTGGGAGATGGAGTGTTCAGTGCTGTCCGAAGCGATGGGCTAAACTACAGGGTGGGTCAGGCCTTGGAAGCTTAGCCCAAGCAGGGAGGATTAAGCGCGACCACGGCCTGCGGAGTGGCTGAGGGCGCGGGGCTCGTGCCTTTCGTCCCGTTTGCTCTCGTAAGCGGATATCGAGGAAGGTGCCGGTGCAGATGCTTTCGTGTACCTCCACGTGTGAACGATGCGATGGATGACGGTGAGATTCGGGCCGATGGCCAAGATCCAGAGGGCGATCTCCATGCGGTTGGAGAGAGCGCCTAGGATCATCAGGACCAGACGCTCAGGGCGGTCCCAGAATCCGACTTCGGCGCGGGGCACAAGAGATTCGGCGCGCGCCTTGGCATAGCTGACCATTACAGCACCGGCCATGGCGGCGCCCGCGAGCACAGCGTACCGGAAGCGGTTCACCTGGGCGTAGTAAACGAGCAGGCCAAGGAACAGGATTAGATCCGCATAGCGGTCAACGATGGAGTTCAGGAAACCGCCGAAAAGGGAAATTCGGTTTTGGCGGCGCGCCACCGGTCCATCGAGCAGATCGCACAGGCCCGCCAGAATCATGATGCCGCCGGCGGCAGCGAAGCGCCCCTCGGCGAACAAGACTCCAGCCCAGAAATTGCCGACGAGGGAGGCCCAGGTGATTACGTTGGGAGGGATTCCCGTAGCAGCCAAGAGAGCCGCGAGGCGGTCAATGGGCCAAGAACCATAGCGGCCGATGGTCCGCGTCAACATGGACGGGATGTTACTCCGCTAGTCTTCATCATGGATGGTGGTAAGGCGCATGACCTCATATTCCTTTATGCCGGCCGGAGTGGTGACGCTTACTTCATCGCCCACTTTTTTTCCGAGGAGCGCCCGGCCGATGGGCGAGGTAGTGGAAATCAGGCCTTTCGCCGCATCGGCTTCTTCAACTGTAACCAGCTTGTACTCGATTTTGGAGGATTTGGCAACGTCGCGCACGAGGATGCGCGAGCCATAGGCCGCGCGATCCTTGGGAAGATTGTTCAGATTGAGCATGGAGATATCGGCGAGGCGTTGGTGCAGCTGACCCAGACGCGCCGAGACGAAGGACTGCCTCTCCTTGGCATACTTATATTCGGCGTTTTCCTTGAGGTCGCCATGGGCGCGCGCCGTCATGATCTCCTTGGG
This sequence comes from Candidatus Acidiferrales bacterium, assembly GCA_036520875.1. GTDB lineage: Bacteria > Acidobacteriota > Terriglobia > Acidiferrales > UBA7541 > Palsa-295. The sequence goes on from DATDIT010000008.1 coordinate 107,404, forward strand.
GAGATCGCTATGAAGCTCGTGCTCGAGTACGGCGATTTCGTCCTGTAGCTTCTTTTTGATTTTTTCGGCGATGTCAGGCATTGGACGTTGTGGGGCGCGGGGCATGCGCCGCGGTCAGTACGGGTTCGTCTTCGTACCTTCAAAGTATAGAGGATTTGCGCGCATGGCCGCAAACGGGACCTCTAGCCGGGCCTCCCCGGAAGGTGCGCAGTACCGGTGTCAGGCCTTGGCACCCACCTTTTGCAAGTTGGACTTGTAGGCACCCGGTACGGCTCGAAAAGCAATGCTCAGCCTGTTCCAGCTATTGATTGTGGCAATCGCCAAAGTTAAGTTGGCGAGTTCATCGGGCTTGAACTGGCCTGTGGCTCTCTCATAGACATTGTCCGGCACATTGGTGTCAGCGACCAGAGTGACGACCTCGGTCCATTCAAGAGCCGCTCTCTCACGCTCGGTATACATGGGGCTCTCTCGCCAGGCATTGAGCAGGTAGAGGCGCTGTTCCGTCTCACCGAGGGCACGCGCATCCTTGGTGTGCATGTCAATGCAGTACGCGCAGCCATTGATCTGCGATGCGCGGAGCTTTACCAGTTCGAGGAGAGGCCGTTCGAGGCCGCAGGAATCGACATAGGCCTGGAGGGCGGACATGGTTTCATAGATTTTCGGGGAGAGTTTGTATGGGTTGAGGCGTGCTTCCATCTTAAGGCTCCTTTCACGTTTATTTTCCAAGTATATCGCCGAAGGGAAAGCGATGAAACCCGGCCTGGGGCGCTTACCGGTTGCTGACGCGTGCCGAGGCCGACCGGCTGCGGCAGGTTCGCTGTACAATTGCAGATTGATGCTGGTTATTCATGCACCTTCGATGTGGAAAAGACGCCGGAGAAACTTGTGAACCTGGAACTAACGGAAGAACAGAAGCTTTTGCAGCGAAGCGTGCGTGATTTCGCAGAGGCGGAAGTGAAGCCGCTGGCGAAAGAGTTGGACGAAACCGGCCGCTTCCCGCATGAAACCGTGCGCAAAGCCGCGGAACTGGGACTGACGGGAATTTCGGTGCCGGAAAAATACGGCGGCGCGGGAATGGATCACATTTGCTACTCAATTGTGATGGAAGAAATCGCGCGAGTTTGCGCGTCAACGAGCGTGATCCTTTCGGTTCAGAACTCGCTGTACTGCGCGTCGATCAACCGTTTTGGCACCGAAGAGCAGAAACAGAAGTTCCTCGTGCCGTTTGCGCGAGGCGAGAAGATCGGATGCTACGCGCTTACGGAGCCGCAAGCGGGTTCGAATGCGGCGGCGCTGGCAACAAAAGCGGTGCGCAGGGGCAATTGTTATATTGTGAATGGCACAAAGGCGTGGATCACCAATGGCGGGGTGGCAGACGCAGGAATCATCTACGTAAACACACAGCCGGAAAAAGGGGAGAAAGGGATCACGGCGCTGATCGTCGAAAAAGGCGCGCCGGGATTCCGGGTTGGCAAAGAGGAAAAGAAGCTCGGCATCCATGCGACCGCGTGCACGGAACTTTCGTTTGCGGATTGCGAAGTGCCGGTTGAAAATCGCGTCGGAAATGAGGGCGAAGGCTACAAGATCGCTCTTTCGATGCTCGACGGTGGCCGGATCGGAATCGCGTCGCAAGCCACCGGAATCGCACAAGGCGCTTTTGAAGCAGCTCTCGATTACGCCCGGCAGAGGCAGGCGTTCGGCCATCCAATCGCCGAGTTTCAAGCCATCCAGTTTATGCTCGCCGACATGGCCACCGAAATCGATGCGGCGCGATTGCTAGCGCGGCGCGCCGCGTGGAAGCAGGATTCGGGCGCGCGGTTTTCGATGGAAGCGGCCATCGCCAAACTTTTTGCGAGCGAGATGGCCACTCGCGTGACCCACAAGGCAATTCAGATTCACGGCGGCAACGGGTACAGCCGGGAATATCCTGTCGAGCGAGCGTATCGCGACGCGCGAATCACTGAGATTTACGAGGGCACCAGCGAAATTCAACGGCTGGTGATCGCTTCGTGGGTTTTGAAGGGTAATTAGCTTTCCATTGTATTCTTCCCCTGTGCTTCCGCTCGACAGTTCCGAGCCATTCGACACGGCGCGCGATACGGAGTTTTTTGCGGCGCTACCTTCGCGACCGGGCGTGGTGCGGATCGAAATGCGCGAGCCCGGGCGGCCCTATCTGGCACGCACAGCGGACATTCGGCGCGTCGCGCAGCGATTACTGGGCGTGGCGGAAGAAAATTCGAAACGGCTCAACTTGCGGAACCTTGCTGCGCGAGTCGCTTACCGAGCCACCGGTTCGAAATTCGAACAGACGCTGACCCTTTACGAGCAGGCTCGCGAGTTCTTGCCCGATCGCTACCGGGACTTATTGCGGTTGCGTCCGCCGGCGGTGCTGAAGATCAATCTGCGCAATGCGTATCCGCGCTGCCATGTGACACGGCGCATCCGCGCCGACGAAGGGTTTTACTTCGGGCCTTTTGCTTCGCGCCGATCGGCGGAGGCGTTTTCGGAAAGCTTCCTCGATTTGTTCAAAATTCGGCGCTGCCAGATCAAGATCCGGCGCGATCCGAACTTTCCCGGGTGCATCTATTCGGAAATGAAAATGTGCCTGGCACCGTGTTTCGCGGGCTGCACCAAGGAAGAGTACGACGCCGAGGTGGCCTTGGTTGTCGAAACGCTCGATACAGCGGGCGGCGCCCTGACCGCTAAATTCGAGCGCGAGCGGGAAGCGGCCAGCGAAGCTCTCGATTTCGAACGGGCCGCCGCGCTGCACAAACGCCTTGAGAAAGTGGCTTCCGCGTTGCGCGGGCTGCCGGAACTGGCCCGGAGAGTAGAAGAACTCGATGCGGTGATCCTGCAGCGCGGGAACGACGAGAAAACCATCGTGGTATTTCCGTTGCTAGGCGGCGTGCTTGCGGAAACGATATTCCTGAATTTCGCCGAACTCTCGAGCCAGCCGCGCTCCGTGGAGGCCATCTTGCGCCGGGCGCTGCAACCGCAGGCCGCGACACCGCGGCGCGAAAGCGGGGAATCCGACACCGGCGATTGGCGAAAACGGTATGGCTTGCACGCCGCGCCGGAGGAATTGTCCGAGCATCTATCACTTGTGGCGCGCTGGTTTTATTCGAAGCCGCGAGGCGGCGAAATTCTCTTTCGGGAACACGACTGGCCTTATCGCCGCATCCTGCGCGCGTGCAGCCGGCTTCTGGCTCCCGGCACTTCTTCATCGGAACCGCCCGTTTCCTGAAGAAACGGAAGCACAATCCCGGGCCGTGGCGGCGGTGTTGCATCGTACAATTCAAGAATATGGCGGAAACGAGTACAACCGGGTCTGCCGCGGCCCGCGGACTGGCCAGCCGTTCACGATTTCACGATACCGTCCGGTCTCTGAAGCACCGGAACTTCCAACTATTTTTCAGCGGGCAATCGATCTCACTGATCGGCACGTGGATGGACACGATTGCCGAGGCGTGGCTGGTTTACCGGCTGACGGGATCTTCGTTGTTGCTGGGCACGGTGGCGTTCGCGGGGCAAATTCCAGTTTTTCTATTGTCGCCGCTGGGCGGGATGGTGGCGGATCGTTTCAACCGTCGCAAGGTAGTGATCACTACGCAGGTTGCGTTCATGATTTTTGCTTTCATTCTGGCGATGCTGACGCTGACGAAGCGTGTGACGGTAACGGAGGTAATTATTCTGGCGGCGCTGATGGGCGCGGTGAATGCGTTCGACATTCCCGCTCGGCAGTCGTTCTTGGTGGAAATGGTCGGCCGGGAAGATCTGATGAATGCGATCGCGTTGAACTCCACGATATTCAACGGGGCGCGGATTATCGGGCCTGCGATAGCGGGGATTCTGGTGGCCAGCATCGGCGAGGGCTGGTGTTTTTTTGCGAATTCGGTAAGTTACATCGCCGTGATCGCCGGGTTGCTCATGATGAGGATTCCGCGTAAACCGGCGGTAACGCATCATGCGTCCCCCTTCGAGCATATTGCCGAAGGATTCCGCTTCGTGCGCGACACGCCGCCGATTCGAGCGCTGCTCTTGCTGATCGGCCTGGTGAGCCTGGTGGCCATGCCCTATACGGTATTGATGCCGATCTTCGCGGCGAGAGTGCTGCACGGGAATGCCAAGACGCTGGGCATATTGATGGGCGCTACCGGCGTGGGGGCGATGTTCGGCGCGTTGATGATTGCGTCGCGAAGAGGAGTTCGCGGATTTGGAAAATTGGTCCCGATTGCTTGCGCCTCGTTTGGAGCTTTTTTGATCGTGTTCACATTTTCGCGCTGGTGGATTCTTTCAGCGATACTGCTGGTGCCGGTCGGGTTTTCGGTGATGACGCAGATGTCTTGCTCGAACACGCTGGTTCAATCGATGGTGCCGGACCGGCTGAGGGGCCGCACCATGGCTGTGTATTCGATGATGTTCATGGGTATGGCGCCCTTTGGAGCGCTGATTGAGGGAGCGGCGGCGGGTCACATTGGCGCTCCTTGGACGGTGGCGATCGGCGGCGTCCTGACGATTGCGGGAGCGATCGCATTCGCGCGATACCTTCCGAAGATTCGAGTGCAGGCGAGAGAGATGATCGATGCGCAAGGCCTATCCGGCGAGCCGGTGGAAGAAATAGCGGCGCGCATTTCGTGACCATTCACAGACGGGGCCGCGGCGTGTTCCGCCAACCCGCGGGGATTTTCCAGCGCGCTTATTGAAGTGGGAGTTGCGATGCCATCTTCTGCGACGAACAACCAACGCATGCCGGGTCGAGCCACCGCGCAGAGCACTTTACGCTATGCGGCGAGATTTCAGGGACGCGCCGCTGCCGGGCATTTCCGCGACGTGCAGGGCGGCTTGGTGCTTTCGTCGATCGGGATTGGGACGTATCTCGGAGAACCGGATCGCGCGACCGATGAGGGATACACAAACGCGGTCGTCGCCGCCGTGCGGGGCGGCGTGAACGTGGTCGATTCGGCGATCAACTATCGGCTGCAGCGCAGCGAGCGCTCGGTGGGCGCGGCATTGAAAATCTTGACCTCGGCCGAATTTTCCCGGGAAGAAATCGTCATCTGCACCAAGGCGGGCTTCCTGACTCCCGATGGGGAAATGCCGGAAGACGCCAGCGAATATTTTTCACGCGAGTACGTGGAACGCGGAATCTTGCGTGCGGAAGATATCGCGGCGGGCTGCCACTGCATGGCTCCCGGCTATCTTTCCGACCAACTGGATCGCAGCCGCAGGAATCTGGGCGTCGAATGCGTGGATGTTTTCTATCTGCACAATCCGGAAACGCAATTAAGCGAGGTAACCGGCGATGAATTCCGCCGCCGCGTCAGCGATGCGTTCCAATTCTTGGAATCCGCGGTCTCTGCGGGAAAAATCGGCGCGTACGGCCTGGCTACTTGGAACGCCTTCCGCGACGAGCGCAACTCGCCGGGATATCTCTCGCTCGCGGCGATGGAAGCAATTGCGCGCGAGGCGGGCGGGCCGGATCATCATTTGCGTTTCGTGCAGTTGCCGCTGAACCTTGCGATGCCTGAGGCTTTGTTGCGGCCAAACCAAGTGGTCGAAGGGAAGACCATGGCCATGGTACAGGCAGGCCGCGCGCTGGGGATCACCATCGTATCAAGCTCCGCGCTTCTTCAGGGACAACTCACGCGAAAGCTGCCTGCTTACATTGGTGCGGCGCTTGGGCTGAAGGACCACGCGGCGCAGGCGCTACAGTTTGCGCGCTCGGTTCCCGGCGTTACCACCGCGCTGGTGGGAATGAGCCGCGTGGAACACGTGCGCGCCAATCTCGAGGTCGTAGCGGTCGAGCCCGCTCCGCGCGATCAGTTCCTTAAATTATTCGAGCCGCAAACTTGATAGCGATGCCGGCAGGCGGAGTCCGTGAATCGAAAACTCTAGTGAGTTGAGACGGGACGTGTTTGGCTATCCAGTGTTTTTCGTACTGCGCGCGCCAGATTTCGAGACGAGTAAGGCTTCTGCAATATGGGGAAGCCTTGCTGCTGCACTTTTTGAATCACGGCCAAATCGGGACTATAGCCGGTCGCGAATATCACTGGAAGGGTCGGATTCGTTTCCTGTAGCTTCGCGTAAACTTCGGGGCCGCTTAATTTCGGCAGCACGACATCAAGCAGCGCAAGATCGGTTTCCGGGAATCGCTGGAATTCTTGCAGCGCCTGTTGGCCATCCGCAGCCAAAATGACGTTGTATCCCAGGCCGGAAAGAGCTTCCTGTGCCAGCTGGCGCAATCCTTCATGGTCCTCGGCCACCAGGATGGTCTCTGTCCCACCGGCGACCGGCCCCGTGTCCTCGACCGAATCGCGCACAGGCGCGGCCGTGGTGCTTATCGGCAGATAGACTCTAAATGTGCTGCCGACACCAGGCTCACTATAAACATTCAGAAAACCGCCATGCTGCCGGACAATTCCGTACACCGTAGCGAGCCCAAGGCCCGTTCCCTTTCCCATCTCTTTGGTTGTGAAGAACGGCTCAAAAATCTTGTCGAGTGTGGCTGCGTCCATTCCAGTACCCGAATCGGTGATGGCAAGCATGACATAGTTGCCGGGACGCGCCAGAGGCTGAAGGGAACAGAATGCCGCGTCGAGCGTCATATTGGAGGTATCGATAATCAACGAGCCACCGTCGGGCATGGCATCCCGGGCGTTGATGCACAGATTCATCAGCACCTGCTCCACTTGAGTGGGATCGGCTCGCACCACGGCAAGATCGGGCGCGAGGTTGGCCTTGATTTCGATGTTGCTGCCAATCACCTTTTCCAGCAGGCTGAGAGTCTCGATCATGGTCTGATTCAGGTCTATGTTGCGTGGCTCGAGAATCTGCCGACGAGCGAACGCGAGTAACTGGCGCGTCAGCGCAGCGGCGCGCTCGGCCTGGTGGTGTACCTTCTCGAAATGCCGGTGCAGCCGCGAATTCGCGTCGGTTTCGTCGAGTCCCAGATCAACCCAACCAAGAATAGCGCCAATCATGTTGTTAAAGTCGTGCGCGATTCCCCCGGCTAATTGTCCGATCGCTTCGAATTTCTGCGCCTGCACGAGCTGTCTTTCGAGCGCCTTGTGCTCCGTTACATCTTCGACGATGACCTCGGCAGACTCCGATCCGTCCGGATTCGTCGCCCGGCGGCTGCTCAAGCGAACGGCCACCACCTTTCCATCCTTACGCTTCCATTCTACGGTTGCGTGCGCGCGCCCGTGCCGCCTGTATTCGGCGATGATCGTGTTCTGGTCGGCGGGATTGCAGTAAAGCGTTTTTGAGAACTGAATGCTCAGCAAATCATCTACCGAGTCGTAGCGAAGGATTGCCGCAAGTGCCGGATTCGCGTCCAACAGTCTGCCTCCGTGCTCCTCGACCCAGAGAATTCCATACGTCGCGTTGTCAACCAGACCGCGGTAGCGGGCCTCGCTCTCCCGCAAAGCCTGTTCCGACCGTTTGCGCTCGGTGATGTCCACGATGCTGACCCGCACCAGACGGCGGTCCGCCGACGGCAAGGGAACCAGATATACTTCGGCCGGGTGGTCCTCTCCCCAGGAGTTGCGGTACATCCACTCGAAATGGGTGGTGGCTCCCTCCGATCCTGGTTGGAAGAACAGCCGTTCCATCATTTCGGCCGTCGCCCCGTCAACTTGCTTTGTCGCGCTTACGTCCGTGACGCCGCTCTGTAAGAGTGCTTCCCTCGTTAAACCAAAAAGCAATAAAGCGCGGTCGTTGGAATCCACGAACTTTTGCCGGTCGATATCGAGCAGCACGATCGCTTCCGGCGCATTTTCCACGAGTGTGCGGTAATGCTCCTCGCTCTCTCGCAGCGCTTCGAGCGCCCGCAGTTCCGCTTGCCGCAGTGCTCGGCCTTCTTGCGCGTGCCGGATGGCCATCGGCAGTCTCGCGAGCTGCCCCTTCAATAAATAGTCGGTGACGCCTCTCTTCATGCATTCGACCGCAAGTTCGTCACCGAGGCTACCGCTCACCAGGATCAGGGGCACCTCAGGCCAGGATTCTTGGAGCATGGCGAGAGCGTCCATCGCCGTCCAAGCCTTCATCCGGTAATCGGAGACCACAACGTCAGTCCGGCCCTCGCGCAATTTCTGCGCGAACTCCTCACGGGTGAACGCGGAGTCAGCTTGAAAATTCAACCCTGACTTTTCCAGGTGGCGGAGGCAAAGTTCCAGATCGTTCGGATCGTCTTCGGCGAAAAGCAGTCGCAGGGGCTTGGCTGGATCTGATGCGGGCCTGGGCGTTTCGCTCATTCTCGTTTTCACATCCACTTGGTACGCACTGCTCTAGCGAGGAAGCGGCGCCGCTACCGGAGCCGCGGCGTTCAGCAAAAGCCAGTACATTCCGAGTTGCCGAACCACATCTTGAAATTCGCTGAAGTTCACGGGCTTTTGAATGTAGCTGTTCACGCCAAACTGGTAGCTATTCACCAGATCCTGTTCTTCTTTCGATGAGGTCAGCACGATCACTGGAATCGGCTTAGTGTTAGGATCGTTTTTGATTTCTCGCAGCACCTGCAGGCCATCTATTTTCGGCAGCTTCAAATCAAGCAGGACCAGCCGAGGTTTCGCCTCTGCGGGGCGCCCCGAAAAGACTCCGCGGCAGAAAAGAAAGTCCAGGGCTTCCTCGCCGTCCCGGGCATGCTGGATACGGTTGGCGAGATTGTGTTTCTGCAAAGCGTGCAGTGTTAGCTCCGCATCTGCAGGGTTATCTTCCACTAGCAGAATTTCCACACCGTCAGGCTTGCTCAAGACTGGCCTCCCCTACCGCGTCCGGCGCGGTACCCTGCAACCTCGGTTCCAGCGTGAAATAGAATGTTGTTACCTCACCGGGCGTGGATTCTGCCCACACTTCTCCGTCGTGCCGCTGAATGATCCGTTGGACCGTGGCCAATCCTATCCCCGTACCTTCAAAGTCCTCCGCGCGATGCAGCCGCTGGAAGACTCCGAATAACTTATCGGCATATCTCGAATCGAAGCCTACCCCGTTGTCTCGGACAAAGATCGTCACTCCGGAACCGTTCGGCTGGGTACCAATTTGGATGATCGGATGTTCGACTCCCCGCGTGAATTTCAGAGCGTTGGAAAGAAGATTAGAAAATACTAAGCTTAATAGCCGCGGATCGCAGTTCACCATCGGTAGTGGATCCATCCTCCATTCCACCTTGCATTTCTCTGTTTCAGAAGAGAAATCCGCGATCGCTCCCTGCACCAGATCCTTAAGATTCACGTCGCACCGGAGGATTTCCTTTCGTCCAATTCCCGCCAGGTTCAATAGGCCATCCACTAAACGACCCATGGTGCTGACGGCGGTCAGTATTCGGTCCACGTAATGCTGCACCTTTTCGGGTATCTCGTTGTCGTAGGACTCGCACAGCAGGCGGGCGAAACCATCGATATGGCGCAGAGGCGCGCGCAGATCGTGCGAGACGGAATAGCTAAACGCTTCCAATTCCTTGTTTGCGGCAATAAGCCGGCCGTTGGATTCCGAAAGTGCCTTCCGCTGCGATTCAATAGCTTCCGCGGCACGACGTCGGTCCGTGACGTCACGAATCGCGCTGGCCACCAGAGTGCCCTGACCCGTAGTGATTGGGCTCAGGCTAATCTCGACAGGGAACTCGGTTCCATTCTTGTGGCACCCGTAGAGATCTAACCCGGCGCCCATCGATCGCGGCCGAGGCGATTGTGAATACCCCTCGCGGTGGTGAACGTGCATCGAATGAAACCGCTTGGGAATCAGTATTTCCGTGCGCTGGCCGACGAGTTCCTCGCGCGAATATCCAAAGAGTCTTTCGGTCTGCGTGTTGATAAGCTGGATTTTTCCTACGCTGTCGACGATCACCATCGCGTCCGGAGCCGACTCGAGCAAGTTTCGAAACTTTTGCTCTTCCGCGACGCGTTGAGTGACGTCGCGGTTGCTTTCTAGAATGCCAACCGGTCTACCCGCGGGACCGCGTCGAAGCACCCAGCGGGTCGAGACCACTATCTCAGAGCCACTGCGGGAATGGTGTATCAATTCCCCTTCCCACGAACCCTGCTGCTGGACTTTCGCTTCAATGTCGGCGAGAGGTACTGGAAAGCGTTTTTGAAGAAGGTCGCGCGCCACTTGACCCCGGGCTTCCTCCGCTTGCCATCCGTACAACCTCTCCGCTGCACGATTCCAATAAACGATCCGGTCCTCTAGGTCCCGGACGAAGATTGCGTCGTGCGTCACGTTGAGCAGTTCGGCCTGCTCGCGGTAGGTCGCTTCGCTGATTCGCAACTGAAGTTCCATGTCGCGTCGTTCTCGCAGTTCCTTTTCGAGTTGAGCATTGGCCTGCATCCACTGGCTGATGTTCGGTAGGGTCAGGGCGCGAGGCATCATTTGAGCTAGAAGGATGGCCGTGGGAATGGAAGCTGCCGCGGTGACGGCCTTGATCAGGCCGTCTACCCAGTAGTTCGCGTGCCAGATGTTCCACACCTCCATGAGGTGCGTCCCGCCGCAGGCCACGATGAATACACCGAACAGCACGAACATCCAGCTAAAAGGAACGTCACGGCGCTTGCGCACGAGCCAGATAAGAATTACGGGTATCGCGAAATACGCCAGCGCAATCAGAGAGTCGGAGATGACGTGTAACCACACCAGTCCGGGATTCCAAAAGTAACAAAACCCATGGGGCATGACTTTCCTCCGCGGTTGCCCGCCTCCATTGCTTTCTCAGCAGCGGATAGCATTCGGCCGGCAAGAAGGAGAGGACTTCGTGCGTTTCAATGTTCGTTACAAGGGCCGAGAACGGGATTCGGAGCCCGAGCGGTGAGCTCGGAAGGGTGATTCATTATGAGTGAACTTATCACAATGTCAAGGTGCAGAGCCGTGCTTTTTAGCTAAGAGTCAACGCAAATTCTATTGCGCGGCTGATTGTTCCCGAGGATGTGCTGCGAAGTATTGGCCGAGGTGCGAGGTGAGCTGCGCTAGGCCGGCGCTCACGTTGCGGTCCAGCGCCTCAACGACGTCAGAAACTTTCTTTCCAGTCACCGGTTCATCGTGGGTGTAAGAATCGGACCAAATCGTGGCGTTGGCTTTCGGATCAAACAGTTCGATTTGGAAGGAAAAGCGCGCTGCCAGAGTCGGCCCTTCTACTTCATCAAGTGCGTTGAGCTCACCGCGGACGATATAATCTCCTCGCGCATTACTGCGGAGGTCGGATACCGAACGATAGGCTCCCGTCGACTGCAAGGAGCGAGCCAGCATGTCTTGGATCATACCGGCCGGTGGTTCCGCCCAGCGCTCGTATTCGTACGTGCCGAGCTGAACGGGCCCGCTCCCGTACACAAGGCGGTCGTCGCGATACAAATGCGACGCCGTAACGCGGCCGACCAGGAGCCTTATCGGGAAGCGAGCCGGAGAGGAATCGGGCACTGGCGCCGCCGCAGTGCCGGTATCTAACACGTAGTACTTCACGGGCCGCGAAGCGCCACAAGCCGCGGTGATTCCCGCGGCCAGGATAATTAGCAAGGCTTGTCGCACCTGGCGCGTCGTCACTCTTTGTTTCTCCTCTCCTATTTGGGCGGCGCTTGGCCCGGCTTCCGCGGCTTGAGCCCGGATGCGCGAATCAATGTGTAGGGCCGCGTCTTGATCGTTTCGGTGAACGAATTCAAATTCTCGGTGACGTGGCGCAGATTATCGATGATCTCGTCCAGATTTTCTGAATTCGCGTCCAGTGTGTTATCGAGCTGGCTCGTGAGGGTCACTGCTGAATCGAGTGACTGGCGAAGATCACTCACAGCTTTGTGAAGATCGGGGCGGTCCTCGGAAATCGCGGCATCCAGATGAGCGAGCGACTCGTTGGCCTGCGCGGAAGTCTTGCGGAAATCATCGATCAGGGGCTCGAGTTTCGCGCTCGAGGCATTTACATTGTTCAGGGCCGAATGAATCGCCGGACGGTTCTCATCGAGCATCCCGTGAAGGTCCGCGAGGCTCGCAGCGATGTTGGCGCGGTTCCGCACATCCAGCAAGTCATTGACGCGGTCGAGGGTATCCCTCAACGCCACCACGCGATCGTTCAAATTCGCCAACAGGTTGTTTGCGTTCGGACCCAATTGGGCGATCAGCGCGGTTAGGTCGGAAAAGCTGGTGTACTCCAGCGACTTGAGTGCGTAGCCGCTCGGCGCCTTCGGCGCGGCGACTGTTCCCGGAACGATACCAAGAAAGTTATCACCCAGCGGGCTGACGCTGGCGATTTCAGCGAGGCTGTCCGTCTTTACCGGAACAGACGGATCGAGGGTAAAGTCGATTTCCATGCGCGCGGCATTCTGCGGGTCGCTCTTCACTTCTTTCACGCGACCCACCGGCGGTCCTCCGGCATAGCGGACTTCCGCGCCCGGGCTCAGCCCGCCCGCGTTCTTGAAATACGTTCGGTAGGGGACGTTGCCGCGGCCGAAGGTTCCCGAAAGAAGAAATACCGTCACAGTGAGCAAAGCGGCGGCTACTAAAACGAATATACCGACGAGAGCCTGCTCCCGCTTCGACTCCACTGGTTTCCTCGATCGTTCCAGCCCGATCTACACCCCGGCAATTCGGGCCAGCTGCGTCAGAATGTGGGGGAGTATAACATGCGCTGCGCCATTCGCCAGTTTCAACGCCGTTGGAAAGGGCCTTCTCCTGTCAGCATCTGCAGGTAATCGATTTCCCCTGCTACTTCAGGCTCGGGGACGCGGTCTAAAAACTGCCGTAAGCGCGGCTCGTCACTTTCGCGAAGGGCCTTCGACGTTCCGTTGGCGACGATCTTCCCCTTATCGAGCAGGATCATGCGGTCGGCAATCAAGTACGCGCTGGCCAGCTCGTGCGTTACCACCAGGATTGTGATTCGGAATGCCTTCTTCAATTTCAGGATCAGTTCATCGATGCCTGCCGCGATAATGGGATCGAGACCCGCCGAGGGCTCATCGAAGAATAGAATTTCAGGTTCCATGGCCAACGCGCGGGCAATCGCGGCGCGTTTTTTCATCCCTCCGCTCAATTGCGCCGGCATGTAGCCTTCGAAGCCCGAAAGTCCCACTTGATCGAGCTTTAGGCGCACCATTATTTCGATAGTGGACTCATCGAGCGGCGTGTGCTCGCGCAAAGGAAGCGCCACATTTTCTCCTACCGTCATCGACCCGAATAGCGCTCCTCCCTGGAACGACATCCCCATTTTCTTTCGCAGCTCGTCGCGCTCGGCCTCGGGCATGTTCGCGAAATTCCTTCCACGAATCCAGATTTCTCCGCCACTCGGCTGTTCGAGGCCGACAAGCGTGCGAAGAAGCGTGCTCTTTCCAGACCCCGACCCGCCCAGAATTACCAGTGTCTCGCCGTGCTGTACTTCGAAGTTGATCCCGTGGAGAATTTCCTGAGTGCCATAGCGGACGCGCAGGTCCCGCACTGAAATGATGGTCGATTCGTCGGACGCGTTGGGCATAATCCCCGCGCAGCCTCTTCGATGATTATCGAGGTGCTGTGAAATAAAAGATGCTCGTGAAAACCAAATCTACCGCTATCACCAGGAAAATAGACTTCACCACGGCCGATGTAGTCGAGCGGCCAACTTGCTCCGAGCCAAGGCCCGTGGAAAATCCCTCATGGCAGCCGACCGCGGTAATCACCAGGCCGAACATCACGCTCTTGATCAGACCGGTGACGACGTCGCGCAAGGCCATGGCATCGATCGTGGCATGGAAGTAGGTGGTCCACGTGAAGCCCGCATTGGTAACGCCGAAGAGGCCTCCGCCCAGGATACCCATGAAATCCGCCCAGGTCGTGAGGCAGGGCATCATCAACAGCATGGCCAGGAATTTTGGCGCCACCAGAAAGCGAGCCGGCTCGAGCGCCATGGTTTCCAGCGCGTCGATTTCCTCGTTGACCTTCATCGTGCCGATTTCCGCGGCGAACGCCGACCCTGAACGGCCGATCACCATGATCGCCGTCATGAGCGGCCCCAGCTCTCGCGTCATCGAAATGGCCACGGCGCTCGCGACCAACTGCATCGCGCCGAGCGTGCGCAATTCGTAGGCACCTTGCAGCGCCAGTATCATTCCCACAAAAAAAGAAATCAGAGAGACGATGGGGATCGCCTCCACTCCGATGGCCATGGCTTGATGCACCGCTCGATGCCATCGGAGCTTCCTGCTCCAAAAATGCCCGAAGAATACGGCTCGCGCTGCGCCGCCGGCAAGGCGCGCCAGTCCTCCGACGTAAGCCAGTCCATCGATTGTGGCTTCGCCGATCGTTTCTACGAATGGCATCTGGAGGTCTAAAGATCCGGCGCTATTGGGCGGCTGTACCGCCGCTCCCCGCGCTCAAAGCGTCTTGTTCCGTATCGTGAACTTCGAAAACTTTCAGCAGGCGAGTGAGTTGAAGAACTTCACGCGCCGTCGGGCTCAGGCCATAGAGGGCGAAACCCCTTTTCAGGTCCCGCGAGACCTTCAGGCCCTCGACGAGCGAGGCGATCCCAGCGCTGTCGATATAGTTTACCTTTTCAAGATTCACGATCACGCGGCTCACACCCTGCTCCCTCAGTGTGCCAAGCAGGCTCTTGCGCACTTCCGGAGAATTGTAGAGCGTGATGTCTCCGATCACGTCTACGATGGTGGTGTTCTTGAGCTTGCGTGTGGAGATATTCATTTGGCGCAGCCTGCGCGGCGTCACAGTGTTTTGCCAGAGATTGTGCCCGAATGCAATGCATTTTAAGGGCACTAGAGTAGCGAAAAGCGCGCGAACGACGATCTGTGGCGGGTTGAAATTCCGCCGGCGGTGCCTCGAAAAAACTATTAGCCGCGGTGATCGGTCGGAATGTAGCTGCGAAGATCGTAGCCGGTGTAAACCTGACGGGGCCGCGAAATTTTTTGCTCGGGATCGAGTAGCATCTCTTCCCATTGTGCGATCCATCCCGAAGTCCGCGGGATCGCAAACAGCACGGGAAACATGGTCACCGGGAAGCCCATCGACTGGTAGATCAATCCCGTATAAAAATCCACATTGGGATACAGCCGCCGCTTGACGAAATATTCATCCTCTAGCGCGATCCGCTCGCATTCCAGCGCGATATCGATCAGCGGGTTGCGGCCCATGATGTCGAAGACTTCGTATGCGATTCGCTTCACAATTTTGGCGCGCGGATCGTAGTTCTTGTAGACGCGATGGCCGAATCCCATCAGCAATTTCTCGCCGGCCTTCACGCTCTTCACGTAGGCGGGAACGTTGTTCACTGACCCGATTTCGATCAGCATGCGCAGCACCGCTTCGTTCGCGCCTCCGTGCAGCGGGCCATATAGCGCAGCCGTGGCCGCGGCCGCCGCGGAATACGGGTCCACGTGCGAGCTTCCCACGCCGCGCATCGCGGTCGACGAGCAGTTCTGCTCGTGGTCCGCATGCAAGATGAATAGAGTATCGAGCGCCCGCTCGAGCGTCGGATTGGGACGATATTGCAGCTCCGTGGTGCGGAACAGCATGTTCAGGAAATTGCCACAGTAACTCAGGTCGTTGTCGGGATAGACGAATGGCATGCCCAGGCTGTGCCGGTAGGCAAACGCAGCCAGCGTGGGCATCTTGCCGATCAGCCGGTAGGTTTGCTTGCGCCGCGATTCCGCGCTGAAAATATCCTTCGCATCGGGATAAAACGTCGAAAGCGCGGCCAGTGTGGAGATCAGCATCCCCATGGGATGAGCGTCGTAGTGAAAACCGTCGAGAAATTTCTTGATGCTCTCGTGAATGAACGTATGGTGCGTGATGTGATAGGTCCAATCGGCCAGCTGCGATTTCGTGGGCAGCTCGCCGTGGAGAATCAAGTAGGCCGTCTCCGGATAAGTGCTTTTTTCGGCGAGCTCTTCGATCGAATAGCCGCGGTAGCGCAGGATGCCGTTGTCTCCGTCGATGTACGTGATCTTGCTCGTGCAAGACGCCGTGTTCGAAAACGACGGATCGTAGCTCATCATCCCAAAATCGGTTTCGCTGATCTTAATCGGCCGCAAATCGATCGCCCGGATCGTATCGTTCTTGATCGGCACGTCGTATCGGCGGCCGTTGCGGTTATCGATCAGGGTTACTGTGTCCCGGCGCGTAGCCCCTGAAGTTTCCGTGCTAACCGCCGGTTCTGATTTCGTCGGGTTCATTCCCTAATTCCTTCCGAGAGGGAGCAGAGCGCTGGCACCACCAAATGGCAGCATCAACAATGTACACCAAAACTCGCCTCCGGCGAACCGCTTTGCTCGCGGGTATTTGACGCCAATGCGGTCCGTACAGTTTCAATTTTGGGGAATCCACTCGATGCGAAACAAGCCAAAAAGACCGATCGGCCACCGGTTACCGTGGACGACTTTTCTTTACACCAACAAGTACTTGCGTCGATTTGACCTCCCGTGTAAACATTCTGTCTGTATCCTCGTACTGTGCCCAATGCGGGTCCGCCGCGCTCCAGATGCACACCCCGGCATTTGCTTGGTATCCGGGCTCAAAAAATAAGGAGGCAAGCGCATGCCGCCGCTGGCAAAAGCCCTCGCCGGGAGTTAATATAGCGCCTCGTTCTTGACCTGCCGGATAGATCGGATTTCGCGTGTCGGCTCCCATTTCATTGCCTCAAATCATGGCGCAGCGGCAAATCGGTCTTGAAGTCTGGATGGACCGCGTGCTGGAAAGGGCGCCCAAAGTCGAACCAAACTGGCGCAAGCAGGAAGTGCATGATTTGCGCGTCGCTCTCAGACGCTGCCGCACCATGGCTGAAGCTCTCAGCGAAGTAAGTCCTGGCTCACGCTGGCGCAGGATCAAGAAAGTCAGCCGCAAGATATTTCACGCCTCTGGCGATTTGCACGATACGCAGGTCGAGCGGGATTGGGTGAAGAAATGCGGCCCCGCTGGCGATCCCGTTCGCAAATACATGCTGAGCCTTCTTTCCCACCAGGAAAAAAAGCACCGCAAGACCGCCGCTGCCGCGCTCGCCGCATTCGATCAAAAAGGATGGAAGAAGCTGAAGCGCAAACTGCAGCCCAGGGCCGATTTCTTCCCGTCAGGCAGCGTGGTTTTTCAGCGGCTCGCTCTGGCAAGGTTAAACGAAGCCGCCAAGCTCTACGAGGATGCCAAAAGGACGCGAAGCAGCATCGCGTGGCACCGGCTCCGCATCGGCCTCAAACATTTTCGTTACGTGGTTGAAAATTTTTTACCCGAACGTTACGAAGCATGGTCCGCTGACTTGAAGCAAATCCAGGATCAACTGGGCGACGTTCACGATATCGACGTGCTTCGAAGCGCCCTGCGCAGGCACGCTTCCAAATTGGATCCTCAGGCGCTCGAGAAGTGGCACGAAAAACTCGCGGCCCAGCGCAAGTCCATCCTGCAGGCGTTCCTTGCAAAATCCAAGGGTTCGGATTCGCCCTGGCCCGTCTGGCGATCCGGCTTTCAGCAAGGGCACACACTGGTGGCCGCTTCATTTCCGAGGCGGCGGATCGCTTAGCAACCGGTTAGTCCGCCAGCTTACGCAGCAGTTTGGCGGTCAGGATCCAGCGCAATTCCCACCGGCCTCGCGGCTGTAGATGCTCGAAACAGCAGACCCCCGCTTTTTTCAATTCGGTAATTGGACCGCGAGCGCCCGCCAATTGGGCGATGGTCAGGTCCAGATGTGGCGCATGTCCGAAGCAGGCAATTTCTTTTGCCCTCAGATGGGCTAATTCCTTCAGTATGTCGGCCGGATTTGCAGCCGGCTTCAGTGCGTCGCTCACCCGGATCTTCTCGGGTGCGAATCCCAGCGCCTCCGCGAAAATCTCCGCGGTCTGGGCCGCGCGAATGTAGGGGCTGGTAATCAGAATATCCGGTTTCACTCCTGCTTCAACAAAGCCAAGAGCCGCCGCCCGCGTCTTCTGCACGCCCCTCGCCGTCAGCGGCCTTTCCGCTTCAGGCGGAGCCTCGGGATCGGTGCGGTCAATCGCGATGCCATGACGAACCAGATAGAGAATCATCCTAAGCTACCTCGGCTCTACGCTGAGCCCGCCGAAACTCGGCTTTCAAGTGAAATTCCTTCTGGAATAAATCCAGTTTCCGGTTGAGCCCGGCTAAATCGAGGCGCGTTCCGTCCGAGGCGCGCACCAGAAAAACCGCCCGGCGTCCTGAAATCTGCACATCCACGTCTGAAATCCGTTGTGCGTGCTCCGATTCAAGTTTCTCGGCAATGCGCAAAAGCGACGTGAGCAACCGCACGTCGTGTCTCTGCTGACCATCCAGAGCCGCATACGAGGCGTGCTCGAGCTGAGGTTCCGACTTGGCATTGTGATACCGCACCAGAGACGCAACCATGTCGCGCCGCCATCCTCCGAGTCCGGGGATTTCTCCGTTGCGGATCAAATATTCGCCGTGCCGGTGGTGCGCCTTTTGGCTGACGAAATGTCCCACATCGTGCAGCAGCGCCGCTATTTCAAGGACGTTTCGCTGTTCGGGCCCCATTTCGTGAATGGGCCGCAGCTGATCGAAGAGCGAAAGCGCGATCTTCGCCACTTGGTCGGCATGCTGGGCGTCGTAATTAAGGCGCCGCGCGAACCACCGAGCCCCTGCCAGCAGATTCGCAGCGCGCCCCTTCTCTTCTTCCGTCACCGCGCCGCCCGAATACTGTTCCGCTAGCAAATCCAGAAGCAGCCCTTCGCGCACGCCTACTCCGGGTACCAGCATCGACCGCAAACTCAGCCATTTCGCCACCGCCGTGATGACGATTGCGGCAATTCCCATCACCTCCGCCCGGTCTTTTCGCACCCCGAAAACGCGCATTCGTCCGGCCACATCCAGAGATAGCATTCTCCACGTCTGATCCTTCAACAATCGCAGGTTGATTGTTGGCGTCCGGCCGGCCAGCGGGCCCGGAGCCAGCCGCACCAGCGCCTCAGCGTTTCCTCCGCAAGCCACCGCTACGGCGCGATCAAGCCTCGGTGGCGAGGGCATTGCGCTGCGCAAGAGCGCCAGCACGTGATGCCGCAGCTTGCGGGCCTTGTCTTCGTCAATAGCGCCTTCGATCGAAAATATCTCCATAAGTCGGATGGTGCCAAGCGGGAGCGCCACGCGCTTTCGCACCGTGCCGCGCTCCAGGAAGCTCAGCTCCAGGCTCCCGCCGCCTAAATCAAAAATCAGCCGGGGTTGAGTCGTTTCGCCGAGCGCCCAGGTCACCGCTGTGCATACCAGCCGCGCTTCCTCCGTGCTGCTGATCACCTGAAGCTCTATTCCCGATTTACGGCGAATTCGTTCGATCAAGCGGTGGCAGTTCCGTACCTCGCGCGCCGCGGATGTGGCAACTGCGCGGTAGGCGGTCACGTGATAACTGTCCATGCGGTCGCGAAAATGGCGAAAGGCTCGCGCAGCGCGGGCGATCGTATCCTCGTCCAGCAGGCGGCGGGTAAACGCGTTATGGCCCAGTCGCACCGTGGCGCGCTCCCCCTCCAAAATCTCTATGTGCTGGGAAGAAGTGGCTCGCGCGATGGCCAGCCGGATCGCGTTTGAACCGGCGTCGATTGAGGCGAGTTGTACCGGTGCCGCCACTCTTCAGCGCCAGAGATGCGCGAGGGCGTGCGAAGGCTTGTAGTGCGTGCCCCGTATCCCCAGATGCGAAGCGATTCGCTTGCGCAATAGGTGGTTCACCCGCGACACGCTGCTCTCGCCGTCCAATTCGATAAAATCGTGCCTCTTCGAAAGATACTCGAACTCCCGCTTGATCATGGATTGGTAGCGGATGAACGACTTGAATAGATCGTTGGAAAGCGACATGTCGCGGCCCGATTCCCAGTAGCTGATCGTCTGCGACTTCTTGAATTCGCGGTCAAACGCAACCTCTGGCTTCACGTTGAGCCAAAACGTAAGATCGGGCCGCAGCGCGATTTCGTATACCCCGTGCAAGTAGTCGCGGCCGATGCCCCGCACCGCCGCGCGCGCGATCAGAGTGAAAATATACCGGTCCGCCAGCACGATTAAGCCCGAGCGCAGCGCCGGAAGAATTCGCCGCTCCAGCTGATCGAAAAAATCTGTGCCGTACATCAGCGCGAGCGTCATGCGCGTCACCGCATTTTCGGCGAGCAGCGCGTCGATGTCTTCTCCCACCAAAAAAGACCGGCGCAGGCCCATCGTCTGCACGGCGAAGCCCTCGCCCTCGAGCCACTCCGTCAGCAGCGAGATCTGCGTGGAGCGGCCGGAACCGTCCGTTCCCTCCACCACAATCAGATTTCCGCTCAGCTCTTCAGGCCGGACTCCCGGCAGCGGCACGCCGTAAAAGCGAATGGATGGGGCCTGGTTATTACCGGCTCCTTTGCCAGCTTTAACGGAATTTCCGTTCGA
Organism: Candidatus Acidiferrales bacterium; assembly: GCA_036520875.1. Lineage (GTDB taxonomy): Bacteria > Acidobacteriota > Terriglobia > Acidiferrales > UBA7541 > Palsa-295. Next base: position 127,717 of record DATDIT010000008.1, read on the forward strand.
TGGAGACAATCGCGAACCTGCTGGGCGTAAGCGCCTCATTTTTTCTTGGGAGCGAAGTGCGCTAGATCGATTTTGTCGCCCAGGAGCTGGCGCATCAGCTTCTGCAGCTTATTCACGCGAACCGTGCCGTCCATAAGCACGAAGCGATCCGTTTCAACCATCTGATCGTAGTTATTCAAAATCTTTTCCTGGAAAATCCGGAAACTTTCCGCGCGGTCCAGCGAAAGTCCAAGGTCCATCCCGGCTTCGTAATATTTCAGCTTGGGTCGCCCGGCGACGATCCGCGTCACCGCCACGTCGAGCGGCGCACGAAAGTAAAAGGTGATGTCCGGAACGGGAGCGAAGCTATACAAATTTCGCAGCCAGTGCGGCGAACACCCCCGCGCCGCGTCTCGCGCAAATGCCGTGTAAATGTAGCGGTCCGCGAGCACCAGATAGCCGCCGTGCAGCAAGGGCAGAATTTGACGTTCGCAACGGTCTGCGAAATCGGCCGCATGTAACATCGAAAACGTCGTGGGCGTCAACAGGCGCCGTTGTTTACCGCGCCGCGTGGCCGATTTCACCAGCGGTGAAGAATTCCACTCCGTAAAATGAATCCGATAGCCGCCGATCTCCAGCCACCGCTTCAGCAAATAAAGCTGCGTGCTCTTTCCCGAGCCATCGATCCCCTCCACCACTACCAGCGCGCCGGGATACGCACGCTTCGCCGCCGTCAATTTTTCCGGCGCTTGCTGGGGAACCGCCGGGGCTTCCGCAATTTCGGGAGTGATTGTCGCCATCAGACACACCTAGCCGCAGCAGTTATGATACGTCCGAACCTTTAACCTTGGATGAAAAAAGCGTGAACCCCACGTGATTTTCAGCTCGTTCCGGCGGGCGATGTCAATCCAGAAAGTTCGCACGCGCTCAGCGTGTCGTCTCTCAATTGGCGGAGCGCGCTCCCCGCTTCTTCTCCACGATTGACGCTCCGCGCCGGGCTGCTTCGTTTACCAGAAAGCCCATTTTGGGGTGTTCTGGCTCAAAGTCCACCGCAAGCCCGTGTTCACGCAGCTCTTCTGACGTGATAGGTCCAATTGAGCCGACCGCAACCCGCTCCAAACCTCGGCGCAGCCGCGATTCCACATTCATTTCCTCGGCCACACGCAGCAGATGCGCCACTTGAACCGACGTGGTGAATAACGCCATGTCGATTTCGCCGCTCGCGATTGCATGTATGGCGTTTCGCAGCGGTCCCGTGTCCTCCGGTAATGCCCACTGGTAGACCGGAACGCGAGTGACCACCGCCCCGCGCTCTTCCAGGCCCGCAATCAGTTCCGCATTCGACGAGCCGTATTCCTGCACGGCCACACGCCGTCCCCCAAGCGGTAGCGCAGCGCGCTTTTCGTCCAGCGCTCGCAACAGATCGCGCCATGTGTTCGGCTCCGGCACGGCAACCCTCACCGGCACGCCAAACTCCTTGAGCGCCGCCACTGGTTTTGGGCCTCGCGCCACAATCGTCGCGCCCTGAAGCCCCGCCACAAACTGTTCTCGTAAACCAATCGACTCTGCTACTTTCACCAGAAAGCGCGCCCCCACGCCGGTGAGAAAGATCGCCACGTCGAAGCCTTGCTTGGATAACGTCCGAACGAACTCTATCGCTTCGGTGTTCGATTCCAGCGGCACTTCGCGCATTGCAGGCGCAACGATTGCGCGCCCACCGTAATTCTCGATCAGTTTCGCCATCTCCGCCGCGCGGCGGCTTTCCAGCGCAAGCACGCGCAGCCCCGTCAATCCGCCCGATTTGGCTGGCGCTCCCATTTTTCATCAATGCCGAAAATGCCGCACGCCGGTTAGCAACATCGCCATGCCTAGCCTATTGGCGACGTCGATTACGTCTTGGTCCCTCACCGATCCGCCCGGCTGAATCACCGCGGTCGCCCCAGCCTTCCCTGCTTCTTCAACGCTGTCGGGAAATGGGAAAAACGCGTCGGATGCAAACACGCTGCCCGCGAGCGGAAGCCCCGCAGCCGCCGCTTTCATCACCGCGATTTTCACTGAATCAACGCGGCTCATCTGTCCGGCGCCCACTCCCAGCGTGCGGCCGTCGCTCGCAAATACGATGGCGTTTGATTTCACGTGCTTCGCTACTTTCCACGCGAAAAGTAGTGCGCATCGCTCCGCATCCGTGGGGCCGCGCTGGCTTGCAACCTTCAGGTCTGCTTCGGCAAGCTCGATCCTGTCCGCCTCTTGCACCAGTACCCCGCCGGAGATTCGTTTCAGCTCAAGCCCGCCAGGCGTCGGCTCGGACGGCATCTCCAGAAGTCGCAAATTTTTTTTGGACGCGAATCTCTCGCGCGCCGCAGGCTCGTATCCTGGCGCTACAATGCACTCTACAAACAATTTTGCTATCTCATCGGCCGCCGCAGCATCTAGGATCTTGTTGAACGCCAGCACGCCGCCAAACGCCGAAACCGGATCGCACGCCAGCGCTTTCAAATACGCATCCAGCAGCGATTCTTGCTCCGCCGCGCCGCATGGAGTGTTGTGCTTGATGATTGCCACGGCTGGCCGGCGAAATTCCGAAACCAAATTCCATGCGGCATCGAGGTCCACTAAATTGTTGTACGAAAGCTCCCTGCCTTGAACCTGCCTCGCGCCGGCCAGACCTGCAGCCGGCGATCCCGCGGAAATGTACAGGGCCGCCGCTTGATGCGGGTTTTCGCCGTAGCGCATGGCCTGCCGGCGTTCCAGCGCCACGTGAATCCGCTGCGGCAATTTTTCCGCGGCACGTATTGACACATTGCCATTCGTGCCCAGGCGTTCCATTTCCGTCGAGATTTCTCCGTCGTAGCGCGCAGTGCGCGCAAACGCTTTCCGCGCAAGTTCGAGCCGCTTTTCCAGGCTAAGCTCGCGCTTTTCGCGCAACTCCTCTGCGATCGCCGGGTAGTCTTCTGGATCGGTAACCACTCCCACGCTCTGAAAATTCTTGGCTGCCGACCGAATCATCGCTGGTCCGCCGATGTCGATGTTTTCGATCAGCTCCTCCGGCGTAACGCCCGCCTTCCCCGCCGTCGCCGAAAACGGATACAGATTTACAACCACCAGATCAATCGGAACGATGGAATGCTCCCCGGCTTGCTTGCAATCCTCCGCCTTGCCCCGCTGAAATAAAATGCCGCCGTGCACTTTCGGATGCAGAGTCTTCACCCGTCCGCCAAGCATTTCCGGCCAGCCGGTAAGCTCCGCCACGTCGCGCACGGGAATGCTCGCGTCTCGCAGCAGCTTCGCCGTTCCACCCGTCGAGACTATTTCGATTCCAAACGACGCAAGCTCGCGCGCGAATTCCACAATCCCAGTCTTATCGTAAACGCTGATCAGGGCACGCTGGACCAACGAACTTCCTCCCTATGACGCACAAACGACGAGCGGTCAGTTTAAGCATTTCCCGAAAATTTCGGAAGAGGTATCGCCCTGACACCTGGCGGCCAAATTTACACTGCGGCCAGCGGAGCGCGTCCCGCGGATTCGAGCTCGATCCGCAATAACCAGTCAAAGTGAAATTTCTCGGCTGCCAGCCATTTCTCAAGCTCCTCGCGGCCCGGTGCGTCGAATTCCACCAGCATCTTTCCCTCGTGCAGGTTCACCAGGACGCGGTGCGCCCAAACCGGCCCCGCTTTTTGTAGACGCGAAGAAAGTTGGTCAGCGCCCTGACGCGTCAGGCATGCGAGCGTATGTTGCGAAATGTAGCGCGGCATCCGGTCTCCTCTTCCATCTCCGATGATTGAGTGTGAATCGTAGCAGAGAGAAAACGCCTTGCCGCTGTGAAAAAAAAGCAAGCCTTTCCCGTATGCTCCCCTGCCGGCTCATCCACGAACCTACTGAACCAACGGACAGGTGACTCAGCCGAAAACTGCTCCTTGAAATCGGCGCGTGAAACCCGAACCCCTCATAAAATGGATCGCGCAGACCTAGGAGTCGGGAGGTAGACATGCTTACACCTCGGATATTCCCGCCGCTTCTGTTCCTCGCCGCGATTCTCGGAGCCGCAGCGCCCGCACACGCTAGAGTACCAACCGGCACCATGGAGGGAACGGTGTTGGACGCGCACGGCCAGCCCGTCGCCGACGCAACCGTCACCATGCAGACGTCGGACGGCTCGCTTCCCTACGCAACGCACACGGATGCCCATGGGCACTTCCAGTTCGCCCGCTTCGAAACCGGCCAATACGATTTGCAGGCTTATTCGCACGGCATGTTTTCCAAATGGACCAAGCGCATCTCAATACATCGGGACAAAAAAACGGCCGTTACCTTGCGCCTCCCGCCCGTCGCCGATCTATCCGTTACGGTAAGGAATTAAGTCGTCGAAGCAGCGCCGGGGAACCGTTCTTCAAGCGGGATGGTACTAATACTCCGGTACTGAGGAAATGTGACGCCGGACCTATGGTTCGCAACCGCCAGCTTTCGTAACCTAAGCTGCGGGTTGGGAGCTGCGTTGCGGGGACAACGGTTCCAAAAGAGCCGTAGCACGCTAACCAACCCGTTTTCTTTCCCGCCTTTTTCTGCATCCCTGGCATTGAGTCCATTCAGACGAAATGTCGCGAATCACGCTTGAGGCCGGTCAAACGAAACCCACTCAGTGGAAAGTAGCTGTGGCGGTGTTGTTCTGAATCTCAGAGAACGTGCAAGTTCCGCTCGTGGTCGTGCCTGCGGTAACGGTACAGGTTGCGTCGGTCACCGTGGTAGCGCTGCCGCCCCACGCAGTGAAGGTTGATGGCGTGCCAGCCGTCGCGGTGGCCGTCAGGCTGATCAAGGTTCCGCTCGCGTAGCGCCCCATACACGTGCCGGATTCAGTGAGCGGCGTGGTCGTCGTTGCCGCGGTCTGTATACAGCTGATTTGGCCCGTGCCGTCCGTAACCGTCCCCGATCCCGTTCCGTTCAAGGTTACCGTGAGATTAAAGCTGAGATTCGCACCCGCCAGGAAAACATCCTCAAGGGCATTCGTGTCGCGCGCCACCAGGTTATCGGCAAACGAAATAAAGCTCACGGTGGTGCCGTCGCCGCTGATAGCAGGAACGATGCTGTTGCCATCAGCGGGAGGAGGCGTCGCACCGCCCGCCTGGCTGGCAAGAATCGTGTATGGCACGCAGAGCGTCGTAGTGCTCGGCACGACCGCGCAGGTATCGCGGACGAAAACGTTCTCGATGCCATTCGCAGTATTGGCGCCGAAATTCGACCCCAGGGATGCGAAGGCCACGTATTGGCCCGAGGAACAAGTGGTGCTTGTGGAACCGCACTGATTGATGCTGGGATGTTCGCTCAAAGCGTTTGCGGGCGTCGTGCCGTTCGGCGTGGAAATAAGATGCGTTGAGGCGATGCAAGCGGGCGTAGTCGCGGCTCCTGTGCATGTGTCGCGCACGTACACCTCTTGCGTAGGTCCAACCCCAGTGATCAGCGTCGTCCCAGTCGAATCGAAGGCCACGAACCGCCCGTCGCTCGAAATCGCCGCCTCGGCACTCGCGCCATCCGTCGGCGTCACGCCGTCCGGGGTGGAAATAAGATTCGTCGCTGGCACGCAAGTGTTGCCGCTCGTACCGATTGTGGTAACGCAGGTGGAGCGCTCGAAGATTTCTGCGGCTCCTCCTGGATTGGGTGCGGTTGCGCCAAGATTGCTCGCGGATGATGCAAATGCTACGAAAAGTCCATCGTTGGCAATCGCAGGGCTGGAGCTGGCGCCGTTCCCCGGAGTGATCCCGTCCGCCGTCGAAACTAGATACGTGGTGGGAATACATCCACTTGAAGCGGGCAGCACCTGGCTGCAGGTGTTACGGATGTAGACCTGCGGCGTAACTCCGTCGGCAGCCACATTTTGAACCAGATTGGTCGCTAGCGAAACGAAGGCTACGTATTGGCCGTCCGCGCTAATCACCGGGTTGTAGCTATCGCCGTTCCCCGGCGCGGTTCCGTCCGCTGAGATGGAAACCAACGCCGCCGTCCCAGTGGCCGTGCCGGTACATCCAGAAGTCGTCCCACTGGTAGTCGTGCAGCTCGGTTGCCAATAAACTTGCCGCGTGCCACCGGAAACCGCCACGTAGTTGACCAGATTGCTCGCCGTCGACGTGTAAGCAACGTGAGAACCTGTGCTGTCGAGCGAAGGCTCCGAGCTCGAACCATCGGGCGCCACCCCACTCGGCGTCAGGCTCACCTCAGACGTGCTTGGCGTGCACGCGGTCGTGCTCGATACGCTGGTCGTAGCCAGACACGTGTTCCGTAGAAAAATATTGCTTAAACCTGTCGTTGGATTTGCGAGCAGATTGGTGGAATTGGAAGCAAAAGCCACCAGCTCGCCCGTCGCCGTGGCGGCGGGGCCGGCCGTCGAAAGAGTGGGAATCGTGCCCGAGCAGGTTGCGCCGCAGACTCCATTGTCAGCTTGGCTCCCGTTCTGGGCCAGATCGACAAGCATCGGCAGCCCGAACAATTCTGTTGGATTGACGGCAAAAGTAACAATGTTCGACGCGCCCCCCCCGGGCGCGGGGCTCACCACCTGCACCTGATCGACGCCCGCCGATGCCAGGTCTCCCGCCGTCAGCAAGGCCTCTAGCGTCGTCGAGTTATCAAAAGTCGTCGTGCGTGCCGCTCCGTTGATCGTCACCGCGGAATTGGGGACGAAGCCCACGCCGGTCAACGTGATCGTGGTGGCAGCTCCTCCCGCGTTCGCGGCCGTAGGACTCAGCGACGTGAGGCTCGGTGTTTGGTTCTTCACGGCCAGCGGAAAACTGACAGAGGAGCCCCCGTTTGGCGGTGGATTCACCACGGCAATTTCTAACGTTCCAGAAGTAGCCAGATCCGCTGCACCTATGGAGGTTTGTAACGAAGTTGAACCGCCAAAAGTAGTTGAGCGATTGTTTCCGTTGACGGTCACCGTCGATTGCGAAACGAAATTCTTACCGTTTACTGTCAACGTAAAGCCTAGCCCCCCGGCGAAAGCGCCTGTTGGCGAAAGCGAAGTAATTTGCGGTATTGAGCTTGAGGCGGCATTAATCGTGAACGGCAGCGGCAAGGTCACGCCTCCTCCCGGTTGCGGCGTCTCCACCTGCACTTGAGCCACGCCCCCATCCTGGATCAGCGTGGCCGGTATTGAGACGGTCATCATCGTCGGACTGACAAAAATAGTAGACGGGAGGCCCGGATTGCTCGGCGAAGAAAGCGTCTGGCCGTTCCAGTTGATGAACGATGAGGGCGTGAAGGAATTTCCGGTCACAGTTAAAGTAAAGGTCGGTTGCCCAGCCTGAATGCTGTTTGGAGAGAGAGCTGTGAGGACGGGCGTTGGAAAATTAATTTGCTCCTGACAATTCGTCAGCGCCACGGCCAGCACGATCATCAGCAATAGTGAAAGGCGAGACCTACTCCCCAAGCTTGTCACTCCTGAGTCCGCGGGTTGGAATCAGCCGCCAAAAGCAATCGTAGAGACTACTAGAGATGACCCCAACGGGCAATCAGGATGCCTCCCTGCAGTCGTAGAGGCACGGTTTACCGTACCCGGCAAACACACTTGGCTGCCCTTGCGCCATTCTCCCAAGCCAATAGGTGCCTGCCTGCGCGCTCTTGTAGCGCCGGCGTCTCGCCGGCTCTTTTGACGTGCTTTGTTTTCTTGCTTTCCGGTCGTGGACGAAGCGGGACGCAGCCGCGCGCCCGTGACTTATTGTTTCGCCTGATCCGTATTGTTCTTTGCCGCAGCCGCCAGTTCGGCTGCGTAATCGTGGTGCAAAATGGCTCTCGGATCAGACGGTGAAAGGTGATGCCATCGCCGGTCCGGACCTTCCAGGCATTCATCTTCCGTAATTCTGGCCCCCGCTCTCATGTCCCGGTAGAGCAGCAACCGAATGCTCCACGGCTTCGAGTAAACCTTCGAGTCTTCCAGCCGAGCCTCGTACCGCATCGTGTTGGGACCAACAAGCGTGTAGCGTTCCACCACGTGCAACTGATCGCTGTGATAGTTCCCAGCCTCATCCAGCCACGTCTCATCCCCCAGATCGACCACGTCGATCACCAACGTATTTCCCTCCCAATGGCTGCGCGAATCTCCCATGAAGTAGTCGATGCCATCGTCGTGCGGTACCGCGGTAGGATCGACGATGCGATAGGCGTGCGCGTCTGTATATACGATGGCCAGATTTCCGGGGCTTTGAACGATCTGGAATGGCGTCGGCAGATAAACCGCCCTTGGCACGCCCGCCTGAAAGCAATTGGACGCAGGGTCGGCGCTCTCGCGCTTCGCGAAATTGTCATCGCGTTGCTTTCGGGCATCGGGTAAGTACGGAATTTTCCCGTCAGCAGTGTCGACCACCAGGCTCTTCGACGCCGCAATCCCCTTTTCTTTCGCGTGGCCTTCGATATTGAGATACGCAGTCGTCCGAGCCTCCCAGATGCCGCGCAAATCCGGCGTGCCATCCGAAAGCCGCGGCGGAGAGTATGTCTCTTTTTCTTGCGGAGGATTTCCTAGCGCGGCCCTCGGAATCGCGCATGCCATGCACATCGCCGCCCCAGCCGCCCAAATCGAGAGCAAAAGTTTCCTATTCATGTTTGCCCGATGGATTGCCTTCCGACTGGAGATAATGATCCACGTCGCGTTCGCCCTCGTGGCAGTCGTATTCCACCAAATGCTCCTTCGCGGGATTCCTCTTGAGCATCAAGTGCATCGTCCACGGTCGCGAAAATACGGTGGCATCCTCCACCGTCGCCGCAAGCGCGATCGAATCCGGACTGGTCATCGTGTACCGTTCCACCACGTGCTCGTTTTCATCCACGAAATTCGCGTCCATGTCCAGCCACGTCCTGCCGTTGAAATTCGCCACGTCCACGACCAACGTGTCGCCATCCCAGTGCCCGCGCGAGTCTCCGTCCCAAGCCGCATAGTGGCTCGGATGAGGGCTGGCATCTTCGGGGATAATGCGAACGTCGTGCGTGTACTCAAACAAGATCACGACGTATTTCTCGTCCTGAATAATTTTGAATGGAAAAATCCCCGAGGGCTGCTCGATTTCCCGCGGCACGCCGGGAAGATGGCAGTGCGCCTCGGGATCGCCGTAGAGATCGTGCGCGAACCGGTAATCCTTAATTTTTTGAGTGATCGGCAAATACGGATAGGGAAGTGGGACGCCCGGACTGTGGTAGTCGCCGAACGGTCCTGCCTTGCGCAGCGCCGCGGCGCCGACTTCGTTGTGCCAAGTCCCTTGAAGATTGGGATGGCCGTCGGCTAGCCGGGGTATCGCGGCCTGCTCGGGTTTGTCAGCCGCGGTTTGCGTAGTCTGCTGAGCAACTTGCGCGCCCGCCGGCGGAATCGCAATGAATATCAGCGCCCCCGCCGCGAAGATGGCGTTCCTAGCTCTCACAAACCCTCGCTGACCACCGATCACGGCCCCGCTTTCTTCTCAGCGGCGGCCGGATCCCCGGGCGTTGGCGATGCACTTGGCGCCGGCCCTCCCAGAACCCGCCGTCCGTCAGGCAGGCGAGCGTTCAGTCCAAACATCGTGCGCGACCCGTCCTTCGCCAGGTAGCCATTGATCGTGAGCTCATCGCCCGCCTTCACCGAATCCTTCCTCCAGCCGTTTCGGTAAAGGAAGCTGGGAGCTCCGAATTGCACGCTCCAGCGCGTCACAGTTCCATCTTCATTTTTTACATCGACGGTGATGTAGCTGTGAGGATTGATCATTTCCCACTTGACCACGGTTCCGTGCAGAGTGATCGGTTTGGCGAGATCGTATTCCGCGCCGAAAGAGTGGTGCGCGAAAATTCCCGGCGCCCACGTCAGCGAAATAAGAATCCCTACGATGATCGAGAACCCGGCGTTTTTGATCTTCATGGGTTCCCCTCGCTGAAGCAGGTTTCCCAAACGTCAGTTTGACTGTTGCGCGAGCGGCCCGAACTTTGCTTCGAGCCCCGAAAACTGCGGGCATTGTATACCCGCTTCACCGCCGCCGCTCAATTCAGCGTTTCGTGCCCCCGAACGATAGATTCTCCGAGAAAAAGGGAATTACTTTTTCCTCCAGCCGCACCTGGATTCCGCTCACATGCGTGCCCTCGTATGTCCCAAACGTGTGTTGAATCCCGAAAGTCGTCATATCACGGTCCAGTTCCTCGATCGACGGCATCAGCCCGTCCTTCGTGCCCACGTCCAGCGCGATGGCATGGAATTCTTTCAGGTTGGGGACGTACTGGTCGAGCATCGCCAGCGGCGAGTTCGCGTCCCACTTCGCCTCAATCAACGGCTGGGGCTTGCCATCTTTCACCGGAAGATCGAGGTAAAGCGGCGGGTTCTGAGGATCGGGCGACCACGCCGCTGCTGACGCAATCATCGCCCGCGTGCCAAAATCCGTCTTCGCCAGATCGGCCGCGCTGCGAATCGCTTCGGCCTTTTCCATCGCCGCGCCCTGCGTATTCCGGTTCGGCGCAAGACAGCACGCGCTCATCGCATAAAGGCTCGAAAAAACTTCGGGATACTTCATGCCGATGCGAATCGTCCCATATCCGCCCATCGAGTGGCCCGCTAGCCCGCGGCTCGCGCGCTGCGGAATCGTTCGGTAGTGGCTATCAACATACGAAACCAAATCTTGCGTGATGAACGCTTCCCAATCTCCCGTGGTCACCGAATTCGAATACATGCTGCCCATGTAAACGGTATAGGCGCTGGGCATCACCACGATCATTTCGCGCGACCCTGCGGCGATAGCTCGGTCGATTGCCAACGGTCCGTCGACGAACACGTGCTTCTCACCGAACCAGTTGATGTCATTGTCCATGTAGCCGTGTAGGAGATATACGACCGGATAGCGCTGCTTCCTGTGTTTCTTGTAACCGGGCGGAAGGTAGACCGAAACGTCGCGATCGGGCGAATCGCCCTCGAGATTTCCCTCCAGCGATTTGCCGTGCACTTTGATGCGCTCGATAGTGCCGCGCTTAGACGGCGCTGGCGGAAACTTCACCGGCGGAAACGTTGGCGCCTGTGCAAACACAATAGCTGCCGCCATCATCGATACCGCCAAAGCCAGCGCCAAGCGAGCGGCGGATACCGGACGCACGATCGAAATTCTCATGTACCTCGAACCCCCTTACGAGTCCAGATTTCGTCGCCGAACCTACAACACCGCGTAATACGTGAAAACCGTGTGGTCTGGATTGGCGTACCGCTTCCCGCTCCCCACAATCACCGTGCGCGTGAGCCAATCGTGAGGACCCACCGGCGTATCGAACACCGGTGTCACGCGAAAGTAAAAATCTGAATCGCCGCCCCAGCTCGGATCGTTGCGATCGATTGCCTTGCCATTCTTCAGGTAGATGTATCCCGTGTTGTTGATGTAGATCATCGTCCCGTCGGAAGCCTGAAGCATGTAATGCGCATCCAGCCGGCCATTGCCCGCATAATCGGCGCCGCTGCGCGGAACCACGCGCCCCTGCAACCGCGGACCCTCGATAACGCCCGAAACTGCCGGGACGTACGAGCGCCGGCCATTAGGCGTCTTGAACGAAACGCGTTCGCTGAATTCGATTCGGATCTGAAAAATGTATTCGAGCTTGATTTGCTCGATTTCTCCCAACGGTTTCCCGCCGGTATTTCCAGCGGCGCTCGTCGCGTTCCCCTCCTGCCCCAAATCGCGCGCGTCCGCGCGCGCTGGATTCGGAAGCAGCCCCCCAAGCAGCCCTTCCGCAAGCACGGCGCTGCCGCCCAGCATCGACCCCTTGAGGACGGCCCTTCGCCCGATTGCCGAAGCCGAAAAATCGCGCGAAGGATTGCGGCGTTTTGAATTCATCGGATGGTCTCCTGTACCGCATCGCGGGATGCCAAGCGACAGCAAGAACGCGTTACCTCACACACTCGAAACTGTCCGCGTCTTGCGGATCGCCCTGGCCCCTGTACTGCGCGTGCTTCGGATACGCGCACAACGGGCGGGTGCGCCCCGGAAACGCCTTCCCTTTGGCAACCACCGAGTCTGGAGCAACGCCGTTTTCGACCCAATTGACGACGGCCCCGAGCATGTCGAAGTTATCCAGTGCGGCCGGGCCGCCTGCGCAGTGGTTCATGCCAGGAACGAAAAAGAAGCGGCTCCAATTTTCAACTTGATCGAGGCCGCCATTGTTTTTTGCCATCCGTTCGTAATAAGCGAGCGTGTCGAACGGCGAGAAAACGGGATCGCTCGTGCCATGATAGAAAATCAGCTTCCCACCGTGACCTGAAAAGGTGGTCAGATTGGTCCAAGTCGTGTCGCTGAGGGTCTGGCTTTCGTTTGCCTCGACGCCTGCAACCATCTGATCGATGGTCAGGTCCGCACGCGGCTGCACTGCTGCGATCGCACTCGGCCCTTCCGTAGGCAGGAAGCTGGAGAATACGGCGAACGGGCCACTGCCGGCGGAAAGGATGTAGCCAGTGTCCCAAGGGAACCGAGCGTAAACTTGGTTCCCGTGCGAATCCTTCGGTCCGCTGAACGCCTTTTGCAAAGCGCCGACTTGCTGATCCGTCAAACAGCTCTCCGTCTTCGCGCCTTTGCATTTCAGAACTGCGGGATCGAACTGGCACGCCTCGGTGTTAAAGATCATCCCGTCTTTCAATCCGTCTTTCTCATCGCACGATTTCATGATGCCGTCGGCCAGCAGTTTCTTATCGCCTGGCGAAAAATCCTTGGCAGGTTCCGGCTTGCCGGAGGCGTCTTTGGGCGCGATCTGCGCGAATGCGTTCCGCGCATACGTGAGGCCAATATTCGAATAGCCCGTGCGCATCGCCGGATCGCCCACGACCACGCCATCAAAGTACGTAGGATAGCGCTGCGACATTAGCATCCCTTCGCGCCCACCCGTCGAGCAGCCATCGTAGTAGGAATGTTTCGCGCCCTGCCCGTAGTATTGCGCGATGATTTCTTTGGAAATCACAGCCACGCGCCCCACCGCGATGTAGGCGAAATTAAGGTCGGCGAGCTGGTCCTTCATGAAAGCCGCGTCGAATACCGCGCCCTTGTGTCCCGTATCGGTGGAAACAACGGCGAAGCCGCGCGCGAGAGCTGGTGAGTCGCCGGCAGCTTGCCCTCCTAGCGGCGGAGTGATGGAGCCGTTGAGGCCGCCGCCACCCTGAAAGAGAAATCGTCCATTCCAGTTATCAGGCAACGCAATCGCGAAGCCGATCGCGTAAGGCTTGTTATCGAATCCAGTGCGGGGATCGATAACGCCCTCAGCCCGGCAATAAGCAGGAATCGCTACCGGGATCCGAGCACCGGTGATGCTCGCAGCGTGCAGCGCCCCCGGCGGCGTCGTAGGCACTGCCTCGGCCTTCGTGATGGTCATGTTCGTGCCGGGAATGTGAAAATTCACGAGGTCAGCGCACTTCTCCACTGGCGTGATCGTGCCCCCCGGCTCGCTTTGTGCCTGGGCGCTCCAGGCCGAAACGCCCGCCACGAACGTGCACAGCAAACAGAACGCTACTCTCGATTTCTTGGCGCGCATCACGAGTCTCCTTCGCGGCATCGCACATTTCCGCCCAAAAACTACGCCATTGTAGCCACCGCGCGAGGGGATGCAAGCAGATGTTTAAGCGAAGCGCCATGGAACTCTTGCGCGCCGCCCCAAGGCCCGTCGTGTGCCCGGCAATTGCAAACGGCCGCTGGGCGAAAGAACTGTCAGTATGTGGCGAAGCCCGCTATTTCTCCCCGCCGTACTTGCCCGCCCGTTGCGTGAGCGATCGCGCTACGTCTTCGATCACGGCGCTGGGCGCGCGCTCGAGTATGGTTTCGAGAGCTGTATAAAGCTGGTCCTGGAGTTCCTCGGAAACTCGCCTGGAATATCGCCGCGTGCGCGTGCCGGTGAGCAGCGCTTGCAGGGAGCCGGACTTCTTGTATTCGTCCCAAGCCCAATTCCAAATGAACTCCACGAGGTCGGTCCTCGACTTGCGAGACTCCCGGCCGACCGCGTTTTCAATCTCTCGCAACTGTGGCAATGGGATGCGGAAGCTGAGCGGGACATTCAGGTCGCGTTCGAAACGAGCCTTGGGCATTGAGAGATGTTGCCTGCTGAAAATTCGCTTGACAAGACGTAACCCTTTCTTATCTTGTATGTATCGTACGTCTACAACACATACACTCGCGACGCCCCTCCCGTCGAAAGGAAATTCCATGGGCACACATGATCGGACGAGGGGTTCGGGCGCGCGGCGAAACATTCGTAAGAAACCCAACCTGAACAACGAAGGCGGCCAGCCGCTGGTCCCCAGAGGCTCTATCGTTCCCGAGAAAAAAACATTTTGCGTGCGGTGCGAACCCCACAATCCCCGTCATTCCCCCATTGGGGCTGGCGGTTTCTCGGCCTACTTTGGACAACGCGTTCGTAACAGGCGCGTCGAGCAGATCTGGGATTCCGTGGTGATTCATGGCGACGAGGAGCCGGACGGAACTCTAGCCATCCGTGTTTTGGTCGCCAACCCGAGCTGGGCCAATTCATTGCAAATAGCTTGCATCCGCTCGCGGCCCGACGACCCGGAAAACCAGCCTGCGTTTGAATGCAATTTGGATCACGTCTCTATCTCGCGAGCCGCACCTTAACCGCGAGCGCGGCGCCCCGTTCCGGACTTTTGGTCTGGATCGCCGGGAAAAACGAAATACTAGTTGGATGGTTCAGCGGAAGGATTCTGCGGGCTTGCGTGCCAGTCTTGCTGCGCGAATTCCACTCCCCAGAAATGCGGGCTGGGCGACAAGAATTCCACGCCGATGCGCGTCCCTTTTTCAGACGAATCACCCACGTACACCACACGGCACTCTTGTTCTTCTTCGGTGGCGGGATTCATCAGGATGATTTCCGCGCCCAAACTGAGCGACTCACCTAGATAGAGCAGGCCGCCGTGCGCGTTGATCACAATGGTCTGGCTCTTCGAGTGGAATCGTCGTCCGTGGTCGTTCTTGCCCTTCGCTTGAATCGCAATCCGCGTGAAAACGCGGGAGCTGCGGCGCTGCGTGGTCGCTTGTGTTTCCGGCGTCATAACGCTATCGTGCAACGCCGCCGCAGCCGAGTCAATTCGAGAGCATCGCACACGTGCCCAAAGCGGCAGTTGGCAAAAAGTCGCCCGAAACGTCCCCGGTCGGATAAGATGGCGGCGTGCGAATTAGAGCCAAAGTTCGCTCCCGGAGCCTTGAATGGGCCTGATCGAGCATATCGAGTCGAAACAATCCGAGCATCTCGAAGAGCTGAAGGGGCTGCTCCGCATTCCCAGCGTCAGCGCGAAAACCGAGCACAAGCCCGATATCGAGCGCGCCGCGCAATGGGTGGCGGAAAAACTCCGCGCCGCTGGCTTGGACCGCGTGGAAATAGTTCCCACCAAGATGCACCCGCTTGTATATGGTGAATCCCTGCAAGCTCCCGGCAAGCCCACGGTCTTAATCTATGGACATTACGACGTGCAGCCCGCCGAGCCTCTCGATTTGTGGACCACTCCCGCATTCGAGCCTACCGTCCGCGAAGAAAATCTTTACGGCCGCGGCACGGCCGACGACAAAGGGCAGGTCCACATCCACCTGAAAGCCCTCGAGTCGCTGCGGCAAGCATCTGGCAAACTTCCCGTCAACGTGAAAGTGATGATCGAGGGCGAAGAGGAAATCGGCAGCATCAGCTTGTGGGATTTCGTGCAGCAGAATCGCCAGCGCCTCAAGGCCGATGCGCTCATTGTCTCCGATACCTCCATGCTGGCTAAAGGCGTTCCTTCGATTACCTATGGCCTCCGAGGTTTGAACTATTACGAGCTGGAAGTTACCGGACCGGCGCAGGACCTCCACTCCGGAGCCTTCGGTGGCGCCGTTCCTAATCCCCTCACGATTTTGGCCGAAATGATCGCCAAGCTTCACAACCACAATTTTCGCGTGGCCATTCCCAGTTTCTACAAGGATGTTGCCACGCTCTCGCGTCAGGAAAAAAAGGCGCTCCATTCGCTTCCCTGGAAAGAAGCAAAATTCCGCCAGACCGTTGGCGCGCCGGCCCTCTGCGGAGAAAAAGGCTTTTCCATCATCGAACGTCTCTGGACTCGCCCGACGCTCGAGATCAATGGAATCTGGGGAGGATATATCGGCGAAGGCGCGAAGACGGTAATTCCCTCCAAGGCCTACGCCAAGCTTTCCACGCGCTTGGTTCCCGATCAGGATCCCGCGAAAATCGCCAAGCTCGTCGAACGTCATATCGCCAAGCTGTTGCCGAAAACCGTGAAGCATAAATTCGAAGTGCTCAGCACCGGCAAACCTTGGGTTGCGCCCTATTCACATCCGATTTTCCAAAAAGCCATTCACGCTCTGGAGACGGGCTTCGGCAAGAAGGCCGTCTTCATCCGCGAGGGCGGATCGATTCCTTTCGTCACTCAGATGCACGACACTTTCAAGGTCCCCTGCGTGCTCCTCGGATTCGGATTGCCGGATGAAAATGCCCACGCGCCAGATGAACACATCGCCCTCGAAAATTATTTCGGCGGCATCAAGTCCGTCGCTCTCTTCTACGAAAATCTCGCGGCTCTTTGACCGCCAAACGGCGCTAAATCTGCGAGACGCATAAAAGGCCGATTTTGCAGGCTTTTTTTCAGCTTAGTGCTTGCGTTCGCCCGGAAGGACGGCTATAGTTCCCGCGGTCCCTAACCCGGGAACCACTCGCAATTCACTTTAGGAGGAAATTGAAATCGATGGCCACACCGTTGAGCAAATCCAAGATCATCGCCCACATCGCCGATAAGGTGAGCAGCCCCGAGAAGCCAGTCTCGAAGAAGCAGACAGCCGCCTTCTTCGACGAATTGTTCAAGCTCGCGGTGAAGGAAGCCAAGAGCTCGGGCAAGTTCGTCATCCCAGGAATCGGACGTGCGGTAAAGGCGCACCGCAAGGCTCGCATGGGCCGCAATCCCGCTACTGGCGAGGCAATTAAAATCAAGGCCAAGACAGTCGTGCGCCTGCGCGCAGCCAAGGCCTTCAAGGACGCCGTACTGAAGTAACTCATTTTCGGGCCCTACCCGGCCAAAGGTTTCTCGACGAAACCCCCACGTGTGTCCTCCTGGATGAGAGGGCCTTGGGGGTTTTGTCTTTCCGTCGCTGCGATTTTTCGTATGCCTTGCTTGACCGGCTCTTCCATCGCAACCGCTGCCGCAGTCCGCCTCTCCCCGGAGAGAATTGCACATCATGCCTGAGTACTCGGGCCTTCTAACCGACCTCTACGAATTGACG
Source organism: Candidatus Acidiferrales bacterium (assembly GCA_036520875.1). GTDB lineage: Bacteria > Acidobacteriota > Terriglobia > Acidiferrales > UBA7541 > Palsa-295. Next base: position 144,918 of record DATDIT010000008.1, read on the forward strand.
ATGGCTGCGGGCTATCTGCAGACGGGGTTTGACGGCGCCGCCACATTCGAGCTTTTTGCGCGCCACCTGCCGCCAAAACGGAATTACCTCGTCGCGGCCGGGCTTGAGCAGGCTATCGAGTTCCTCGAAAACGTTCGATTCGCCTCGGAAGATATCAACTATCTGCGCCGCAACAACATGTTTCGCCACGTGGGCCCTGATTTCTTCGACTATCTAGCAAGATTCCGCTTCAGCGGCAACGTTTGGGCCATCCCCGAGGGCACGCTGGTCTTTGCGGGCGAGCCGCTCCTGCGACTGACCGCCCCCATCATCCAAGGACAAATTCTGGAAACCTATCTTCTAGCTACTCTTACTTACCAGACCATGGTCGCCAGCAAAGCCGCGCGCATTGTCACCGCCGCTAAGGAGCGTCGCATTGTCGATTTCGGCGCGCGCCGGGCGCACGGCAGTGAAGCCAGTCTCTTTGCCGCGCGCGCGGCCGTCATCGGCGGTTGTCAGGGCACATCCAACGTTCTCGCGGGCCGGCGCTTCGGAATAAATACCTACGGTACGCAGGCTCATTCCTGGGTCATGGCCCACGCGGACGAGGGCGACTCCTTCCGCAATTTCCTCAACGTATTTCCCAACGAGGCCGTCTTGCTCCTCGATACCTACGACGTTCGCCAGGCCACTAAGAAAATCATCGGCATGGGACGAAAGCCCGCCGGTGTCCGCCTTGATAGCGGCGACCTTATAAAAGATAGCCGCTGGGTGCGCCGCGAACTCGATCGCGCTGGCTGGAACGACGTGAAAGTATTCGCTTCAGGCGATCTCGACGAATACAAAATTGCGTCACTCCTCGCCAAAGGCGCGGCGATCGATGCCTTCGGCGTGGGCACGGCGCTCGCGTCGCCCGGCGATGCGCCTCACCTCAGCATGATTTACAAGCTTGTCGAAGTGGAACGGGACGGAAAGACGCGCGAAGCCGCGAAACTCACCCGCGCCAAGGCCACCTATCCCGGACGCAAGCAGGTTTTTCGCCACTCCTCTCCCGCCGGAAAATTCACGGAAGATCGAATTGCCCTCGAAAACGAGCCGGAAAATGGCCAACCTCTTCTCATCGAAATTATGCGCGGCGGCCGCCGCATCGCTCCGCCCGAGCCGCTCTCCGCTCTCCGCGATCGCTGCATGGCTGGACTCGCGCGCCTTCCTGAGCGCTACCTACCAATCGCGCGCGCCGCAAATTATCCCGTTCGCTACAGCAAGGGACTCAAAGCCGCTCTCGAAAAGGTTCGCGAACGCGTCCACCGCGCCGCGGTAAAATAAATCGAACAACTAATTGTCGGCTCGTTGAGATTGCGAACATGCCTACGCTGGTATCGGATATCGACCACGTTCAACTCGCGGCTCCCAAAGGATGCGAGGCTGAGGCCCGCAACTTCTTTGGCCGCCTGCTTGAATTGGAGGAGATCGAAAAACCTGAGCCGCTGCGATCGCGCGGCGGCTGCTGGTTCAAGCTTGGCTCCGCCCAGCTTCACATCGGCGTCGAGGACGCTTTTCGCCCCGCCACAAAAGCGCATCCCGCGTTCGCCGTAAATGATATCGACGCTCTCTTCGCTGTCCTGAAAAAAGCGAGTGTTCATTGTGTTTGGGATGGATCCCTCGAAAGCGTCCGGCGCTTCTACGCCAACGATCCGTGGGGCAATCGCCTCGAATTTACCGAGCCAACCGGAAGGAGCTTTTGAATTTGCGGATGCCCATCCTCGCGCGTTTTGCGAGGGTGGGGTTTTTGCTTCTCAGCTTGAGAATTGAAGTCTATGGCGCAACAGAAAACAGTTCTCTGGGAAGTGGACGCGCAGGCCGATTTCATGCTGCCCGGAGGAAAGCTCTACGCATCCGGCGCAGAGAAAATCATCCCTCACATCGCGCGCCTGATAAGAACTGGAACCGAAACCGGCACGCTGATCGTCTCAAGCGGCGACGCCCACGCACAGAACGACCCTGAATTTCAAAAGTTCCCTCCCCATTGCATTGCGGGCTCTCCCGGCGCCCAAATCATCCCCGAGGGATTAGCCAAGGGGTTTCGCGCGGTCCCCAACGATTCATCCCGCGAATTGCCCAATGACGTTCTGAACTCCCCGCAGCTAATCCTCGAAAAGCAAACCCTCGACGTTTTCGATAATCCGAAAGCATCCGCCCTAGTCGAGCTCTTGCCCTCCGACACTGAATACATCCTCTTCGGCGTAGTAACCGAATACTGCGTGCGCCTCGCCGCCAAGGGTCTGCTCGACCGTCACCGCAAAGT
>DATDIT010000009.1:0-12987 GCA_036520875.1 Candidatus Acidiferrales bacterium
CGGGCATCCGCCGCGGCGGATCGTGCCTCTACGAAAAAAACAGAGGGCGAATCCCCCCGGACGACAGGAAGACAAAAGCAGATCCCTCGAACTGCGTGTGCCGGCGTGTTCGCATACGGCGCGAACACGAAAGGCGAGAACCGGCACACTCCGCTCGGGATGACAACGTGAAGCAGAAATGGCGCGCCGAAGGACTCGGCGCTACAACTGCAAAGGCAAGGAAGGCTAGGGGAATTACGGGAGTTGCAGATTCAAGGTTTCGCCATTCACCGTATATTCCAGGCGATATTTTGTATTTTTCTTTTGCTTGCGAAGGGGAAAGTATAGATAGCCGGATACCGGAAGCGCGATCTTCGCTTCGGGAAGACCCTTCTCGCTCAACTCGCCCTCAATCACTTGGCGGTCGCGCTCGGCAACGGCGGCTGGCACGCGGTCTCCTCCGCCGACTCCCACCTGAGTAGAACGGCTAACGCTATGCTCGCGGACGGGCTGACCCGTCACAGGATCCGTGTAGCTTCCCGACTCATAATCGATGCCTGCGCTGGTGGAAGTCGTAACACCGCTCGAGTCTTCCTCCTTTTCCAGCTTGGCCGAAATCACGCCCGCGCTCTGCGGTCTCACGGGCGCGTCGGTTCCTTCTACAATCAACTTAAAATCATCCCGGAAAACATTCAGCGGCTCATCTTTCTTCGGATACACGGCCACTTCCACCACAAGGCAACAGTGATTCACGTCCGCAGCGAACTCCTTCGACACTTGCTTGCGAGTCAGCAATTCCGCCCCGATGCTCACATCCCCTTGCTTCGCGTGCGCTGGGTATTTGTCAGCCGAGGTGCGGGGCGCAGTTCCACCCTGCGCTGCAGAGGAGTCATTCGCATCTTGACCTCGAAGGGACAGTGGCGAAAAGGCTAGAGTGGCCAGCAGCAGGGGAATACTGACTGAGAGCTTTGTCAGGCGCATGGAGCACCTCGTTGCCCGCTATCGAGCGCAACTGTCGCGAGTATACGCCTCTCTGTCTTTGTGGGTCACTCAGTGTTTCCGTCGTTTGCTCGGGAACGAATCCACGCCTACGTGATCCTGAGCGGAGTTCGCGCGCGTCTTTGCCTTTCCCGCGGTTTTGGGGGGCGCGCGAACGCAGTCGAAGGACCTCTCTTCGATGTCACAATCGGTGCCGCGTCAATCGAAGAGAGGTTCTTCGACTGCGTGTCCCGGCGCTTCGCGCAAAACCAAAACCGCGGGACACTCCGCTCAGAATGACGACGCTGGCATGGGCGTTGGATGGTGACCGGTGCGTGCGAAAATCCTCACCCCGCGAAGGCGGGGTGAGCTACATTTAAAAACTAAATGCGCCAATCGGGAGATTGGCGTTCCCAGGGAAAGCAGACAGAGCAAGCAGATGATGGCGTAGCTGGAAACCTCCTCAGAATGCCAGCTGCGAGGAGCACGCCCGGGCGAGCCCAGGCGGCAGACGGCGGGAGCAAGCTCCCGCACTCCACACTACGGGCCGGCGGCGGCGAGGCGGATGGTGTGGTGGTAGCCAAGCATGTTTGCCGGGCACGATGTATCGTGCTCCTACAACTGCAAAAGGAAGAAACCCATGCCGATTCACACGATCATCGAACCCTTCCGGATCAAGAGCGTTGAGCCGATTCGAGAGACGACGCGCGAGAGGCGCCGAGAACTGATCGAAGCCGCGGGCTACAACTTATTCATGGTGGCATCGGAGGAAATTTTGATCGACTTGTTGACGGATTCGGGGACCTCGGCGATGTCAACTGAACAGTGGGCCGCGATGATGCGCGGGGACGAGTCTTATGCGGGGTCGCCCAGCTTCACGCGATTTCGCGACTCCGTGCAGGGCATCTTCGGTTTCCGGCACGTGATTCCGACACATCAAGGGCGCGCAGCGGAACGCATCCTTTTCAACGTGATGTGCAAGACGGGGAATGTTGTCCCCAACAACACACATTTCGATACGACGCGCGCTAACTGTGAATTCGTCGGCGCGATCGCAGTGGACTTGCCCATCCCGGAAGCGAAGGAATCAGCGCGCATTCATCCCTTCAAGGGGAACATGGATACGGCGCAGCTTGCCGAACTGATCGAACGCGAAGGAGCGAAAAACGTTCCGTTGGTGATGCTGACGGTGACGAATAATTCCGGCGGTGGACAGCCGGTCTCGATGGCGAACATCCGCGCGGTGAAAGAAATCTGCAGGAAGCATGGGATTCCGCTGTACATCGACGCGTGCCGTTTTGCGGAGAATGCCTACTTCATAAAGCTACGCGAACCTGGTTACGCCGAGAAGCGTCCGCTGGAGATTGCGCGGGAAATGTTTTCGTATGCGGACGGCTGCACCATGTCGGCAAAGAAGGACGGTCTTGCAAACATCGGGGGATTTCTGTGTACGAATGACGATCGGTTGGCGCAGCAAGAGAAAGACATGCTGATTTTAACGGAAGGTTTTCCGACCTATGGAGGGTTGGCGGGACGGGATCTCGAAGCGATTGCCGTCGGGTTGAATGAGGCGCTTGAAGAGGAGTATTTGAAATACCGCATTGCGTCCACGGCATTTCTGGGCAATCACGTGGCGAGCGAAGGCGTGCCGATCGTGCAGCCGCCTGGAGGACACGCCATCTATCTGGACGCGCGCCTCTTTCTGCCGCACGTTCCAACCGCGCAGTTTCCTGGTGTCGCGCTGGCGATCGAGTTGTATCTGGAAGGCGGGATTCGTTCGGTGGAGATCGGCTCGCTGATGTTTGGGGAACACGCCAAGATGGATTTGGTTCGGCTGGCGATACCGCGGCGCGTGTATACGCAGAGCCACATCGAGTACGTGGTGGAAGTGATCCTCGACGTGTGGCGAAGGCGCGAAAAAATTCGAGGCTATGAGTTGGTTCATCAAGCACCGTTTCTCAGGCACTTCACGGCACAACTGAGACCGATTGTGGTTTAATGTCGGGTCAACTCGGCGCTAGAATTTCGAGCTTTCAGATTCGAGGGATACGCGATGCGACTTCCGCCCGGTGTGAGCGGTAAAGACTTCTCCGCTGCGATGCAGCATTTCGAAAAAGTTGTCGGCAAAGATTGGGTTTTCACCAGCGACGAAGACGTAGACCTCTATCGCGATCCCTATACGCCCGACTGGCACGAAGAGGAGGAAAAAATCCCCTCCGCGGCTGTGGCACCCGCAAGTGTGGAAGAAGTGCAAGCGGTGGTGAAGATCGCCAATCAATACAAGATTCCGCTGTGGCCCGTTTCGACGGGAAAGAATCTGGCGTACGGCGGGACGTCACCGGCGCTATCGGGCACCGCCATCTTGGATTTGAAGCGCATGGATCGGATTCTGGAAGTGAACGAAAGGAATCACTATGCGCTCGTCGAACCTGGCGTGAGCTACTTCGATCTATACCGCTACATTCAGGAGAACAAACTCAAAGTTTGGATCGATCCTCCCGATCCCGGCTGGGGCAGCCCGGTTGGGAATACGCTCGACCGCGGAGGCGGGCGCACCCCCATGCACGAACACTTCGCCGCGGAGTGCGGAATGGAAGTCGTGCTGGCGAATGGGGACCTGATGCGCACGGGCATGGGCGCGCTGCCGAATTCCAAGACTTGGCAGCAATACAAATACGGTTTTGGTCCGTACATCGACGGAATTTTCTCGCAATCGAACTTCGGCGTGGTGACGAAGATGGGCGTGTGGCTCATGCCCGAGCCGGAGGCGTATCTGGCGGGAACCGTTCTGGTGCCGAAGCACGACGATCTTGTGCCGTTGGTGGACATTGTGGCGCGCCTGAAAAATCTGCAGATCCTGCAGTCCATGATCGCGCTGGGTAGTCCTCTGCTCTATTACCGCGCGTCTCAGGGTCAGTCGATGCTCGACGTGCCGGGCGGCCCCTCGATCGCGGAGATGGATCGCCTCGGCCAGGAAAAAAATCTCGCGTACTGGAGCGCCGATCTGCGCTTCTACGGGCCTGCCAAGGTGATCGATGCGCAATGGGAGTATGCTAAGGAAAAATTGTCGTCCATTCCGGGGGCGAAATTCAGGGACGACGTATCGTACACGTTTCCATTGACTGCGGAGCAGCAGGCAAAGGTGACGAACTTGCCGGAGATCGGCATCCCCAGCCTATCGGTATTCGGAATCCTGAGATCCGCCGCGCAAGGGCACATCGGCTTCTCACCGATCATTCCCATGAGCGGCGAAGCCGTGTTCGAAATGCTGAAAGTGTTTGGACAGGCATACACGGCTCTCGGCGTGGAACCCAAAGACCAGGTTTGGGCATTTCCCACGAGCTATTTCTCAAGATGCTTCGTGTTGCTCTTCATCTTTTTGCTCCAGAAGAACGTGGAGCAAAACCGGAAAAGCCGGCAGGTTTACAAGCGGCTTCTGGAAGTGGCCGGCGAGCATGGCTGGGGAGAATACCGCACGCACGTTGCGTTCATGTCAGACGTGATGAACGTATATTCCTACAACAACCACGCGCTGCTGCGCTTTCATGAGACGGTGAAGGACGCGATCGATCCCAATGGGATTCTTGCTCCGGGCAAAAGCGGGATTTGGCCCAAACACCTGAGAAAGGCATCAGCGTAATTCAGAACCGGTGGGCTACGCGTTCATCCCGCGTTGCCAAAGGGCGCACAAGGCGGTGTTGTAGAGTGCAAGCGCAGTCGTAATCTGCCCCAGATGGTTGTCGTTCGTGGATAGGTAGGCGGCTTTGTGCAGCACGTCCGGATGCAGGTTTCCTTCAGTGGAACAGTCGATGATCACGGCGCCGTCTTTCACGTCGCGCACCAAGTCCGCCTCAGACTGCGCCGGGAACGCCGTCACGATGATGTCGGCAGTTTTGAGATAAGCTTCCCGGTCTTCCGGCCGGGTCTGAGGATGGATCATGAGCGCCGTGGCCCCGATCCGCATCAGCATGCTTTGCAGCGGAATGCCGATGCGCGGCGAACTATTGCAGATCACCACCGTGGGACCGCTTTGCCGTGAATCGCGCGGGAACATGTTCTTGATTTCCTCGTGCTGGTGCAGCAGAGTGAGGATCGCTTTCGCGGTGCAGGGCACCACGCCTTCGTATTTCTCTTCTTCGTCGACTGTCTTGATGTTTAGCGCCATGCGGCCGGTGTTCTCGACGGTGAGCCCTTCGATATCTTTCTCCGGGCGCACCCGCCGGAGAAAATAATCTTCAGTTTTGCCGAACGGCGCGGGGAAAAAGATAAATGTCCCGTAGATTTTTTCGTTGACTTGCGCGCCCATCAGCAGCAGTTCAAGAGCGTCGGCGGTCTGCGCTTCCTCAACGCGAAAGTCGAGGCCGTGCTCCCGGAACTTCTTTCCCATATAGCTGGCGTAACGCCGGGAGCCGCGGTCGACTTCTACGTTCGGCAGCCGCGGCATAAAGGCCGCGACGCGGATCTCCGCGCGGTTGAGGCCGGTCTTCTCGACCTGCGCCAGTTTCTGTTCCGCCTGAGCAAACACGCCTTCGGCCGCTGCAATGCAGTTCAATCGCTTGCTCAGCGGAACTTGCTGCGTCCAGCTCGTGTCGCGCGCGAATGAACTTGTTTGCGTCTGCGTCATTTTCAGTGTGTCCATATGCTGGCTTAATTATCGCGCGACGGGCGGCCTATCACAAAATTCTTACCAGGAAAGGCAGTGAAAGATGAAACTCGGGAAAGTCAGCGCGGCGCGATTCGCGCTCTTACGCCGGCGACTTACGAAGGTGTTTGGGCCAGATGCCGCTTTTGCCGGGCGAGAGGATTCCGTTGGGATCCACGGCATCTTTCAGAGTTTCGTGGAAACGATGTAGCGCGTGATTGTTGTACGAATATACGTTCGCGACCGTATCCATGTATGCGACGTGCGTGCGATATTCGCCCCAGCCGTGCTCGGCGGCCACTTGCACCAGGCGCTCGAACATTTCGCGGCTCTTCCGGTTTTGTTCGACGTTGTGCTCGATCGGAAAACCAAATAGCAGCACGAATGAATGAGGGAAAAACGACCACGGCAGCGCGAAAAATTGATTCTTGGGCGCCACGCCCATTTCCGCATAGGCCTCACCAAACGCCTTCAGCACTTCGAACACGGCTTCGCCGGTCATCGGAATGATGGGCGAGAAATCCATGTGCCCGTACGTGCCCTGGATAAGGCCGAATATCGCCAAATTGGGTATGCCGAGCGCGACGAGGGGCGTGTCTTCCATATCTTTATACTTCTGTTCAAGCGGAAAGCGATACGCGCGGCCATCCTTGAAAGTAGCGCCAGGAATTTCCGAAAATTTCTCTTGCGTGTATTCCCACTGCGCGTCGATTACCTTTTGCGGGCCCCAGAAGTGCAGTACCGCGCTCCAATAGGGGAGATTCTTCTCCTGCCCGATTTTTTCCATTTCCGCGACGGAAGGGCCGCCCGGCGAATCGAGCACTCCGCCGCCTTGCGACACCCGGTAATTCAGCAGCGGGCTTTCGAGCAGCATGGTTCCGCGGACAATCTCGGAATTCATCAGGTACGAGAGCGTCTCGACAAACGGAATCAGATCATCGTGGCGCGACACCATCACGGTGCCTTCCCGATACGCTTCCGGCTCGGGCATCAGCCAGACTCCCATCTTGGTGACGACTCCAAAATTGGATTGCGAGAACATCCCGTCCACATAAGGCCCGAAGCCATACTTGTACTGCTGCCAGGTCTTCGATCCCGGCATCGCGCCCATGCCGGTGCGCATGATCTCGCCATTCGCTAGGACGACTTCGATTCCGCACACTGCCGCAAAATGGTCGCGCATGGGAGTGCGCCCGCCGCCGCGTTCGAGTGAATTGCCCATCGGACTGCCCCAACCCGGATCGGGAGGATCGATCCACACTTTAAGCTTGTGCTCCTGAATATATCGGTAGAGATCGAAGTAGCTGACGCCGGGTTCGACCAGCGCATAGTGATTCTGGTCATTCACTTCCAGAACCCGATTCATGCGCTTCAAATCGAGGACCACGCTGCCCGATAGCGCGGGCGCCGACCCGCCGTACGCGAGATTCTTGCCGGTTGAGATCGTCCACAGCGGAATCTTGTGCTTGTTGGCGACTCGGACAACTGCCTGCACCTGCTCGACATTGTCGGGCGCGACCGCCGCGGACGGGACCCGGTCTTCTTCTTCGTGCCAGAAAGGCGAATAGGCGTCGCGATAGAGATTGACGTCATCATCGGAGGTGAAAACCCATTCGCTGCCGACCGCGCTTTCAAATTCCTTTAGCGCGGCGGTGAAATCGGCCTCGCTTACTCCCGGCGGAAGTCTCATCGAAGTTCCTTCGCGCTCATGCTCGCGCCTTCCTCATTCCCTTGGGCCATATGCCATTCTTTCCCGGAGACAAGATGCCATTCGGATCGAGCGCGTCCTTCATGGTTTCATGCAGCCGCAGCAGCGAGTGATTATTGAACGAATACGCATCCATGATATCGCCCATGAAAGCCGTATGTGTGCGGTACTCGCCCCAGCCATGTTCCGCCGCGGTTTTTATCAGACGCCTGAAAACTTCGCGATTCTTGCGATTCTTTTCCACGTCGTGCTCGATGGGGAAGAAATAAATGATCACGAAAGCCCTCGCGAAAAAGTTCCAGACCGGAAATCCTCCCACGCTGCCGCCATTGAGGCTTAAATCTTTGGCAACTTGATCGAAAACTTTCTGCGCTTCGAGAACGGCTTCCCCGGTCATCGGAATGATCGGCGAAAACCACATGTGCCCCTGGCTGCGCGGGCCGCCAATCGAAAATGTCTGCAGGCTGGGCACGCCGAAAGGAACGGGATTCACGATTTTCGCCAATTGCTCGTCATCCAGCGGAAAGCGATACGACGCGCGATCCTCGAAGCGGACTTCCGGAATCACCGAAAATTTCCGCTTTGCGTACGCCCACTGCGCTGCCACCACATCGGCAGGGCCATAGAACGGGAGGCTGACGCTCCAATAGCCGATCTTCTTTCGCGCCGCATAGTCCTCGAGATCTTTGGTCGAGCCGCTCGCGCGAAGGGCGGCCAGTTCCGGATCGGGCCCGTATGCCAGCGGGCTTATCACGGTTGTGGTGGCTAGCACGATTCCGGAATTCATCAAGTTCGCAAAAATTTCCACCAGCGCGAATAAATCGTCGTGTTTGCCGACCACAACGTTGCCGGAAAGAAAAGCCTCGGGCTCGGGTAAGAGCCAAAAACCCATCTTCGTAACCACACCCAGATTGGACTGCGAGAAAATGCCGTCCACATAAGGGCCGAATCCATATTTGTATTGCTGCCAGGTTTTGGAATTCGGAAGCGCGCCCATTCCCGTGCGCACGAGCTCGCCATTGGCGAGCACCACTTCCATGCCGCAGTGGCAATCGAAGTGGTCGCGCATGGGCGTGTAGCCGCCGCCGCGTTCGAGCGCATTGCCGACCAGGCTGCCCCAGCCCGGATCGGGCGGATCGATCCAAACCTTGAGGCCGCGGTCGTGAATGTAATGGTACAGATCGAAATAACTGACGCCCGGCTCAACCAGCGCGTAGTGATTTTTGTCATTCACCTCGATCACGCGGTTCATGCGCTTCAAGTCGAGGACCACGCTACCGCCCAGCAGCGGCGCGGTGCCGCCGTAGCCGAGATTTTTACCGGTGGAAATCGTCCAGAGAGGAATTTTGTGCGCGCCCGCGATTCGGACAATCTGCTGCACCTGCTCGACGCTATCCGGCGCGACAGCCGCGGATGGAATTGGCTCTTCGCTTTCGTGCCAGAAAGGCGAGTAGGAATCGCGATAAGTGTTGATGTCGTCGTCGGAGGTGAACACCCACTCCTTGCCGATGGTCTCCTCAAATTTCTTGAGCGCGTCGGAAAAATCGCGCGGACTCACACCGGGTGGAACTCTCATAGGCCTATGGCTTGTTATTGCGCGTCAGATACGCTGCGATTGCGTCCAAGTCTGCGTCGCTGATTTCCGTCTTGCGAAATGTAGGCATGAAAAGCACGCCATGGCGAACGAATGCCTTGATCACGGTAGGCGTCAGATCGGTTCGCTCCTCCAGCACGGCCGGCTTCTGTCCCCTGGCAGCGAGCGATGCGGTGCCGGGCTTTCCGGCTCCCGTGCCGTGGCAGGGAAAACACCACTTGTTGTAAACCTGGTGGCCTTTCTCGATCTGAGCATCATCCGGACCTGCGAATGCGGCCGCCGCAAAACTCATGCTGCACAAAAGCACCAACGCGGCTCTCACAGCTCTCGCTTTTTTCATGCCCTTGCCTTTCTCATATGTTTGGGCCAAATGCCGCACTTGCCGGGCGCCAGAATCCCGTTGGGATCCACGGCGTCTTTCACCGTTTCATGAAAACGCAGCAGCGCGTGGTTGTTGAACGAGTACGTCTGCGCCACGGTTTCCATGAAAGCGGTATGGGTGCGGTATTCTCCCCAGCCATGTTCGGCCGCCACTTGCACAATCTTCTTGAAGTTCTCGCGATTCTTGCGGTTCTTCTCGATATCGTGCTCGATCGGAAAACCGAAAAGCACCAGAAAGCACCGCGGATAATTCGACGAAGGCCCGAGAAAAAACATAGGCCCCATGGACATTCCCAGTTCCTTGTAAGCGTCGGTAAACACCTTCTGCGCTTCGAGGATAGCCTCGCCCGTCATGGGAATGATCGGTGAAAACCAGATGTGCCCTTCGCTGCGCGCCGATCCAACGCCGAATACGGAGAGGCTGGGAATGCCCACGGCAACCGAATTGAATTGTGGCAACTCGTCGGGCTTGATCGGGAAGCGGTTTATTGTTCCTTCTGTAAACTTGACGCCGGGAATCGTGGAAAATTTCTCTTTCGCGTATTCCCACTGCGCCGCAACCACTTTCGCGGGGCCGTAAAACGGCAGCTCGACGCTCCAGAAGCCCAGATTTTTCTCCTGCGCGTATTGCTCCAGTTCTTCGGTGGAGGCGCCGCCCGGCTTGGCATAGAGCGCCGCGAGCGCGGGATCCCGTCGCGCGAACGCCAGCGGGTTCGCCACGCTGGTGGTGCCGAGGACGATGCCGGAATTCATTAAGTACGCGAGCCCCGCAACAAGCGGAATCAAATCGTCGCGTTTCATCACCGTTACGCTGCCGGTGAGGTACGCCTCGGGCTGCGGGAATAGCCAAAAACCCATTTTGGTCACCACGCCCAAGCTGGATTGCGAGAAGAGGCCATCGACGTAAGGGCCGAAACCATAGCGGTATTGCTGCCAAGTTTTAGAGTCCGGCAGCGCGCCCATGCCCGTGCGCATCACTTCGCCATCAGGCAACACAATTTCCATGCCGCAATGCGCGTCGAAGTGGTCGCGCATCGGCGTGCGTCCGCCGCCGCGATCCACCGCGTTGCCGATCAAACTTCCCCAGCCGGGATCGGCGGGATCGATAAGAACTTTCAATCCTTTGTCTTGAATGTAGCGATAAAGATCGAAATAGCTGACGCCGGGCTCGACCAGCGCGTAGTGATTTTTCTCGTTGACCTCGATGATCCGGTCCATGCGCTTCAGGTCGAGGACCATGCTTCCGCCCAGCAGCGGAGCTGAACCGCCATATCCGAGATTCTTTCCAGTGGAAATTATCCACAAAGGAATTTTGAAATTGTTGGCGATCTTGACGACTGCTTGGACCTGCTCTACGCCATCAGGCGCGACGGCTGCGGAAGGAATGGGTTCCTCAGGTTCATGCCAGAAAGGAGAATAGGAATCGCGATAGGTATTCACGTCATCGTCGGACGTGAACACCCATTCTTTGCCCACCGCATTTGCAAATTGAGTGAGCGCGCTGGAAAAATCGTGGCTGCTGACGCCCGGCGGCAATCTCATTCCCGGCTCTCGTTTCCCTTCGAATCGCTGCGCGATGCTATTTCTTGTTATTCCGCGTCAGGTAATCCGCGATGAGGTCCAAATCGGCGTCGCTGATTTCGGTCTTGCGAAAAATCGGCATGATCGAGGTGCCGTTGCGCACGTAGAGCTTGATCAATTGCGGCGTCAAATCCGTGCGCTGCGAAAGGAGCGCCGGTTGCGCGCCCTTATACTTTGCCTGCAGAGCCATGGTGCCGGGTTGTCCCGGCCCTTCGCCATGGCACATCGAGCAGTAATCCTGGAATTGCACGTAACCCTTCGGCTCGCCTTCGCTCTTCGGGGTGGTGCGAGTCCACGCCGAACTCCTCGACGCTTCTTGCGCGCTGCCCGCTCCCGCCACGAAAACCAGTACGATTCCCACCAGTAATCCGGCACTCACTGTCTTCATGACTTGGACTCCCGGAGATGCTTCGGCCAAATGCCGTATCGGCCTGCGGACAATATGCCGTTTGGATCGACTGCGTCTTTCAGCGTTTCGTGGAAGCGTAGCAGCGCGTGATTGTTGAAAGAGTACGTATCCATCACCGCCGCTTGATGCGCGGGCGCGGTGCGATATTCTCCCCAACCGTGCTCGGCGGCAATTTTCACCAGCTTTTGGAACTTGACGCGATTCTTTTTGTTGGTTTCGATATCGTGCGTGATCGGGAAACCGAAAAGGAAGATAAAGGCGCGATTCCAATAACAAGTTGGGAGACTGAAGGCTGGAACGGGCAGGTCCAGGTCCTTCGCGGCCTGGCGAAACACACGATTGGCCTCGAAAACAGCTTCGCCGTTTCTGGGAATGATCGGCGAAAACCAAATATGCCCCTCGCCGGGCGTGGGATTTGCGGCCGAGCGCGCGCCGATCGAAAACATTTGCAAGCTGGGGATGCCGAACTCCGGCAGATTGAAATGCGCTTGCTGCTCGGAAGTCAAGGGCAGCTTCATCGATCCGCTGTCTTTGAATTGGGCTCCTGGAATGGCCGAAAATTTCTCCTTGGAAAATTCCCAGTTGGCTTCGTTGGCTTTGGGTGCGCCGTAAAAGCCCAACGTGCAACTCCAGTGGTGAATGCCCTTCTTCTCGGCGTACGCATCCATCGCTTCGGGAGAGGGGCCGTTGGGATCGGCAAGCAGAGCGGTCAGTTCCGGATCCGGCACCGGGCCACCTTGACCGAGAGGTCCGCGCGCAAGCAGAGGGCTGCCCAGGAAGGGCATTCCCTGTGTGGCGCCAGTATTCTCGAGATAATCCATAATTTCAATGAGCGGAGTGATGTCGTTGTAGCGCGGCACGGTGACGGTGCCGGCGAGATAGGAATCCGGCGCGGGAAGCAGCCAGAATCCCATTTTCGTGACCACTCCGAAATTGGATTGCGAAAATATGCCGTCAATCCACGGACCGAAGCCGGACTTATACTGCTGCCACGTTTTCGCCCCGGGCATGGCGCCCATGCCGGTTCGCAGCAGCTCGCCATTGGCCAGCACAATTTCCATTCCGCAGTGCGAATCGAAGTGATTGCGATATTCCTTGTACAAATAACCGCCGCCGCGGTCGAGCGAATTGCCCACGGGGCTGCCCCAGCCCGGATCGGGCACGTCCACCCAAAGCTTCAATCCCTTTTCCTGAATGTAGCGGTACAAATCGAAATAGCTGACGCCCGGCTCGACCAGCGCATACGCACTCTTTTCATTTACTTCCAGAATGCGATTCATGCGCTTCAGATCGAGGACCACGCTGCCGGAATACGCCGGCGCGGACCCGCCGTATCCGAGATTTTTGCCCGTGGAAATGGCGTAGATTGGAATTTTGTAAGTGTTCGCCACTTTCACGATCTTTTGCACGTCCTCAACGTTATCCGGCGCCACCGCAGCCGACGCCACCAGCTCGTCTTCTTCGCCATAGAAGGGCGAATACGCATCGCGATACATGGCCACATCCGCATCGCTGGTAAAAACCCAGTCTTCGCCCACAATATCTTCAAACTGCTTGAGGGCGTCGGAAAAGTCCTGTGGACTTACGCCTGGCGGAACTTTCATCGGAACTCCTGAGAGCTGGCCGTTCTACGCTCGGTTCTATGCTCGATTGACCGGTGCGATGACCCAGGAAATAAGGTGGTCCGGATCATCTGCGTGTTTTCCTGTGGATGC
>DATDIT010000010.1:0-20166 GCA_036520875.1 Candidatus Acidiferrales bacterium
AGGCGATGATGGCGCGCTCGAGCGAAATGTAAGAAATCGAGGTCAGCGCTAGAACCACTCCGTAAAGCGCTGTTGGCACAGCGGCAAAATGGGCCTCGTCCATCCAACGAATGGCGAAGGGAACCAGCGAGATCCAGAAGAGCATCAACAGATTGGCCCAAAGTACCGTTCCGTTGATGCGATCCGTGGCGTGAAGCATGTGGTGATGGTTATTCCAGAAGATGCCGACATTCGCGAAGCTGAGCGCGTACGCGAGAAATACGGGAAGGCCAGCCGCCAGAGAGGAAAAGCCGGAACCCGACGGCACCTTTAGTTCCAACACCATGATGGTGATGACGATGGCGATGACTCCGTCGGTGAAGGCTTCGAGGCGTCCCTTACCCATTTTTGTCTCTCGGAGTGATGGCACGAGCGAGTGTATCGCAGGAGTGAGCGGCGTGCTAAATTTGTAATTTCTGATGAGCCTCGGCGTTTACATCCAAGTTCCTTTCTGCCAGACGAAGTGCACGTACTGCAATTTTCATACGGGCGTGGTTTCGCGCGACAGGTATCAGCCGTATGCAGAAGCGATATGCCGCGAGATTGCGGTGACGGCTTCGCCCACTCCTGAAATCGCGGATACGGTTTACGTTGGCGGCGGGACGCCGAGCCTGCTCGAAGCGGGCGCCCTTGCGAAGATGCTCGACGCGCTTCGCGGCAGCTATCGCATGGAATCGCAGCCGGAGCCGCTGGAAGTTACTTTGGAAGCCGATCCGGAAACGATTACCCCTGAAAAGGCGCGCGCGTGGATCGCGGCTGGATTCAATCGCATAAGCTTGGGCGCGCAGTCGTTTGATGATCGCGAGCTTCAAGCAGCGGGGCGCATGCATCGTCGCGCGGACATTTTTCAGGCGGTGGAATCTCTGCGCGGTGAGGGCTTTAGCAATATCAGCATGGACCTGATTGCCGGCCTGCCGCATCAGACGCGCGACTCATGGGAAAAGTCAGTGAGCGAGCTTTTGCAGACTCGTCCCGAGCACGCGTCGGTGTACATGCTCGAAATTGATAAGGACAGCCGCCTGGGCAGGGAATCGCTGGCGGGAGGAAGCCGCTATAGCGCGGGCGCAATTCCCGATGACGACACGATTGCCGATTTCTACGAATCGGCGCGGCTGCGGCTGAATGAGGCCGGCTACAGACACTACGAAATTTCAAACTGGGGCCTGCCCGGGCGTGAGTCGCGGCACAACTTGAAATACTGGCGGCGCGAGCCTTATTACGGACTTGGCGCGGGCGCGCATTCGTTCGATGGGATGACGCGCTGGGCGAATGCGCATGAGTCGCAGCGCTATATGGCGTGCATCGAGCAGGGAAGTTCACCGCGGGAGCAGTTTGAGACGCTTACGCCGCTGCAAGCGCTGGATGAGGAGTTGTTTGTGGGCTTGCGGCTGCTCGAGGGAATTGATTTTGCGCGGATCGAGCGCGAGTGGGAGCCGGAACTTCCGAAGAGAATTGCGGCGGTGCGTGAGAATATCGAGCGATTGCAGGCGCTTGGCTTTTTGGAAGTGGAGGGAACGCGCGTTAGGCTCGTCCCCGACAGGCTGACGGTTTCCAATGAAGTGTTTATGCAATTGTTGGGTGATGGTTAACGGGAGTTGCTGGGGACACCGAAGAGAGATCCTTCGACTGCGTTCGCGCGCCCGCACAGACGGTGGGAATAACAACGACGCGCGCGAACTCCGCTCAGGAGGACGTTCTGGAGGCTAGAGGCTGGAGATTAGAGGCTGGAACGGCGGGGAAGAGAGATTCCTCGACGGATCTCCCGGGCTCGGCTAACCGTCGACCCGGGAGCCCTTCCTGGTGTCCCGGCGCTTCGCGCAAAGGAAAAGGCGCGGGACATTCCGCTCGGAATGACACCGCCTACCACGGGCGAATGGAAATAAGCATGGCTTAATTTACGAGGCCGAGGGAGCGGATTTTCGTTAGCAGGGTTTTATAGGAGACGCCGAGTTTTTCCGCGGCGCGCGTTTTGTTCCACTTGGATTCGCGCAGGGCATTCTGAATCTTGAATCGCTCGACGTGCGCGACCGCGCGCTGCGCCACTTCGTCGAGCGGCCCATCCCATAAAAATTGGTCTTCCAGCATGCCGTCGGGCAATTCCTCAGGCGCCGGCTTGGGGGAAGGTAGCTGCAGCGCGATGGTATCGATCTCCGAGCCGTTTGCCAGGATGGCTGCGCGCTCTATAGCGTTCTGCAATTCGCGGACGTTGCCCGGCCACGCGTAGCTGCGCAGGCGGGCGCGGGCATCGGGCGTCAATTCGAGAGAGGGCTTGCGAAATTCGCGCCGGAAGCGCTCGAGGAAATGCTCGGCTAGCAGGACGACGTCATCTCCACGCTCGCGGAGCGGCGGAATGGTGATGGGCACGGCCGAAATTCTGAAATAAAGATCCTCGCGGAAGGACTTTTCGGCTACGGCGCGTTGAAGGTCTTTGTTCGTGGCGGTGACGATGCGCACGTGGGCTTCGATTGCCTGGGTTCCACCGACGCGCTCGAATCTGCGCTCCTCGAGCACGCGCAGCAGCTTGCTTTGAATGGCTAGAGGAAGCTCGCCGATTTCGTCGAGGAACAGAGTGCCGCGGTGGGCGAGTTCGAGCTTGCCCATTTTTCGCGCGCCGGCACCGGTATACGCACCGCGCTCATGGCCGAAAAGTTCGTTTTCGACCAGCCCCTCCGGAATCGCGGCACAATTCAGCGCGACAAAAGGCTGCTCGACGCGCGGGCTGAGATGATGAATGGCGCGGGCGAAGAGTTCCTTTCCAGTGCCGCTTTCACCAAGCAGAAGAACGGTGGAATCGGTGGCGGCCACGCGCTGGGTCATCTGGCTAGCCTCTTTCATGGCTGGATGCTCGGCCACGATGCGCGGGAATCCGTATCGGACAGAATATTCCTCGCGGAGGAGCAAGTTTTCGCGCAGGAGTTCCTGCTGTTGCGCGGCGCGATCGAGCAAAAGGTGCAGGTGATCAAGATCCACGGGCTTCTGGATGAAATCAAACGCGCCCTCTTTCATGGCGGTCACGGCTTCGTCGACCGATCCATATGCGGTGACAAGAATCACGGGCAAGGTGGGCTCGGCGCGGCGGGCCTCGCGCAGGACGTCGATTCCAGAATGTCCGGGGAGTTTTAAATCGGAGAGGACCATTTGATAGCGGCGGGTGCGGACTTTGTCGATCGCGGAATTGCCGTCGGGCGCTTCATCGATGGCATAGCCCCAGCGCTCAAGCGCCTTGCGGAGCATGGCTCGAAGCTCGGTCTTGTCTTCGACAAGGAGAACGGGTTCCATTCGCGCAAGGGCTAGCGTGCCCAGCCCGGATCGCCGCCGGATTTGCGCAGGTCTTCTTCGGCGTCGGAAATGGCCTGCTGGTCGGCGTCAACCTGAGCTTTGGCTTTGTCGATTTCGGCGGTTTTTTTGTTGATATCACTGCGGGTCAGCTGCTGTTGCATCTCCTGGTTGGGGTCGCTATAGAATTGAGTGCTCAGCGTGCCCAGTTCGCGCTGTGATACATCGACATTTTCTTTGTCCTGTTCGAGCTTGTGCCGCAAGGCGGCGAACTTGTCGCGCCAGAATTGCTCGCCGCTCCCGGAAGACGTGGCAGGCTTGCCAGTCTCCGTGCCTTCGGCAGATTCGGCGGGCGCACCGACGGACGAGATGCCGCCCGAGGTGGGAATATTCTCGTTTGTGAATACCCGAGGGGTTTTGGACTCTTCCTTGCGTCGCTCGCGCGCCTTACGCGCTGCCTCGGCAAGCGAATCCTGCGCCGGCGCTGACGGCGCTGTGGAAGACTGCCCCGACGTTGCCGCTGGAGGCTTGGCCGGTGCAGAATTATCCGGTGCGGCTTGCTGGGCCTGTCCGCTACCCGCGAATGCCAGCATGATCGCCACTGCAATTAACTGCGCTAATGTGCGCATGGCTACGCCTCCTTGCGATGCCGCCTCTTATCCAATATTTACTCAATCAGTTTAGATGCGGCCCGCCGGGGAGGGGAAGAGCGATGGCGAAGACACCTGCCGCAAAGGTAACCACAACAGAAATTCAGCACCTCCGGCGGGAGCGTTGCGCGCTTCGATGCTGCCGCCGTGCTGCAGGGCCACCTTTTGGACTACCGCGAGCCCCAGGCCGGTGCCTTCGGATTTGGTGGTGAAAAACGGCAAAAAGATTTTCGGCAGCTCGTTTTCGGGAATGCCGGGACCATTGTCACCCACGCAAATTCGCTGCCATTTGCGACCGCCCAACTCCTCGACAGTCCCCGAAATCGTAACGCGCCCGCGCGTCGCACTATCCCGAGTAGCTTCAGCGGCGTTGCGCGTCAAATTCACAAGTGCCTGCCGAAGCAATGCTTCGTCGCCCGGCAGCTCCACGTACACGCCCTCGCAAATCACGTCGCACGCGGGCTGCGACTCGCGCAATTCCTCGACCACGCGTTCCACCATCGGCTGCATCGCCACTGTCTCATAACAGATTTCCAGGGGTTTCGCGAAACGCAGGAATTCTGTGACTACGTGCGTGAGGGCGCGCGTCTGGTCAAGAATGCGCTCGGCTGAATCGCGCGTTTCACTGGGCGCGGACTCGCTGCGAATCATCTGCGCGTAACCGGAAATCGTCGCCAAGGCGTTTTTGAATTCGTGCGCGATACCTGCGGACATTTCGCCGAGCGCCGCCAAATTTTCCTTCCAGCGGATCTGCTTTTGCAGCGCGGTCAGCTCGGTTAAATCGCTCATGAGGCACAAAGCGCCGCTCACCTTCATCTCGGGATGCTCCGCCGGACCTAGCAGACGGGACCGCACGGCCGCGTGCGCGGGTCGGTAAATCGGGGAAATAGTCACGCCCAAGCGCCGGACTTCGCCGTCATTGGTGAGATGTTCCACCTCGCCACGTTGAAAGGTCTTCCCGTCGCGCAGGCAGGCGGTCAGCATCTGCGCCAACCCCGAATCGTCACCGAGAATTTCTTTGTACGACCGGTATCGGACCGGCCGGCGCCCGAGCGCGTCTTCGGCGGCCGGATTCGTCGAGCTGATGGCGCCCGTCGCGCTGACGAGCAGCATGCCGGTCGGCATGTGCCGCGTCACTTCTTCGGTGAGCCGCTCCGACTCCTGCGCGCGTTCTTGCGCCAGCATGTGCAGTCGCGCGAGTTCCTTTTCCTGCGCGCGCAGCTTCTCGATCACGCCCTGCATCGAAGCGGTCATGAACGCCGACGCATTCTCCACGTCCCCTTTGGGTTTTGTCCAATCCGCTTCGGGTGCGACACCCGGCTTGCGCAGGAATTTCCGCGCTATGATAAGCAGCACAATCAGTGCGACGACCAAGACCGCCAACGTCGCGGCCGCATACACCAAGCCTGCCGTCGGCATGGTTGAGTGATGCACGGAGGTTATTGCGTTCATCCTTCGTTACCGCGTTCGCTCATCATCGTCCTAAGAGGATCGACTGATACCAGCTCACCACCGGCGTCCCGAAGAACACCACCAGTAGCGCGGCCATTCCTAAGAATGTCCCAAAGGGCAATTCGTAGTTGGAATCCTTCCGCCGCGCAGCCATGAACGCGAGCCCCAGAATACTGCCGAGCAGCGAGCCGGCAAAAATCGTGAGTAGCGTCCGCTTCGGCCCCAAAAACGCGCCGACCATGAGCATCATCTTCACGTCTCCCAGGCCCATCCCTTCGCGCCCGCGCAATCGAAAATATGCTTCCGAGACGAGCCACAAGAGGCCGCCGCCGAGAGCCGCACCCAGCAGCGCGTCCAGGAATGAAATCATCGGCGCCGGGGGAGGGAAGTCGAATATTCGATTTGCCAACCACAGCGCAGTCCCGTCCGTCGGCAGCGTAAGAAAGCTGAGCGCCAGCCCGAGGGCGAATCCCGTGTAGTTCACCACATCCGGCAAAATCCTCTCGCGCAGATCTGTGAACACGAGCACGATCACTAACGCCGAAAATATGGCCCACTTGAGCGCTTCGGCGGTCAACCCGAATGCCATATAGCATCCGACAAATAATAGCGCTGTCAGCAGTTCCACCAGGGGATACATCCCTGAAATTTCCGCCTTGCATGCGCGGCATTTCCTGCCGAGCAAAAGCCAGCTCAATACTGGAATGTTGTCGTATGGACGGATGGGCACGCCGCATTTCGCGCACGCCGACGCCGGCATCACAATTGACTTTCGCTGCGGAATACGGATGATGCAAACGTTCAGGAAGCTGCCAATCACCAGCCCGAAGATGAACACAAATATGCCGATGATCGGAGCGGGAAGCACGCTTTGAATGTGCCACATCCGCGCCATGCCCTCAACCAACGGCCGCGCCCGCGTGCCCGAGTGCTAACAGGCGAGAATCAGTATTGTGTCTCTACCACAGCCGCCAGTCGATTGTATTTCGTTGTTGCGACGCTCGCATCATTCCCTATTTGTCTGAAGCCGCACCGGACTTGCTCCCTCCATCTTCGCCTCGGAAGGGAAGCTTGAACTTGCGTGCGATCTCGGGCCAAAATTCACGGAGCACGTCGAAGCCGGCGTCTTCCGACACGGCAACCACGACGTTCTCCGCACTCGGACCAAACCCTCTGCGGTTATCCGGGTGATATGCATTGCTCAGCGCAACGGCGCTGGCCGTTCCCAGCCATTCGGAATAATTAGGCATCGGCGTGCCGTCCTCGTGGTGCGCGACCACCGCGTGTGCCAGCGCATGCAGAAGTCGTCTTTCGGTCGAGCCCTGGCCAAGACGGTAGTAGCGAGGATCTTCAAAAAATATCGTGGGATAGGCGAAGTCCTTGAAAAATTCGGACTGCGCCTGATCAATCATATTCACGCCAAATCGTCTGCCGTAGCCCTCAGCCCCTTGCCCAAACGAAGGGTCGCTATTCTGCGCCTGCCCAAGTCCCGCGTTGAACGCCGCGTTCAAGAAGGTAATCGGGTCGATCGTGTCGTCAACGAAGAGCCGGAATTTGTCTTTGATTTCCAGCGTGCACAGCTTCGCTCCGGGCTTGTAGTGCGGTGGTACGGCCGACTTGCGTTCCAACTTCCGGCCAAAGGCGCCCACCACTTTTGCGAAGGGTCCCTGATAATCCTGCCAGCGCACGACGGGCGGCGGCTGAATGCACGGCGCGTTGGGATTTTCCTGAGTTTGTTCCTGTTCAATGGAAACCACTACCGGCGGGCTTTGCTGTGCAGGGGGCGATTGCTGCTTTGGAGGAGATGGCGGCTGATCCTGCGCACGGGCCGCGCTGCACGCGATCAGCACCGACAAAACGCCAACCCATGTTCGCGCGCGCCAGATGGCGCGGCCAATGCTTTTTGTGTGCGTTACGCTTCTCCCGAGGTCGCGGCCCGGCTCATCGGCCCCGTGTCCCCGCGCTTCGAGCCAGCAGTCTGCAGACGGCTCGCTCACTGTAGTTTCATCTTGCCCCACCGGATAATCCTGTCAATACGGGAGACTCCTGCCGTGTTTCAAGAAATTGCCTTATACTCCCCCGATGACGAAAGGGACGACGGCCGCCAGTAGTCTAGTGGGGAATCCGGCTACGCGGCGAAGTCAGCCTTCGTCTAGAAGACTGTCAGTAACTCCCTTCAAGAGTCGGCAAGAGCAAGCACCGCTGCGCATCCGCCACGGCGCCTCGCGCGATACACCCGTAATCCTAAGGTTGGTCCGTGGCCTTGCGAAGTACGAGCGCTTGCTCGGCGAGTATCACGCCCACGCAAAACGATTCCGCCGCCACGGCTTCGGCCGCCGCCGCTATTTCGAAACCCTGATCTGTACGCAAGCGGAGCGCCCCATCGGTTTCGCACTCTATTACTTCACTTATTCGACGTTCGCGTGCCGCCCCATCCTTTTCATCGAAGACCTCTTCGTCCTGCCGGACCATCGCGGCAAAAGCGCGGGCAAGGCGCTGATATCCGCTTTGGCACGAGTTGCGATCCGAAAAAAGTGCAGCCAGATGGCTTGGAACGTCCTCTACTGGAACACCCCGGCAATGAAGTTTTATCGTCGTCTCGGCGCCCGCCTGGACAAAACCTGGCTGCTCATGCGTCTCGGCGACGCCCGTCTGCGCGACGTCGCCCGGGTTCGACAACCCTAGGAGAACTACGCGGCTGAAGCCGTGCTGCGTGGCGTGGCATTCAGCAGAGTTGTCGTGAGTTCTTCAGGCATATCAAGCATCGCGTCGTGGCCGCACGCTAGGCTAAGCGTCTTCCAATCCTTGGCTTTCGCCCGCTCGTAGGATGGCATGAACGGCGATTCGCCGTATCCGGTCGCCAGCACGAACGTAACGTCCTTCACAGCGCCCATTTTTCCGCTTAGCCGCAGCGGTTGCTGGAAAGCTGCTAAAGGCTGCATGGTGCACTGACGGTCCACCCACGCGGCATCTTGGGCGTTGACGTTGAACCCCGCAGCAGGGATGGGCGGCACCTTCCAGCCCTCGCCGTGGACTCTCGCGCCCTCCAGTTGCATGTTTCTCTGGCCGGGCGGCACCTCATCGTGCACGCTTCGGCCGTCGTCGAGCAGGAACGCATCCAGATAAACCAGCGCACCGATCCGGTCCGGGAGGCGGTCCGCCACTCCGCTGATCACCGCACCGCCGTACGAGTGGCCGCACAGCACCACACTCGTAAGCTCCTCCCAGCGAATCAGGTTCACGACATCATTGATGTGCGTTTCGAGATTGACCTGCGGCGAGAGGAGGTGCGATCGCTCTCCGAGGCCTGTCAACGTTGGCGTGAAAACTTCATGTCCCAGCCCTTGCAGGGCCTTGCGAACGTGCTTCCAACACCAGCTGCCATGCCACGCTCCGTGAACCAGTACGTACGTGCTCATCCTTCACCTCGCCTTCGAATCGCCGCCATGATGCCACAGCGGCCCGTTCCCAGCGACGCGAAACGCCCGGGCTTCCTTTTGCGCGTACGATGCGTCTTAAGTTTTCGGGAGCAGAAGCCAATTAGCCATAAGGAGGAAAGCCATGGACACCTCGGCCACGGAATTGCAGTTGTTAGCGAACCGCGTCGCAAAACTCGAAAGACAAAACCGTTTCTGGAAAATCGCCGGCGTGCTGGCGGCACTCGCCCTGGGCGCGTTTGTGGCGATCGGCGTTCGTGCGCAGGAATGGCACCCCACGCAGCGTGCCAACCTGATTGAAGCCGGGGCCTTTGTCCTTACCGACACGAACGGAGTAACCAAGGGCGAGTTCAGCACAAAAGATGGCAATCCCATTCTTGAATTGTACGGCCCGACGGGAAAAGTAATCTGGTCCACAAATCCGAGAATGGTAGCGCAAGGCCGCTAGCCAAAGCGGTCACCGACTGCGTAGCGGCACTTCTAGTGACCGTTCCCGAAGGGTGGTCACGCGGATGTGATCCCACATCGTCCGCGTCAGTGCTGTTTCGTGGCCGTAACTTGGCTGCTAGTCCCGGCTTCGATATCCCTGGCCACGATGGTCATCGACTTTCCGTCGGCGGCCACCGTTATTCGCATGACGCCTGTCGGCTTTCCATTTAGTTCGTCAGTTTCCTCGAACGTGTTCGCATCCACTCGCCTCACCGACACGCGATGTTTCTCGGGATCCCCCTCGTAGAGGGCGACGGTTCCGTCCAGCTTCGCCTTATATCCCAGGCCCGTGGGCCGGCTCATGGTTAACGTGTCGCCCTCCAGCTTGTAGGAAATCAGCAGACCAGCATCCGACATGCTCTCCACCTTCACAGATCGCCACGAGCCGGAAAGCGCATGCGACCCGGCCGGCCCCTTCGCCACTCGAATCATGGTCGCTTTCCAACTCGCGAATTCGTCTGTGCACGTGTTTCCATTCGAGGAAACTGTGAACTTCTCATCGCTATCAATTTGTCCGTTTTTCTTCTCGATTAGCCGGATCGAATGATCGTTCAAAATCCGTACGCTGATCGTGTCGTACGACTGGCCGGGCGTAGGTTGGTCGCTACCGTCCGCTTTCGCGTCAATCGGTGGCGTACACGACTTGCACTGATATCTTCCTCCCTGCAAGATCCACACATTCGTTTGTGTGGAGAAGGGAAGAGCGCCAACGTCAAGCTTCCACGTTCCGTTGATCGCGCTCTGCGCTCTTGCCACGGTTGGCGCCGCGAGCACAATCAGCAATCCGGTCTCAATAACTCTTCTCACGATTTCTTCGCTCCTACCCAAGCCCGGAGCGCCCACGCCATCGTGAACTCCGCCTACGGGTGTTCTCCCGCGCTTGTTTCCGCGGATGCCCTTTTTAGCCGTTTTTCATACTCCGCTCGGTCCGGCTTCACCCATTGATCCAGCCAATCCAAAACCGTGTGGTACCACAGGA
Organism: Candidatus Acidiferrales bacterium; assembly: GCA_036520875.1. Taxonomy (GTDB): domain Bacteria; phylum Acidobacteriota; class Terriglobia; order Acidiferrales; family UBA7541; genus Palsa-295. The sequence continues at coordinate 10,323 of DATDIT010000010.1, forward strand.
TGTCATCGGCCGGCTTGAGCACCCAGTGATTCTCGTCCTCGAAGTAGAGCAGCTTAGACGGAACGTGTTCGGCCTGAAGCACCTGAAACATCGCGAACCCCTGGCTCTGCGGAACGCGATAGTCGTGGCCGCCATGCACAATCAACATCGGTGTCTTGAAATTCTTTGCGTACGTAGCGGGCGCTTGTTCGATCAAAGCCTGCGGATTCTCCCACGGCGTGCCTTTGAACTCCTGCATCGTACCGCCGACAAGATCCGACGAATACAGCATGGTCGAAAGGTCGTACAGACCGTCGTGGGAAACGATAGCTCGGAAGCGATCCGTGTGTCCCTCCACCCAATTCGCCATGTAACCGCCGTAGCTCGCTCCCGCCGCGGCAATTCGCGTGGTATCCACATATGGCCAGCTGAGCGCAGTATCCACCGCTTTCATTTGATCTTCGTACGGCGCTCCGCCCCATTGCCCTTTGATCGAGTCCATAAATTTTAGGCCGAAGCCCGATGAGCCATGAAAATTCGGAGCGATCACCACGTAACCATCCGCCGCAAATAATTGTGGATTCCACCGATAGTGAAAGAGATCGTCCCAGGCGTTTTCCGGTCCGCCGTGCATAATCAGCAGCAATGGATATTTTTTCTTCGCGTCGAACTGGGGAGGCTTGATCTCAAACGCTTGCACGGGTTCGCCGTTCCATCCAGGGAAGGTGAAGCTGGAGACCTCGCCCCATTCGATGTCCTTTACGATGTCTGCGTTCATCTGCGTCAGCTGCGAGGGCGCCGCGCCGGCCGCCGCCGGAAGATTCAGCCGAAACAAATCCGCAGGATGCGAAAAGTCCATTTTGGAAAAGACCAGAAACGCACCGTCTTTCGAAATGTCCGCATCGCTCGAGCTGCCGGAAGTGATCAGCGGCGTCAGCCTCATCGTGGCGATATCGAGTCGTTCAATCGGCTCTGATCCCTTGTCTTCGAAAGTCACATAGAGGGCGGTGCTGTCCGGCGACCAGACGTACGAATCGACGGAGCGATCCGAAGCTTCGAATATATTCTTGTGTTCTCCGGTCTTCCGATCGTAGAGAAACACCCGCACCAAATCCGTTTCCTGCATCGGCCGCAGCGTGGCGCTGTAGGCGATATAGCGTCCATTCGGCGAATACAGCGGCGTTCGGTCGGTGGATTTGTTCGTTGTGATCGGTTTCGGAGCGCCGCCAGTCGCCGGCATCACAAAGAGGTCGCTGTTTCCCGTTAGCGCTTCGTTTTCGACGTAGCGCGAAAAACAAATTTCACGGCTGTCGGGAGAAAACGCAACTTCCTCGCTGCCTTCTTCCTGCCAGGTCGGTGAATCCACATCGCCGGGCGTAAGATCCTTTGCCTCGCCGCCATCAGCCGGCATCACGAAAATGTGGTTGCGCAGGCCGTCGACCCAGGTGTCCCATCTCCGGAACGGTATTTCCGTAATCACGCGCACCTTCACCGGATTCTCCGCTCGCTCCTTGGCCATTTTCTCGTTGCAAGCCATGTCCGCACAGGAAGGGAACACTTTCGCCTCGATTGCGATCGTCTTTCCATCCGGAGATAGCACGTAATCGTCGACGCCCGTGGGAATCTTCGTGATCTGTTCTGCCTCGCCGCCTGTAACTGGCAGGCGGAAAATCTGTGCCTTGTTGTCAACCCGCGTGCTGAGGAAGTATAGGGAGCGGCCATCCGGCGACCAATGAAGGTTGCTGTTCGATCCCTGCTCCGCGAAAGTCATCTGTCGCGGCTTGTCACCCGCAGCGGCCACCATCCAGATGTTTGTGATGGTTTTATTTTTCGCCACATCGCTGCGCGTTACCGTAAACGCAACCCATCTCCCGTCCGGCGACACTTTTGGTCCGCCGACGCGCGACAGCTTTTGCATATCCTCCACGCGGAACGAATGTGCGGCGAATGCCGGCGAAGCCAGAGTCAGAAACGCCAGCAAACGGATCAGAGCCTTCATGTTTCGTCGCACAAACGCGGGACGTCTGAAGACCAACCAGACTCTAGGCATGGGAACCTCCGTGGCAGTGGCACAGACTATAACCGCCCGCCGCTCCTGGGACAATGACTCCCATCGCTGAAGCGTCGCCGGCAATTATGGCCGCTGCCAAATGTGAGAGAGTCTCTCGCAAGCCTTTACTAATTCGCGCCTGAGTTCCCGCAAACGAGCATCCAACAAGCGAAAGCCAACTAAAATAAGTTAATCGCGCGCTTCTGACGCGAAGAGAGTCCCCTCCGCCCTGCTGTATCGCCGTTCGCATGCCGATCATCACCGAGCAATCAGGTGTGTCCGAACTCGTTACGAGCGAAGCCTGTCTAATCCAAAAGACGCTTCTTCCGCGGGAACCTCTCCTAGGCCCAAATTTCGAGATTACTTATCTCTTGCGAGCATTCACAGAGGTCGGCGGCGATTTCCTCGACTATTTTTGCCTCGCCGACGGGAAGCTCGGAATCTATATGGGCGATGTGACGGGCAAAGGGCTGCCCGCCGCCATGTACGCAGCGCTCGCGGTGGGCGCACTTCGTTCGATTCACAAGACGGGCGTTGAGCCGGCTGCCGTTCTGAGCCTGTTTAACAAGCGCTTGCTGGTTCGGCCCGTTCCGTCTCGATATTGTGCCAGTCAATACGCGATTTTCGATTCCGCGACCCTCGAACTCCGTTTAGCGAACGCCGGACTTCCGTTACCACTGCATCTTTCAGCAAACGGCTGCTGCCCGATTGGCGATGGTGGCCTGCCGTCAGGCCTCTTCGAGTTTGCGAGTTACACGCAAGCCACTTTTCAACTCGCTTCGGGAGACGCAATCTTGTTTGCCACCGACGGACTCTCCGAGGCCCGCAATAAATATGGCGAACCTTTCGGAATGTCGCGCCTGACCAATCTCTGCGCCAAGCTCGACTACAACGCACCCGACCTCTTCCTTCGTTCTGTCTTTGACACGATCGCACAGTTCACGGAAGGGCAACAGAGCGACGATATGGCTGCGGTATTCCTCAAAGTACAGTCCGGCGTCGCTCCTGCGCCCGGCCTGCCCGACACAGGAGCCCGGCAAGAGCGTCCACGCGAGAAGGGAACTGACAATCCGGCGCCTGCCGAAATGCGAAAGGGGGCCATGCCCCGGCTGCTGATCGTCGATGACGATGACTCCATGAGGAAACTCCTTCGCCGCCGTCTGGAGTGCTCTTACGAAATTACCGATACGCCTGATCCCGAAGAGGGAATCACGCTGGCGCTACAACAAAAGCCCCACGCGATTCTGCTGGACCTCATGATGCCGAGACATTCCGGTTTCGAAGTCTGCCAAACACTCTCGTCCTTGAGCTTCACGCAGCGGATTCCCATTCTCATCGTTTCTGGAGAATCCGTCTCGCGTTACAAGGATTTTTGCCAAAACCTCGGCGCAAAAGGCTTCTTTTCCAAGCCCGTTGACTTCGCCAAACTAGGGGGGGCGCTGGCGGACGTCATTCAAGATAACCATCGGGCCGTGCAAGGTGAGCCGCGTGTTCGCCTCAAAACCACTCTAAAACTTCGCGGCGTCGATCACACGCAAGCCCCGTTTGACTTGCTTGCCGTAACCGAGAGCGTGGCGGCAAATGGCTTCTCGTGTGGATTGCAGGTCAATCTTAAGGTCGGCGCCGTGGTCGAAGTTTATCTCGCGACGAAACAGGAATCGATCGGAAGGGCACGACTGATTCGCGTGCACGCATCAGAAACGCCCGGACACGCGTGTGAGTTCCAGTTCCTGGAAAAGCCCGCCTACTGGATCCTCGACCGATAAGGCACTCTGAATAGCTCATAGGTCGAGCTTCACCCGAGGCTAGTGCTGGTACGCCAGACGGCACTCCGCTCGACCAAAAACTACCCGATCCCCGCCGTGATCGACCTCTCCAGGTCGCTTCCCAGGGCGCCAACTCCTTGATTTCCCTCGTTTAACTCCTTAAGCAGGCTTGTGGAACCGGAAGTGCTCGTCAGATTGGGGAGGCCACCATGGATTCCATCTTTGATATCTTCAAACTACTCCCTGAAGGTCCTGTGTGGGTAACAGGAGCGCAAGGTCTATCCGACGCGAATGAACAAATGGCACGCTTGGTTCAGAGTTCGCCGGGAGAATACTTTATTCGCTCACGCGAAGAAATCATCGAGGCCGACCAATCCGAAGAGTGGGCTGAGGTCACCTAACCAGCATGCATCGGCGCCGCCCAGTGAGTGATCGAATCGATTCTCGGCACTACGGCAAACACCTTATATCCACCTCCTGAAATCATTGCTACTGTTTCGAGGGTCAAGGAGGCGGCCGATGTCCAGCGGGGAGGCGATAATGTCCCAAGGAATCCTGATCGCAGATGATAGCCGCAGCGTTCGCCAAGCCGTTCACAATTATCTAGCCGAAAGAAATTTTCACGTTTGCGGTGAGGCCGTCGATGGCCAAGACGCTATCGAAAAGGCCCGCGAACTTGAGCCCGAGTTGGTTCTTCTGGACCTGGCGATGCCTCGGACGAACGGCATCACCGCGGCATCTGTTCTAAAGGACATGATGCCGAGCGTGCGCATCGTTTTGTTCACGATGTATAGCGAGGCCGTGAACAAGGCCTTCACTTCCCTGGATAACGTCGATGCCATGGTTGATAAAGCCGCCGGCATGGACAAACTGGCGGAATGTCTCCAAAGCTTGCTCGGTCCTTCCGCTGAAGCTCCAGGCAATTAGTAGCTTTCTAGTTCCGTCTCTCAGTGTACCCGCGCTCTTCGGTTCATGTAGCTCACCCCGCCTTCACGCTGTGAGCTTTTCGTCCCCGTGGATTCATATCGCCTTCCCTTACACCGGGTAGGGCCCTTTTCTAAGGGCCGCTCAGAGGACTACCTTCAGGCGGCTGCGATCCGCCGCGGATTCTGTTTCGCTATCGATCCTGTTTACCGTCCGCCGAAGGTGAAATCAGCGCTGGCAGCTTCGCCCTCGCGCACCGTCACTTCGCGCTCCTGCGTCCCAAACGTCGCGGTCCACACTGAGAGTGTATAACTTCCCGCGGGCACTCCCTTAATCGCGAAGCTGCCGTCATTGCCCGTCACTGCGTAATACCGGTTAGTGACCACGCCGATGTACGCCTGCATCCAATTGTGGATGTTGCAATGGACCGGAACCATGATCTGCGGCTTTGAAAACTTGTCGCTCACCGGCGGAGAGCCCGGCTGCTGCGTCACGTCGAAATCGTGCCCCGCCTTCGGCATGATGTGAATGTTGTGCGTGGTGGGATCGTTCGACACCACTCGCAGCGGCTGCCCCACCATAATTCCCAGGACGTGCGGCTCGTACTCGCACTCGTTCTGCGTCATTGTCACGGGCTCCGTCGGCGCCGCGCCCGAACTCTCCGCACCCTGTGAAACGTACACGAACGCATTCGGCAGCGTCCCATTTGTATTCACGCGGCCATCTTCCGGCAGCACGCCTTCCGAATGCAGCGACGCGCACACCGGGTCTTTGTCCATCATGATCCGGCGCAATCGCGGCGCTTCTCCCTTGAAATAAACTTTGCCCGCAATTTCGCCGCCTCTGCCGCCCTGCGCCGCCCTCCGCGAGCTCGCGCGCACAGCCGAGGTCGCCAACACGCTCAGGCCGGCCGCCAGCAGAACCGCCGCCGCTCCCGCCGTCCATGCCGTCCGTAATTTCTTCATCGGATTTCCCCCGATTGTCATTTTCCGAGCGCCCTCCCTTCGGCCGGGTCGCCTCGGATCGATCTCGCTCAGAAAATAACGCCTAGGTGGAGATACAGCGAATTGTTGTCGCTCGCATTTCTTCCAAATCCGTCATAGTTCGTACCCGCTCCGTTGAATTTCGTGTACGCGGTGTACTGCAACGCCAGCCGGATATTCTGCACCGGCCAATACGTAATGTTGGCCACGAAACCCTGGCTGTTGGGACTTCCCGTTGCGCTCCCGGTCAATGCCGCCGGCGCGTACAGCAGCGGATCGCTCGTTCCCGTGGTGGCGAAATATCCGAACACCGGCGTCACCCGATACCCGAAATGGTACGCGGCGTTCACGCGAAAAGTATTCAGATCGTGTGAGAGAAAGCTCGTCCCGCCCGCCCCAAAAGTGGCATTCAAGTTCTGGCTTTCGTGGATGTACGTTCCTCGAATTGTCAGCAGGTTGTTGTTCAGCTTCGGCAACACGCGCTCCCACTGCGCGTCTACCGCCGCGTCCGTGAAATCGTCCGTAGGACCGGTCACCGTATTCGGCGTCGAGCTGACATGCATGCCGTATCCGCCAACTTCCAGATAATTGTTCCCGAAAGATTGCTGCCACGCCAGCCGCCAGTAAGGCGCCGCGCCCTGAATGTTGAACTGAAATCCCACGCCCGTATTCGGCAGCGCATTTCCAAGATGCGCGGAAGTGTAAATCGTGCCGGCGGCATACAAATGATCGTTAAACATCGCGTATCCGCCCACTCCCGCCACATCCGCCGCGAGCGTCCCATCAATCACCGCGGCCGCCGACGGCCCCGGCGCCGATGACGAGCCGTTCCACGGAAATCCCCAAGCCGGCGTGCTGTTCCAAAGATCTTCCACCGTCGGATTGTTATTGATGTCGATTCCGTACACCACCGGCTTGCCATAAAGTTTTCCGGTGTTCGCGTACCGCACGTCCGTGTTGTCCCATGAAAAATGATCCGCCTGCGCGTCATACGTCACTTGGACGAACCCGCCCAGGTGGCTCGCGTATGATCCCGCCAAAAATATCGACGCATCCTGCGGCACGGACGTGCTCCAGTTCTGCGTAGCCGGTTCCTTCTTATTAAGTCCGGTATTCGAAATTTCGATTTGTGCCGAAAGCGGCAGCACGGACAGCAGGGAAAGCCCGCTCTTGTTTTTGTCGGCGGGCGAGGTGATGGCCTTCAGCCCTTGCATGGTGTAGCCGTTCAGCTTGAACGCGCGGCCCAGCGGCGTCAGTTCCGGCGGATTCGTGTGGCACGAGCTGCACGCGAATCCCGTCTGCCGCGAAAAGCTGGGGACCGCATCCGCGCTGCGCGGCCCCGAAATCAGCAGAGCGCAAAGCCCGCCCACCATCACCGCACTCAGCAGCCCCGAAACTTTCGCAGCCCCGAATTTCTGCATCCAGCACCCCCAGCTTTGAAAAGCTGCTTCTTCAAACATTGGATAGATTACCCGCAGTTCTAAGGAATTCCCGTGATCATCATCACGGATGCATGTGACGAACGTCACAATTCTAAACTAACAGCTCCAAGCAGGGAATCTACTGGTGGGAATCCAAAAGGCTTTCGAGAGCGCCTCGGTCTGGGATCGTAAGCGTGGAGCCCTGAATGGTCAGAAGATGCTTCCTTTTGAAGTCGGAGAACAATCTGGTCACCGTTTCGCGCGACGCTCCAATCATCTGTGCGATTTCTTCGTGCGTCAGATTTAGTTTCGCGCGCAGCGGCTGCTGGGCATTTCCGTGGCTAGCGCACCAATCCAGCAGAAAGCGTGCCAATTTTTCTGCCGCGGAATTGGCCAGCCCGATGGACCGCATCTCGCCAATCGCGGCATGGTAGGTTTCCGCCAATTGCTGCGCCACGCGCAGGGAAACCTCGCCATGTTCGCGGAGAAAGTTCAGAAAGTCCGTCCGCGAAATAAAATTCGCCTGTGCGGGTTCGACCACTTCCGCCGTCAGTTCGTAGGGCTTCCCGGTCACGGCGGCCGGCAGGCCCAAAACTTCTCCCGAGTCGCAAATTCGTATGATCAGCGTCTTCCCGTCAATCGACGACGTCGAAAGTTTCACGCGTCCGGTGCACAGAATGAAGACGCCGCGCGCCTTCTGCCCTTCAACAAAGAGCGTCGCGCCCTTCGGATAAGACGCTGCCGAGGTGATCTCCGAGAGAGCTTGCACGGTCGGCGGCGGCAGATTGCAGAAAAGCCGTTCTTCCCGGTGCGGGCACGTAACACAGCTCTCGATGATTTCCAGTCCGTAGGGCGCGCGCATGCTTGAATTCCGCCATATTGTATCCCCATCTCTGCGCGGTACAATTCTGAAAACAGTGAGACGACTCCCGACCATTCGCTCGCCTCTCATTGAACTCAGCCTGCGCCAAATTCTCCGCGCCGAAAGTGACATGTGTCACGCAGCGACGTGACCCGCATCACCCGCGAACTGCTTTATGTAGTTCACCCCCTTCAGGGGTGAGGCCCTTCGGCCTCTCTGCGCACGTCTCCCGTTCATGGAGCTCACCCGGGCCTCCACGGGGTGAGGCTTTTCCGCTTCGTTCCGACCTCCGAATCGAAGGCCGCGCGGCCGACGCATCCGAAACTTCCTCAGGGCTGATGCCATGAGCTACAGTTGACTCGCCGGCGAAGTTGCCGCTCTTCGAGGCCCCGTGTATCATAATTTCGCCCATGGAGTCTCACTGTCTTTCTTTCCGCGAAATCCCGCACACAACGAAGCTCCTTTCAACGTTTCTTGAAGATTCCCCCGAGCGCATCCTTTTACGCACACCCTCCAACACTAGCTGGTACGAGCGCCATCCATGGTCTCGGCATAGCGCGGGCCGGAGGCGGCGCTCAGTTTCCCGGATCCATCCTGGCCAAAGTTCCACTGGGTTATTGCAGCTTGGCGTATTCGGCTTTGGCTTGCTTGAGGACGGGAATATCGGGGTCGGCATCCTTCCAAAGCGCGAGAAAATCCTGATACGCCGTCTTCGCCTTCGCCGTATCACCCTCAAGCGCCAATGCCCGCGCGAGGCCAAGAGTCGGTAGACTGCGAAAGCTCTGAACGGGACGGTCCAGCATTTTCTGGAATTCGGCAGCGGCTTGCGCACCCTGGTGCGCGTCGAGGTAGGCCTGGCCACGAAGGTAAACCACTACCATCTCGCCCTCCCGAAGCGTCTCGTGGGACGATGTGGCGCTAAGGTCCTCGATTGCGTCCTGCGGTTTCCCCTGGTGTAGCGCCAGAACAGCTCGAATGGCCGGCAGGTAATAGAATTGCCCGTACGTAGCTTCGGGGAATCGCTGATTCAACTCGGTCGCCAGCTTCTGCGCCCCGGCCGCATCGCCTGCAAGCGCCAGGACAAGGCCGGAGCGCCCCAGCGTCAGCCAACCCGCGAACATCTCAGTTGCCTTCGTCGCGGCGACTCTCGCTTCCGCTAAGTTTCCTATCAAGGCTTCGAACTGCGCCATTCCTGACTCGATCTTTCCCGCATCCTCGTTCGCATTCGCCTGCATTTCCGATGCGGTAAGATGCTGAACCAAGTCGCGCAAACGAGATGCGTGACCCTGGTCCGCAGGCAGAACGAGGTCTATGTTTGGTTCAAACCGGCGCGCCATGTCCTCGTTCGCTGCCATCCCGGCCTGGTCCTGCTGGGCGTAGGCAGCGTCCCACAAGATTACGCTGAAAATAGGAGAGTCCAGGTGGGAGGCGCGAGCTTGCTGGATCGTCGCCCGCGCTTCGTCGATGCGATTGAGCCCTACGTACGTAAAACCGAGGCTCATGTAATTAACGGTGGTCGGACTCAGTTGAACGGCCTCCAGAGCTGGTGCCAGCCCCTCATCCGCTCGGCCAAGGAATTGTCCATAGCAATTAACCAGTCCGACCAGAACCAGCGGGTTGTGTGGGTAGGCTTGATCCTGTTGTTGAATCAACTGAAGAGCTTCGTCGAAGTTGCCCGTAACATATAGGTGATAGTTCTTGGAAATGGCGAGGTTCTCAAACTCACTAACGCGGTCGCGCAACTCGTAGGCTTTTCTGCTGTTTTCGATTCTCCGGTCGCCACTCTGAGTTACTCCCAGCAGCGAATAGGCCAGTGCGAAATTCGGATCGAGACTCACCGCGCGCTCGAAGAACGAAGC
>DATDIT010000011.1:0-12973 GCA_036520875.1 Candidatus Acidiferrales bacterium
GAATAACATAGCGAGGGTTTTTCTTCGCGAACCACGAGGTGACATGGTTCGTGGCACTGGCGGTTGCGTACGCTACAATTACATTTGTCGCCTGCACCTTTCTGATATTAGGGAGCGCCTGGCGCCCGCATAATTTGAGGAGCAAATGGAGCACGCCAACGTCGTAATTATCGGAGGTGGAGTTGTAGGCTGCGCCGTCGCGCGCGCTCTCTCTTCCCGCTGGGACGATGTGTTTTTACTCGAGGCCATGCCCAAGCTCGGTATGGGAGCAAGCTCCCGAAACAGCGGCGTGATTCATTCGGGATTGTATTACCATCCCGGGTCCCTCAAGGCAAAGCATTGTGTGCGTGGCAACCAACTCACCTACGAATTCTGCGCTGCTCACAACGTTCCGCACCGCAAAATCGGCAAATTGGTTGTCGCATCGAGCCAGGAGGAAGAAAAGGATCTCCTCGCGCTGGTCGAAAACGGACGCGCAAATGGACTGGAGGGCCTAAGTATCTTGGATCGCGACGCAATCCGCGCCCGCGAACCTCACGTCGAAGGATTCAAAGCCATCGGCGTGCCCTCCACCGGTATTGTCGCGAGCGAAGAATTGGTCAAGACCTACGCCCGCGTCGCCACCGAGAACGGCGCGAATATCGTCACCCATGCTCGCGTCGAACATCTCGATCCCGCCGGCGAATGCCTCCGTGTGGTCAGCACCGCGGGTGAAATTGAAACCCGCTGTCTCGTGAACAGTGCTGGACTCTTTGCCGATGAAGTTGCGGCGCTGCTCGGGTCGAAAATGGCTCAGCACCGTATCTACCCGGTGCGGGGCGAATATTGCGAGTTGATCCGCGAGAAGCACGATTTAGTGCGCGGCCTTGTGTACCCCCTGCCTCACGCAGACGGCCTTAGTCTCGGTGTGCACCTCACCAAAACGCTCTGGGGCAGCGTTCTTGTCGGACCAACCGCGCACTATATCAGCGACAAAAACGACTACGAACGGGATCGTGAACCGGTCGAATATTTCGCCAATCTTGCAAAGAAGCTTCTACCCTCGGTTACGCCCTCGGACTTCGTTCCCGCGTATTCCGGAATTCGCGCCAAACTGATCCCTCCGCCCGGTTCATCCGGAGCGGTGCCTAAAGCAACCGGAATGGCTGACTTCATCATTCAGTCGGATCCTGATTTCCCGCGCGCAATTCACTTGATCGGAATCGAATCGCCGGGCCTTACTTCGGCGCCATCCATCGCCGAACACGTAACTCGGCTCGTCAGCGAGGTCCTCGCCTGAGCCGTTTCCTAAAACCAGGTGCCGGCCAGTATTCGTGCGCCGTTCGCAGTGTGGCGATCCTCCTTTCGAGCAGCCTTCGCGGAGGAGAAGAATTCCGGAATTCCGATTCTTGCTATAGTTGATTTTCGTACGACGCTATTGAAAGTGGAGGCGGAATGGACGCGCAACGCAAGCCGGAATTTTTTGCAGGCAAGGGAATACGGATTGGCATCATCGGATGCGGATACGTGGGTCTTCCGCTCGCACTACGTTTTGCGGATGTCGGGCAGCAGGTCACGGGCTTTGATACCGATAAATCTAAGGTCGACAAACTCAACGCCGGCCAATCCTACATACAGCATATTCCAGCCGATAAAATTCACGCGCACGTGGATGGCCGGCGTTTCGGCGCGACGACCGACTTCACCCGCCTCCGCGAGATGGATGCGGTGCTGATTTGCGTTCCCACTCCGCTCGATGAGAGGCGGGAACCAGACCTCAGCTACGTCAAGAACACCGCCCTGGCAATTGCACCAAATCTGCAGCGCAACCAACTCGTCGTGCTCGAGAGCACCACATATCCCGGAACCACGGAAGAACTCGTTTTGCCGATACTCGCTGCTGGCGGCTTGACCTGCCCGATCGACGGAGGATCGAGCGGCAAGGAGGTGGCAACTGATTTCTATCTCGCTTTTTCTCCAGAGCGCGAAGATCCCGGGAACAAGAATTATGGTTTGGCCCAAATACCCAAAGTAGTCGGAGGCATCAATCCTGCCAGTGGACAAGCCGCTGCGGCTCTTTACGCACAGATCGTCTCGAAAGTCGTGCCTGTCAGTTCCACGCGCGCGGCCGAGATGGTCAAGCTTCTGGAGAATATATTCCGATGCGTCAACATTGCGCTGGTTAACGAAATAAAGCAGCTCAGTCTTCGCATGGGTCTCGACATCTGGGAAGTGATCGATAGTGCAGCGACCAAGCCGTTTGGTTTTATGCCCTTTTATCCCGGTCCGGGTCTGGGCGGTCACTGTATCCCCGTTGATCCGTATTACCTTTCGTGGAAAGCGCGTGAATATGACTTCGCCACGCGATTCATTGAACTCGCCGGTGAAATCAATACCGAAATGCCCTACCACGTCGTAAATGCTCTCGCTGAAGCGCTCAACGAGCGCGAAAAAAGTATCAAGGGTTCCAGAATTTTGCTTCTGGGTATGGCGTACAAAAAGGATGTCGACGACCTGCGAGAGTCGCCATCTCTAAAGTTGCTTGAGCTGCTAACTCAGCGCGGCGCTCTGGTCGATTACAATGACCCGTACTTCCCCGCGCTCTTCAAAATGCGCCATTACGATTTCTCGAATAAGCGCTCGGTCGAACTCACCGCCGAGCGCCTCGCCAGCTATGATTGTATCCTCATCGCAACGGACCACTCAAAGTATGACTATGACGCCATCGTGCGCAACGCCAAGCTCGTGGTTGATACGCGGAATGCCACGCGGCATGCGAAGGCTGGACGCGAAAAAATCGTTCATTGTTGACGTTTGAGGTTCAGTGTTGCTCGCTACTCTCCGCGAGGTCATCTGAAGCAGAGATTTTGGGCTTCAGGGACTAGGAATTGTGACGGCAATTTGGTTGGATGCGGTGCTTTCGACGTTGCTAGAATTTACCGACGTTACTACGTATTGGTAGGTTTCCCCACTGGCGACCGTACTGTCAGTGAAACTCGTGGACTCATTTAACGTCGGGTTCAGCTTCGAAAGCGCCCCGTTTCCTTTAGCGCTGCGATAGATAAAGTATCCGATTGCCTGCGAGCTCGGTTGCCAGCTGAGTGCCACGGAGTGCTTACCTGATGCGGCTTCACCGCTGCCCGATAACGCGATGCTCACGGCGCTTCCGCTGAGTGCATCGCTGCTTACGGATAGTGTCCCCGTCGCCTTGCCCGACGCCGCGGGATTGAAACCCACGGATACAGTCACTGCTTGACTGGGGGCCAGAACAACGTTCGATCCACCGCTCACGCTGAATCCTTTGCCACTGGCGGAAACCTTGGCAATGCTGACATTCACTTTTCCCATGTTGGTCAGCGTCACGAGTTGTGACGTCGAGCCCCCAACCGCGACGTTTCCAAAATCGACCTTCGTCGCGCTCGGTACCAGACTACGCTCGCTAACGCCGCAACCAGCGACCGCTATAATTGCGATCGTCGCCGCCAAAACACGGCCGCAAATGACGCTTCGTACTGGCAGCCACCGTGAATTATCTCTCGTGGTATCCGTGGAAATCGCCGTCCTTTCTGTCTAAATGAAGGAACGATTGTGAACGGCGAGCGGATATCGGAGCTACTGGACAGAGGTACACTCTTGGGACAGGTATTTACCCCTGTCCGCGGGACAGCGCACTATTTCTGCAAAACAATCTCCCAATTTACAGAGGACGCCTCTAAGCGGCCGGGCCGCGAATTCAGGTCCGCGCTCTGAACGGAAGCGTCAAGATCTTACGAACACGTACCTCGTCTGTGTCCGCCTCATTACGGAATGATCGCCTCTACTTCATTCGACGCCGCGCTGCTGGTGCCAGAACCCACCGTGGTGACGATGTAAAAATAAGTTTGCCCCGCCGTCACGCTTGCGTCCGCATACGTCGTTCCGGCAACCGGTGCCGCATTCAGCGGGGTCGATCCGTAAGCGCCGGAGGCGGCTGCGCGAAACACGTTATAACCTGTGACGCCGCTCGATGAGCTTGGATTCCACGACAGCTCCACGGAATGAGAAGTGGGCGGTGCCGCCTGTCCTGTACCGGCGAGGGCCACGATCGCTGGCGAATTAACGGCGTTGCTGGCAATCGTCACGCTCGCGCCGCTTGCGCTTCCTGCACTGCCGGGCGCGAACGTGACCATTAATGTGGTCGATTGTCCGGGCATTAGAATCGTACCGCCAGAGACTCCGCTGGCGCTAAAGCTCGCACCGCTAACCTTTACACTCGATACATTTATGTTGAAGTTCCCGGTATTCGTCAACGTGGTGCTCAAGGACCTGCTGCTCCCTGGGGTAACAGTGCCGAAGTTCAAGCTGGCGGGGCTTACACCCAGCGAGGTACTCGCCGCTGAGCCCGTTCCAGTCACGCCGATTACCAGTGGAGAAGGAACTCCATTCGTGACTAACGTAATCGAGCCATTGATCGCCGAGGTCGAAGTGGGAGCGAATACCGCACTGAACGTCGCACTGGAGTTCGGCGCAATCGTCGTGGACATCGACAGTCCCGTCAGGCCTACCCCCGCTCCGCTCCCAGCCAATTGTGAAAAAGTCAGCGTTGCGTTACCAGTATTTCTGAGCGTTATCGGTTGCGAGTTCGTGTTCCCTACCACAACTTTCCCGAAGCTGACGCTCGATGCACTCGCCGACACCAATGCCTGCAAACCAGTTCCGGTCAATGAAATCGGAGCCGGTGAATTAGCCGTGTTGCTGCCAATCGAAACGGCGCCGCTAACCGCACCGAGGCTAGTTGGTGAAAATTTAACTTCAACCAGCATTGTTTTCCCAGGACCAAGGTTTGCCGGCGCTGAGAGTCCGCTCAAGGTGAAACCCGCGCCCGAGACCATTGCCGGATTGATGGCCACGTTTTCCGTCCCGCTATTCGTCAGAGTAAGATTCTCGGTCTTCGACTGGCCCACTGGCACATTTGGGAAATTCAGCGATCCTGGTGAAACGTTTAGGCCGGGCCGCGCCCCTGTTCCATGCAACGAGATTCTAAGTGCCGGATCAGGTCCATCGCTGCTTAAAGTGATAGCGCCGGCAGTTGCGCCGAATGATGCGGGAGCAAACTGCAACTGCAGGTTCATACTCTCGCCGGCCGCCACTGCTCCGGACGGCATTCCGCCTAGGAGCTGAAAGCCACGGCCACTGATTGAGGCACGTGAAATGTTGACGCTTGTGTCTCCCATGTTGGATACCGTCACGGTTTGAACCGCTGTGTTCCCAACAAGAACTTCTCCGAAGCTTACTTCAGCCGAACTCGGCACAAGAGCGCTTTTGGTAGCCGACGTTGCGGAAACGCCGCAACCCGCAAGGGCCGCACTCACCATCATCAAGGCTAGAGCAGCTAGGCCCGTGTTCCGTAAGGACAATGACATGGGGACACATTCTAGATTTCGCCAGAATCCGTATCTACTGGACGAGTGACCAAATTAAGGGCAGGAACTAATCACCTGTTCGACTGGACATCAATACTTGTACTTTCGTTCCATGCTTCGATTCTCCATCGGGCGAGCGTCTCCACAGGAATCTAAAGTGCCAACGCTGTTTCGCGCTCCCGTGCTAGACTCATTTATGAAACGAGGCTTTTCAGTTACTGCAGCGTCGGCCTGCTCTGCGGAGGAAGGGCGTCTTGTCGGCTTGTTTCCAATCCAAACTGGCTACACGCCATTCTGATGACGGATTCAAGGACCGCTGTCCGACTTGAAGCGCATGCCCCTTCGTGGTCGAACCGAATTTTAGTTGCTGGCGTCGTTGGCATTTTCTTCCTTACCCTTTATCCGTTTCGCTTCGCATTGGTCAGGCATGGTCCCCCCTTCCTGCTGGCGGGCTGGGGCAAAAACGCGGGCCCGCTGGACGTCGTTCTGAATGTCTTATTGTTTGCACCCTATGGTTTTGGGCTTGCCGAAAGTTTCCGCGAGCGTGGCAAGCCAAGGGCCGCCGTGTTCGGCATCACACTTCTCGCAGGGGCGCTGCTTTCCTATTCGGTTGAGCTTCTTCAGTTCTACATTCCGATTCGCGACTCGGGCTGGGGAGATGTGTTCACTAATTCGGCCGGGTCCGTACTTGGTTTCCTCGTGTATGAGGTTGGAGGTTCTGCGATCCTTGGTCTTGCGTCGCGCGTGGAGTCTGTTTTGGTTACGTGGCTCAATTGCCGCCGGCTCATCGTGGTTCTGCTTTTCTACGTAGGTGTATGGCTCGCCGCTTCGATTCCTCTTCAAAGGCAAGCTCGGATAACCGATTGGTTTCCAAACCCTATTTTGCTGATTGGCAGTTCGGCTGCGGAGAACCCTGCTTCCGCGTGGAATGGAAGGGTGTTTGAAGTTGAGTTCTGGAGCCGCGCACTTCCTGACCGCGTCGCGCGAGCCATCACCGCGGGTCGTGCGGAGGATGTCCCCGCCCCGCTCGCGTCTTACAACCTCTCGGGGCCCCCTCCTTTTCAGGATCAGCGCCATGTTCTCCCCGATTTGGCGTGGGAGCACAACGCGTCGGCGCCTCCGTTCTTCAGTCCAGATTGGCTAATTTCCAGCGCCCCCGTCTCGCCTTTGGTAAATAACGTTGAGCGTACCAACCGATTTGCCTTGCACGTCCTCTGTGAACCCGGATCAATCGTCGTCAGGAATCGGCGCATTATCGTCATTGCACAGCTGCCGGGTTCTCTGGATTTAGAGCTAAGGCAGGAAGGTGCCATTCTCAGCTTTTGGTTTCGCAACCCTCTTTCCGTCAAGCGGCCCCATCTTGCCTGGGATGTGCCCAATGTTTTTGCCCCCGGCCAGCCTCGGAATCTCCTTCTTTCTTATGACGGATCTCGGCTGGCCCTCTACGTCGACGGCAAGGAAGAGGGTCGACCATACCAACTGGATCCTGGAGCGGGTTTGGCCCTGCATGTGCGTCGGATCAAATCGGGCGAGCTTGACGGCTACCACGACATCTTCTACGCGATGGTCTTCTTTCCTGTAGGCTGTCTCCTTGGTCTTGCTTGGAGGAAACTTGCATCGCAAGCCGGTCTGCGCCTCGCGGTCATTTTTTTGGGCGCCTTGATCGTGCCGATTCTCTTCGAAATCTCCCTTGCCTTTGCGGGGAGCGCTTCTGTGTGGCTCGGAAACATTATTCTCTCGATGTTCCTCGTTCTCGCCAGCGCCTTTTGGATCAACGCCGATAACCAGGGGCCTGAAGGCCGAAGCTCCCAAGCCTAATAAAATGGCATTCCTCCGGCGCTGTGTCGCCCGAGCCTCGGTCTTAATCGCAAAAAGCACCAGCGATCGCGGCAACTGAGCCCTGTGGGTTTTTGGTTTTAATTACGGCAATATCGAACTAAGCTAACTTCCGATTTGACGGGCCGCCGCCCAAACATGCCTATCCTCGATATCCTGCTGGGAAAGCCGCTCGCCACTTCCGAGGAACGCGCCGAACAAATCGGCGTTTCCTCGGGCATTCCTATCTTCGGCCTCGATGCGCTCAGCTCGGCCGCATATGGTCCGGAAGCGGCGCTTACGCTTCTCGTTCCGCTGGGGGCTGCGGGGGTAGCCTACATCGTCCCTGTCAGCCTCAGCATCATTGTGCTGCTGACAATTGTCTACTTTTCCTATCGCCAGACAATCGCGGCCTATCCTGGCGGCGGAGGATCGTATACCGTCGCGTCGGAAAACCTCGGCGCATTCCCCGGATTGCTGGCCGCAGCGGCCTTGATGCTGGACTACACTCTTACGGCTGCGGTGGGAATTTCGGCCGGGGTCGGCGCGCTGGTCTCAGCGGTTCCGAGTCTACTGCCGCACACGTTGTCGCTCTGCCTCGCAATCCTCGTGGTCATCACGATTGTGAATCTGCGCGGCCTTCGCGCGGCTGGCGCTATCTTCATGGCGCCAACGTATCTTTTCGTTGGGTCTTTGGTGATTGCGATTCTAATGGGCGCCTTCAAAACGGTCCTTGCCAGCGGACATCCAGCTCCTGTTGTGCCACCGCCGGCTCCGCCAAACACAATGGTTGTCGTCGCGAGCGCTTGGTTGCTGCTTCAAGTATTCTCGAACGGATGCACCGCGATGACCGGTGTGGAAGCCGTTAGCAACGGTGTGAGAGCGTTTCGCGAGCCGACCGTAAAAACTGCTCAACGCACCCTTACTGTGATCATCGGCGTACTCATAATTCTGCTGGCCGGAATCGCCTACCTGGTGAAAGCGTATGGGATAGCGGCCACCACTCCAGGGCAGCCTGGTTATCAGAGCGTCCTTTCGATGCTGGTAGCCGCGATCGCCGGGCGAGGGTGGTTCTACTACATCACGATCGGCTCGGTGCTGCTCATTCTGTGCCTTTCCGCGAACACCGCTTTCGCGGATTTTCCGCGCCTCTGCCGGGCTGTGGCGCAAAACAGTTTTCTACCGCATTCGTTTGGTTTCCGGGGACGGCGCCTCGTCTATACGGAAGGCATCGTTGTACTGGCAGTGCTGGCGGGCATTCTGCTGACGATATTTGGCGGCGTCACGGACCGCCTGATTCCGCTCTACGCGATTGGCGCATTCCTTGCGTTCACGATGTCGCAGGCTGGAATGGTGGCGCACTGGAAACGAAAGCGAGGGCGCGGCTCGCTGCACAGCATCGTCGTGAACGGCCTGGGAGCTATCGCGACTGGCGCAACGCTCTGCGTCGTTCTGATTGCGAAATTCACGTCGGGCGCGTGGATCAGCACCCTCATAATCGCGGGACTCGTGGCGCTGATGCTGCGCGTTCGGCGGCATTACCGCAGGGTAGCTGGCGAGGTATGCGATTCGGCTCCGCTGACCGCGGAAACCTTTGACGCGCCGATCGTCATCGTCCCCGTGCAGGACTGGGGAAAAGTCGCCAAGAGAGCGTTGCAATTCGCGCTCACTCTTTCCGCCGAGATTCACGCGGTTCATGTGGTGGCGGAAGACGAAACCAGCGATCTGGCCAAACAATGGACGCGTGTGGTGGATGCGCCATTGAAGCAGGCTGGCCTGAGGCCGCCCAAGCTCATCGTGCTTCCATCGCCGTATCGTCTGGTGCTAAGGCCTATTCTGGATTACGTGCAGGAGATGGAGCGCGATTACCCCGATCGCCAAATCGCGGTAATCGTGCCCGAGTTGGTTGAAAAGCACTGGTACCACTTTCCATTGCACAACCAGCGGGCGGAATTGCTCAAGGCTCTTCTACTGAAGGAGGGCTGCGAGAGAATCATCCTGATTAACGTTCCTTGGTACATCCGAGCGTAAACTTAGGGCGCTTTCTGAGCGGCACGCTCATGCTCGGTCGCCAGCATCACCACGAGGCGCGCGACTTCTTCCGGCTCCATCGCCGTGCTGTCTACAACCACTGCGTCCGTCGCGCGGACGAGCGGGGAGGTTTTGCGCTCGCGGTCGCGTCGGTCCCGCTCATGAATCTCATCGAGCGTTCGTGCCAAATCGATCGCATCACCTTTTTGCTGGTGCTCGCGCCAGCGCCGCTCGGCTCGAATTTCAGGCGACGCCGTCAGAAAAATCTTGAGATGCGCGTCCGGAAAAACCACGCTGCCGATGTCGCGCCCTTCCATCACCACGCCGCCGCTCTCGCCTGCGCGGCGCTGCTCGGCCACCAGCACTCTGCGCACAGCTGGCACAACGGCTACCTTCGACGCTGCTTGGGCGACTTCCGGCGTCCGGATAGCGCCGGTTACATCCTCGCCGTCTAGAAACACCTGCTGGGCGGATTCGCTCGCCCGCAAATCAATTCTGGTTTCGCTTGCGAGCCCCGTCAGCACGTCCAGGGCATCGAACGAAATGCCGCACCGCTGTGCCTTTAGCGCTATCGCCCGATACATCGCGCCGGTATCAATATAGATGTAGCCCATCATCGCCGCCACCCGCCGCGCCAGCGTGCTCTTACCCGAGCCTACCGGCCCGTCAATCGCAATGATCAGCTTCCGCGTCATTTATATGCGTTTGAACGCGCGTTCGATTTCGCGCGTTGAATAGCGCAGGACCACGGGACGCCCGTGCGGGCAGCTCATCGGATATTCGGTTTTCGCCAGTTCGCCCAGCAGCCATTCCATTTTCGTTTTATCAAGCGGCGTATTCACTTTGATTGCGGCGTGGCAGGAAGTCGAAGCGGCGATTTTTGATTGCAGCGAATCGATCGAAATGGCCTGGTTCTCGCGCGCGATGCCGTCCAGTATTTCGAACAGCAGCTTTTCCGCGTCGCCACTGGCGATTCCGGCGGGCGCTGCCTGAATCGCCACCGTTCGCGCGCCCATCAATTCCGCTTCGAAGCCATTTGCTCGCAACTCCTCGCCGATCTGCTCGAAGGTCACCAGCTGGCGCGGATTCAGCTCCACCATCACCGGCAATAGCATCCGCTGTCCTCCAAGTTCGCCCTCGCGCCGCGCTTGTAGATGCTGTTCGAAAAGGACGCGCTCGTGCGCCACATGCTGGTCGATGATCCACAGGCCTTCGCTATTCACGGCGACAATGAAGCTGGCGCTCACTTGGCCCAACGGCTTCAAATCCGCAATTTCCTCGGCGCTCGGAAGAGCGCCCGGAGCGTTCGCAAGAGGCTCGGACTCGACAGCAGCGTCCGTCGCCGCTGCGCCCAGCGGGAAATTCATCGCTGCGCTCGAATCGAAGCTGAGGCGCTGCGCGACGGGCCTGTCGGGCGCTCCGCTCAATTCGAAATCCCCGGCAATCGCTGCGCTGGAAGCAAAGGACTCGGGAATTTCGGCTCGCGGCGGTCCTGCAATGGCCGTTCCACCCGGAGCGCTAGTAAGTCTTCCCGCACTTTCCGATGACGATATGAAATCAGCGCCGCTTCTGGCCGGAGGGCTGGCACCAATGCCCGCTGTCGCGGCTTTTGCCGCCGGAAATCCCGGAATCGGCCGCGCAATCGAAAGCGCCTGCCGCAGTGCGTCGCGGGTGAAATCGTGGACAAACTGCGGGTGTCGGAATCGCACCTCGATCTTCGCCGGATGTACGTTCACATCCACTTCCTGATACGGCAGATCGAGAAACAGCAGCACGATGGGGAACACTCCCTGCGGCGTCACATTGCGATACGCCTCGTGGATGGCGTGAAGCAGCAGCCGGTCGCGCACCAGCCGCCGGTTCACGAAAACGTAAATCCCGTTCCGATTGGTGCGCTGCACTTCGGGACGCGAGGTGAACCCGGTAACGCGAAGTGTCGCCGCCTGTTCGTCCGGTTCTATGGCCGGCTCGGTGATTGCAGAGCGCACCGGCGCTTCGGTCGGGGGGATTTGCATCAGCTCCTCGAGTGCCTGGCGGCCGAAAACTTGGTACACGCGGTCCGCGAGCTTTTCAACCGGCGCGCAATTCAGAATTTCCTGCGACGGCGTCTTCAGCACGAAATGGCATTCGGGATGCGCCAGCGCGTAATGCGTGACGAGCGATGCGATGTGGCCCAGCTCCGTTGTTTCGGATTTCAGGAATTTGCGCCGCGCCGGCACGCAGTAAAAAATATCCGCGACGCTAATCGACGTACCCGGCGGCACGCCCGCTGGCTTTACGCCCAGGAGTTTGCCCCCGGCAAATTCAATGCGCGCGCCCTGTTCGTCTTCCGGAGTCCGCGTCTCCAGAAGGAGCCGCGAGATAGAGGCAATCGATGGCAGCGCTTCACCGCGAAAGCCGAGCGTTGCAATCGAAAGCAGGTCGTCCGCCGTGCGCAATTTCGAAGTAGCGTGCCGTTCGAAAGCGAGCAGCGCGTCGTCGTGATTCATGCCGCAGCCATCGTCGATTACACGGATCATCCGCTTGCCGCCGGATTCCGTCTCGATGCGAATCGAGCGAGCGCCCGCATCCAGCGCATTTTCGAGCAGCTCCTTCACCACCGACGCAGGCCGCTCCACCACCTCGCCCGCCGCGATCTTGTTCGCCACATTTTCCGCCAGTATCCGTATCCGCGACATGGGTTATTTCCAACCTTCAGAACCTAGGAGATGGAAGCGGCTGCTCATGTACGTCGGCCTTTCAGGGGTTCGGAGCTTTAGCTCCGAGATGTTCACTGGAGAGGAATGGGCTTTAGTCATAGGGCCTTTTAGGGGGTCGGAGCTTTAGCTCCGACATAACCGCCGACTGCACGCGGGCTTTTAGCCCCTGAGGACAGCGGTTCTGGCGACGGATTCAGCGCGAACTTGCCACTTGCGGAACTATAAGGCCAGTCCGCGGGTGTTTGCACCAGATGGGCTGCGACAGGATTGCTGTGAATGTACAATCGGCGGGCTTGAAAGTCATCCATGTCCCGCACGGTAGATTCATGAAACCCCGGTTGCCATATCTGCATTTTATGGCCGCGCTGCTGATGGATTTGATGGGAGCTTCCACCCTTGATCAGCTGCATCGCTTTTTCGAGAGAGGTATCAGCCGCAGGTGTCAGCAACAGGTGCAAGTGATTTGGCATCACAACAAATTCGTGAAGTAGATACGTGCCCCGATCCCGATAATTTAGAATGCACTGAATGAGAATCTCCGCGTTCTCTTTAACGCAAAATATTTCGCGGCTCTGCCAGGTCTTCGTGGTGACGAAGTAACTGCAACCTGGCGCTGTGCGGTGCGTCAGTTTCCCCATTTCATTCCTTAGGGGCTGAAGCCCTTTTCCCCTCCGTTGTTATGTCGGAGCTGAAGCTCCGACCCCCTGAAAGTCGCCCGCCGCAACTTTGTCGCGACGTTCTCTCAAAAGTCATTTGCCAGGTTCCTTGATCGCGATTCCCAATTCTTCGAGCTGCGACATATCCACTTCGGACGGCGACTCGGCCATCAAATCAACCGCGGCAGTGGTTTTCGGAAACGCGATGACTTCGCGAATCGATTTTTCGCCGGCCAGCAGCATCACGACCCGGTCGATCCCCAATGCGATGCCGCCATGGGGCGGCGTCCCATAGGTGAGCGCGTCGAGAAAAAATCCAAAGCGCTGCCGCGCCTGCTCATCGCTCAGGCCGAGCGCTTTGAACATTCGCGCCTGCACGTCCTGCCGGTGA
>DATDIT010000012.1:0-51278 GCA_036520875.1 Candidatus Acidiferrales bacterium
AGGACTCGCGGATCGCAAACCAAAAACCCCAACCAAAACAAAAACCCACTACAGCCCGCCTCCCGATCACCCCTGGCGCAAGCCTTGGAAGCGGACATTTCTAAATTGCGCAAAACCGGACATTTCTACTTTGCGTTGACATCGCAGGTCGCGCCAGCCCCTTTGCGGTGCTCGTGCCACTCCTTTTGGCGCTTCTTTTAGGGGATGTTTTCGATCCAGCGATGGGATAAGGCTAACTAATCGAACGAGGCTTAGCGTGTAGCCTGCAAATTCAAGACCGCGTCACAGCGGCGAATAGCTAGAGAGACAAATTAAGCGGCGTGCCGCGCTCCTCGTTCACGCGCTGCGTGGCCGCTGAATCGAGGTCGGCAGCTGCCAGCGTTCGCCGGCTGCCATCGGTGGTGATGTAGACGATCGTGTCGCTCTTGAGAGTGAATGCGACCGCCTGAATCTTAGACCCATCGCGCAGCACCAATGTAAATTGGCCAACATCAGGTAGCGGCGGCTGCGATTCGGCCGTCGGTTCGGGCGCGGCACTTTGCTGACTGGCAGCGGGTGCCTGAACTACAATGATCTGAGGTTGCGGCGCGGGCGCAGCGGCACTAGAATCGCTAGCAGGCTCCTCCGGCACGGTGTAAACGCCGCCCCCATCCAGAATATAGCCGCCGGTTCCAACGAACCCCCCGAATCCGCGATTGTCTCCAAGCAACCGCTCCGCGATTGCCAGACGCCATTGCGTAGCCGGGTCAATGGCGGCTTTTATGCCGAGATCGTCAAAATTCGCGTTGTTGCCAAAGCCGGGCACCGAATTAAGCAGTTGCTGCCCGGACAGAGGTGAGCCGCCAAAGCCGCCAAAGCCCCCAAAGCCGTTGGCGAAGGCGCTTCCCGGATCGTTAACAACGGGCGTGCCAGCGGTCACACGGCCGCGCGCTCTGGTGACGGCTACGCGAGGCGCTGGACCAGAGCGGAATCTGACAGTACTCGCCGGGCGAGCCGGAGCGGATATCGGCGCCTGTCGCTGAGCGTAGAGAAGACCAGGTCCGAAAAAGACTGTTGCGAAAATAACTGCGGCGAGCCTAAACCCCGTAAGCTTGTTCATGGCTGCCTCGTTTCTACACTATAAGACGCCGCACCACGCGGCAAGGTTGCAAAATCATCTGCGGACCCCTTCGAGGCGCAGGGCGTTCCAAGCGCGGCTTTTACGTCCCGAATGCACCTGCGAAGAATCTCTCTTCCTAGAGCCTCGCACCAAGCGACCTTCAGGTTTCCTCGCGTAATTCCACTTTCACCGGCGCGCCGTTGCCTTTTCCCCGCTTGGTAAACCATTCGCTCATCGCCGTCGCCAGTCGCGTCGCATCCACGCCCAGCCCGGCTTCAAGACGCCCTTCGCCAGTCGGCAGCGTGTCGTCGAATTCCGCCGAGCCGGTAAAATTCCGCATGCAAAAACTGTCGAGCCAGTCGAGCGGCACCGGCCTGCGCTCCGTCCCGATCGTCATTTCTGCCGCAAATTTCCGCGCGTACATTTCGCGCGAAGTATAACCGAGGCCATCAATGGAGAGAAATCTCGCGTCTTGAGCGGCTCGCGACGCGAGATTCACGGTGCCGAGTCGCCACTCCTCGATGAAAGCCAATAACTCGCAAGCACCGGAATCAAAAAGAGGATCGCCAGCGGCGTGGTGACCATGCCCCCGACCACCACGCGAGCGAGCGGCTGTTGGGCCTGTACTCCGATTCCCGTGGCAGCCGCTGCCGGCAGCAATCCCAAGCCCGCGGCGGAGCAGGCCATCAAAACCGCGCGCATCTCGGCGACACCACCTCGCTCGATTGCCATCAGCATCGAAGCAGCCCCTTGTTCTTTCCGGCGAATGCCGGAAACTAAGACCACGCCGCCGAGCGTCGAAACCCCAATCACCGATGCGAATCCTACCGCTGCTGAAATACTGAAAGGCGTGCGCGTGATCAAGAGAGACAGAACTCCGCCGATCGCGCCAAATGGCAGCATCGCCAGGACCAGCAGGGCATGACGCAACGAGTTGAAAGCCGTGAAGAGCAAAGCCAGAATGATCACCAAGCTGATCGGAATGATGAAGGCGAGCCGCCGCTGTTCCTTTTTCAGACTGTCGTACTCCCCGGCCCACTCCAGATGGTATCCCTCCGGAAGATGAATGCTGCGCGCGATGCGAGCTTGGACGTCCTGCACCGTGCTTGAAAGATCGCGGCCGCGCACGCTGAATTTGATCGGAATGTAGCGTCGCCCGGCCTCGCGATAAATCATGAATGCTCCTTCGTGTAACGATACTTTCGCGATTTCGCCGAGCGGAACTCGAGTGCCATCGGGGACGGGCAGCAGAATGTTGCGGATTTCCTCCGGTGACTCGCGAAAGCCCTGCTTATAACGAATCACGAAATCGAAGCGGCGGTCTTCCTGCAAGATCTCGGTGGCTGCAAGCCCACCGATGGCCGCCTGCACGGCAGCATCGACGTCTTGCGCCATCAAGCCATACCGAGCACTTGCTGAGCGGTCGATCGAGACGAGTAATTCCGGCTGGCCGGTCTCCTGGAAGACGCCCAGGTCGGCAATGCCTGGCACGCCAGCCATCACGTCGCGGATCTGATCCGCAACTCGGACCAACGTATCGATATTGTCTCCGAAGAGCTTGAGTGAGTTTTCGCCTTTCACGCCCGACATCGCTTCCTCGACGTTGTCCTGAATATTCTGCGAAAAATTGAAATCGACGCCCGGGAATTTTCCGAGTTGCGCGTCCATCTGGCGGATAAGCTGGTCCTTGGTGAGGCCGCCGGGCCACTGGCTCGGATTCTTGAGCGAAACCATGAACTCGATATTGTTGAAAGTGGTGACGTCGGTACCATCATCAGGACGGCCCATCTGAGATACGACTTGCGTGACCTCGGGATACTGGAGCAAGATTTCGCGAAATTCGTGGGCCATGCGTGCTCCGAGTTCGTATGAGGCGTCTTGCGGAAGCGTCGCACGAACCCATAAGTTTCCTTCCTCGAGCGAGGGCATGAACTCACCGCCCATAAACGATCCGAGAACCAAGGTGACTCCGAGCGCGCCAACCGCTATGGCGAGCGTGGTCTTGCGATGCCTCAGGGTCCAGGCGAGGGCCCGGGCGTAGCGAGTACCCAGAAACGTCACCAAGCGCGTGTGGTGACCGCGGACTTTTTCGGGGCGCATCCAGGACGCAAGCACCGGCGCAAACAGCACCGCGAACAACAGAGCGCCCGTCAACGCGAACCCGTACGTCTCAGACATGGGCGCGAAGATCTTTCCCGGCACGCCCTGCATCGTGAAAAGTGGAATCAGCGCTACGATAATCACCAGCACCGAAAAAATTACCGGCCGTACCGCTTCCGCCGTTGCATCAGCAACCAGTTCGAGGCCGGAATCGCCGGCATTTGCCGATTGAAAGCGGCGGTAGATGTTTTCGAGGACGATCACGCTCGCGTCCACCAGAATTCCGAAATCGATCGCTCCGATGGAGATCAGGTTGGCCGACCCGCCGGTAAGGACCATCATCGAAAACGCGAACAGCAGGGCGCACGGAATCGTCAGCGCTGCTACCAGCGAGATGGGCACATCGCCGAGAAACACAATCAGAATCGCGGTCACGAGCACCAGCCCCATCAGCACCACGTCACGGACGGTCGCCGTGGTCAGATGAATCAGGTCGGTGCGGTCGTATAAAGTGGTCAGCTTCATCCCGCGAGGCAGCAATCCGCCGTTCAGGTCTTTCACTTTTTCTTTTAACTGGCGGAGCGCGGGCAGCGATTGCTCGCCGCGCTGGAGCAACACGATCCCTTCGATCGCGTCATCGTCGTGGTCCACGCCCACCAGCCCGAGTCGCGGCCGTATTCCTTCGTGAACGTCGGCAACATCGCTCAGATACACCGGAACGCCGTTGCGTTCGGCCACGAGCACGTTCTTCATGTCCTCGAGTGTCTGCAGCAAGCCCAACCCGCGGACGTTGACGCTTTGGCTTCCCATCGTCAGGTAGTTACCGCCCGCGTTGGCATTGCTCGCTGAAACCGCGGAAACCACCTGTGGCAAAGTGACGTTGTATTGCAGCAGTTTCCACGGATCGATTTCCGCCAGATATTCCCGGGTCGTTCCGCCGAACGACGCGACGTCGATGATGCCCGGAACCTGTTTGATTTCCCGCGTGACGAACCAATCTTGTGTGGCTTTCAGCTCGTTCAGGCTGTACGACGGGCCCGTGAGGCGGTAACGGTAAATTTCCCCAATGGGAGACTCCGGCGAAAGCGAGGGGCTAAGATTTCCGGGGAGACTCAAGTTCTGCAGGCGGTTCAGAGCTTCCTGTCGATCCCAGAAGTAGTCACTGGTGTAGTCGAAATACAGCTTCACGTCGCTAAGGCCGAAAATGGTAATCGACCTCACATCCTCGAGATGCGGCATTCCGAAAAGCGACGTTTCGACCGGGACCGTCACCTGCTGTTCCATCTCTTCGGCGGACCAGGATGGGTTTTGGGTAATGAATTCGACCAGAGGTGGCGACGGATCGGGATACGCCTCGATGTCCAGCTGGTGGAACATGTACGCCCCGCCGATAATCCATGCGGCCAGCGCCACGATCACGAGAGCGCGATACCGCAGCAGGGTTGCAATCAGTCCGCGCATCGTCGCCTAGCCCTGCGAAGCAACGCGGAGCAGCAGCGCTCCCTGAGTAACGATCGTGTCGCCGACCTTTAGCCCAGAGGTGATTTCCAGGGAGTCGCCCACAGTTCGCCCCAAAGTCACGCTTCGTCGCTCGTAGCGTCCGTTTCCCTTGCCCACGAAGACGTACGCCGAATTCCCCTCGCGAATGACCGCGGCCGTCGGCACAAGAATCCCCTCGGCCGACGATCGCAGAAGATCAATTGTGCCGAACATCGATGGTTTCAACCGCGTGCCGGGATTGGTCAGCATCACACGGACGTGGAGCGTACGCGTGTTTGGGTCAACTGCATCGGAAACAACGCTCACGCGCCCGCTCCAGCGCTGCCCTGGATAGGCGTTGACGGTAACTTGGGCGGCTTCGCCGGCCTTGGCAGCCGTTAGGTCTTTTTCGTAGATGTCGCCAACGGCCCAGACTGTAGATAGATCGGCAATCGTGCATAGCGGCTGCGGAGCGGCCAGGGCGTTTGAAAATTCACCCGGCGCCGCTCCCACGTCGAGGATCACGCCAGGGCGTGGCGCGGTCAGGCGAAGCTCCGTGGAAGCGTGGTCCGGGTCCATGCCGAACACTCGGATCTGTTCGCGCGCGGCGTCAAGTTCCGCCTGTGCGCTTTCGGCATCCGCTTGCGCCTGTTGATAATCCTTTACCGCGATCGCGTGATGGCTCAGCAAGTCCTCAGAGCGCTTGAGTGCCTCCTGCTTCACCCGGGAATCGGCGAGCGCTTTATGATAGTCCGCCACAGCGTGCGACAAATCGCTACTCTCGAGTGTTGCAAGCGTCTGCCCCTTCGCCACCTGGTCCCATGGGCGCACCTTCATTTCGACAATCCGCCCGCCAGCTGGTGGGTACACATGGACTACCCGCGTTGGGTCTGCCTCGATATGCGCCGGCAATTGCAGAGAATCCGGAATGGTGGTCTTTCGCACTGCCATCGTAACAATCCCCCTGGCATCGGAGGCAACGTAGTCCCGCTCCTGCCCGTCGTTTGCTTGCGACGGTGTCGCTTGTTGAGTGGCTGTCGTACCGCCGCAGCTGACAAGCGCGATGACGAATCCAAACGCTACTAAGCGGGATACCCCTGGGTGCATCGAGGAAGCTCCATTCAATTGCTGGCGCGATAAGTGCTGCTGCGGGGTCCGTCCCCTAATTCAGCGACACGGTAACTGACATCAATTCGCTCTTAGCAGCCGATACGCCGACTACAGTGGTGGACGCGAATAAGATTTAATGGATCGGACTAGGTACGGGCGGGAGGTGCGCGGCCGAAATGGGGAAGTAGGAAACGATTGAAAACAGGTGCCCAGTTTGACCGCGAATTCAGACGTAGTTTCGGCTCAGGGTTACGCAGCCGCACTTGAGGGTGACCCCACGCTCTCGATTGCGCTGGAACACCAATAGAATCGATTGCTTGCCTTGAAGTCGGACTCCAATTCGTCTTGCACTCATTAAACGCTTCAGGAAATGTTGCTGGTTCAACTCGCGAAAAGCTGCCGTGTCCATCATTCAAAAGAATCGCAACAGGCCGTCTGAGCCAGGCAGTGGAAAAGATAAGATCGATGGCATGGTCGCCATTCACATCGCGCGCCTCAATCCACAGCCCGCCCGCGGGAGCGACAAGGCGAATAGACTGTGAACTGGCTCTCGTGAGCCGAAGCTCAATCCAATAATCCATCGTCCCGGACTTACTTGAGCCGGCTTGAACGGTGGCCAAATCCGGGCGCACGTCCCCATCGAGATCAGCGATCGCGAATGGCTGCCCAGGTCCAACGGAGCCAATGGAATTGACCGGCGCTTTCTGGACATCTGTATTTGCTACTGCGATGCCCGCAACAAGGCCCAGCAACAGCAACAAAAGCATAGTTTGAACGAGACAGTGTGGTGCGGGGTGTCTATCGCCTGAGGCCATGACGGGGCCGAACTCGGGAGGGCAACTCTGCATTATCTAGTCTCGTCGCACGCTTTGAGCTTGAGATTCTACGATATCTAGCCATTCGCAAATAAGCAAATGCCAATCGCTGCCGGATTGCGCGAAATCCGGCGTGTGCTGAAACCAGGCGCCACGCTCATCCTGATCGCGAAAGTGTACAAGGGTGCGGATACAATCGTGTCTCGCTTGTGTGAAAAGTCCAGGCTCCGGTTGGCGAAGGCAATATGTTCGGAGATCACACGCTGTGCGCTTCCGGCCAGTTCCGCCGTGCTTTACTGCCCGATTAACGGGCTACTGGAAACTGGCCCGCTACATACTCGGCACTCTGCCTTGCATTTCCCTCCCGCGTACCCTAAAATTTTTATTGTGATTAAGCTTGTGGCGTACTCTCCATCCCGACGCGCCAAGGCTTTATCGCGACGTTCGCCGTCCCCGTAGGCAGTTCCGGAGACATGGTGTCCACACCACTAGAGAGTTGGGTAGAAGAATCGGCTCGTCTCACCAAGCCGTCAAAAATTGTATGGTGTGACGGTTCGCAGTCCGAAAATGAACGCCTTACGGCGGACATGCTCGCTGATGGCACCTTTGTCGAGCTGAATCAGCAAACCTACCCGCATTGCCACCTTCATCGCAGCGATCCAAACGACGTCGCCCGTACCGAGGGCCTCACCTTCATCTGTACGCGGCAAATGTCCGATGCCGGCCCCACCAATAACTGGATGGCTCCGGCAGAAGCCAAGGAAAAAGTTCGGCCGCTCTTCGAGGGCGCCATGAAGGGTCGCACGATGTACGTGGTCCCGTACATCTTGGGCCCCGTGAGTTCCCCCTACAGCAAAGTAGGAGTCGAAATTACAGACAGCGCCTATGTCGCCGCCAGCATGCGCATCATGTCGCGCATGGGCAAGCCCGCACTCGAGCGGCTCGGCAATTCCAATGATTTCGTTCCCGGACTTCATTCCCTAGGCGATTTAGACCCCAAGCGTCGCTTTATCCTTCACTTTCCCGAGGAAAAATTGATCTGGAGCGTCGGCTCCGGATACGGCGGCAACGCACTGCTTGGAAAAAAATGTTTCGCGTTGCGAATTGCCAGTTGGATGGCCCACGAAAAGGGTTGGATGGCCGAACACATGCTCATCCTCGGCCTGGAAGACCCTTCCGGCAAAGTCACTTATATGGCTGCTGCCTTTCCCAGCGCCTGCGGCAAAACCAATTTAGCCATGATGGTTTCCGCGCTCGAAACCCAGGGCTATCGCGTCTGGACAGTAGGTGATGACATCGCCTGGATGCACATCGCATCCGACGGCACGCTGCGAGCCATCAATCCCGAAGCTGGATTTTTCGGCGTCGCTCCCGGCACCAACGTAAAAACCAATCCCAACGTAATCTCGGCCGCGCATCACAACACCATTTTCACCAACGTCGCCATGACGGCTAAATCCCACGAGCCTTGGTGGGAAGGCATGGATGGCGCGCCGCCCGATGGATTGATCAACTGGAAAGGCGCCCCGTGGAAGCCGGGTTCCGAACCTGCCGCCCACCCGAACGCCCGCTACACCGTTCCCGCTTCGCAATCCTCATCCATTTCCGATCGTTGGGAAGATCCCGCTGGAGTTCCGATTTCCGCGTTCATCTTCGGAGGCCGCCGAGCGCATCTCGCGCCTCTGGTCTACGAATCGCATAACTGGCAGCACGGTGTTTTCATCGGCGCAACGATGGCGTCGGAAACCACGGCTGCCGCCACCGGCGCCGTGGGTGTTACGCGTCGCGATCCTATGGCGATGCTTCCGTTCTGCGGCTACAACATGGCCGATTATTTCGGCCATTGGCTGGGAATGGGCGCAAAGCTCAAAAATCCACCGAAGATTTTTCACGTGAATTGGTTCCGCCGCGACGCGAACGGTAAATTCCTCTGGCCGGGCTATGGCGAAAACGTGCGCGTGCTGAAATGGATGCTTGATCGCATTGAAGGGCGCGCGCGCGCCACCGAAACGCCGATCGGTTATGTGCCCGAGCCGTCTTCGCTCACGCTCGATGGGCTTTCTATCTCGCGCGAAACACTCGACGAACTTTTGCGAGTCGATCCCGGTAATTGGATCGCAGAAGATCAGGCCATCGGCAAGTTCTTTGAGAAGTTCGGCGACCGCCTCCCGCCCGCTCTCTGCCAGGAACAAAAATCCCTCACCGCGCGGCTTTCCGGTTCGTCGGTCGCCACCAAATAGCGAACAATCATATGGCCCCTAACGCTACAGCCAACCCGCGCGGACTCGAAGGCGTTGTCGCTGCCCAGACGCGCCTGAGCCACGTGGACGGCCAGAATGGAGTGCTCATCGTCGGTGGCTACTCCATCGAAGATCTCGCCACTCATGTCACCTTCGAAGAAGGCGCGCATCTTTTGTGGCGCGGCCGCCTGCCGAATCGTGAAGATCTCGCGAAACTTTCATCTGAGATGGCCGAATTGCGCGAACTGCCTCCGCTCGCGCTGGAAGTAATTCGCGCTGCCGCAAAAGCTCCTCCGATTGACGCGTTGCGCATGGCCTGCGCCACACTCTCACTCGGTCTCAAAGATCCGAATGCCATCACGCCAGAAGCCGATTTCGCGGCAGCCATGCGGCTCACCGCGTGCTTTCCGACCGTCGTCGCCGCGCACGCGCGCCTCGCGAGGGGCAAAGAGCCGGTCGCGCCGCGCAAGGATCTCTCGTTGGCCGCGAACTTTTTGTACATGGTGCAGGGGCGCGAGCTTGACCCCGCAGCTGCGCATGCACTGGACGCCTATTGGGTCACAGTGATGGATCATGGCATGAACGCGTCCACGTTCACGGCGCGCGTGATCGCTAGCACGCGCTCCGATTTGGTGAGCAGCGTCACCGGAGCTCTCGGCGCGCTGAAAGGGCCGTTG
The DNA here is from genome assembly GCA_036520875.1 of Candidatus Acidiferrales bacterium. Lineage (GTDB taxonomy): Bacteria > Acidobacteriota > Terriglobia > Acidiferrales > UBA7541 > Palsa-295. Next base: position 9,521 of record DATDIT010000012.1, read on the forward strand.
CATGGCGGCGCACCCGGGCCGGTGCTCGACATGCTCCTCGATATCAAGACCGCTGATCGCGCCGAACCTTGGATTCGCAATGAACTTGCGCAAGGTCGCCGCATCATGGGTTTCGGCCATCGCGTCTACAAAGTTCGCGATCCCCGAGCCGAAGTGTTGAGCCGCGTCGCCGAGCGTCTGCAAGGAGCTCAGATTGAAAATCGTCAGCTCTACGAGCTCGCGCGCCACGTGGAACAAACCGCGCTGCGCGTTCTGGCCGAAGTGAAGCCGGGTCGCAACCTCCGCACCAACGTCGAGTTCTACACCGCGCTCGTGCTTCAGGCCATTGGTCTCGAACCCGCTCAGTTCGTGGCCATGTTCGCGTGCGGTCGCACCGCCGGATGGTGCGCGCACGTGATCGAGCAGCACAAAGAAGACCACCTGATACGTCCGCAGTCCGAATATATCGGCCCCGTCAACCTGAAAATGGATCGCTAGCGGCCGGAATTTTCCGCACGCCGACCGCAGTTCTTGCGAATTGCCGCAGGCGAATGCCAGGCGAATAAAAACCCACAAAATTCCTTCGAGTTTGCGCGTCTGTTCCTTCTAACTAGACGCAATTAAGCGTCTCATTCCGTCATTTTCGGCCCTCCAGGCACGCCCTCCCGGCCTCACTTCGCCTTGAGGAGAAGAACGGGGATTCTGATGCCGTGCTGGACTCGGCTCGCTGTCGTCCCCAGAAACACATCGGCAAGAAAACGGTGCCCGTGCGTGCTCATGGCGACGAGGTCGCAGCCTTTTTTCTGAATCCACTTGATGATTTCCTTCGAGGGTGAACCATATGCAAGTTCGGCGTCGGCTTGAATGCCTACCGATTGAAACTCGGCGAGGACTTTTTCCAGGTAGGCGGTGTCTTCGGCAATCTCTGGACTGACGGCGTCGTGGCCATAGGTTCTCGCCGCCCACCCATCGGCCACATGAAGCAAGACCAGGCGGCTGTGCGCGAGCTTGGCGAGTTCCTTTACGTGTTCGATAATTGCGCGATCGCTCGGCGTGCCGTCCAAGGTCACCAGAATTTTTTCATACATGGCTGTTCCTTTTCTGTCGTCGCGCGGTCGCCGCTTATCCGCCCGTTATGAGTTGCCACGCTGCTCTGAACGAGTCGGGCAGACCGTAGATCGCCATCGCGGTGATCAGAATTGCGCTGGTCCAACCGGCTGCCAGCAGAAACCAACCGTTTTTCCAAATGCCCATTCGCTTGCGGGAACTGGTGAACTGCAGCAGTGGAAACATGGCGAAGGGAAGCTGCAGCGCGAGTACAACCTGGCTGAGTGTAAGCAGATCGGTGACGCTGCTATCGCCGCGAAGTCCGATGATGAACACCGCGGGCAGAATGGCGAGCGTGCGGGTGATGAGGCGGCGCACCCACGGCTGGATGCGCCAATGCATGAAGCCTTCCATCACCACTTGTCCGGCGAGCGTGCCGGTGATGGTGCTGCTCTGGCCGCTGGCCAGAAGCGCCAGAGCAAACAGCGTGCCGGCAAACGCGGTTCCGAGCAATGGAGCCAGCGTCAGATACGCGACGCGAATCCAATCGCTGTTTGCGCTGAACATGACCACTGAACCACCGGCCACGGCAACGCTTTCCTTGCCGAAGAACACCGTGGCCGCGAGCACCAGAATCGCCGCGTTGACGCAGAAGGCGACGGCCAGGGCCGCGATAGAATCGATGGTGTTGAATTGAATTGCGCGACGAACGGACAAGTCGTCTTTCTGTAATTGGCGGCTCTGTACGAGAGCCGAATGCAGATACAGATTGTGGGGCATTACGGTGGCGCCGATGATGCCAATGGCGACGTAGATCATCCCGGTTTGACGAAGGCGCGGAGATATCAGCGCGCGTCCCATTTCCAGAAAGCTAGCGTGAGTTTCCGGGAGCACGAAAATCTCGATGAAGTAGCAGACGCCGATGGTAGCGATCAACACCAGGACGACGGCTTCGATGGTGCGTATTCCAAATCGTTGGAGGGCCAACAGTAAAAGCACGTCGAAGCCGGTGATGATGACGGCCCAAAGCAGCGGAATATGGAAGAGCAAGTTGAGGGCTACGGCGCTGCCGAGCACTTCCGCCAAGTCGCACGCGCCAATGGCCACTTCGCTCATCAGCCAATTGGGCCAGCGGGTCCAACGGGGATACCAATCGCGGCAGCACTGCGCGAGATCCTTGCCCGTGGCCACTCCCAATCGGGCCGAGATGACTTGCATGAAAATGGCCATCAGGCTGGCCAGCGCGACCACCCACAAAAGTCCGTACTTGAACTGGGCGCCGCCTTGCAGGTCCGTGCCCCAGTTGCCGGGATCCATGTAGCCAACGCTGACGAGAATCGCGGGCCCCACAAAAGCGCGCCACTGTTCCCAAAAGCCGGCCTGATGATGCGGCACGTGGACGGTGCTGTGGATGCCCTCCAATGACACCTGGCCGGTTTGTGGAGCCTTCGTTGCCACCTATCCCTCGTTGTTGGCGCGAGTATAGTATGAACTAGATTTTGCAGTTTCTTGTTCGTGGCTCAATCGATTTGCTTTCGGGAGCAGCCCTGATGGATGCACAGGCACGCGATTCGGCGGGGTTAAAGAGTAGCCACATGTCCGGTTATCCCTGCAGGAGTTGAGTATCGTTTGCGTGACTGAAGCGGGGAACGCAGTTCAGGAAGCTACGAGGATCTTCCGAGCAGCATCGTTCGGGAATGGTGAATGCCTAAACGCGGGCGTATCATATGCACATGTCGAAGAGAGAACTGCCCGTGACGCATTGCACCGACTGCGGTGGCGCAGGTTACAACAGTAGAGTGGCAGGCCGTCGTTGTTGTAAAACTATCGCCGGAGAACGCTGCAACGGCACTAACGCGGGTGCCCTCAACCGCGGCGATTGGGAAGAGTGTCCATTCTGTGAGGCGACCGGATATTACCGCAATAAAGACTGTCCGCGGTGCCAAGGTGTCGGATATCTTTTCGTGCGCCAGAGAGAAAAACAGGCTGTCGTTTAACCGGACAAGTCCGCCATGTACCCACATGTCCGGTAGCACCGTTAATTGGGAGTTAGCCGTTTAGCAAAACGTGAACTCGTGTGAGACCAAATTGCGGTATCTTATTCTCCAATGGAACACGAATTCCCCTGTCCATATTGCGGAGAAGAAATTTCGATGGTGTTGGACTTATCCGTCGGCCGCCAAACCTACATTGAAGACTGCGAGGTATGCTGCAAACCGATCGAGATCAGCTTTACCGTAGAAGATGATGAACTCGCTAGCTTCTATGCGAAGACGCTCGCCTAAATGTGTTATCTCGAGTGAAAGAAAAGACACACTATGACACGAAGCCGGAATGTGCGAAGTGTGGCGCAGGTCTCGTGCTTCGACCCGTTCCGGGAGCAGTAAGATTTCCCTTGCGGCTGGAGTGCCCCGACCATGGATGGATACAGGAAGAAATCCGTCCGATTCGAATGCGTTTTCACAAGGATCGTCCTGATTGGTGACGTGCCGGGTACAGCCGTGCCGGATTAATCGGCTAACGGTCCATTTGAAGTAGTGCTTCACTTCTCCGGTATCCCCCCGTTAATCAGGCGTCAGCTTTTCCTTTAGAATCGCCTAGAGAGGTCCTCACAGTGATAAAAGATGGGGTAGTTGCCCGGCAGGTGAGCGACTTGATGCTGGAGTTTTCCAGCGACTTGACAGCTCGATCCTGATGGTGCAGGAGCACTGCCCGCCAGAAGGGTTTAAGGCTTACAGACTCGCTGTGGCGAAGGTTTTCGGGGAAATGCTGCTCGAAGTCATGAATCCGCTGTACGCCGAACATCCTAACCTCAAGCCCGTGGGTCTAGTCCGCCGGGTTCGGGCGTGTAAAGCGAGCCGTTCGCCGAGAAGGCATGGAGCCGTCTGCTGGTACTGTATGGCAAGGCTCTCGCGTAACCTATTTCTGATTTTTGGGTGCGGATTACCGGACATGTGCCCGCGCGGTGCTTGACTCGTCCGGTTAGCCCGTTAGGCTGGCACTATAGCTCGATCGGGTAGAAAATCAGTAGTACGTGATGGTGCGGCGGTCAATGCTCCAAATTTTGGAGGGTTCGCTGCCGGTTGGCGCCGAGCTAACGGTCTTCTCGATCCAGTTGCCGAAGTTGTCGTACTGATACTTGAGGAGAATACCGGATGGTTGTGGGGAGGAAGATGCGTCCGACGTCGTCTCGATTGCCTGCGCTTCGTCGCCTTGATCGTTGTAGGTGATTTTGGTAATCGTTTCGCGGGAAGGTCCGAATCGATTGTGCTCCTCTATTACGCGGCCTTGATCGTCATAGGCGTACGAGGAGTAGGCCAACACGTGCTGATCTCCGAGGAATCGGGCGAGCTCCTTTTCCAATGCTTCGGCGCCTCCGGGCTCGGCCGAGATCTGTTTAACGGCGTCAGGCGGCAGGATGGAGTGAGCGTCCTCGATCACCAGGCTTGATTCGAGCACGCGTCCCTTGGAATCGTACGTACGGGTCAGTCGTTTTAACAGGTCACCGTTGGGGCCATAGACTTGAGCTTCGACTGGCTGATCGTGATCGTTGAAGGAAGTTTTCACAGAGCCGCCGGGGGGTGGTGCAAGGGAGAGATCGACGTTTTCGCTCCCGATACTAACACCCAGGCTGCTCTGATCGCCGGTGCTGGAAGCGTCCAGCTTCGATTTTGCGATGCGGGTTTTGCGGCCTTGATCGTACTCGAAACTCGTAGTCCAGTCGCCCGCGCCAGTGATATCGATCAGCCTGCCCTGCGTGTCGTAATTGTAGATTGTGACCGATGTCTTGCCCTGTGACTCGCCCACTGTTGTCAGCAAGTGACCTTCGGCGTCGTATGTGAGGGATGACGTTCCTTTGGAGCCGTCATTATTCACATAACCGGTTTGATACATTCTTCCGTCGCGGTCGTACTTGTTCGTGTAGACCATCTTCCACGCAGGACGGTTTCCCTGAGGCGGAGTAGTCGATTCTTGGGTGCACGCTTCGACGGGGCCGCGAAGGCCAGCTTTCTCGCGGTCTGATGGTGCGGGAGGCTGGGCGTGAGAAGTTTCGGCATCTGATCCGGCAGCTTGCTGGTTAGTTTGGGGAGAGGCAGGCTTTGCGTCACCCAACGACAGCGTCAACAAAAACAGAATCGCGATGATCGCGGACCTGCGATTAATGCTAGTGCCGAGAAGCATAAGTTACTCTTTGCGATAATGCTCGAAAACGGTGCTGCTGGCAAGAGGCCAGGCCGAGTGTCCGGTTAGTCGCTAACCGGACAAGTTCTTTCCTAGTACTTCGTGTCTCCGCGGCGCCTTTTGCAATCGAATAACTTTACCGTCTTGGACGAAACGCCATACTTGGGCGCCAACTATTCCTTCCGGCGGGCCGCTGGCCTATTTTCGGCGCGGGCGCGATTCCGGGGGCACGAGGCCATTCACGCGGTAATAGACGACGAGTTGGCCATAGTGTTCGCCGGAGTGCTCGCAGTCGTTGAGCCAGGAGACCAATTCGCTGGACGGCCGACCCGAGTCGGGGTCGGTAATGATGCGGTTCAACTCATTCGAGTGTTCTTTTATGAGTGCGGCGCCGTCGGCGAAGGATTTCTCCAGCACAGCCACAACGTCGGTTTTGGTTCTGTAGACGCTGCGTGACGGATCATTATCGGCCGGGCCCATTTTCTTTCCGGAGAGCGCGTTGACGTAGGCGTAATTCGTGCCGGCAACATGGAGCAACTGCGCCGCAAAGGTGCGTGACTGCAGCGCGGGCTTGAACTCGTACTTACTTTCGGGAAAGTCTTTAGCCATGGTAACCAGCTTGCGGCCGACGTAATTCCAGGACGCCAATACTTCGTCGCCGGGTGTTGGCGTTACAGTTTGGGCGCGAAGTGGCGGCGCCGCGACTGTGAGAACCAGCAGGATGGCAATTCCGGCCGTGATCATGCATCGTAGCTTCATCGCTTTTTCCTCCCATCGGGTACAGACCCAGAGGCGCCGCGCATTCTGTTTCGTGATGTGCCCAAGCGGTTACGAGTTCAACGTCAGCCGGAGAGATGTTCATCCATCCTTCTTAGGCGGTCAAGCCTGATGGTGGGGTATGGTGGAGCAAAGCGAAGGCGAAGGCTCGAGGAAAGTCCTTTAGTTCTTCGGTACCATTGGAGAGATTCGGTTTTTCATCCATCCTAGGCGCCCACTTTGCCAATCTTAGGCGTCCACGGAGGAAGCATGTCCGATGGAAATGGCAGAAGAAGTCGACGCAGCGGTCGTGTGACGTTGCGTGTAGCGATGCGAATTTATGAGCACGGCACGAACAAGCGATTCGCCCTCGAAGAGACGCATTCGGTGAAAGTGAGCTTGTGGGGCGGGCTTGTGGCTTTGAAATGCGCCGTCAACGCGGGCCAGAAGCTGGTAGTGGTCAACCGGGCTACCAGCGAAGCGAAGGAAGCTCGCGTGGTTTCCGTGGGGCCGATGCAGCTGAGCAAAAGGCTTGTTGGCTTCGAGTTCCTGGAACCTTCGCCCAAGTTTTGGGGCGTGGTGTTCCCGCCCGTCGGTGCACCGCGAATGCCGGCCAGATCGGTCTACCGCTCGCGCGCCAGTTGAACTTGTCGCAGCGTTCCCTTCGACAATCGGTGGTCGGCTCGCGGTGTTTGAAAAGCGAGAGGAAGGGAACGCTCAAAGTTCGACGAGGTTTGACTATTTGGTTAAGCCGAGCGAGCGAGCACACGTCCAACGTCCGACGAGTCCGTTAGAAATCATCATATCGGCCATGTGGATCGCTTCAGGAGGGTTTCCAGGATCACCATAGAATCTGAAACGATGTTCCATTTCATTCCAAGTGGAAGTGCCATTGAACTGAAGTATTCCCCGGCTAACCTGCCCGTTGGAATCTATGCGCGAAATATTTTGGCCTTGAGATTCACACTGAATGAGTCTTTCGACGGTGGAGAGGTTGTGGACCGGGAAGCTGAGATCGTAGCGCCAATTCTTGCCCGAGATTTCCGCGACAGATATTGTGTTGCCGGAAACCGAGATGACCTCTACGGGCCGATGGATCATCACAACGAATAACAAAGCAATCCCAAGATAAAGCAGCGATCTGCTGGGATCGACCGTTCCTCGCGAAACTCGATACCACTGCGCACACTTACCCAAGTATTTTTCCAGCACCATGCCGTTCCCCACTCAATAGTAGCCCCGCTGGAGACGCATGCGCGGCGGCTTCCGCGTGACGGTTAACTGGCAATGAGGACAGGTGAGCGCCCGTGCAAGGGTGAATGAGCGCCGGAAGCTCGACGATTTTGGTGGGCGCTGCGGGAGCGGCAAGGTCGTTGTGTGGAGGGCGGGGGAAGGGTTACGATGCGCGAGGCAGGGCTTTGGGTTGAAACTTTTGGTTGGCAAGTTGATTCGCAAAAATTAGCTCGAAGGAGAAACAACATGAGGCGATTGGTTTGGTTGGCGGTGATCGGGTTGGCCTTGCCGCTGACCGCGAGGGCGCAGAGTTCGACGAGCGATCCTATTTCCACGCAGTTGCGGCAAGTTCTCGATAGGTACGCGACAAACCTGGTGGCCACTGCCGAAGAATTTCCCGTGGATAAATACACCTACCATCCGACTCCGGAAGGAATGACGGTGGGACATACGATGGAACACATCGCGCAGGTGAATAACTACGTGTGCTCGACTGTGGGCGGAGGTTCTCCTCCGCAAACGGAAAAGGTTGGCGAGACGGATAAAGACAAGCTGGTGGAAGGGCTGAAGGCTTCGATGGATTTTTGCAGAAAGGCGTTTTCGGGGCTGACGGACGCGAAACTGACCGAGTCTGTTCCAGGGTTCGGCGGGCGCTCGACGACACGATTCGGCGCGGCCATGGAAGTGAACAACGACTTGATCGATCACTACGCGACGCTGTCCGTCTATTTGCGAATCAACGGACTGCTGCCGCCTTCGGCGCAGAAGAGGCGGCAGCCGTAGTTCGATCCGACGATTGAGAGCGCGCTGAATCGGCGTCGCTCAAGGGAGGCGCGCTATTTTGTGACAACGCCGGTCGGATCCTTTTTCAGTTTTTCCGTTCTGACCGTGTATTTGTATCTCCTCTGCGGATCAGCAAGAACGCTGCGGCGCACGAGGCCCGCCGGCGGCGGTGGGGTTGGCTTTGTGATACACTCCGGCCAAATTGGGGAAAGGGGACACGCTTTGCGATACAAAACCTCCGGTGCGTTGGTTGTGCTGGCGATGCTGTTTGCGGCTGGAGCCGCGTGGGCGCATCATTCGCCTTCTTCCATATTCGACATGAGCCAGAAGTTCGTTTTGACGGGGACGCTCACACAGGTGGAGTGGGTGAATCCTCACATCGCAGTGTATATCAATGCGAAGAAGAGCGACGGAACAGTGGAGAACTGGAAGTTTGAAAGCGCGCCGCCTTCGTGGCTGCGGCGCGTGGGCGTGAATCGCAGCGACTTCGTGAAGGCGGTTGGACAAACCGTGACGGTGGAGGGGAATCGAGCTCGCGATGGTTCCCTGTACGGTTTCCTTTTGAAGATCACGTTTGCGGATGGAAGCTCGCTGGCAATGGTGGCGGGGCGTCCGCCGCAACCAGGCGCCGCGGGCGCTCCAGGCCCTCACTGATCGTTTTTCGTTGGCGAGTCGTTGATGGTTGGGGAAAAGGAGGCGCAAGCAAATGAGACACTGGTTGATTGCGATATTCGCGGCGGCGATTCTGCTCGCGACTTCTGCGGTCGCGCAGCAAAGCGCGGACACCAGCCAACAAGCTGCGGGCGCGGGCGCAACATCGGCGCAAACGAAGCGCACGGCGGATGGGCATCCCGATCTCAGCGGAATCTGGGCCTACTCAATCGACCTGCCGGGCGGCGCGCTGCAAAAAGAAAGCGCCAAGGGCGCGGTTGAAGTCGAGAGGGTCGATTTGAGCGGACGGCATGCCGCGAAAATGGCGGTGCCGGGCGCACTGCCATCCACACCCACACCCTCTTACAAACCCGAATATCAAGCCAAGGTGAAATATCTATTCGACAATGAGGCGAAGCTGGATGGCGTTTTCTTTTGCGGCAAGCCCGGCGTTCCGCGCATCAGCTCGCCGCGAAAGATCGTTGAACTGCCGAACGAAGTAATTTTCTTCTACGAGGATATTTCCGGCGATCCCTACCGCATCATTCCCACCGACGGCCGTCCGCACGATACGGACGCCGACCCATCGTATTATGGCGATTCAATAGGCCACTGGGACGGGGATACTTTGGTGGTGGACGCGACGAATTTCGTCGACGACACGTGGTTCGGCGAAGGCGGATATTTCCACACGACTGCGATGCACGTGATCGAACGTTTCTGGAAAGTGGGCGACAATCTGGCCTACCAAGTGACGGTGGAGGATCCCAACGTTCTCAGCGAGCCTTGGACCGAGCCGGCGCGGATCATCAAGCCGTCGAACGAACGCCTCGAGGAATCACCGGTCTGCGTGGAAGACGACGCCAAGCGGATGCACAATTTGGACCATCACGGGCAGCGCTAGCCCATTGAGAGGCAAAGGTGCGCGCCTGAAGATTTCCGCAGTGAGGAAGGCGTTTGTACCGTTTACTTACGGATGATGGTTGAGACTTCGCCGTTTTTGATTGGGTTGCGATTATTTTCCTCGCAGATAAATTCCAGCTGATCCAGGTCGCGGTGGCGCGTGAACGTGTGCACGGTGTGCCAGGGTTTCGCGAGCACGTCGGGATCGGTCAACGTCATTTCATCTACCATTTTATCGGGCGAGAGCAAGTGGATGCGCTCGACTGTATGCAGGTGCGGGCCGTGGTTGAGGCGGTTGTATCCCAGCGGCGTTTTGTGCCCGAGTCCCGCGGTATCGATTACCAGAGTGTCGCCCTCCCAGTGGCCAATGGAGTGCCCGTTGAAGGTGGGGTCGAGATCCGGCGGATGGCCGCGGCCGTCGGTGAACACGCGGCGCACCTGCATGTAGGCTTCTTGAATGATGGTTACGCGGCCTGGCGTGAAAAGAAATTCAACGTCGTACGGCTGAAACATGATGGTGGGCATGCCGGGCGGCAAGCAATTCGCGCTTTCAGTGGGCGGCTCTTCGTTTTTCGCTTCTTCAGCCTGCAAAACTTTTAGCTCCGCGGCGGCCGTTGGGGTCAACGACGGAACCTCGGCGGGCGGATCGCCACGCTTGGGGAAATCGAGCACCCAGATTCCGGCCCAGTCCGGCAGGGAAGAAACCGGGCGCGCAGAGGCTTGGTTCGATTGAGCGGCTGCTGTGCTCGGAGAATTTTGCGCCGATTGTGCGGTGGATATCGGCGCGATTCCTGCCAGAGCGAAGAGTGCCGAGAGAATTGCGACCGAAAATTTCATATTGTCTCCATCCCGACGATGCTCCGTCGGCCATTTTGGAGAACGCTCATGGGACGACGGGAGAGATCGCGCAAGAAACAAATCTACAAATTCCGGGGCGTATTATAGTACTTTATGATGCGGGCTGGGAAAACGGATCGCATAATCGATCGAGCGGGCAGCACTTATTTTGGGGGAAATCATGAAGAGGGGATTGGTCGCGTTCTTGGGTGCGCTTTTCGTGCTGAGCGCCGGCACGGCGTTTGCGCACCACTCTTTCGCGATGTTCGATCGAGACAAGGAGACGACACTGGTTGGAGTGGTCGAAGACTTCCAGTGGACAAATCCTCATAGCTGGATCGAAGTGAACGTCCCGAAGGAAAATGGCGGCGTCGACAAATGGAGCATCGAGTGCAATAGCCCTAACAATCTCTCGCGGCAGGGTTGGCATTCGAGCAGCCTCAAGCCCGGGGACAAAATCTCGATTGTGATCTGGCCTCTGCGGAGCGGCGAGAAGGGCGGACTTTTCATCACTCTGACGCTTGCCAATGGCCAAGTGCTCGACGAAGCGGCGTTTCGTAACCTTCGAAAGCATCCTGGGGTCGCCGCGCCCGCACCCCCGCAGTGATGGACTCCCATTTTCCGACGCAGCGTTCCGAGGGGTCCGCGATTACCAGCCGGCTTTCATGCCGTAAATGCCAGTGTTCACCAGCGCTTCCACGCGCATGATCTTGCCGTCCTGAATCTTGAACATTTCGGCGATTTCCCAGGTCCAGGGGGCGGTGCGCGTCTGCTTCACGGTGCGTCCATCGGCGAGCTGGTAACTACGCAGGGTTGCGTCGTGATCGAAGAAGCCGAGGACGAAAACGAGGCCGCGCTCTTCGTCGATCACCGCAAACCGGCGATCGCGGATCAGAGTGTCGGGCTGAAAATTGCGCGTCTTGATCTGATCGGCGCAGCCGAGGCCGAGAACGGAATCAGGATTCGTGGCGAGCGCCTTGTTGTTCGTGGTTTGAACGCCGGATTCGATACGGTTGCAGTTCGCATCGAAAGGAACGTAGGAGGCATGGCCTTTTTCGATCGCGCTGAAGTAGCTATTGGCGATGGCGATCATGTTCTGCCGCGAACGCCGCTGCGCGGAAGGAACGGTTTCGGAAAAAATCGGATTCGGCGTGACGAGGTTTTCCGGCCGGGCGATGCTGCCACCTTCCTTTCGTGAAACGATGGCCTCAATTTCCGTGATGCGATGCAGCTCGACCTTTAGCCGCACGCAGAAAATCACCGGCGCGCCATTTTCCTTTAGCACGCCCATGAACATGGCTTGGCCGGCCTGCGGATCGTCGGCATAGATTTTGTAAGTGGGCAGGGAACTGGCCGTGCCCCAGAAGCCGTCGCCGATTTTGAGGAGTTGGCCATTTTCCGTGTACTTTACGTCGCGCGCGAGCGGTAAACCAGAAGCGTCGTGTGCGACCATCGCAGCAACGAGCTGATCGAGAAAGCCATTCAGGCAAGCGCGATCGCAGTCATAGTTGAAATTGGGATCGTAATCGGCGGGTGGCGCGGTCGCTTGCGCTTGCAACGCGGGCGCCAACGTTGTGAGCGCCAGAAGCGCCGCAAAACCGAACACTTTTCCGATGAGCCGCATGGGGTCTCGCATGCTACTTTGATCCTTTTACCCAGGGACTGGGCATGTAGTAGGGAACCGTGTCGAGTACAGCTTCGATCTGGCGGATTTTCCCGTTCTTTATCTTGAAGAGTTCGAAGATCAGGAAGGTGTACGGGCGATCGAACGGCGGACCCATTTTGTGCTCCGTGCCATCCACCAACTTGAAGTCCCTGACATTTCCGGCATGATCGAAAAATGTGGCAGCGAACACCATTTGCTTTTGCTCATCGACGATGTACCGGCGGTCGCGGCAGCGCGTGACGAATACAAGGAGTCCAGTCTTTAACTGCGCCTCGCAACCCATCTTGGCCACGCCGCTGCCGTTCGGGTTGTTCGCCGTGATGGTCCCATTCTCCATGCGCTGGCAGTTCGGATCGAACGTCGTGTATATCTTGCCGGTATTCTGCTGAATCGTGGAGAAGTAGCCGTCCGCGAGAGCGATGAGTTTTTGGCGGGAGACGCGGTCGCCAGGGGGTTCCTCCTCGGAAAAGAGCGGCTTGTCTTTTAGGTTTTGCGGGCCTCCCATCAAATTGCCGGAACCGGAGGGGCCCGGGCGGTCCGGGCGCGCGACGATCACCTCGATTTCCGTGACCTTTCTATTGACGACTTTGAGACGCGCGGCGAAGCACGACAGGTGAGTATCTTCGTTTGCCACGCCGAGGAACCCAACCTGGCCCGTTTGCGTATCGTCGACGTAGACCTTGTACGACCCCCAGCCATCGGATGTTTGCCACAAGCCTTCGCCTAGCTTCATCTCGACGTTATTCTCGGTGTATCGAACGTTCGCGGCCGTTGGCAGCTTCGATGGATCGTGCGCGGCAACCGCCGCCATGTATTGGTCGACGAATCCATTCAGGCAAGCGCGATCGCAGTCGGCGGATTTCGCGGGCGCGGCGCTCGCTCGACTGAAGGAGCCGAAAATAAACACCGACAGTAGAACCGCCGGTGCGAAAAATAGGATTACAGTCTTGCGCATCATTCCCCCTGGGTTATTGCGAGCACGTATGTCGCGTGGCATCTATATCAAAAGGAGTGCAGGGCTGCAACCGCTACTTCGGATGGAAATTCGGCGGGATCAGGAGCGCGGGACTTAGCGCCATTTCTTAAGCTGCGGCCAGACTTGGGTGAGCGTGCCGAATTTCGATCCTCGGCAAATGAAAATGTCGATTCGCTTTTCCAGGGCGTAGGGATTGTCCGCCGACGTGCCGACGTATTGGACATGCTGAAAAAACTGCTCGAGACGGTCCGGGCGATCATCAAGAACGATCATGCAATTGCCGGAATATCCGCGCGGGCCCCACAAAAAGTAGGTCTGATGGCCGCTCAGCGCCGGAGGCAAGCCGTATCGGCGCCCAAGGAAATCAATCGCGCCTGCCTGGCCGTAATCCTGAGCGAAGATGGCGCAATCGGGGTGCTCCGCCGGTGCGAGCTGATTCCATGCTTGGGCGGTTTCGGCGACGATCTCGTTCCAACCGAACTGATCGGCGTACCACTGGGGCAGCACGGCACGCTTGTGCTGATATTCCATGACCGGAAGTTTGAAGGGCAGACGCTTCACGTAGGCCAAAAAGTGATCGGGTGAAAAAACAGGGACTGTGATGGGCGCGAGGTACGCTCCGGCGGCAAGGAGGATGACGACTATCGCAGGCTTGAGCCACACACCGATAGGACGGTCAAGGGCTGATTCAATGAGGACGGCGCCCGCCGCGAGGAGCATCGGATAGACAGGCGACAGATAATAATTCTTGCCGTGCAAGGCGAACAGGACCGCGTAGCAGACGATATAAGTCCAGCCGAGGAAGCGGTAAGGTTTCAGGCGAGCCGAGAAGAAAAGTGCGGCGAGGCCTGCGATCCATATAGGCGCAGCGAGCGGATGAATGAGAATCGTCTGCTGAAGGAAGTATTCGCCGGGACCGAGGACTACGTCGCGGTGTTCGGCGCGGATATTGTGCATGAGCTGAAGAAATGGCCAGTGGTAACGCATGTTCCAAAGCAGATTCGGCAGAAAGATGAGGAAAGCTGCGGCGCCGCCGATCCAGATCCACTTATTCAAGAAGACGCGGCGATGTTCTGAGAGGAGCAATCCGGCGACAATTCCGAATCCGAAAAGCGCGATGGTGTATTTCTCTTCCAGGCTCACGCCCGCGATAACGCCAAACCAGAGCCAATAACGCGGGGCGCTGCGCTTAATAGCGAGAATTGCGAAGTAGGCGCAGCCCATCCACAGGTTTGGTTCGAGGCAGTTGGTGGTAAGCAGGCTGCCATTTGAAAGGTACTGAGGCGCGATCAGCACAGCCACCGCGCTCAGCAACAGCGCAAAACGCTTGCCGCCGAGTTCGCGTGCGATCGCGGCGGTCTGCACAATCAGCAGCGCAGACGCGAGCGCTGGAATGGAGCGAATGCTGCGGAGCGAGTCGCCGAGCACCGCGCGACAGATATGAACGAGAAACGGTAGGAGGGGTGGCTGGTCGACATAACCCCAGGCAAGGTGATTGCCGCAGGCCATGTAATCGAATTCGTCCCGAAAATATCCGTAGCGATTATTGAAATAGATGTGGAGGAGCAGGTCGGCAATGGCAATGACCCAGATCGCGGCCATGCCGGTGGAAAAGAAAGATTGCTGATCGTGGGCGGGCGCAGGAGAAGGAACGATTGTTGTCAATGTTCGAAGCGCGCGTCAGGTTTTCGGCAGATCGTCGCCGGGAACCCACCAGCCGTGCACCTGGCTGTAGGTGCGGAACGGCAGCCTCACCATGGCGATCGGTTTGTCGTCCATGTGCTGCGTATCAACGATGATGAGATCGGAGCGGCCCGATTCCAGCATGCGATTCGCGACGCCGATCAGATAGCCGTCGCCCTCGGCCGCGTCTTTATTGCGCGGCACGAAGCAGCATTCCTGCAGGCTCGAATCATCGCCAATCCAGAATTCGGAAGTTTTTCGCGTGGCGTGGTCGAACATCGTGTAGGAATTCGTTGGGTGGAATGCCATGTGGCCCAGCTTGGGGTTGAGCGGTTTCGTGGGATCGCTAGTCGGCATGAAGCCGTAGCGATAGGGAATCGTCTGGTAGCGATCGTCCTGGCGCGGCAGGGCGCCGGTCTGCGGATAGAGCTCTTCCATGTTGTAATCGCGCGGAGTTTTATCCGACAGATCGACAGAGAGGCGATGCACGGTGCCGGCGGCTGATTTCGGATCGAATGGCTCGCCATGGAGGTTGGGGAAGAAAGGGAACTGATTCTTGAGCGCCATGTCCATATCGACGTAAATTTTATTGCCGTCGGAGAACGCGCCCATCACGTGCGTGGCGCAGCGTTCGGGGCCCTTGAACCAGCGAACGTCTTTTCCATCGCCGCCGCGTTCGAGGACACCGAACCATGTCGGCAGAGTGGAATCCCAGGCAAAGTGCACCTGGCCTTCTTTCATGCGCGCGACATTCGTGGCCATGGGGATCACCAGGAACGCGATGTATTTCTGCGAAACCGCGAAATCGTGGATCATGCCTACGTACGGAACTTTAATCCAAGCCTCCCAGGTGATGTGTCCCTTGGCATTCGCGGAGAAAACGTAAACGTCATTCGTATCGAGTCCCTTGGCTTCGTAGCCGTAGGAAATCATCTCGCCCGTGGCTTTATCGAACTTGGGATGGGCGGTGTGGGTGAGGCTATGAAGGCCACCGCCGAAAGTGTAGTAATCATCGACGGTTTCAAGAGTATTCGGATTCATGGCCACCGGTGGGCTATCTTCCTTCAGCGCGAAAAGCAAGCCGTGGTGATAAACGACGTGAGTATTCGCCGTGCCGCGGCTCACCTTCGCGACGCTTGGATCGTCTGTAAAAGGATTGCGATACATCCCGAAAAGGCGTTTGCGGGCGGCTGCCTGCGCCTTGTATCGCTGGGTGCGCGGATAGCGGCTCTTGAAGTCCACGTGGCCGTTGGCGATGCGGAACATGCTCACGTGTCCTTCGCCATCAAACGGGATGTTGCCTTTCATCGGCGGATATTGCCAATCTGGGCCGACGCGATAAAAAGCGCCGTTGATGTTCGACGGAATCTCTCCCTCGATGTCGCAATCTCGGATGTCGCACTCGGCGCGGACTGGCCCGGAGCCGCCGAGTCCTGGGGGATTCGAGAAATGGACGACTTCGGCGTTGGCTGAAGGAGCGAACGGAGACAGAGTGCCAGCAACCGCGCCTGAGCCTGCGGCAGCAGCCAGCGTTCCCATAAACCGCCGCCGGTCCATGGACGATTCGCGGCTCGTTTTTTTTGATTCCTTGGATTTTCCCTTCACGCTGGCCTCCCCGGGTTCTTGGCTGCGGGACGAATCCCGCAATCTTCGCATGGCGTGAACTAACGCACGCATTTTCCGGTGGTAGTCTCCAACAGAATTGCACAGCTTTGCAAGCATTTACCTAGTGAATCGGAGACCTACGTCCACTTTCTCCTCCTGGGCTGCTCGCGCCGGGTCAGTATGAGACTCGCGATGCATTCCGGCGCTCGCGGATGCTGCTGCAATTGACACACGCACTCTAGCGTGTTACTTGTGCTTTCGTATCCGCGGCAAGGAGGGCAAAAATGGCCATGAATCGCAGAGAATTTCTAGGAGCTTCTTCGGCATTTCTATCGGCGAGCGCGATCGGCGCAGCCGCAGCCAACGCAAATGCTTCGGAGCCGGCAGCGCGTCCAGGACGGAAGTACAAGCTCATCGCAACGGAAGAAGCATTTTCGATCCCGGAGCAAAGGGACGAGTTCCGCCGGATTGCCGGAATCGCGTACTCGAATCCCGACCTTGATATGTGGCGCAGTTTCCTCAAACCGGCCGTCAACGCACCGCCGTTGCTGCGGCGTCTGCTCGACTTGGAAGGCGAGCGGATTCAAATAATGGATCAGGCTGGTGTGGACATGCATGTGCTTTCGCTGACTTCGCCCGGCGTGCAGATGTTCGACGCCGATACGGCGACAAATCTTGCGACGCTGGCGAACGATCGGCTGGCCGAGGTAATCAAAAAACATCCCACACGCTTTGTCGGGCTGGCTAGCTTCGCGCCGCAAGATCCGAAACGCGCAGCGAAAGAAATTGACCGAGTGATGAACCAACTGAAGCTAAATGGACTGATCGTTAATTCGCACACGAATGGCGAGTATCTCGATGACAAGAAGTACTGGCCGATCTTTGAAGCGGCGACCGCCTCGAAAGCCGCGATTTACATTCATCCGCGAAACATGCCGGACCCCTGCTCGTTCATGACTCAAGCCAGCGCAGGCGTGAATCTCGCTGGAGCGCTGTGGGGTTTCCAGATGGAAACCGGGGTTCACGCGATGCGCTTGATCGTCGCCGGCGTATTCGATCAATTTCCGGATTTGAAGATTGTTCTCGGTCACATGGGCGAGGGACTGCCTTATTGGCTATATCGAATCGACTACATGCACAAGTCTTATTCGCACGGGCACTCCATCCTGAAAAAACTCCCGAGCGAATATGTGAAAGATAATTTCCTGATTACCACGAGCGGAATGAACGACCACAAAGTGCTGAAGTACTGCAATGACGCGCTGGGACCGGACAACATCCTTTATGCGATCGATTATCCGTATCAGGAGATGCCGGAGTCGGCAGACTTCATGAACTCCTCGCCACTTTCCGATGAGGACAACGAGAAGATCGCACACGGAAACGCGGAGAAGCTTTTCCATATTCCCGCGACCGGCCGCGCGTGGTCTGTCAGTTGAAGCGCGTAATCATCGAATGAAGGTGTAGTAGCCGGGTCCGACGCGCAGGCCGTGGTGCCAGGCAATCGGAAACGCCCACAAGACGAGCAGGCTGAGTACTACCTGAAGAGCCGCAAGCGGCAGGATGTTGCGCTCGCGCGCAAAAAGCCAGGCCATCGTAGTCCCTGCAATGAAGGTTAACGGCACGAGGACTGGATTCGGCCAGTGCGCGGCGGCAAAAATCGCGCCTGCAATAGCCGCTGCGGGCCAGGGCCTTGAGCAGAGTTCCAGCAGGCGATTCGTCATCAGCGAATTCAATACGACTTGCTGGAAAATGCAGAACGCGAAATATCGTCCCAGGTGCGCGAACGAGATGTGGTTCTGCGGAATGCGTGTGGCCGCGCCACGCGCAAGTCCAATCGCAATCAGGGCGATTGCGTACGATCCCAGCACAATCGCCGCGCGGCGCGTTGCCGCCACGAGGTTATCGACACGCCAGCCGAGAGTTTTTGGCGTATCTCGATGAATCATGAAACTTGCCGCCAGCCAGGCGGCGATCGCAATCCAAGCGCGCGGGGCGGTCGCCTGCCATCGCCAGATATACAGCTCCAAAAGAGCGGTAATGCCGATGATGTCTACGACTGACGTAAAGCGCTTCATTGCAACCATACCGAGTGGCTGTGCGCCGCGTCGGCCTCTAGTTTCGTGCAACCCTCACGCGTCTACAAGAGCGCAGGATTGACTCCGCCACAATCGAGTTAAATTCGCTGTAGAATAACCACCGCGCGCCCGTAGCTCAGCTGGATAGAGCATCTGGCTTCGAACCAGAGGGTCGGGAGTTCGAATCTCTCCGGGCGCGCCAGTTCTGAACTCGTCTCGATGTTTATGATGCGCACGAATAAGCTCCAGATCGGAATTTCTGGTTTGGAATTTAGAGGGGGGCCAGTGTCACCGTCATCTAAGAACGCTCTGTTCGGACTCATCGCGATCAGCCTCATGCTGATGATTGTGCCGATTGTCTCGGCGCAAACACCGCAGACATCGTGGGCGACGCTGGACGCGCCCCCTACCGAAATTGCGCCCGCGGGAGATGTTCTTCGTCCTGGCCATCTGGGCCGCCAAATTTCCAATGTCGAGGAATACATTCATTTCTATCACGATCTGATTGGACTGGAACTTCGCGGCCCCCGCGAAGAACCCCGCCGATTTGGCCAGAATCGCGGGTTGCAGGAAGTCGCGTCGCTGGTGCAGGGCGTGCCGGACCCTTACCAACAGGCTAGCCGCGTGGTGCTTCTTCCGATTCCCGGAACGGCCGCCGCAACCGGCGGACCTGAAATGACCATCGAGGCCATCGAAATCAAAGGGATCAAGTCCAGCGCGTTTACTCCAGCTTTGACCGATCCTGGCGCTTCCTATCTGAAGCTCATCGTTACCGATCTCGATAAAACTCTCGAGGTTTTAAAGGGAGAGCGCGTTCCTGTGATCACTTCCGGCGGAAATCCCGTCGAGCTTTCTGCCTGGCCGGGCATCACCGGAAAAATCCGCGCGGTGTTCGTGCGCGATCCTGACGGCTACCCGGTCGAATTGATGGAAGTGACGCCGGCGCCGGAAACAACCGCCGCGCCCGGCAGCAAAGTTCTCGGCGCGCGAGTCACAGTGGTGGTCGACAATCTCGAAAAAACCGCGCGCATGTACCAGAGTCTGGTTGGACCAGGCCTCAAGTTTTGGCTGAGTCCGACGCTAATGGGCGATGCCACCTACGAAAAATTGACGGGCACACACAGCCAGTTCCGGCTGGCCGAGGCGATGGTCCCCGGCTCGCCGGTGGTGATGGAGCTTGTCGAATACAAAAATCACAGCAAGCACTTTCACCGGCCGCACTTTCAGGATCCTGGCGCCGCGCATTTCTTGTTCATGTCGAAAGACGACGATGTGATGATCGACCGAGTGAAGGCAGCCAATTTGCACACCACAAGCCCTTCGAATGCGCCGGTTTTCATCGCTCCGACCACGCGCATGTTCTTCGTTACCGATCCCCAGGGATTCTGGTTGGAGTTCATGGACAACGGCGTGAAGAAAGATCCGGCGGCGAAATAGGGATTAACGTCTCTCGCGAGTTTCCCAACACGCTGCTAGGTGGCTGGCCAGTTTGCCCTTTGAAATATTAGCGATTCCGGAGAGAGGTATGCCACCAAAGGAACGAGGCGGTTTGTCGTTAACGCGGGGCTTTGGGCGCGGTGACTTTCACTTGCTCCGCGCCCAAGCTACGCAAGCGATTGTCCAACTCGGCGCGCGCGTCATCGGATGGATCGAGGACTCCGACGAGAATTTTGCCGTTGGAAATTTCCGGATCGTAAAGCTTCGCGCCCCAGTTCGGCAGCGCGGTGGTGATCAGGAGCGTGATCACAGTGGCAATCACAGCGCCGAGCATCGTAAGTTCGTAAGTAATGATTCCTGTCGGCCAGGACGCGACGATGGGCATTCCTCCTGTGACCAGGGGATACGCTACTTGCGTATAGGCTGCCAGCAAGAAACCGGACCCGCCGCCGATTACACCCCCCAGCACGGCCAACCACGGCATTAGCGTGGCATGTTCGGCCTGGCTGAATGAATACTCGCCAAACGGCTCCGCGGACATCACTACGATTCTGCTGCGGCTGACTCCGGCGGCCTGCAATGCATTGACCGCACGGTCGGCAGAATCGGGGCCGGCAAACAGTCCGTAAATTGCCGCAGGGATGGCCATGTCAGTCCGCCCCTGCTTCGTTTATCTGCGCCAAAGCGGTCGCCGGATGCTCCGCCTCGCGCGGACCTGCCTTGAGCTCCCACACCGAGATGATAGGAACCACTTTCGAAAAAAGCATATAAAGCAGCGCCATCGCCGCAAACGTTCCGGCAGTTATCGTGATTTCAACCCACGACGGTCGATACGTCCCCCAACTATAGGCAAGGTATTTGTGCGAAAGCGAGGGCACGATAATCAGAAAGCGCTCGATCCACATGCCCACCACCACCGTCGCCGATGCAATGGCCGTGCCGGTAATCGTCCTGAATTTCTTGATCGCCAGCAAAGGAAAGGGGATCAGAAAGTTGCAGAAGATCATCGTCCAGAATAGCGGAGAAAACGATCCGCGCTGTGTGAGCCAAAACACCGCCATTTCCGAAGATTCGTTGCCATACCAGCCCGTGAGTCGCTCCGAGAATACGAAATAGAACCACAGCAGGCTCATCACCAGCAAGAGTTTGCCCAGGTTTTCAAAGTGAATAGGAAGCAGATATTCCTCAAGATGGAGAAATTTTCGCAGCAGCGCCATCGCTAAAATCAATGCCGCAATTCCGCTGAAGATCGCGCCGGTGACGAAGTACGGCGCGAAAATTGTCGAGTGCCACATGGGAACCGGCGCCATCGCGAAGTCCCACGAAACGATGCTGTGCACCGAGACAGCCACTGGAATCACGGCAACCGCCATGATGTGCATCGCTGTCTCCAACTGGTACCACTGCTTGGGAGTGCCGGTCCAGCCCAGCGCCAGCGCGCTGTAGATTTTCTTTTTCCATCCCAACGCGCGGTCGCGCACCAACGCCAGATCGGGAATCATCGGCAGCAACAGGAACGTGACGCTGCTGATCAAGTACGTCGTAATCGCGAAAAAGTCCCAGAGAAGCGGCGATCTGATGTTAGGCCAGATGCCGCGCTCGCTCGGATATGGAATCAGCCAGAAAGCCAGCCACGGCCGGCCCAGGTGAATGATCGGAAACGACGCGCCGATGGAAAGCGCGAAAACAGTAATCACTTCCGCGCATCGCGTTACAGGGCGCCGCCAAGTGGCGTTAGCGAGTCGGAGGATCGCTGAGATTAGCGTGCCGGCATGGCTCAATCCAATCCAGAAAACGAAGTTCGTTATGTAGAAAGCCCAAAAGACTGGCGAGCGAAGCCCTGTAACGCCCAATCCGGCATAAATCTGCCACAAAAACGCCGCCAGCGCTGCAACCACGATTCCGGCTAGGAACGCAAGGGCGATCAAATACGGCCCGGACGTCCCCGACAGAGGGCGCAGCAGGTCGTCGTTAATTTGCTCAGGTGTTTTCAGCGCCATGCCAGGAATCCCGTTGTAGGTAAGTTACCTTCGGCAGCGTGCCGAGTTCGGCGAGCAGCTTCGTGCCGCGATTGGAATGCGCTAGCCGCGAAACCTCGCTATTCGGATCGTTGAGATCTCCAAAGACCATGGCCGTGGGAGGGCACGACTGCACGCAGGCTGGCTTCACCTCTCCGTCCTTCAATTCGCGCTTTTCCGCCTGCGCCTGAATTTCCGCGGCTTTGATTCGTTGAATGCAAAAGGTGCACTTTTCCATCACGCCCACTTCGCGCACGGAAACGTCGGGATTCAGCTGAAGGTTCAGCGGCTTGTCCCATTCCGGATTGTAAAAATTGAAATAGCGGACGTTATAGGGACACGCATTCGCGCAATATCGCGTGCCGATGCACCGGTTGTATATCTGGCCGTTCAGTCCTTCGGACGTGTGGTAGCTCGCAAACGTCGGGCAGACCGGCTCGCACGGCGCCGCATCGCACTGCTGGCAGAGCACAGGCATGAATTTCATCTTCACGTCCGGAAATTCGCCTTCGTAATATCGCTCGACGCGAATCCAATGCTTGGCTCGCCCGCGCGCCGCCTGATCCTCGCCTACTGTGGAAATATTGTTTTCAGCATGGCACGCCACCACGCAGGCTTCGCAGCCAGTGCAGCGGTCCAGATCGATCGCCATGCCCCAATGGTGCGGCATTCGATTTTCAGCCTTCCTTCCTTATCGAGGTTGCGCCGGAGCTTCGGTCAGACTGCCGCCAAAGAGAACTAGCTTCCCGTGTCCTACAGCCGAAACTTTTACCCTCGTGGCAGCCCAGGCAAGTGAGTTTGTCTCGGCTACTTGCATCGGCGCAAGAATCGAAATCGGATTTGCGCCTCGTCCCGTCGCGTAGCGCGTGAAATTCTCGTGACCTTGGCCGATCGGCATGGCGATTACATCTGGCGCGATGCCCGGCGTAACTAGCGCTGGCGCGCGAAGTTGGCCGTGCTGCGACGCAATTTCCACCAAATCGCCCTGCCGGATCGCCAGTTTTTCCGCCGTCTTCGGATTGATTTCCACCCAAGTCCCCCACATGACGGTTGAAAGCGGATCGGGCGCCTCCTGCATCCACGGCAAATGTGCGAGCGAGCCGTCGTAGAAAAGCTGCGAAGCAAACGGCAAAAAATAAAATGGAAACGAGCTTGCGTCGCCATCGAATGCCGGCGCGCTGATTTTCACGGGTGCGCCGCCAGCTTTGCCTGCGCCAACTGGACTCGCAGTTTCCTCCGCGCTCCACCATCCGCCCTGTTCGCGCGTCGTTTTCCAAAATTCGTCTGCATCCTTCGCGGTCTTCGTGCCCTTCTCTTTGTAGAGTGCCGCGAATTCCGCCTGGATGGCCTCGTCGTACGTTTTCCAGGGCAGCGCTTTGCCTAAATCGCCGCCGAGCTGGTGCGCAAGATCCAAAAGCACGTCGGGCATCGCGCGCGTGTCGTGCAGCGGATGCATGGCCGGTTCGGCGACGCTGAGAACCGTGCGCGTGCTCCCCGACGGTGGCGCATCGTCCAGCCACGATTCGAGCGGCGAATGATCCGGCAGAATCAAATCCGCCATCGCGCTAGTTTCGTCGATAAAACTTCCAAAGCTCGCGATGAATGGAATTTTCTCGAACGCGTCGTGAACACCCAGCGCTTGCGGCGTTGCAAACACCGGATTGGCGCCATACAGCATCAGCACTTTCACTGCATCGGACGCGGAATTAATGCGATTCACCAGCGAAAGCAGGGAATCATTTACGGCGCTTCCTTTGGCAGGCGACGCTGTCTTGCCCGTCTGCACGATTTCCGGTGAGCTGAAAAGAATCCCGCCAGGTTTTCCCACGCTGCCAAGCAGCGCATTCAGCGCATTCACCGCCATCGCGTTGAATAGGCCATTTGACTGTGCCACCGCCGCATCGCCGATCAACACCACCGCCGGTGCATTCGCCGCAGCCTCGCGGGCAATTCTGCTAATCCTCGCCGCAGGCACGCCGACTTGCTTCTCCACCTTCGCGGGCGCGTAGTCGCCCAATCCCTGCGACCAGCCTGGAATCGCGTCGCCCGCGCGCCCAGCCGCCGCGGAGGGCCGCAGTTTTTCCTGAAGGATCACGTTCGCAAGACTCAACGCGAAAATTCCTTCCGTGCCAATGGAACTCGGAACCCACTCATCCGCGCTCGCGCCGGTCTGCGAGATGCGCGGTTCCACCTGCACCAGCTTGCCGCGCTGTCCTTGGCGTCCATTTCGCATGCGGCCGTAGCCAATTGCCTGCGCGACCGGTGAGTTCCACGTTCCCAGGAAGTCCGCGCCGAACGAAATCACGTAGTTCGTTTGGCCCAGATCCACGGTGGGCAGCGACGCCACGCCAAAACTTCTCAAATTCGCTTCGCGAACAACTCCGTCGTCGAAAAATCCAAATTCCACAGGCGGCGAACTCTTGAAGCTGGCAGCAAAGCGATCGACGATCGTTTTCCGCTGTCCACGC
Organism: Candidatus Acidiferrales bacterium; assembly: GCA_036520875.1. GTDB lineage: Bacteria > Acidobacteriota > Terriglobia > Acidiferrales > UBA7541 > Palsa-295. Next base: position 33,823 of record DATDIT010000012.1, read on the forward strand.
AACGGTGAAGTCAGGATTGCAAGAGCGCTTTCTTGCTTGCCCCTTTGCAGCGCGGAAAGCTGGCCGACGAGCTGTTTCATCGCCTCGTCCCAGCTAACGGGTTTGAATTGCCCCGATCCTCGCGCGCCCGAACGCGTCAGCGGGCCCTTGATCCGGTCCGGGTGATAGGTCACCTGCAAACCTGCCTGTCCCCGCGGGCAAAGCTTGCCCTGATTGATCGGGTGCGCCGGATTTCCTTCCAATTTCTTGGCCAGTCCCATCTTCAAGATGCCGAGCTGCCCTTTGCGCACCACCTCCGCATCGCCTTGCATCACGCGCACCAGCAAACCGCATCCTGCGGGGCACTGCGTGCAGATACTCGGCTTCCATGTGGCGATTCCCGGGACCAAGTCCTCTTCCGGAATGAAGCGGATGAGATGGTGGTCCGGATTGCCGCAGCCCTCCAGAGCCGCTGCCGCTCCGCCCGCAGCTGAAATTTTTAGGAAATCGCGCCGTTCCATGTTTTCTTTTTCCGTGACTTCTAACCACTAACCTCTAGAAATGGCATGTCACACAATCCACCGACACCTTCTTCTGCTGGTGGCACTCAACGCAATATCCCATCGTCAAGTTCACTTTTGGCTCGGCCACCGTCTGCGTGGTCATATCACCATGGCACGCTGCGCACTGAACGCCCGCGCGAATATGCGGCGCGTGATTGAACTTCACGTGCGCCGATGGCTCAAAGCCGTAGACGCGCTGCCAGGGGATGTCCTCGCCTCGGGCGCGGTAGGCCGCTACTTTCTTGATCTCGGGTTTATCTTTGGCGATCACCTGGTGGCAGGTCATGCAGAAGTTAACGCTCGGAATTCGGGCGTCTGGTCCCTCGTCTACCCCCGTGTGGCAATTCACGCACTGCAGACCATTGGCCAGATGAACTTTATGCGTAAAGGCGATGGGTTGGACTGCTGCGGGCCGTGAATTGAAGAATTCCTTCACCGCATCGAAAACCGTCGGATGCGCTGGAGTGTACACTCCCGTGTCCTGCGCCGAAGCTTTCGACGCGTCATCGGGGCCGGCAGCAGGCAGCGCTCGCTCCCAAAAAGCCCCTGCAACGATCAATATCCCCACTATGAGTGCAATGCGAGTCCAGGAATTCACGCCGCGCCTAAACCGAGACAAATCACCCTCTTATGACGCTCATAATTGCGACTCGCCATACTACATTCCCACCCATCGCCTGTAAACCCAGATTTGCCCGAGTGCTTTATCGCCAGATATCTCTCTCTTCTAAATCCGTCCCACCCGTTTTTGGGGAACCGAACGGACAGCTGTACTGCTATTGCACTGTTGGACAGCAGCCTCCCGAAGGGTCCGCACGATATCCTAGCTCTGAGTAAACTATGGGTTGCGGATCGGGGAATCCGGCCAGTTCTACTCTGCCCAAAATTCACTCGCGAAACGGAAATCGGGGGTCGTGTGGACTTCGTCAAAGAGGCGGCAGCGCCAGACAAAGCTCAAACGGCACAGGGACTAATCCCGGCCGAAGAATTGCCGTCCGCAGCGAGTGCGTTTGCAGAGCTGTTTCCCGAGGATGCTACGCCGCAAACGGAGGCGCCGGAGTCTGGTCTGCCGGCGATTAGCGCCTCGCCCGATACGCCGCCTCGTCCAAAGCGTCGAAATATATTCTTGCGTCTCCTTTTCCCCAAGGCCGTTCAGACAAAACGGAGAGCGGTGCTCCGCCATAATGGCAACGGGCAGTCCAAAAAAGATGCCGCGGAATCGCTCGCGCCGGAGGTGAGCTCGGTAGAGACTGTTCCTAAACCTCACGACAACGATCTCTCAAGCTTGGCAATACCGGCTGCGCCGATACCAGCTAGCGACCTGCCTTCGGCAGTCAAGACATTGGCGGAGTTATTCCCTCCCGAAGGGGTACAAGCGGAAGCATCGGAATCCACCAGTGATGATTCCGAAGGACTCCTCGATACCGCTGACATCGAAGCAGCGGTGGAATCTCTCTCTCCGGCCGAACCCGTGGCCATCGAAGCAAGCTCCGATGCGGTGATTGGGCCCACGGAGGAACTTGCCAACGCTTCGGTTTCCGTCGCACCAAACTTGGAAATAACCGCGCTCGAGCCGCCCGTCGAGAATTTGCACGCTGACGCGCCGGAAGAAAAATCAATTGCATCGGACGAAGATCGCCCGGACGAGCCTGTGACTTCAACTGAAGATTTGAATGCCGAGGTCGTTAACGATTCCGCGCAACACGATCTCGTCGAAAATCTTGGTGAAGAGAACGCCCCGCAGCCTGAGGAAACCGCCGCCGAATCCTCGACACGCAGGCCCTATAAGAATTGGGCCTTCGACGATAAGCTCGCGAACCACAAGGAATGGATCGATTCGCACGGGCTGAGCGGCAGAAGAGCCGACTTGGCGGGCGCGGACCTCGAAGCGGCGGACCTAATCAGCGTGAACTTGCGTCTCGCCGATCTGCACGATGCTAATTTGCGGGCGGCTGATTTACTGCTGGCGGACCTGCGCGACGCGTGCCTCGTGCGCGCCGATCTCGAAGATGCGTGTCTAGTTGGTGCGAATTTGGAAGCGGCGAACCTTGAAGGCGCCTGCCTCGAAACGGCCATGGGGCTGGTGCCCCGGCAGATAGCCGGCGCAAATTTGCGCGACGCACTGCTGCCGCCGCAACTAATGGAATTCGAGGCGGTGACCGCTTTCAGCCAGTCCGCGCGGCGCGCGCGCGCGTACTTCAATGCCGTGACCGGCGCCAGCATCCTCTCGTGGCTGATGATCTGGAGAACAAAAGACATTCAGCTTGTCACGGACTCCTCGATATTTTCCTTTTTGCATTCCCACGCGGCGGCTGCGCTGCCTACGGCCGAATTGTATTTGATTTTCCCTGTGGCGCTGCTCACTCTCTACGTCCTGCTGCATTTTCAATTGCTGCGGATGTGGGATTCCGTGCAGGAGCTTCCCGCGGTTTTCCCGGATGGACGGACCCTGGGAGACGATCAACCGGGAGTCATTACCGGCCTTCTGCGGGCGCACTTCCGCTGGATGAATCCGGAGCCTTCCGCATCGAATGTGACGGAGCGGACCCTCTGGCAGTTGGCCGCGTACTGGGTTGCTCCGCTGACGCTCTTGCTATTTTGGGGCCGGTATCTTACGCGCCAGGAAATACACGGGACGCTTTTGCAAACTCTCCTGACGGCAATCGCGACGGGGATTGCGTTTTATGCGACAACGAGAATCGGGCGGCCACAAGAAAAATGGGCGGTCGAGTGGCGTCAAGCGCAGCGCATCGTCGAAAAAGTTAAAGCGATCAATCCGATGAAGCTGGCCGGGGTTCTCGGATTCCTTTTGATCCTTCTATCCGCCGGTACCATCGAGGGTGTGCCGCACGAACGCAGCCGTGCGCCTCAATATAGCGCGGCGAGTATTCGCCGCTGGGCGCCGACCGTTTTCTGGTCACTCGGTTTCGATCCCTACGCCGATCTTACAGAGGCGGCGATTTCCAGGTGGCCATCCGGCTCGAATATTGCCGATGATCAGATTGGCTCGCTCGACGGAGCGCGATTGAACAATTTCAAGATGCGCTACGCGCAGGCCTACGCGGCATTTTTGGCCGGCGCTCACCTGTGGCACGCAGACCTTGAAGGCGCGTTTTTGTCCCAAGCCGATTTGCGCGGCGCCGATCTGGGTGAGAGCAACCTGCGCTATGCGCTGATGGATCAGGCGCGCTTGTATCACGCGAATCTGGACCGTTCCCGTCTCGATGGCGCCGACTTGCGCCGTGCCGATCTGCACGAGGCGAACTTGTCCTACTGCTCTCTGACAAATGCAGTCCTGGCGGATGCCAGGTTGGACGGGGCGAACCTCTATACATCGAATCTCAATTTCGCCACGCTCACCCGCGCAAATATCCAGCGGGCGGACCTACGCAATGCCTATCTCTCGAGCGCGCACATGGACCACGCCGACTTGCGTGGCGCATATCTTTGGTCCTCCAAAATGGAGGGCGCGGATTTGGGTAGCGCGCAGCTCGAGAACGCGATTTTCATCGACGCGGACCTCCAGGGCGCCAATCTCGGCGGAGCACAGTTTTCCGGCACCGTGCTGAATGGGGCGAATCTGCGCGGCACAAGTTTGGAGGGTGCCGATCTTCGCGGCGCTTCGGGATTGACCGCCAAGCAGGTCTGCTCGGCAAAGTCTCGGCGAGGCGCCCTGCTCGGCGACGATCTGCAAATGCAGGTTGACGCTCAATGCGGGCGGGCTCAGTAGCCAAACCCGCACGTCGCTGTCGTTTTCCGTCCACGAAGGCTCACTCAAAAAATATTGCGATGTAGCGTCACTCCCGCGCTGAATTTTCATCTCACTCTTACAGGAGGGCTCTCGATGGCTCGATACGGAAGGACTTCGCAAAAAAGTGTTAAGAGCGCCATGCACCGCCGGAAGAAAGGAACGCTTCGCTCGGGCAAAGGCGGAAAAGGCGGGCGCGTCAAAAATCGCAAGCAGGCGATTGCGATCGGCCTTTCGGAGGCCCGGAAGAAAGGCGCGAAAGTCCCAAGGAAAAAATCGAGCTGACCGCTCGCGCTCGAAGGCCCGCGGCGGGCATCCGCCTTCGCTCAAGGCCGCGGTTCGTTTTGCTCGCCGGCGCCCGAGCTCCGATTGGGCGTGAGACCTGCGCGGCGGAAGGGAAGTCTGTTCCTTCCCACTTGGCGGCGAAAGAGCGATATAAGATGCTCCAGTACCTTTTTCGCTTTGTGGTGGGCGGAGTTATCGTCTCGGCTTTTGCAGCGGTTGGTGGCATTGTAAAACCAAAAAGCTTCGCTGGACTGTTCGGCGCCGCTCCTTCCGTGGCTCTGGCAACGCTTGGATTGACGATCCATGCCAGCGGGAAGCAATTTGCTGCCGCAGAGGGTCGGTCCATGATTGCCGGAGCTCTCGCCTTTTGTCTCTTCGCCTATTTAGCGCGCTTTCTGTTGGCCAGGGGGCGTTTCGGCGCCGCGACGGTCAGCATTGCTGGTCTCGGTATTTGGTTGGTCGCCGCCATCGGCGCGTGGTTGCTGGTGTTGAAGTAACAGGCCATGCGAGTTTATTTCGACGCATCCATGTTCCGCAGGACGACGTGGGGCGAATATGCCTCGCGCTTTTTGTTTGGCGGCGCGATTACATTGGTCACCGGCATCCTCGCGAAACGATACGGTCCTGTCTTCGGCGGTCTTTTTCTGGCTTTCCCCGCGATTTTCCCCTCCAGCCTCACTCTCATCGAAAAACACGAACGCCAAAAGAAGCAGCGCGCGGGAATATCGCGAACGATTCGAGGCCGGCAGGCGGCGGCGCTCGACGCTCGTGGCGCGGCGATAGGCAGCATCGGATTGGGGTGCTTCGGACTGGTAGTCTGGAGACTGCTGCCGATTTGGAGGCCCGCATTGGTCCTACTAGTCGCCTCATTGATATGGTTTGCGGTCTCTTTTCTCATTTGGCGCGCACGAAAATTCCACCTCGCGCGCTAGGGCCTAGCGGCCGAACGCCAGCAGCACATTGCCAGGCATCGCGCCAAAACCAGGATAGCCGGACACCACGAACATCATTCCGCCCGCAATCACCGGCCCGCCCACATCCAGCGAGCCGCCTTTCGCAGCCACGCCATTCACAGTCTCAAAAGAACGCGCTGTATCGAAATCCCAAATAATTTTGCCGTCTGCCGCGGAATATGCGCGCAAATGTCCGTCGATGGAGCCGGAGAAGACCGCGCCCTTGATCGCTGTCACCGCCTGAGACTGCGCAGGGCTGCACGGACGCCTTTCGCCGCAGCCCGGTGGCGGCGCCTTCCAAAGGAGTTTCCCGTTGCTGACCTGATAAGCGGAGATGCCGCCGCCTTTCGAGGGATCGATCCCGCGCCCTTGAAAAGCTAGATCGGACACCGCTACATAGACGTTCGTGCCGTCCGTAGCCGGTCCCCACTGCACTCCGCCCAGCAATCCTCCCGTGCCCGCTCGCTGATGCCAGAGCAATTTACCCTGCGCGTCGGGATTGACGCCGTAAACCATTCCCGTCTTCTGCCCCAATATCAGGACGCGCTTCCCGCGCGGCAGCATCACCAGAATGGGCGACGCGCCAAGATCAAATTCCGGGACGTCCGGCTGCGCGCAATTTGCTGCCGGAGGATTGCCACATTCAATTTTGTAAACATCCTCCTTGTCGAATTGCGTCGACCAAAGAAGTTTTCCGGTTTCGAGATCGAGCGCAACCACGGCATCGCTCGTTTTCGTGTCCGGCTCCGAGTAGTTGTCTCCGGTCCCTACATAGATTCTTTTCTCGGCTGCATCAATCGTTGGTGCGGACCAAATCGCCATTCCAGAGGGTCCAATGATCGTGCGCCCATCCGCTGTTTTACCGTGTGGCGCAGGAGTCTCCGCCGCCATGTACGTCTGCCAAATCATTTTTCCTGTCGCCGCCTCGAGTGCAACCACGCTGCCGCGAAACGTGCAGCACTCGTAGCCGGGACGCCTCCGCGCCTGTTCCTCTCCCGATGACACAGGTACGTACAGCCTGCCATCGAAGTAGCTCGGTGTTCCCGTAATCGTGGCGGCTGGATGACTATCTGCTTGCGTGCGCCACAAAAATTTACCGGAAGCGGCGTCCAGCGCAACCACAGCCCCGCCCGCGTCGCCAAAGAAAACTGCATCTGCCGAACCGGCCTTGCCGATCAGCAAACCAGAGCGAATTGCCTTCGGCTCCGCCGTCGCCCAGTACGTGCAACCCGTCGCGGCATCGAGCGAGTAGACGGTGCCGTCGTTTCCTCCCACGTAGACTCTGCCGCCGTAAATCGCCGGCTGCGATCGCACGATCTTCACGTTGGGAATTCCAAACGCCCACTTGAGTTTCAGTCCTGTCACGCTCGCGGCGGTAAATCCCGCCTGCATGGCGTTCTGATAGCGCCAATTCGCCGGATTCGCGCCCCAACCTGCCCACGCCGGGCTCTTGGCAGCCAACTTACGAGTTGCCGTGCAGCGATTCGTCAGCTGTTCGGAAGGAACCTGCGTGGCGACTATTGTTTCCGGGTTTTGTGTTCCCGCATTCTGTGCAGTGGTGGCAGACGCCTCGTCCGATTGACCGAAAGCCTGAATAGTGAAAATCACGACTACAAAGGTTAAGGCGGCAATGAAAAGTAGGAACTTAAAAGGCCAGCGTCTCATTATTTCTCCTAAACATAGCGGCCACGGGGTGGATTTCCATCGCCGCGCGGTAAAATTGCAGAGCCCTCAAGAATTGTACTGAACTTTTTCGCGCCGCCCCCCGATTTCGGGGCGCCACATATCCGATGGATTACGCCGCTGATTCACAGTCTCTCGCGAGGATGCGGGCCGCGTTGTTTGATGCCCGGACTTCGGTGTAAACTGGCGCCGCGCAAAGGTGCAAACCAAATTCAATCACGCCGGAGGCGAGCATGGAACGTCGAGCCTTTTTGCAAGCTATGGGTATCTTATCTACCAGCCTAGCGCTCCCAGTTGGGGAGCCACTGTTTGCCGATGATGCGACAACGGGTGGTTGGCGCACCTTCGAAGTGATCACGCGTATCCAGGTTCTGAAGCCTTCGGGGACGACACGCGTCTGGGCGCCAGGAGCGCTCACCGTCAAGACGCCCTTTCAAAGGACGCTCTCAAACAAGTACCAGGCCGAAGGCGGAACTGTTAACACGCTCCAACGCAAGGAAGATGGCCTCGAAATCATCTCCGCACAATTTCCGGACGGGGTCAGGCCGCTCCTGACCGTCACTAACCTCGTCGAAACAAAAGACTACACCGTCGATCTATCCGGCCGCGGAAAAGGCCCGAAGCCCAGCCGCGCCGAGTTGGAATATTTCACGCGCTCCACGAATCTCCTGCCGACCGATGGCATCGTGAAGGAAACGTCGACCGAAATCACAAAGGGCGCGACAACCGATCTCGATAAGGCGCGGGCGATATACGAATGGATTGTTGAAAACACGGTTCGCAACCCGAAAACACGCGGCTGTGGTAACGGCGACATCCGGTTCATGCTGGAGACCAAGGACTTGAGCGGAAAGTGCGCCGATCTGAATTCTCTTTATGTGGGACTGGCGCGCGCGGCAGGCCTGCCGGCGCGCGACGTGTTTGGCATCCGCACCGTAAAATCGGAACTGGGATACAAGAGCCTCGGCGCCTCGTCGGATAATGTGACGAAAGCGCAGCACTGTCGCGCTGAAGTCTACCTCAGCCAGCATGGATGGGTTCCCGTCGATCCCGCCGATGTGCGGAAGGTCATTCTCGAGGAGCCGCCAGGGAATCGCTCGCTGGACGATGACATGGTGAAAAAAGCGCGAGCGCGTCTTTTCGGGTCATGGGAGATGAACTGGATGGCATTCAACTTCGCGCATGATGTGGCGCTGCCTGGGTCGGACGGAAAGCCAGTGCCCTTCCTGATGTATCCCCAGGCGGAGACGACCACCGGGCGGGTCGATAGCCTCGATGCCAGTAGCTTTAAGTACGAGATCACATCTCGCGAGGTCACGCAGGCCAACGGCTGATGTTCGCCGTTAGGTTGACATTCCCCCGGCGATTGCGCTAATTAAAGTTGCCCGGTTGAGTAAAAACCCAGCGGCTTCCCGCAGGCTGTAACTTCGGAAGCAAGAAGGATTTGCCATCGTCACCAATCTGGTAGTGCCCAAAACGGGCGGCATGAACACGACCAAAGTAACCGTGGTCAAGTGGCTCAAGAATGAAGGCGACGCCCTCAAGCAAGGTGAGCCGGTCGTGGAACTGGAAACCGAAAAAGTGAGTTACGAGTTGGACGCCCCGATTGCGGGCACGCTGTTGAAAATTATTACTCGCGAGCCGGCGGAAATAGATGTCGGCGGGCTGCTGGGTTACATCGGTCAGCCGGGAGACAGAGTCCCCGCGTAATAGTCGCTTGAACTCCGGAGGAATTCGCCATGGCCGCACAGAATGGACTCGGCAAAGATCGGCTGACCTGGATGTACACCCAGATGTGTCGCATCCGCGAATTCGAGGAACGCGTGAAGCGCACCTTCGTGGAGCATCCCGGCACGATCCGAGGCCACGCCCACTTGGGCGATGGCGCGGAAGCCAGCATTGTCGGCGCACTGTCCACGCGTCACGAAAGCGATCTGGTGATGCCCAGCTATCGGTGTCACGGTTATCCGCTGGTGCTCGGCACACCAGCTCGCTCGCTGATGGCCGAAATTTATCAGCGCAAAGATGGTATCTGCAAAGGGTTCGGCGGCTCGATGCACTTGGCCGATCCGGCGCATCATTTTCCCACCGCCTCCGGCATTATCGGGCAGGGAATCGCCCACGCCGCGGGAGCTGCCTATGCCGCGCAAGTGAAAAAGACGGGCCAAGTTGTTTATTCTTTCTTCGGCGACGGCTCATCGAAGCAAGGCGCGTTCCACGAAACCTTGAATCTCGCCGCTGTCTGGAAACTCCCCGTCGTGTTCGTGCTCGAAAATAATGGATACCAAGCGTACACGTCCGTAGCTCTGGAAGACGCCAACGCCATGGCTGGCGACCCTCTCTCGCAAAAAGCCAAAGCCTTCAGCATTCCCGGCGAAACCGTCGATGGCACCGACGTCCTAAAAGTTTATGAAGTAGTTGGCAGGGCCGCCGAACGCGCGCGCGCAGGACAAGGCCCGAGCCTCGTCGAATCGAAGTTTTACCGCTTCAGCCCGCACGGAAACGCCATCACCGTTCCGCCCGTGCCCACGCAATTTCAGGAGCACGAATCCATCGAGGTGTACGGCCGGAAGCCGGAGTTCGAGGCCGCCCAGAAAAATGATCCGATTACCAAATTCCGCGCCGTCCTCGTTGGCAATGGCACTTTCACCGAAGCAGACGCGAAGCGAATCGAAGACGGCGTCCGTCAGGAGATGGAAGAAGTGGTGAAGTTCGCTCTCGCCAGCCCTTTGCCGGCGCCCGAAGACGCACTCAATTACGTCTGGGCATAAAGTAGTTGGCGAATTTTTTGCAGTTGTTGTCAGGTCCGTCATTCTGAGCGGAGTCACGCGCGCCTTCGCTTTTCCCGCGTTTTGTGCGGGCGCGTGACGCAGTCGAAGAATCTCTCTTCGATCGCCGGGAGCCGAAGCGATTACAGAAGTCTTGGTGCAGCGAGTCGCAGAGAAACGAGGAGCCCTCATGCCCCGCGAAATGATGTTTGCCGAAGCGATTGCCGTGGCCATCACCGAAGAGATGCAGCGCGATCCAAACGTCGTCTTCTACGGCCAGAACATGGCCATGACTGACCGCGATCCCTTCGTCAAGAAATTCGGCAAGGATCGCGTGCGCATCACGCCGATCTCGGAGACGGCGGAACTCGGCATCGCGATCGGCGCGGCGATGTCTGGCCTGCGGCCCGTCGTCGAATTGTACATGAGCGAATTCATGCTCGTGGCATTCGATGAAGTGGTCAATGAAGCTCCACGGCTGCGCTATATGTCTGGCGGTCAAGTACAGGTTCCGGTGGTTTTCAAGGCAGGATTCGGATTCGCGGCGGGCTGGGCCGGCCAGCACTCCAATTGCATTTACGGAATGATGATGGGCATTCCCGGCCTGAAGGTCGCCGTTCCCTCGACTGCCGCCGACGCGCTCGGCCTGATGAAATCCGCTATCCGCGACAATAATCCCGTGATTTATCTGCACCACTACATGCTCATGCTCGATAAAAGTCCCGTGCCCGATGGCGACTACCTCGTTCCATTCGGAGTGGCGGACGTGAAGCGTCCCGGCAAAGACGTAACCATCGTAGCTACGGCCTGGATGGTAAAAAAATCTCTACTGGCCGCCGAAATGCTCGCGAAGGAAGGTATCAGCGCTGAAGTAATCGATCCACGCACCGTCGCGCCACTTGACGTGAAAACCATCATCGAATCCGTGAAAAAAACTGGCCGCCTTGTGTTGGTCGATCAAGCCCCGCGCCAGTCTTCCGCCGCCGTGGTTATCGCGGGAGAAATTGCCGAACAGGGATTCCAGTATCTCAAGGCGCCGGTAAAGATGGTCACTGCTCTCGATACTTCGGTCCCTTACAGCGAGCCGATGGAAAGTTTCGTTCTGCCGAGCGAACAGAAAATCGTGGATGCGGTAAAATCGGTGCTTGCGGTTCACGCCGCCGCCGTTTGATTGAAAATTCAGTAACCACAGGGGCGTTGTCCCCGTCTGAATCAATCGAAGAGGTCGCTGGGGGGCTAAGTTGCGCGATCACGCTCTCAGAATAATTCTCATCTGCGCGGGCGTCGCCGTTGTGTCCATCGCAGCGTTTGTCTCCTCGACCGCAGCTCAGACGTTCAAGAAGGCAATTCCCACACCCGCGGATTGGGCCGCCGTCGCCAAACTCCCTGATTTCACCGGCGTTTGGGAAATTCCTTTGGGCGGACCGGCCGCCCGAGTGACAAATCCGGCCGTGGGCGTACCGCCCCGCCGCTTCCAACCGCTCTCCCTTACACCTGAATACGAAGCCAAAAGGAAAGATTTGATGGCGCACGCGGATCAGGACAACCAGTCCGCCAACTGCCTGCCTCCCGGCATGCCGGGAATCATGGCCCAACCGTATCCGATGGAATTTCTGCTCACGCCCGGCCAGGTAACCATCATCATCGAAGCATATTCCGAGACGCGCCACATTTACACGGACGGCCGCCCCATGCCCGACGATCCCGACCCCACTTTTTTCGGCACTTCCATCGGACACTGGGAGGGCGACACGCTCGTCGTGAAAACGGTCGGTTTCTCGACGCAAACCGAAATCGAGCCGCACGTTCCCCATAGCGACAAGATGCAAATTCTCGAAAAATTCCGCCTCGTCGATCCCAATACAATGAGCATCGAAACCACGGTCACGGACCCGGAGGCTCTCACCGCTCCTTATGTGTCAAACCGCATCCTCAAGCGGCATCGCAATTGGACTATTGCGGAATACATCTGCGAGCAGAACAATCGGAATTTCGTGGATAGAAACGGCAAAGCGGGAATCAATCTCACGGTTCCAACCGACGCGACGCCCGCGCCAAAGTAACATTGCCGGAATCGAATTGCGGAGGCTGCAAAAGCATGAAACCGATAACCAAATACGCAGCGCTGACGGCAATACTGTTTTCCGGCCTGGTAGCGGCAACTGCGGGGGCGGCGCCGCACCATGGCTTCGCCGTCTTCGACACTTCCAGCCAGAAAACCATCACCGGCACCATTCACGAATTCCAGTGGACGAACCCCCACACCTGGGTTTGGCTGGATGTGCCCAATGGCAAGGGAGGCGTCGATACGTACGGCTTCGAGGGAATGAGCCCGAATTACTTGGAGCGTCGCGGCTGGTCGCGCAAAACCCTCAAGCCCGGCGACACGATCACCGTCACCTATTTCCCGCTGAAAAATGGCGATAAGGGCGGCAGCTTCCTGATCGGCAAGCGTCCCAACGGAGAAGAGCTGCGCATGTTCATAAACTCCCCCACTGAAGATCACTAGCCCCGTTTAGCCGCTTCGCCGCAGGCAAAAGGTAGGCGGCTCCGGGTTCGGTATGGTATCCTCTGTTGGTTTTCACACTCACTTGCGTAGGACGAGGCACACCACAAGTAGGCCACTCTTCGAATTTTTCTGAAAGGCCGCGCCAATGTGTGTCTAGCTTCCGCGTCTGATGAGCATTGAGGATGGCCACCAAAATGTCGACCCCAGCCGCGACACCGAAAGCAACTGAGTTGCGCCTCGCGCACTCGCCCGATAGCGACGACGCATTCATGTTTTACGCGCTAGCCACGGGGAAAGTTCGTCTTCCGGGAGTGAAATTCACGCACGTTCTCTCCGACATCGAGTCTCTCAATCAGGCTGCACACCAGGAAAAGTATGATGTCACCGCGCTCAGCTTTTACGGCTACGCTTTTGTTGCCGACAAATACGTGCTGCTCGATTGTGGCGCCAGTTTCGGCGAAGGCTATGGACCGATCGTAGTCGCCTCGCATCCCATCAAGAAAACCGATCTTGCGAGACGCAAAATCGCCATTCCCGGCACTCTCACCAGCTCGTACCTCGCCTTGAAACTCTTCGAGCCGAATGTGGAAACCGTCACCATGCCCTTCGATAAAATTCTGGACGCCGTTCAGGCCAAAGAAGTGGAAGCGGGCCTGCTGATCCACGAAGGGCAGCTGCTTTTCTCGCAAATCGGACTGCACCGCGTGGTCGATCTTGGGCAGTGGTGGCACGAAACCACCGGCTTGCCGCTTCCGTTGGGCGCTAATGCGATTCGCCGCCAGCTCGGACCCGAAATGGGTTTGCAGGTTGCTCGTGTGATCCGCGATAGCGTCAGCTACGCCCTCGAACATCGCGAACCCGCCGTCGAGTACGCCTTGCAGTTTGCGCGCGACATGGACCCTGAACTCGCCGACAAATTCATCGGCATGTATGTGAACAGCCGCACTCTCGATTACGGCGAAGAAGGCCGCCGCGCCGTTCGCGAACTCCTGGCCCGCGGCGCCGCCATCGGCCTTGTCCCCGAGTCCTTTAAAGTAGAATTCCTCTCCGCAGCCGCCTAAGCCCTTGTTTTCGCTGTTGTAGGGCACAGCATGCTGTGCCCGGTGAAGATACTTGCCTACTTGCATCTCATTGGCCTCGTACGACGGGCGCAATCGCACGCGCGGCCACTGACTCGTACGTCAAGGCGTCAGGTCTTGGCCAAAGCCGGGCGTATTTGGGTGTGCTTCAGGCGGAAACGCCGTAGAGGCTCTCCGATGGCCGTGATTATCAGGACGCCGAGAATGATCGCGATAGCATCGCGGCGGGTTTGCATCGCTCCCAGCGAGACGAGCAATGTGGTCGCCAAGGCAGCAGGTTGGCTAGCCCTCAGGATCAGGTTGATCAACGTAGTGAGCACAGCGGCTACCACGACAGCCCAAACCCGCGTCGTAGTCACAACCCCGGTAGCGAGCACGTTAGGCGCGGCCCACGCACGCAAAAGGTATAAAGTCAGAAAGCCGGCGCCAAGGCCGACAAGATGTCCAACGATAATATTGTATGGTCTGGCGCTTCGTATTTGCGGCTGCTCCACCAGCTCGTAAGCTGTAGGGCCGAGGCTAGCGAAAATTAAAGGCTGCCTGGTTGCCAAACCGATTGCAGCCATCACTAACAGCAACCCGCCCTCTCCTAAAGTTGCCCAAAGCAAATCCTCGCGATATCTCAAGGTCGCACCATCCATTAATCCGTTCGCTTGACGACGCCAATCTGGCCCAGTATATCGCGGGTTCCTCAGCGGTTTGCGGCGCCCCATCTGCCGGCCCTGAACGGGCGCCACATGTGGAGTCCGGGAGCTTGCTCCGGCTGTTTGCCGCCCGGGCTTCCCGGGCGTGCTCCTCGCATTCCCGCACGCGGCGTCCCCGCACTATTGACGCCGAGCCAATTTCCACGGACCATGGTTGGTCGCCAAAATGCCAGGGGGCCGGATGGACCGCATTCTTTCCACTTACATGTACGCGCACCAACCGCTCGCGCCCGCGCTGCTGGCATCAATCGCTCACGCCGGAATTCACAACCTCGAAATTTTCTGCGCCGCCTCGCACTTCAATTACGGAGATCCTCAAGCGGTGCGCGACTTCGCAAATTCCCTGGAGGAATACCGCATAACCCTGCATTCATTGCACGCGCCCATGGATCGCGACGCTGCGGGAGGAAGGGCCGGCGGCGTCACCATTTCCATCGCCGACCCGGAGCGCATCCGGCGCATCGAAGCGGTCGACGAAATGAAGCGTGCGCTCGACGTTGCCGAGAAAATTCCATTCCGCTATTTTGCGCTGCATCTTGCCACCGGCCGCCAGCCGGCCGACCCGCGCAAATTCGACGCGGCATTCAATTCGCTCGAGCACTTGGCGATCTTCGCGAAAGAGCGGGGCGTTACCATCGCCCTGCAAAATACTCCAAATGAGCTTGGTTCCCCATCTTCCCTGGCGCAATTCATCAAGGAAACGCATCTCCACAATGTTGTCTTCTGCTTCGATATCGGCCACGCGCACATCGAAGGTGGCGCCACCGAAGGCTATCACCTGATGCGCGACCGCATCGCGTACGCTCACGTCCATGATAATCACGGCGAAAAAGACGAGCACCTGCTGCCCTATGAAGCCACGATTGACTGGGACGCTGCGCTCGCCGCATTTTCCGCCGCTCCCGAACCGCTGCCTCTTGCGCTTGAGCTGAAAGAAACCGCTCCCGGCGCACCGACGCTCGACCAGATTCGCGCGGTCTTCGATAAACTGGAAAAACATCTCGACGAAAAGGGCGTTGGCGTGTCCCGCAATTGAACTCTTCAAATCAAACATGACCCAGGAAGCTAAAGCAGCCATTCCCGCAATTTCCATCGAGCACGCCCAGGAACACATTGGGCGCTCCGTAAAAATTCGCGGCTGGCTATACAACTTGCGCGAATCGGGCAAACTCCTCTTCCCGATTTTTCGCGACGGCACAGGCGTAATTCAGGGAGTCGTTTCGCAAAAGGAAAATCCCGAAGCCTTCACCGCGCTCAAGGGACTGCCCCAGGAATCGAGTGTGATCGCGACGGGCACAATTCAAGCCGAGCCCCGCGCGCCGGGCGGCTGCGAAATGCACATCACCGAAATCGAAGTGGTGCAGCGCGTCGCCGAATCCGAGCCCTATCCCATTCAGCTCAAGGAACACGGCGTCGATTTTCTTCTCGATCGCCGCCACCTCTGGATTCGCACGCCCCGCCAAGCCTCGATTCTGCGGATTCGCGCGGAGGCCATTCGCGCCGCGCGCAATTTCATGGACGACCAGGGCTACACGCTCACGGACGCGCCGATTTTCACACCCGCTGCGTGCGAAGGCACCACCACTCTTTTCGAAGTGAACTACATTGACGACCAGAAGGCCTATCTCACGCAATCCGGCCAGCTCTACGTGGAGGCCACGGCCGCAGCTCTCGGAAAAGTTTATACATTCGGTCCCACGTTCCGCGCCGAAAAATCGAAGACGCGCCGCCACCTCACCGAATTCTGGATGCTCGAGCCGGAAGCATCGTACGCGCATCTCGACGACATGATGAGCCTCGGCGAAGGGCTTGTGAGCGCCATGGTTCAAGGTGTCGTGAAGAATCGCGAACGCGAACTCGCCACGCTTGGTCGCGATGTTGCAAAACTCGCGAAGATCGCGCCGCCATTCCCTCGAATTACCTACGACGAAGCCGTCGAAGTTTTGCAAAAGGCTGGCAATCCGGCGAAGTGGGGAGACGATTTCGGCGGCGACGAAGAAACGCTGATCTCCAAACAATTTGAAAAGCCGGTGATCGTCCACCGCTATCCCGCCGCGATGAAGGCCTTTTACATGGCCACCGATCCCGCCCGCCCCGATCTCGCGCTCAGCTTTGACATGATTGCTCCCGAAGGCGGCGGCGAAATCATCGGTGGCGGCGAGCGCCAGTCGAATTATGAAACGCTACTGCGCCGCATTCACGAAAGCAATTTGCCCGAGGAAGCCTTTCAGTGGTATCTCGACCTGCGCCGCTACGGCAGCGTCCCGCACGCCGGCTTCGGATTGGGATTGGAGCGCACCGTCGCATGGATTTGCGGTACAGAGCACATCCGCGAAGTCATCCCCTTCCCACGCATGCTTTATCGCGTCTATCCTTAGTTGACTATAGTTGACTGTCCTTACGGTTTTGGGGAACCGCCACGAGTGCTAACGTCGTCATTCCGAGCTGAGTGTCCCGCGTTTTTGCCGTTGCGCGAAGCGCCGGGACACGCAGTCGAGGAATCTCTCTTGGATGTAAGCAGAAAGGAAACGTCAGAACGCAGCCGACGCGTTCGATAAAACGCCTTCGCGCCGCCGAGCGCCAAAACGCGCAAATCAAATGCCCGATAAAATCCGCATAATCGGCGTACCAATGGACCTCGGCGCCAGCCGTCGCGGCGTGGACATGGGTCCGTCCGCGCTCCGAGTCGCCGGCCTGCAAACGCGCCTAAAGCAGCTAGGCCGCCAGGTAGAAGATATCGGCAACGTCCCCGTGCCGCAGGCAGAAGAGCAGCACTACGGCGACAAAAGCGCAAAATACCTCGCGGAAATTTCCGAGACCTGCAAGGGCCTCGCGGAAACCGTTCGCAAAACGCTCGACGAAGGCTCGATTCCGCTAGTTCTCGGCGGCGATCACTCGATCGCGGTTGGAACCACGGCGGGAGCCGCCGATCATTTCAACGCGCAGTCCAAGCGCATCGGGATGATTTGGCTCGACGCGCACGGCGATATGAACACGCCGGAATCGTCGCCATCCGGCAACGTCCATGGAATGCCGCTCGCATCAATCATGGGTTCTGGGCCGCCGGAACTCGTCAGCCTCGCAAAGATCAAACCGATGGTTGAGTCGCGCAACGTCGTGTTAGTTGGAATTCGCGAACTCGATTCGAAGGAACGCCGCTTCGCCAAGGAATCCGGCGTGCACGT
>DATDIT010000013.1:0-24231 GCA_036520875.1 Candidatus Acidiferrales bacterium
CCAGGCGAAGCCGTCGAATCCACGGAGCTAATTGTCACCGATTCCTATCATGGTGGCGCCGATCCGTTGATGGATCGCACGCACGCGCGGTCGAACACAAGGCTGCGGCCTCTGCTCGATAAGGGAGTTGTTCCGGTGGTGACAGGTTTTATCGGCGCCACCGATAGCGGCGTTCTCACCACGCTCGGCCGCGGCGGATCGGATTACTCCGCCACGATTCTTGGCGCCGCGCTTAACGCCGACGAGGTGATTATCTGGACCGACGTGAACGGCGTGCTCACCGCCGATCCACGCCTGGTCCCCGAGGCCCGCACTATTCCCGAAATTTCCTATCTCGAAGCGTCCGAGCTCGCCTACTTTGGCGCGAAGGTGCTTCACCCGAAGACGCTGCGCGCCGTGGCGCAGGCGGGCATTCCCGTTTGGATTCGAAACACCTTCGCGCCCGAGCAGGCTGGCACAAAAATCACTCCCAGAGGTCGCAGTAATGGCGGCGGCGTGAAGGCGCTCACTGCCATTCGCGACGTGGCGCTGATTGCTGTCGGCGGTCCAGGAATCGTCGGTACGCCGGATGTGGTGGGCCGCACATTTTCCACCACCGCCGAAGTGCACGCGAGCATCCTGCTGATTTCGCAGTCATCCTCGCAAAACGATATCTGCTTGATCGTCGCCGCCTCCGACGCCAAGCGAACCGTCGAGGCTCTCCGCAAGGAATTTGCGCAGGATGTGGCGCACGAAAAAGTGGAACACATCACCATGGATCCCAGCATCGCAATCGTAGCCGTCGTGGGCGAGAACATGCGCGGCACCCCCGGCGTCGCCGGACGCACCTTCAACGCCGTGGGACGCGAGAACGTCAACATCATCGCAATCGCCCAGGGCTCCTCCGAGAGCAACATTTCTTTCGTAGTCTCCGAGAAAGACATGAAAGTCGCGCTTCAGGCCACGCATCGGGAGTTTAATCTCAGCGCATCGGTTCCTCTCGAATCGGAAGTGAAGGTTTCCTGAGATGACTGAAAAGACCGCCCGCGCACCCGAAATCATCGCGGAAAAGGCTGTGCAGCGCTGCATTGACCCGGCTTGCGGCGCAATATACGAGCTGAACGAGCGCATTTACCTTTGCTCTCGCTGCGGTGGAACTCTCGAGATCAGCCAGGGCTTTTCCGAAATTGGCGACGCCGCCACTTTGCGCAAGCGATGGTCGGCTCGCGCGGCCTCGCGCGATCCCCGCGACGCCAGTGGCGTGTGGCGCTATCGCGAGCTTCTTCCCTTTGAAGCCGCCGCGCCTTTCGTCACTCTCTTCGAGGGCAATACGCCGCTGTATCATGGCCCTCGTTCCGCCCGTTACTGTGGATTAGACGACCTGCGCCTCAAACATCAGGGTTGCAATCCGACCGGGTCCTTCAAGGACACCGGGATGACCACCGCCGTCACGCAGGCTGTCGTCCTCGGGGCGCGAACCATCGTCTGCGCCAGCACGGGAAATACTTCCGCCAGTCTCGCCGCGTATGCAGGCCGCGCTGGATTGCGATCCGCTGTCCTGCTCCCGCGCGGGCAAATTTCTTCCGGAAAGCTCGCGCAGAGTCTTGATTACGGCGCCCTGGTGCTGGAAATTGACGGGAATTTTGACGATTGCATGCGCCTCATCCAGGAATTGGGCCGCGATCCTTCGATCTACGTCGCTAATTCGATAAACCCATTTCGCATCGAAGGGCAAAAAACAGTCGCCTTCGAGATGATGGACCAGTGCGCTTGGCAGGTTCCCGACCACGTGGTCGTTCCAGGCGGCAACATGGGCAACAGCACCGCGATTGGCAAGGGCTTTCAGGAGCTGTTCGACCTGGGTTTGATTGGCCGCCTTCCAAAACTCAGCGCGATTCAGGCGGAGGGCGCGGCGCCCGTTGCGCACTTGTTTGCCAAGCTGAACGCCGACCAACTAACCGGCCGAGAGGCTCTGCCTGACGCGATGGAGACGGTCGAAAATCCGCGCACCCTGGCGACCGCCATCAAAATCGGCGCGCCTGTTTCGTGGAAGAAGGCCCTTCGCGCCATCTTGCGCTCCGGCGGCAAAGTCATCGCGGTTAACGAACAGGAAATCGCCGACGCCAAAGCGATCATCGGCCGCGATGGAATCGGTTGCGAGCCCGGTTCAGCCACAACCGTCGCGGGTATCAAGAAACTCGTAGCCGCGAAGCAAATTCGCAGCGATGATTCGGTCGTTGCCGTACTCACTGGAAACATGCTCAAGGACCCCAACTACGTGAGCCACTATCACAGCGGAACGCTGGTTTTGGACTCGCCGGGTGGTCCCCCGCAACGCATTGTGGGTTCATTCCAAAACGCCCCCAAAACGGTAGCGGCCACAAAAACCGCGATTCTCGCGGCGTTAGCGCAAGCCAGCGAGGAAGGTACATTGCCGTGAACACCTCGCGCGCCTGAGCCCGTTTTCGCCATGATCCTATGACTTCTGCCAGACAACCTTCATTCGAGGCACGCGTCCCTTCCTCGACAGCCAACATGGGCGCCGGCTTCGATTGTCTGGGCCTTGCTCTCGAAATGTACCTCAGCGTTCGCGCCACCGTCCTGTCAAAACCCGGCTCGCGCACACTGGCTCGAAGCCGTGGCGTGCGCGGCACTTCCGACCTTCCACGCGACCCCGATGAAAATCTCATCTTTCGCGCCATGCGCCATACTGCTGAACGCGAAGGCTTCGTTTTGCCTCGTGTCCGGCTTGCCGTTCAAAACGAAATACCAGTTGCGGGAGGTCTCGGCAGCAGCGCGGCCGCAACCGTAGCGGGCGTAGCCCTTGGCTTCGCTGTCGTCGGGCGGCAAGTGCCAAAAGATGTAGCCTTGCGTTATGCCACCGAGATGGAGGGGCATCCCGATAATGTCGCGGCTGCTCTTCTGGGTGGCTTGGTCGTCACCTTCACCCGCGGTGATGGCACAGTCGCTGCTGTTCGCAGGCACTGGCCCAAAGTGATCCGGTTGATCGTCGTCACTCCGAATATGAAGCTGGAAACAAAAAAATCGCGCGCTGTGCTGCCCGCCAACGTCTCTCGGGCGGATGCAGTGCACAATCTGCAGCGGTCTGCACTCTTCGTAGCGGCGCTCGAAGACCGTCGCTATGACCTTCTTTGGGATGCCATGCAGGATCGCCTGCATCAAATCCCGCGCCAGTCGTTAATCCCGGGTCTCGCGGAGGCCTTGGCCCTTCCCCGCATGCCGGGTTTATTGGGCGTTGCCCTAAGCGGAGCGGGTCCCAGCGTTATAGCGCTCGCCACGGGCCGGCATGACGAGATCGGTAAAGCTATCGCTCAGTGCTTTGAGCGTCACGATCTCACGCCGGTAATTCGAAATATGGAAGCCGCACAGGAAGGGCTGCTGTCCACGCAGAAGTATCTCTCCTGGAAGTGAATCCTTTTGTGCCCGCAAGCACTCTTGCCTGCGCGCGTAAGTCGAGGCGAGTGGTAAGCACAGCCAAGAGTGGCTCTGCCATCGGCACACTCGGTCGCTACCTGAAATTTAGTTCTGGATTCTACGACGGAAGTACCCAAACCAGCCGCCGGCTAACACGATGGATATCCCTGCGGCAGTCAGCATCAAGCTGTCGGGCTCCGGCGTCGCAACCGGGGGAGGGGGCGGAGGCGGCGGTGGTGGAGGAGGGCCCGGCGGAGTAGTCGGTGGAGTGGTTGGTGGTGTAGTTGGCGGAGTTACGACGTTATGGGACGGAGGCCCTCCAGGCCCTCCGCCTACGACCGGGAAAATTGGAGGCGTAAATGTGCCAGCGCCAGAACCCGATGAGGACAGCGACGAAAAAGCGGGAAACGGCAGCGCCATCGGCAGCGCGATCGGCCGCTCGGCTGCCAGGTCGGGCAGAGGCGCAGGATCGAGCGTCATGTCAAAGGGCTGCCTCGCCGCAACAGGCGCCTGAGCCGTAGCCGAAAGGCGATTTCCGCAGCGCGTTCGCGCCATATTCTTGCCATCCGTAATCACCGTCTCGCCCTTCAAGAGCCTTAGTTTCTTGTTAGTCCAATAGATATGGTTGTTCAACCGGTAGGAGACATATACTTCCTCGTCGCTCGGCAAGCGTACAACGTGTGTCTGGCTCACATCGAAACCGGCGTAATGCGCGGCGGCGACCGGATCGTGCTCCAGCGCGTTGCGCAGCTCTTCGGCGCTTCTCACTCCGCCCGGAATCACCGAGTAGGGGAAGAGAGTTCGATTACCTGTTACCGTATCAAAATGGGAATCAGCTCTGTCTGGTAGAGGAGAGGTCCGGAGAAGGTGCACCGTGTTTGCTGCTCGCACCCGCTCTTGCCTCGCGCTATTTCGTTCGGTGACAACCGCACCCCAAAACGTCACCGAAAAGAGACATATGAGTGCGACTAAATAAATCCAGCCGACAACGTTTCTCTGTCTAACCAAACAATATCCCCGATTCCGCTACAAATTGGCCTGTCTGTCGCTGTCGCCCTCGGTCGATAGCGACTCGCTATCTTGGATCGAGCAATTCCTGTGCCAGGAATGGCGAATTGATCTGTGGGGCCGATGCCGCGCCTTTTGTTCAACTCCCAGGACGAGAGAGGATTTTTTCGATATGCGGGGTTAGACAACTCTCCACCTTTACGGAAAACCCATTCGCAATTTGGAAGTTTACCGGAATGTAGTACAGAGGTCCTGATACTTGTTGCGGATTGACCGCACTCCCAGACATAAAAACACGCTGTTTCAGGAACTCTTTGCAATCTTGGTGGCGCCCCAAATTCCGCGCTACTCGATCACCAAGCGAAGAAACTTTTTCTTGCCGGCACGCACGAGGTACTCTCCAGACTTCGAGAGGTCAATCTCATGTTTCACATCATCCATGCGCACGCCATCAATTTCAACACCACCTTGCTTGATAAGCCTTTCCGCTTCGCTACGAGACTGTGCGAGTGCCAATTCCACTAGTAATGCCGAGAGACGCTTTGGCGTGCCTTGTGGGATCGTGCGCCGCGGCGCTTCGTCAGGTGCCCGCCGCTCGCGGAAGACCCGACGAAATTCATCAGATGCTCGCTTGGCTGCTTCCTCGCCCTGAAAGCCGGCGATCACCGTGTGCGCGAGTTGCATCTTCGCGTCCATTGGGTGCAGCGCGCCCGTGCGAACTTCTTCCCGTAGGCGGACGATCACGGGCGAAGGGAAATCCGTCAGCAGTTCGTAATACGACCACATTAGCTCGTCCGAAATAGACATCAACTTGCCGAACATTTCTCCCGGCGCTTCGGTGATCCCAACGTAGTTTCCCAAACTCTTCGACATCTTGCGTTCGCCATCCAACCCCACCAAAATCGGCATGGTCAGCACAGCTTGCGACGTCTGCCCGTATTCGCGCTGTATTTCGCGGTGCACCAATAGGTTGAATTTCTGTTCGGTGGCTCCTAGTTCCACGTCCGATTTCAGCTCCACCGCATCGTAGGCGGTCAGCAGCGGATACAGCAATTCGTGAACGGAGATCGGCTGGTTTTTTTCCAGGCGCGAACGAAAATCCTCGCGCTCGAGCATCCGTGCCAGGCGGTAGTGGCCGCACAACCGCACCGTATCGTAGCTCGTCATTTTGCCGAGCCATTCGCTGTTAAATCGAACCTCCGTCTTTTCGCGGTCGAGGATTTTGTAAACCTGATCGAGATATGTTTTCGCGTTTGCATCCACCTGCTCTCGCCTCAGCGGCGGACGCGTTTCCGATTGCCCCGTCGGGTCTCCGATCATCGCGGAAAAATCACCGATTAGGAAAATTGCCGTGTGGCCCATGTCCTGAAAATGTTTTAGCTTCCGCAGGACGACGGTATGTCCCAGATGAATGTCGGGCGCCGTGGGATCCACTCCCAGGTATACGCGCAGCGGTTTACCCGACTTTACGGACTGCTCGAGTTTCGATTTCAGCTCCTCTTCGCGAATAATCTCCGCCGCGCCCTTTCCTAGATAGGCGAGCTGTTCCTCGACAGGCTTGAATTTCGCGGACACTCCTAATTCCTCCCGGGCTCTTTCGCGTCATTTGCCAAAACGCGGCGGCCGACGATGTGGCATCGCCCTTCGAGCACCATGCGCACGGCCTCGGTGTAGATACGGTGTTCTTCGCGAAGAATGCGTTCGGCGAGCGTTGCGGGCGTGTCGCGGTCTTCGACAGGCACAACCGCCTGCAGGATGATCGGTCCCGCGTCCAGATTTTCGTCTACGAAGTGCACGGTGCAGCCCGAAAATTTCACGCCATGTTCGAGCGCCTGTCTCTGTGGCTCGAGTCCTGGGAACGCCGGAAGCAATGAAGGATGAATATTCAAGATCCGATTGCGAAATGTCGTCACGAAAAAAGGAGAGAGCAGACGCATGTATCCTGCCAGGCAGACGAGGTCCACATCTTTCTCGCGGAGCACCCCTGCAACCAGCCTGTCGTATGCCTCCCGCTCTAGCCCTTTTGACGCAATCACCCGCGCTTCGATTCCCAGCGTATGCGCCTTCTCAATTCCCGGCGCATCTTCGCGATTGCTCACCGCGATCGCGATCTCGGCGTTGGGAATGCGTCCCGCCTTGGCGCTTGCCGTCAGCGCCTCCAAATTCGATCCGCGTCCGGAGATCAGAACGCCAATGCGCTTTTTCATGAGGCAGCGAAATTAGCACAGTTCCCGTAGTCGTCAAACGCCTCGCCAACCTTGAGTTGGCCTTGGATATACGAAGCGATTGGAGTCGCAGGATTCCTCGAAGGAGGGGGGCGGCCGGTGGGGGGACCGGCCGCTCGGGGCATGGTGATGAAGGTGCAAGAACTCGGTGCCGGGGGGGTGGCTCCGAATTCTTGAACATTTTGCCCACGAACGCAGCTATCGTCGATGGGCCGCTCGGTTTAATTCGACCCGTACGAACGTACCGCCTCTTCGAATTCGCGGCATCTTCGCCGCCTTCCGATTGGCGCGAACGCTCTTCAAAAGTCCACAGCACCTCGCCCTTGCGCTACCGTTTCCTTGTACTAAGATGGACGCGTGAAGAAGGCATCGGAAATCGGGATCGCAGGCGGCTTTCGTGGTGGCTCATCGAAAGTGCGCCTTGTTGTCGGCAATCCGCCTTGCATCGGCGACGTCCACAGCCCCAGGCGCAACGTCCCAGACGATTGGGTTTCTGATCGACACAAGCGCCGAGTAGAAACTGGCCTAACTTACAGAAAACAAAGGGATAGGGGTCGGTCTACTCGACACACTTCCGAGCGGCCAGCTTCCTTCTCGATTCGCGAGTCCGGCTCACATCGGGCCGCATCGCATACCTTCACTGGAGGAACTACATGAAATTGAACGAGTACACGACCCTGGGACGTACCGGATTGCGCGTTAGCCCTCTCTGCCTCGGCGCCATGGGCTTCGGGACAGGATGGGGCTGGGGCGCCGACGAAAAATCTTCGTTCGAAATGATCAATCTCTATCTCGAAGGTGGCGGCAATTTCATCGACACCGCCGATGGCTACCAGATGGGCCAGAGCGAGGAGATCGTCGGGAAATATATCACTGAACGCAAACTCCGCGACCGCGCCGTGATCGCCACGAAATTCACCTTCGGCGTAGAGCAGGGCAATCCCAACGCGGGCGGCAACAGCCGCAAGAATATCTATCGCGCCCTCGAAAGCTCGCTCCGCCGCCTCAAAACCGACTTCATTGACCTCTATTATTTGCACTCGTGGGATTTGATCACGCCGGTCGAGGAAGTTATTTCCACGCTCACCGATCTGGTCCGTGAAGGAAAAATCCGCTACATCGGCCTCTCCGACACGCCCGCGTGGTATTTCACCCGCGCGCAAACCCTCGCTGAAAAAGGAGGGCTCGAGCGCGTCGCCACTTTGCAACTCGAATATTCGCTCGCCGAGCGCAATATCGAGCGCGAACACATCCCCGCCGCGCAAGAACTCGGCATCGGTCTCTGCCCCTGGAGTCCGCTCGCGGGTGGTCTCCTTAGCGGGAAATACAAAAGAGAAGGAAGCGGCGGCAAAGGCGAAGGGCGCCTCACGATGCCCAACCCTATCTTCAATAAATTTACCGAGCACAATTGGCGCGTCCTCGATGCACTGCTCGAAGTAGCGAAACAAATCGGCAAGAGCCCCGCGCAGGTCGCGCTGAATTGGCTCGCCACCCAGCGGGGAGTCACTTCGATCATTCTCGGAGCCACGAAGGCGGCGCAACTCGCAGACAATCTTGGCTCACTCGACTTCAATATTCCGGCGGAGTTGCGCAAACGGCTGGACGAAGTCGGCGCGCCCGAACCCGTCCACCCTTACAACTTCTACGAGCCTTTCATGCAGAGCCGAATCAGCGGCGGCGTTACCGTGCGGGAATGGAGACGCGGATACTTCTATGAGGGTGCGCTCGCTCCGCCAACGGAAAAGAAAGCGAGCGCCAGCTAGCGAGCTGGCGAAGACACCGATTGTTAGCGGCGATCGAGGGCCGGGTGGCGAACATCTCGCCCGGCCACGAAGTAAATCACGTCCTCGGCGATATTGGTGGCGTGGTCGCCGATACGTTCCAGGTTTTTCGCGACGAGAATTAGCTCGAATGCGGAGAAGACCACGGACGAATCCTCCATCATGTAGGTGAGCAGTTCGCGAAAAATCTGATCGCGCAGACGGTCGACTTGATCGTCGCGCTGCAGAACGCTGCGAGCTAGATCCTGGTCGCCGCGGACGACGGCGTTGAGGCTGTCGCGGACCATCCCCTCGGCAAGCTCGCTCATCCGCGGCAAATCAACGTAGGGTTTCACTTGCGCATGGCGCATCACGCGCATTGCCGATTGCGCGATGTTTACGGCTTGGTCCCCGATGCGCTCCAGGTCTCCGTTGATCCGCGAAACGGCCAGTAGGAAACGCAAATCGGCCGCCATGGGCGCCTGCAAAGCGAGCAGACGCTGAACGCGCTCGTCGATTTCGATCTGCATTTCGTTGATTGCGTCTTCCTCGGAGAGGACTGCCTCGGCAAGTTGCTCATCCGCGTCCAGCACGGCGTGGACGGATTGATGGACGGCGCGCTCGGAAAGACTGCCCATCCAAAGCAGCCGCTGTTTCAATTCTTCGAGATCGTGTTCCCAATGGCGTTCCATGGCTACTCAGCACCTTTCACACAGCGCAAACGAAACATTCCGCGGATTTACCCGACGTTTACCCAAAGCGGCCCGTGATGTACGCCTCGGTGCGTGGGTCCTGGGGAGTCGTAAATAGTTTCGGCGTTTCCGAATGCTCGATCAGTTTTCCATCGAGCATGAACGCCGTGAAATCGCTGGCCCGCGCGGCCTGCTGCATATTGTGCGTGACGATGGCGAGCGTGCAGCTATCCTTCAGTTGAAACATCAGCTCTTCGATTTTCGCGGTGGTTACAGGATCAAGCGCCGAACAAGGCTCGTCGAGGAGCAAAACTTCCGGATCAACGGCCAGCGCGCGCGCGATGCAGAGCCGCTGCTGCTGGCCGCCGGAGAGCGCGAATGCCGATTTGTGGAGGTAGTCTTTCACTTCGTCCCACAGCGCGGCTCGCCGCAGGCTGTGCTCAACGAGGTCGCGAAGGCTTCCTTTGTAGCCGTTAATCCGCAGCCCATACGCGACATTTTCAAAAATCGACTTTGGAAATGGGTTGGGGCGTTGGAAAACCATTCCCACGCGGCGCCGCAGGCTCACAACATCCATCTGGCGAATATCCTGCTCGTCAAGAAGAATATCGCCGGAGTAGCGGCTATGGCGAATCGTATCGTTCATGCGATTCAGGGTCCGCAAAAAAGTGGATTTACCGCAACCCGATGGTCCGATCAGCGCGGTGACTTTATTAGCGGGAATTTTCAGATTGACGCCGAAGACCGCCTGCTTCGCGCCATAAAAGAAATCGAGATTGGAGATTTCGAAGCGCACCCGCTCCTCCTTCGTTGACGCGGTGGAAGAGTGATCCGTCACGCGCATCTGAGGCGCGAGGCGTGCATTATGTCCCTGTGCGGCAGAAGCCATATCATGCACTCCGGGAAGCTCCCCCTCGGCTAACGGCCAGGCGGGTACCAATGTTTGCAATCAGCACTATACCCAAGAGCACCAGTCCGGCCGCCCATGCCTGGCGATGCCAATCCTCGTACGGAGCAATCGCGTAGGTATAGATCATCATGGGCAGAGAGGCAATAGGCTGGTTTAAGCCGGGACTCCAGTATTGATTGCCAAAAGCGGTGAAAATGAGAGGCGCAGTTTCGCCAGCCACGCGGGCGAGAGCCAGCAACATGCCGGTGACTATCCCCCCACGGGCCGCGGGGAGCACGACCGTCGCGATCGTTTTCCATTTGCTTGCGCCGAGCGCCATCGCTCCCTCGCGCAAAGTTCCCGGAACCGACCGCAAGAATTCTTCGGTGCTGCGCACGGTGACGGGAATGACCATGAAACCCAGAGCAACGCCGCCAGCAAGCGTCGAGAAATGCCGCATCGGGACCACCACCAGCGAATACGCAAAGATACCCATGACGATTGAGGGCACGCCGTTCAGAAGGTCGGTGGTATAGCGAACCAGGAACGAAAACGCCCTGCCACCGAACTCCGCCAAATATATGCCGGCCAGCAAACCTATGGGCAAGCCCATGGCCGCGGCGAGGAGCAAAAGCTTCAGCGTGCCCACGATAGCATTGGCCATTCCCCCGCCCGTCTCGCCGACGGGTTTGGGGATCTGGGTGAAGAAGGCCCAGTTCAGCGACTTCCCGCCGTTATATACGAGGTAGCCCAGAATGAAAAACAGAACGGAAACGACGGAGAAAGCAGCGACACCCGTGAGCGTGAGCATCAGGGCATTCAGCGATTTTCGCCAAAGCAGGCGTGCGCGGCTCACTGGTGACCTCCGCCGCGCTGCGTCGCCAGGATGAGAAGCCGCGCGAGGCCATTCAGGATCAGGGTAATCATAAAGAGCACAAGGCCAAGCTCGATCAGGGAGCTCAAATAGAGCTTGCCAGTGGCCTCAGTGAATTCGTTGGCAATCACCGCCGCGATGGTGTAGCCAGGGGCAAAGAGCGACGCAACGATCTTGGGATCATTTCCGATCACCATGGTGACGGCCATGGTTTCGCCGACGGCGCGGGCAAGCGCCAGGAACACCGATCCAGTGATGCCGGCGCGAGCCCAGGGAACGACTACCTTCCAAGTCGATTCCCAGCGAGTGGCGCCGAGCGCCAAGGCCGCTTCCCGCTGGTCGCGCGGAACGCTCAGCAGGACTTCCCGCGATACGGAAATGATAAAAGGCACCACCATGATGGAGAGGATGATCCCGGCGGTCAAAAATCCGACGCCATAGTTCGGTCCTTGGAACAAGGGCAAGAATCCAAGCGCATGTTTGATCGCGGGGCCGATCGTCGTCCGCATCAAGGGCACCACGACGAAAATTCCCAGCATCCCGAAGATCACGCTGGGAACGGCCGCGAGCAAATCAATGAGAAACGAGATGGTGTCTGAGATGCTGCGCGGAGCAAGTTCGGAAAGGAAAACCGCCGCCGCCAAACCCAGAGGCAAGGCGATTGTGAGAGATATCGCCGAAGTGACCAGAGTGCCATAAATGAACGGCGCTGCTCCAAAGTGTTCGAACACTGGATCCCAAGTGCGCGAGACCCAAAAGTGCCAGCCGAACTGATGGCGGGAGGAAGCGGACTCAAGCCAGAGTTGATAGACGAGAAGCGAAGTGATGAGGATGATGGAGAAAGCAAAAATCAGTGTGACCAGGTGAGCGACCTCGTCGCCTATGGCAAGCCGACGCAAAAGAGCGCGGCCCGTCCAAGGAGACGGTGCGCGCTCCATCGCACTTACATCGACGGTCATCCCTTACTTGATCTCAGCAAGATGCTTCATTTCGATGCCCACAACGGCCTTGGGGAGGCGGGCGTAGTTCAGAGATTCGACCGAGCCTTGACCGATTGTCAACATCCAATCGAGGAAAGCCTTTATAGCGTCGCGCTTGGCTGAATTGGAAATGCTCTCAGGAATCAAGAGATAGGTGAAGCTGCAAATGGGGTAGGTCGTTGCTCCAGTGGCGTCGGTGATAGAGATACGGATGTCGCTTTCCATTTTCGCCGCGGCGCCGGCGGCTGCCTCGGTAACCGACGCGAGGCTGGCCTTGATGAATTTGCCGTCGGCATTTTGCACCAGTCCGTAGCCCATGTGGTTCTGAATCGCATAAATCAATTCCACGTATCCAATCGCGTTGGGCGTTTCCTTCACCAAGCCGGCAACGCCTTCGTTGCCCTTGCCGCCGAGGCCGACGGGCCAGTTGACCGAGGTATTGCTTCCAACCTTGCTCTTCCACTCCGGGTTGACCTTGGAGAGGTAGTCGGTCCAAACGAAGGTGGTGCCGCTGCCATCGGAGCGATGGATCACGACGATATCATTGCCTGGCAGTTTCACACCCGGATTGCTGACGGCGATTTCGCCGTCGTTCCATTTCGTGACTTTGCCCAGATAAATGTCCGATAGCGCCTTGGCAGTGAATTTCAATTCGCCACTGACGCCCGGGATATTGTAGGTAGGCACTACGGCTCCGAGAACCGTGGGGAACTGAATAATTTTGAAATTGAACTGGCCGAGGAGCTGATCGTTCAGGGGCATATCCGAGGCGCCGAAATCGACAGTGCCCGCCTTGAGCTGCTGAATTCCCCCGCCGGAACCGATGGATTGGTAATTGATCTGGATGTTGGGGTGCGCCTGGTGATAGTCGCTGAACCACTTGGAATAAATTGGGTACGGGAAGGTCGCACCCGCGGCATTGAGGAGCACGGTGTTGTCTGGGGGCTGTGCGTACGCCGTGAACGCTAAACCGAGCAGCAGCAACATCGAGAGCAATGCCTTTTTCATGGGTTGGGACTCTCCTCGCCTCATTATCTTTTCTGAATTGTTACAACCGCGTTACATCGCCGAGAATACGAGATGAAATCGGTACTGGCTCCAAAAGCGTTGGGAAGCGCGGATTGGGGGGACCTCTCCGCGCCTCCCGCGGAGGCGATACGTGGAGTACTACTCCTTGCGCTGGGTGAGCGCGCAAGAACTTTTGGTTACTGAACACGCGGGATCGCCTCTCAGATTGCTCTAGCCAAACTTGTCCGTTGCCACTTACAGGCTGTCCGCAGGTAGATGAAGTGACGGGCCGCCGATCCGAACACTGGTACGGAGTATCAGGGCGACCCGTGAATTGCCGATAATCAGGCTATGAAAACTTGATGACTAAGACCTGGCACGCTCGATGACCTCTGGAACTTCGAGGCCCATCTTTCGTGCTCGGCCATGCCGCACTTCGATTCCGCGCACCCAGAAGAGAATGTCCTCGGCGATGTTGGTGGCATGGTCGGCAATACGCTCGAGATGGCGAGAGGCCAAGACGAATTGAAGATTGGGAGCCGCCTGCGCCGAATCCTCGGAGATACCTGCCAGGAGCGCTTCAAAAAGCCGATCGCGATATTGATCGACAGTGTCGTCGCTCTCGAGTACTTGCGTGGCCAAATCGACATTTTCATAAATCAGCGCGCCCAGGCATTTTGAAACCATTGCGCGGACCGCCGCGGTCATCGGCCCGAGTTCGGCGGGCGCTTGCACTTCCTCCATTGTAGAAAGAGAGATCACGCGCTCGGCGAGATTCACGGCCAGATCGCCCATGCGTTCGAGGTCGTTATTGATTTTGATCGTAGCGACGATCAGGCGGATATCCGCTTCGAGTAGTTCTTGCTGGCGCAGCATGCGGATGGCGTGTTCGTCGATGACCATTTCCATTTCGTTGATGCGGGGCTCGGTGAGAAAAACCTCGCTCGCCAACCGTTCGTTTCTGCTGAGCACCGCCTCTAACGCGCGGTTGACAGAACCTTCGACGGTGCGCGCCTGTGAAATCAAATAGTTCATCAAGACAGTCTGGAAAATTACTTCGGTGCTCGTTTTTGCCATTGTCATCGTGTTGTTCTCCCCCGTGACCCGACTCTTCCGGATCACCCCATTACAGGATGTTTTTTGGGCATTGCACGCAGATGAAGCAGGAATGAATGTTTCACTACGATGGAAGCGGCTGATTCGCAAGAGAAATAGAGAAGGAAAACTTCGAGCCGTGGCCGATTTCGCTCTCCACCCACAGGCGTCCGCCGTGGGCCTCCACGATGTGCTTGGCAATGGACAAGCCGAGGCCGGTACCGCCCGCCTCTCGCGAGCGCGCCGCGTCCACGCGGTAGAAGCGTTCGAAAATTCGTTCCTGATCCGTCAGAGGAATCCCGATGCCAGTGTCCGACACGGCGATCACAGCTTCCCGGCCATTGACAGCCACACTCACGCGAATACGGCCAGCCTCGGGCGTGTACTGGATGGCATTATCCAGAAGGTTCTGCAGCACTTCCCGCAGCAGACTGGCATCGCCTCGGACGGTGGGCAGGCCCGATGGAACATCGGTCTCAAATGTAATCTGCTTCCGGCTGGCTTTTAGCAGGGCGGTTTCGGCGCACTGTTCGACTAACTCCAGTATGTTAACCGGCACAAATTCCACTTCCAGCTTACCGGCTTCAATCCGCGCCAGCTTCAAGAGATCATCCGTCAAACTGGCGAGCCGCGCCGCATGTTCGCGGATGATTTCAAGGAAGCGCCGATTATTGCCGGGGTCCTCGAGTGCGCCGGAGAGCAGAGTTTCGGCAAAGCCTTGGATTGCCGTGAGGGGGGTTTTGAATTCGTGAGAGACATTGGCGACAAAATCCTGGCGCACGCGCTCAAGACGCCGCAATTCTGTAACGTCGTGGAGCACGACCACGGCGCCAGAAGGCTGCCCTTCCGATTGCAGAGCGTTCTTCCGGCTCGCGGCCGGGCGAGCCGCGAAGGCAGAGTCCAAAGCTTGAACGGGCGTGGCGGTCACCGAAAAGCTTCTTTGCTGGACAATTCCCATGGCGATTTCGCTTCGAAGCCCTTCCTCGCCGTTCAAAGCTCTACGAATCAGGCCCAGCAGATCGGAGTTGCGAACGACCTCAATGAGAGGGCGGCCTTCGATGACGGCGGCGTCCAAGCTTAGAATCTCGGAGAACGCGCGATTGGAAAATACGATTCGCTCGCGCGCATCCACGACGGCTACGCCTTCGACCATGCTCCGCAAAATCGCGCTGGACCGATTGCGCTCGCCGCTGAGCGAGCGGATGGTGCGGTCCATCGATGCCGCCGTTTCATTGAGCGCGCTCGCCAAATCGGCGAGCTCGTCTCGCGAGCGCTCGGCAGGCAGGGGACGAAAGTCACCCTCCGCAACGCGACGCGAGAAATCCTTCAGGCGCTCGATGCGGGTCGCAAACATCCCCAAGTAAATCAAGGAAATCAAGCCGCCAAGCACAATGATCGCGAGAGAAGCAGCGAAGAGCTTCCGCGAGGAATAAAAATCCACCGCGAGCAAAATGGCGAGCAGGCCAAAGTAGAACAGCCCGAACTTCCAGAAAAGCTTAGCTGGCACGGGTCTCGAAAATGTAGCCGGCGCCTCGGATCGTTTTCATATAAGCCGGATGCTGAGGGTCGGTTTCAATCTTTTCGCGCAAACGCCGCACGTACACGTCCACGCTGCGAGGAGTGACAAAACGCTCGGTTCCCCAAACACCGTCCAGCAATTGATCGCGCGTGAAGACCCGGTTCGGACGCGCGGCCAGAAAGTACAGGAGCCGAAACTCCAAGGTGCTCATGGGCACGGGCTTTCCCGCGCGTGTAACGCGATACGCGGCCGGATCGATTTTCAGCATTCCAACCTCGATGGTCTTTTCGGGGGCGGTGGCCGGCTCCGAGCGGCGCAAAAGGGCCTTAACGCGCGCAACAAGTTCTCTGGGGCTGAAGGGCTTGGTAACGTAGTCGTCCGCGCCCAGCTCCAGGCCCACCACGCGATCGGCCTCTTCCCCTTTG
Source organism: Candidatus Acidiferrales bacterium (assembly GCA_036520875.1). Taxonomy (GTDB): domain Bacteria; phylum Acidobacteriota; class Terriglobia; order Acidiferrales; family UBA7541; genus Palsa-295. Next base: position 15,890 of record DATDIT010000013.1, read on the forward strand.
GCGGTCAAGATGAGGACAGGCAGGCGGTTCAGACTGACATCCTTGCGCACTTCCTTGCAGATTTCCAAGCCGGATAATTTCGGAAGCATCAAATCAAGTACGAGAAGATCGGGAGGCGACTTGCGGAGTTGAGCAAGCCCGGTGGCTCCGTCGGCGCTCGCCACGACGTTGAAGCCGTCTTTCTCCAAATTGTATTTCACTAATTCGACGATATCCTTATCGTCTTCGATCAACAGGATTTTCTTCATCGATGTTGTGTGAGGAAGTCATTCACAACATACGGGAAATGGCATTGGCAACGCAAGCGGGCTGTGAAGCGAGGGCGCTCTTTTAACGCCCCATTAACATTTTTTCGCTAATCGTAGGCATCTCGCATATTCCGCAATGTCCGCTACGCAGCATGGAACGATCAGTGTACCGGATCGAACACCTCATCTCTCACCAATTGGACGTAGCCCACTGATTTGCCAAGACTAACGCGACTCTGGCCGATCCAGTTAGCCTCGACCCGCCATATAGCCTTCCCCGTCGGATAGATCAAAGCGGTCCGTTCCTCTGCCGATAGTACCCACAGGAGCGTAGCTCTATCGCTACGCGACCATTGCCGAATCGGGAATTCAGCGTGTAGGTATGCAGGATTCGGTCGGTAATGCCAAAAGCTGACATGCGAATACATCACGGCCGGTCCATTGGACAGAACCTTACTCGCGTCACCCTGATCAGCTGCGGAGTCTGCCTCTTGATGGCGTGCACGGCGCTGGCCGCATATGATTTCGTCACCTTCCGAAGGGATCTTGCAAAGTCCCTGATACAGACGGCGCGCGCCACCGGCGACGACACTACGGCGACACTTTCCTTTGGTGACGCCGGCTCCCTCCGTGAAATTCTGAGTTCGCTGAGTGCGCAGAACCACATCATTCAAGCTTGCGTCTACCCGCTTGATGGCACAATTTTGGCGTCGTACGTGAGGTCCGGTTCTCATCCCGACCCTTTGCCGCCGTCTCCGGGCCCCGACGGAATCGCGAGCAGGCCGGGGCAAATGGTTATCTTCCAGCCGATCGAGCGCGACGGAGAACGGATCGGAACAATCTATCTGGACTCCGATACCGAGGAACTCTATGCGCGGGAGTGGCACTTCGCTGAAATTGCCCTCGTCGTCGTTCTTGGCTCGTTCATCACGGCATACCTGCTCACCGCGCGGCTGCAGCGCTCTATTTCGGAACCGGTGCGCCAATTGGCCGAGACCGTTTCCGCGGTTTCGCTAGGAAAAGACTACTCCGTCCGAGCCACCAAGAGCAGCGAAGATGAGATTGGGTCTCTCGTCGACGGATTCAACGAAATGCTGGACCGAATTCGCGAGCGCGAAAGAGCCCTGCAATCGGCCCGCAACGATCTCGAGGTCAGGGTTAGCGAACGCACGTCCGAATTGCAGAAGGAGATTGCCGAGCGAAAACACACAGAGGAGGAGATGGAGGAGCGTACCGCTTTCTTCAACTCTCTCATCGAGAATAGCCCGATTGCCATCGTCGCCGTAGGAATCGACGATATCGTCCAATTCTGCAACCCTGCATTTGAAAATATGTTCCGCTATCGCCAGGCCGACATCATCGGCAAGTCCTTGCTGAAGCTAATCACGAATTCGGAAGTTCGCTCGGAAGTAGCCATCAATCGGGAGGATCTCTGGAAAGGGAAAGTCATTCACACCGTATCCAAACGCGTCCGAAGCGACGGGAGCATGGTGGACGTCGAAGCCTTCTCCGTGCCTTTAGGTCCCTCAGGACATCGCACCGGCGCCGTCATGCAGTATCAGGATATTACCGAACGCAAACGCGCTGAAGAAGCCCTCCTTCGCGCGAAGGAAGCGGCCGAAGCCGCGAGCCGCACCAAGAGCGAATTTCTGGCAAATATGAGCCACGAAATCCGCACCCCGATGAACGGCATCATCGGCATGACCGAGCTGACCCTCGATACCGAGCTGACACCTGAACAGCGCGAATATCTCGGCCTCGTGCAGAGCTCCGCCGATTCCCTTCTCAAGCTTATCAATGACATCCTAGACTTTTCGAAAATCGAAGCCGGGAAGATCGATGTCGAAAAGATCGAATTCCCATTCCAGAGAAGTTTGGACGAAACGCTAAAGTCACTTGCCCTGCGCGCCCATCAGAAAAATGTGGAACTGTCTTGGCGCGTCGCGCCGGGAATTCCCGAGTATCTAAAGGGTGATGCGGGCCGACTGCGGCAAATCCTGGTCAACCTTGTCGGAAACGCCGTGAAATTCACGGCGCGCGGAGAGATTGAGGTCAGCGTCGAAGCTGAATCGGAAAGCAATGCGAAAGTCCTTCTCCACTTCCAGGTGCGCGATTCAGGGATTGGAATTCCAAAAGAAAAACAAGAAATGATCTTCGAGGCTTTCACACAAGTGGATAGCTCGACCACGCGCAATTATGGAGGCACGGGACTGGGCCTGGCCATCACATCGCAGCTCGTCCATCTGATGGGTGGAAGGATTTGGGTGGAAAGTGAGCCCGGCAGAGGCAGTATTTTCCATTTCACTAGCCTTTTTGAATTGACCGGCGCCGTCTCGCGAATGACAGCGTCCGGGGATCCTGAAGCGATTCGACCTCTACCGCTGAGAGCTGCGGCACCAAGCACCGCTCAGGCAGCCCAAGGAATGAAGGTCCTGCTCGCTGAGGACAACGCCGTTAACCGAAGACTGACTATCGCGTTGCTCCAGAAGCGCGGCCATCATATTGCAGCCGCCGAAAATGGCCAACAGGCCCTTGATGCCCTGGAACGGGAGAATTTCAATTTGGTCTTGATGGATGTGCAAATGCCGGTACTCGATGGCCTCAACGCCATTCGCGCCATTCGCGCGAAAGAGCAAAGTTCCGGCTTACATCTGCCGATCATAGCTTTGACAGCACACGCCATGAAGGGAGATCGCGAGCGGTGCCTGGCCTCAGGAGCCGATGATTACGTGACCAAACCCATTCGAACCCCTGACCTTCTCGCGGCAATTGACCGCGTGACGAACAACAAAACCAACCTTGCCAACACAGCCTCGCCGGTTTCTGCATCGCAGCCCGCCGGCCCTCCAGTGCTGGACTTCGCAGCAGCATTAGAGCGTGTCGAAGATGACCGCGAGCTTCTCGAGAATCTTATGGGAATGTTTGTAGGTGAGTGTTCACAGAACATTGCTGAACTCCGCAAATCGATTGAGACCCGTGATCTGGGGTTGCTCGAGCGCGTGGCGCATACGCTGAAGGGAGCAGCTGCAAGTCTTGGTGCGGGTCCGGTTGCCGACGCAGCCTTCGCGCTGGAGAAGCAAGCGCGTACCGGTGAGCTGGGCGATGCGGAATCGTTGCTGGAAGGCTTGAACGGCGAAATAAATCGCCTGTTACCCGAAATCGAGACGTTTTGCCGAAAGGTGGCGCCCTGAGCGCGACCAGCTCGGACCGCCGAATAGACCGCAGCATGACCGTGAATAGAAAGATCAGAAATAGAATTCTGATCGCGGACGACGATCCTCTATCTCGCCGCATGCTGGAGGCTTTCCTTACTAAGTCCGGATATCGCGTGGTGACCGCGGTCGATGGCGTCGATGCCCTGAAGATACTTTCTGCGGAAGATTCTCCGCCACTCGCGATTTTGGACTGGATGATGCCGGGTTTAGAGGGTCCCCAGGTCTGCCACCGTGTGCGGGCGCTCCCGGAGCGGCCGTACCTCTACATCCTTTTGCTCACGGCTCGTAGCGACAAGCAGGACTTGCAGAACGGGCTCCAATCCGGGGCGGACGACTATCTTACGAAACCCTTTGATGCACAGGAGCTTCGCGCGCGCCTGCACGTTGGGCAGCGCATTCTCGATCTGCAGGATAGCCTGATTGCCGCGCGGGAAGAGATGCGCTTCCATGCCACACACGACTTGCTGACGGGTATCGACAATCGCTCGGTGGTAATTGATGCCATGAACCGGGAGTCGTCGCGGCAAGTGCGCGAAGGAGGATCTTTCGGAGTCGTTCTGCTGGACCTGGATCACTTCAAAAACGTCAACGATACCTTGGGCCATCTCGCCGGGGATGAGGTCCTAAAAGAGGCGGCGCGGCGGATGAAGCTAGCCGTTCGTCCCTACGATACCGTGGGGCGCTACGGCGGCGAGGAGTTTCTGGTGGTCGTGCCCTCATCGGACGGGGAGGGCGCTTTAACGCTGGCCGAGAGAATCCGCGAAGCGATCCAAGCCACACCAGTAACGACCGATGCCGGCGATGTGCGCGTGACCGTAAGCTGCGGCGTGGCGGCCAGCACTGAGGGCCATCGGCTCGATCCCCAGACCTTACTCCGTCTGGCCGACGAAGCGTTGTATCGCGCAAAGGCGGGTGGACGCAATCGCACAGAACCTGCCGCGTACGACGATGCGATCCCTGCTCTCGCTCCAGACACAACGCCCGTAAAGTCTCTCTAATTCCTCGAGCAGCGTCGGGGATTCCAGCGCAGAGGCATAAAACACCGAAAGTCCACACGCACCGTGGACGATTTTTCTTTACACCAACAACCACTTGCGCGATTTCTACCCCTCGTGCAAAAATTTTCCTTGTATCCTGGGACTCCGTCCACGCAACGCCCTGACCCACCCCCGGCCTCGTACTTGACCGGCTATGATTCGGACTTAGGAGATTTTGAAAATGTCGGAACCAACGAAAGAGGAATTGCTGGCTCGTATCGCCGAACTGGAAAAGCAAACCGGTTCCAGACCAAAGGGCAGTCTCGAATTCCGCGTGGGCGAAAAGGGGGGCGTGAGCGTCTACGGCCTCGGGCGCTTTCCCGTCACTCTCTACTACGAGCAATGGATTCGCCTGCTTGACGCGGCCGATAACCTCCGCGCCTTTCTCGAGGAAAATAAAAGCCGCTTGAAACTAAAAAATCGGGATTAGCGCGAAGAGCCTCCACACGGATCGCTCAACTTTTCGGCGCCTTCTCCAATTCCTCAATCAGCGCGGGGACGATTTCAAAGAGGTCGCCTACGATTCCGTAATCGGCGATTTCGAAAATCGGCGCGTTGGCGTCCTTGTTGATTGCAGCGATAGTTCGCGAGCCTTTCATTCCTACAACGTGCTGAATCGCCCCGCTGATTCCCAGCGCGAGATAGAGCTTCGGCACCACAGTCTGCCCTGAGCTCCCGATTTGCCGGTCCATCGGCAGCCATCCCTCGTCGCAAATAGGGCGCGACGCGGAAATCTCCCCGCCCAAAAGTTTCGCCAATTTTTCCGCCATGGGAATATTTTCGGGCGCCTTGATCCCGCGTCCAACGGAAACCAAAATGGGCGCTTGCGTCAGGTCCACGGCTTGTTTCGCTTCGCGGAAAAGCTCCAGCGGCTTGGTGCGAATCTGCTCCGGTTTCAGATCGACTCCCGCAACTTTCACTTCCGCTTTACCGCCGGAGCGTTTCGCTGCCGTGTCTCCCCGAAAGGCGCCGGCTTGGAATGACGCGATCCACGGCGGCTCGCCGATGAACACCACATCCGCCGCTGTCCGTCCCTGAAACATCTGGCGCACAAAAATCAGCTTCCCGTTTTCGTAGCGATAGGCAATGCAATCACCGATCATTGACTTGCCGCCCTCAGCGGGCGCGCCTTTGCCAAGCGACGCGGCCAATTTCGGCGCGAAATCGCGCACCTGATACGTGTGCGGCAGTAAAACGAGATCCGGCTTCGCGCTTTCGATCGCCTGGCGCAGCGCGATGCAATAGCCGTCCGGCGTGTATTCCGCCAGCAGCTCGTGCTCGATCAAAATCACATCATCAAGCTGATAACCGGCAAGTTCCTCTGCCAGTGCCGCGACACCTTTGCCGATTACAACGCCGGAAATCGATCCTTTCGTCTGCTGTGCGATCTGTTGCGCGGCCGCCAGCGTCTCAAAGCTGACATTATTCCATTTGCCGCCGCGCTGCTCGGTGATCAGGAGAATTTTCATGCGTGAGTTCGCTGTAGCTAAATGACGCGCGCCTCGTGCCTCAATTTTTCCAGTAATTTCGCGGCCGCCTCTTTCGGCGAACCGGTGATGAACTCCGTCTTCTTCGCTTTCTGCGGCACGTAAATTTTCTCGATCTGCTGCGTCCGCGCATCGGGAACACCCAGAGAAGAGCGCTCCACGGTCGCAATTTCCTTCTTCTTTGCGGCCATGATGCCCTTCAGCGTGGCGTATCGTGGCTTGTTGATGCCGGATTGAATGGTAATCACCGCCGGCAGCGGCAGCTCGACCCACTGGAACCATCCTGCTTCCAGTTCGCGCTTCAGTTTCATCCGGCCGTCGGTCACTTCGATGGCCATGATAATCGTCGCGTGCGGACGCCCCAATAATTCGGCGAGCAGTACGCCGGTCTGCCCAAAGCCCTGATCGTCGCTCTGCAGCCCGGTGAGGACCAAATCAAAATTTTCCTTCTGGATCGCTGCGGCAATCGAACGGGCGGAGCCTAGCGGATCGAGCTTGAAAAATTCAGCGTCGGAAATATGGATTCCGCGTTCGGCGCCCTTGGCCAGCGCCTCCTTGATGGTTTGCTTCACGCGCTCTGGGCCCATCGAGATGGCCACCACTTCGCCGCCGTGCTTTTCCTTCAGGCGCAGCGCTTCTTCAAGCGCAAAACTATCCGGCTCGTTCATCTCGAATCCGATATCGGATTCGCGGATCCACGACGCGCCCTCCGCAATCGCGAGTGGAGCATCCTTCGCCGGCACTTGCTTGACGCAAACCCCGATCTTCACGCTAGCGCCCTTCCCATCGCTTGAATAGCAAAGACGCATTCGTCCCGCCAAAGCCGAACGAATTCGATAGCGCGTAGTTCACTTCCGCTTTTCGCGATTTATTGGGAACGTAATCGAGATCGCACGCAGGATCAGGATTTTCCAGATTGATTGTCGGCGGCAAAATTTGATCGCGCAGCGCCAGTACGCCGATGCCCGCTTCCAGTCCACCCGCGCCGCCCAGAAGATGCCCGGTCATGGATTTCGTCGAGCTGATAGGAACCTTTTTCGCGCGATCTCCGAACACATGCTTCAGCGCCACGGTTTCGATCGCGTCGCCGATGGGCGTCGAAGTGCCGTGCGCGTTCACGTAGCTGACATCCTCCGGCGTCAGCTTCGCGTCTTTGATCGCCGCCATTGAAGAACGGTACCCGCCGTCGCCGCCCTCCGCCGGCTGCGTGATGTGGTGCGCGTCGCCCGACATTCCATACCCAGTGATTTCAGCGATCACCTTTGCGCCGCGCCGCTGCGCAAACTCCAGTGATTCCAGAATCAGCACGCCGGAGCCTTCACCCACCACAAACCCCTCGCGCTGCGCATCAAAAGGACGGCTGGCGCGCTCCGGTTCGTCGTTGCGTGTGGAAAGCGCGCGCATGGCTCCGAATCCGCCGATGCTCATCGGCGTCACCGCCGCTTCCGAACCCCCCGCGATCATCACTTCGGCATCGCAGCGCTGGATAATTTTGTACGCGTCGCCTACCGCGTGCGCGCCCGCGGAACATGCCGTCGCCGTCGCCGAATTCGGCCCCTTGGCTCCGTAGCGAATAGAAACATTTCCAGCCGCCAGGTTCACGATCGCGGAAGGAATGAAAAACGGAGAGATCTTGCCCGGGCCGCCATTCAGATATTTCGAATGTTCGCGCTCGATCACGTCGAATCCGCCGATGCCCGATCCAATGTAAACGCCCGTCGCGTCCGCGATTTCCCGCGTGATTTCGAGGCCGGCCATGCGCATCGCGAAATCGGATGCAGCCATGGCGAGCTGAATGAACCGCGCCATCTTCTTCAGCTCTTTTTTTTCCACCCAGTTCAGCGGATCGAAATTCTTCACTTCGCCGGCAATCTGGCAATCGAAGGCGCTCGCATCGAATTGCGTGACGCGCGCAATGCCGCTCTTCCCGGCCAGGAGATTGCGCCACACCTCTTCGGTTCCGATGCCGCAACCGCAGATCAGCCCAACACCCGTAACGACGACTCGGCGGTTCAAGGGAAACTTCTCCTATTCGGGATGGGATGGCTCAGCGGGACGATCTACTTCCCCTTCGAGTGTTTTTCGATGTATTCGTTCGCGTCTTTCACCGTGGCGATCTTCTCGGCATCCTCATCCGGAATTTCGATGCCAAACGCTTCCTCGAAGGCCATCACCAGCTCCACCGTGTCGAGCGAGTCGGCGCCAAGGTCGTCCACAAACGAAGCATTGGGGGTCACTTCGCCTTCGTCCACGCCGAGCTGTTCGACAATAATCTGCTTCACGCGTTCTTCGACGCTGGCCATTCTGATTATTCCTCCGCTATCGGTGATCTGGGGCCTTGGGCTGCACGCCAGG
>DATDIT010000014.1:0-37045 GCA_036520875.1 Candidatus Acidiferrales bacterium
TCGACTAGCTCTAGCACCTTCAACCGCTCCCGCTCGCGTGCGCTCATCTCGATTCGCTCCGTTTCCATCCCGCCTCCCGCCTGGGATGAAACCGGACATTTCTACTTTGCACAAACCGGACATTCTCATTTTGCAGCGACAGCACTAATTTGGTGCTTGACGACTGAAAAGCGGGGGACTAGGATTTGCGCGGTTCGGGTGGGCGTCGCTCTCATGGTCGCGGCCATAGCGGACGACGTTGTTGCATGGTTACTTCCAAGAATGAAATATTTGGTGCTCGTGAGACGCACGGGCGTGCGCTCAAAGCCGAAAATCGCCTGATCGCCCACAGCCCAGACGTTGGCTGGCGCTCTCTCTACGCTGCGATTATCGAAGAAGGCCCTTTCGAGGCGGTAGAAACACCTGTTCCCCATCCTTTTCTGATTTATCACCTATACCATCCAACTGAGGTGACGCGTAAGATTCCAGGGGCGCACGTGGAGAGAGCGCTTATCGGGCCTCGCCGAATCTGCGTGACACCAGGAGGGACCAGCGCTCGATGGCAGCATCATGGTCATCCTGAGATTCTTCAGGTCTATCTGCGCCAATCCACTTACACCGCGGCTGTAAACGAAATGTACGACTGCGATGCATCGGCAGCCGAGATTGTGCCGCGTTTCGCTATTTTGGATCCGCTTCTCGAGCAACTCGCCCTGACGATTGCAGCGGGATTGCGCGACAACAGCGTGAGAGACGGCCTGTATATCGACACGCTAGCGCAGATGATTGCGGTGCACCTGGCGCGTTATCACTCCTCGCGCTCGCAGGCGAGCAATAGGACGATTACGAGTGCGGCGCCCAAGTGGAAAATTCGACGGCTGATCGATTTTATCGAGGAGAATTTGGACCGCGATCTGAGCCTCGAGGCGCTCGCGGCCGAGGTGCACATCAGCCCTCTGTATTTGCCGCGGGCTTTTAAGAGCGCTGTGGGGCAATCGACGCATCAATACGTGCTGCAGCGCCGGGTGGAGCGAGCTAGAAAGCTGCTGGGTAACAGCGACATGCCCATCGCGGAGATAGCTCTCTGTGCCGGCTTCTCATCCCAGAGCCATCTTTCCGATTGGTTTCTTCGGTTGGTCGGCGTCTCTCCCGCGACTTATAGGCGCCACGGGCTCTCCTGAGACTCCAACCAACCAAACTCAGAACAGCAATTTCACTCCAAACTGGATGACGCGCTGGCTGCCGCCGGTGGAGGCATTCCCGAGTGTGGTTAGAATTTGGCCAAACGTCGAACTGCGCTCGAAACCGCCGTTTGCCCCGGGAAAGGCAGGAGTGCACGCGGGATCAGTGGTTGCGCATGAAATAAAGAGCCCACCATTCGGAGCTCCGAAATTCGTGTGGTTTATAATATCGAAGAATTCCGCGCGGAATTCTACACGGAACTGCTCCGATATCTTCCGAACCGGCGTGTCCTTCAACAGGGCGAAATCGAAGTTCAGGAAACCCGGCCCCAGTGCGGAGTTTCGTGGCAGGTTACCAAGCTCACCCACGAGCGGCATCGCGAGGTTCGTCGGGAACGCCCACCACTGAGCCGGACTCCCGACAGTGGTCGGCCGCGGGGATCCAGACACGAGGTCGGGACGGTCGCCGGACGCCTCGCCAGAAATGTCATACCCGGTAGTGATGTTGATCGGATACCCGCTGTTCGCGGAAAGAATTCCGCTGAGCTGCCAACCCTCTACAAACGGATTGCCGTGGAAGGGCAAGGCGATCACTCCGCTGCCACGGAAACTATTTGTCTGATTGAAATCGCAGGGACCTACGTCCAGCGCCGGATTGTAGGGATTGGTAAAGAGCTGAGCAGCCAAATCGAAAGCTTCGAGGCCGGAACTCACTGAGCCGTTGTCGATGCACTTCGAATAGGTATAGGAGAGTTGCGTTTGCACGTCGCGCGTAAAGGGACGGTTAACGCTCACTTGCAGCGAATTGTAATGGGAATGAGCGACCGGCTCCCTCTCGCTGAGTTGGCCCAAGGTGGGATTGGCCTGCTGTAACGGGTCGACGGAAAGACCGGTGGCATCGAGGCAGCCAAAAACGATCTGCCCATCCGGAGGGGGAAGTGTCTTGCAAAGCCCGCCGCCCTGTTGGACTGGCCACTCGGTGCCATTGTTGATGTACGGTACGGCCTTGCCATTCACAATCATCCCCGGTGGGTTGACGTCGTTAGCTTTCGTGAGATGAACTCCCTGGGAGCCGACGTACCCGATGGTGAGAACGGTATTGCGAAAGAGCTCGCGTTGCACGTTCAAGTTGTACTGAAGCGAATAGGGCGTGTACTTCCAAGCGTAGACCTGCCCCTCCGGTTGAATCGGGGCAATTGGAAAGCTAAGGCCGCCACTGCCGAACGCGGTCGGGTATGGCGGATTGATTTGAATGGCGAGCTGAAATGGTGGGTCGAGCCAATAGCCCGGCACGTATTCACGTGGCATGACCACATCATCGAAAATCCCGAAGCCCGCGCGGATGGAGGTCTTATGATCTCCGAAGGGATCGTAGGCGATGCCGACGCGAGGTTCCCAGTTCTTGTAGTTAAAGTTTGAAGCGAAGGCATGGGTGACGGACGCAAAGCATCCCCCGCCGACGCACCCCGTTGATGAACCCACAGGCGGATTCGGGAAGGCCTGCATGCCGTAGACCGTCTGAATCGGATCCGTCTCCCAATCCCACCGGACGCCATAATTGACGGTCAGCTTCGAAGTTGCTTTCCAGGTGTCGTTGAAATAAGGCGACAAGAAGAGTTCACGGAAATCTTTGTTGGAAATGACGTTACCTGCGGCCGCGGAAAACAGCGAGCTCGCTTGGCCTTGCAGAAGGGCTGGGAGGTTTGCAAAGGTCCAGGAGCCGCCCCATTCGAAGGGCGCCAGCGTATTGGAATATTCCCTTTTTAGGGCAGCTCCGATCGCGAAGCTGTGAGAGCCGTGAGTCCACAGGAGGTCGTCCGCAAAAACAAACTTGTCTTGGGGAAGACTGAAAGGAAGCAGCGCGTTAGCGCCGATTGGGCTGAGCGGGAAGCCGCCGCCCAATCCACCACAGCAGTTGCCGTCTTCCCGTCCGTTGAAGTACTTGGTCGCGGCTTGGCTGGCGGTCGTGCTTCCTACGTCTTTCGGCCGGTCGAATTCAAAGTGAGCCGAATTGATAAAGTTATTCGAAAAGATGTGCCGCTCCCCGATCGTGGCGAAGTGGTTGGCGGTTGTATCTCCTTCCGGCCAGAGCGGAATGGGCGAGCCGCTAAACGGCAAGGTCTGGCTAGCGGTGTCACGAATGTACCGAAGATAGAAGGAGTCCTTGTCCGAGAGGGTGTAGTCAAACCGGGCAACTACATAGTCTTCGTGGGCTATATCACTCGCAACCTCCGAGACAACGCCAAACCCAGCACCGGGACTGACATCTGTCGGCGCAACCGGGAATAGCGCCAGGGTCGACTGCACGTTGGCGGCAACGCAAGTATTCATAGGCAGACTTGGTGAATAGGCAGGACAGCCCGGGTTAGCCGGAACGAAGGTTACGCTGCCTCCCACCAGCGTGGGCACATATCCCTGGTGAACAGCAAGATCGGGAACGTCGGCGGCTTCGCTGTGACCTAGAGATTGACGGAGTCCTTCATAGTTCACAAAAAAGAACGCCTTATTCTTGACGACCGGGCCGCCGAGGCTTCCACCAAACTGATTTCGACGGAATTCGGGGATTGTCGGCGGATCGAAGAAATTGCGAGCGTCGAGTGCGCTATTGCGCAAAAACTCGTAGGCTGACCCGTGGAAACCGTTTGTGCCTGACTTGGTGGTCGCATTCACCACGGCGCCGCTGCCGCCGTATTGTGCGCTGTAGGTGTTCGTCAATGCCTGGAACTCGGCAATCGAATCGATGCCGAGTGAATTTCCGGTGGCACCCGATCCCGTGCCGTGATCCCAGAAGGTGGAAATATCGGAACCATCCAGGAGGAACGCCTGTCCCTGAGGCCTTTGGCCGGCAATCGTATAGTTACTCTGCGTTCCGTAAAAAGAAGAACCTGACTGTGTTGATTGTATGCCGGGCTCGAGAAGCAACAGCGATGAGAAATTCCGGCCGTTGAGCGGAAGTTGGGTCATCTGAGTTGGCTCAACGAGGTTGGCAATCGCGGTGTCGGAAGTTTGTACTTGTGTCGCCGTACCTTCCACAGTAACGGTCTCCTGCGCGGTCCCGACCGGCAGGGAAAAATCCACGGTTTGGATGTTCCCCACGGTAAGGAGGACCCCCGTATGAGTAACTTTTTGGAAGCCTCTGGCAACGGCTTGAACGTCATACGTACCGACCTGCAGGGTGAGGACGCTGTACCGACCTTGAGCATCCGCGGTAGTAGTTCGTACGAGACCTGTGCCGGTGTTGGTGACCTGGACTTGAGCGTTGGGCAGGACCGCGCCTGAAGCGTCGGTTACCGTTCCCTCGATTGTTGCGGTATTCGCAACTTGAGCGCCCAGTCTCGTCACGGTGACAATTCCGACGAGGAGGAGAAGTAGCGCTCCGAACTTTAGATTGAGCGCCGAGGCCGAATGGATTGAAGGGGAAGACGCAGGTCGTTGCATATCGCCACTCCAATTCCCCAAAAATATTGCGGTGGGGAACACACCTTCCTTAAGTGGGCGGATGGTAGATAATCCACCGCTCGCGTGCCTTTCAGAAAGCTGACCCACCTGAACAGGATGGTGACACGCGGATCCGGACCGGCAGGCCGATGAACATCTTCGGCGTGGTGGCACGCCGATTGAGGTAGGGCTGATTAGTCGGGAGGCAGGTGCGGGGTGGGTTCGTCTTTTTCGACTTTCCCGTCGCGGACGCGGATGACGCGGTGGGCGTGCTCGGCGATATCGGCCTCGTGGGTGACGAGGATAATGGTGTTGCCGGCCTGGTGCAGGCGTGCGAACAAGGCCATGATTTCGGCGCCGGTGGCGGAATCGAGATTTCCGGTAGGCTCGTCGGCGAGCAGAATGGAAGGATTATTGACCAGCGCGCGAGCAACGGCCACACGCTGGCGCTGACCACCAGAAAGCTCGTTGGGCTTATGCATCATGCGTTCGCTGAGGTCCACTTGAGCGAGCGCCTTTTTCGCGCGGTCAAGGCGCTCCTCGGAAGGAGTACCGTTGTAAATCATGGGCAGCTCCACGTTGTGGAGCGCAGTGGCGCGGGCGAGCAGATTGAACGTTTGAAAGACGAACCCGATTTCCTGGTTGCGGATGGAGGCGAGTTCGTCATCGTCGAGTTGGCTTACCAGGCGGCCTGCAAGCCAGTAATTGCCGCGCGTGGGTGTATCGAGGCAGCCGATCAGGTTCATTAACGTGGACTTGCCGGAACCGGAAGGACCCATGATAGCGACGTATTCACCTTTATGGATGGTGATGGAGACACCGCGCAAGGCGTGCAAGTGCTCCGTGCCCATTTCATAAGTTTTCCAGAGCTCTTCGGTCTGGATAACGATGGCGGCATCGACCAAGTCCTGGCGGAAACTCTGCGAACCGACCTCTTCGACGGCCATGGGCATAGGACTCCTGGAAGCGACCATTCTAGCTGGACGAAGTGTCGTCGGTCGAGGAAACGGAATTGTCGATCTTAACGGGCGAGCCGGGCTTAAGGGTACGAATGGCTTTGTAGCTGCCGGTGACGATCAAGTCGCCTTCATGCAAGCCGCTGGTGACTTCGATATCGGTGACGCCGGTGATTCCCGTTTGCACGGGCACGAATTCGGCTTTGCCATTGCGCAGAACAAAAACTCCCTGAATATCGGCCTTCACGCTAGATGCGCCTTCGCTATTCGAGGCGGCCAGCGTGACGTTGCCCCTATTGCCGTTCTTGGCCTCGTCCAGTTCTTTTTGCGATCTCTCAGCGAGCGCTTGAATCGGCACGGTGAGAACGTTTTGCTTCTGAGCCGTCTGGATTTTGGCGGTGAGCGAGAGTCCGGGCCGAAGCGTATCGGGCGGATGGTCGAGGGTGATCACAACTTTGAAATCGCGCGCCTCCTGAGTATTCGCGGTGGTTTCCGTCATCGAAGCGTTGCCTGACGTGCGGAGGATCGCCAACTCGCCTACTTCGGTAACGTGGCCCTTGAAAGTTTTTCCCGGGATGGCGTCGATAGAGACATCGGCGGGTTGACCATTCTTCACACTGACGATATCGGTCTCATCTACCTTGACCTCAGCCGTGACCACACTCATATCGGAGATGGTCATGATGGAACTGCCGACGGTCCCTTGAATACCTGGAACGACGTTTTCGCCGACGCGCACGGCAATGTAGCTGACGATGCCGTCGATGGGAGCCCTGTAGGTTGTCTTTTGCAGAATGTCCTGGGTGCGGCGGAGGACTGCCTGATTTTGGTCGAGAGTGGCGCGGGCCTGTTCGCGTGAGGCGCGAGCCTGGTCCACCTGCGCCTGGCTCGAGGTAAATGCGGCCGCCGCGCTATCGTAGGCCGCTTTGTCGGAGTCATACTCCTGCTTGGCGATGAGTTGGCCGTGATAAAGCTGCTGGCCGCGCTGCCAATCCAATTTGGCCTTGTCGAGATCGGCCTGGCGCTGAGCGAGTGTGGCGACGGAGGCGTCGTAGCTAGCCGCGGTCGCTTTTAAAGCTGCCTCCGAGGCGCTAATGCTATCAATCTGGGCTTGGACGTCGGCACCGGGTTGAATGTTTTCGAGGTGCAGGAGAATGTCGCCCTTTTTGACGTAGTCGCCTTCTTTGACCACGATGTCCGTAATCTTGCCGATGCCCTCGCCGAGGACGTTGGTATAGTTTTTGGGCCGGATCTCACCCGAGGCGGTGACGAGGGATACGAGATCCTCCCGCGCGGCTCGGCCTGTCTGAACGGCGGTCACCCCTTGATTAGACTTGTAAATGCTGTACCAGGCGATACCGCCGATCAGCACTACGACGCAAGCTGCAATCGTCGCTTTCTGCCAGGTCTTCATTACCTAACCTCTGGGCAAGGTTTTTGGACACACATACTCGCCACTTGATAGATACGCCCGGGCGAGACATAATGTTTCGCGGCCAGCAGACGAGGCGCAAAAAGCGGCAAACTTAGCCCAAATCTCCCGATTTCTCGATCGTCTTACCTATCTCACGTTCCCAGCGGAACCGACTAGTAAAGATCGCAGGGCGCATCAACGGGATATCAGTATCTTAATTCGGCTTGGCCCCGGGCGAAAGTGAATAGTTTGAGCTTGATTCTGGCGCGGGCGGGCGCGGGCAAACTTTAATTGACCTGTACATTAGTACAGGATAAGATTTCGCATCGGAAAAGGGGCAATTATGGGCCACTCTGCGAAGACGCTCCTCGGACTTTTTGTGGTGGTGTGCGTCAGCGTCGTACCAATTCACCTCGCCAAAGCCGCGCAGGATAATCAGGATCAGCAGCAGAACCAACAACAAGCCGACCAGAACCAGGGCAAGTCCTCCAAAGCCAAGCAGAAAAGCCTGAAGGACCTCTACAAAGAACTGAATTCGCAATATAAGAAATGGCTTAACGAGGATGTGGTTTACATCATCACGCCTGAAGAGCGACGTTCCTTTTTGCAACTTCAGACCAACGAGGAACGAGAGCAGTTTATCGAGGCCTTCTGGCAGCGCCGAAATCCCGACCCAGATTCACCTGAGAACACTTTCAAAGAGGAACACTACCGGCGGATTGCGTACGCGAATGAGCACTTTGCTTCGGGCATACCGGGCTGGAAGACGGACCGGGGCAAGATCTACATCATGTGGGGACCGCCTGATGAAATCGACGCACACCCAACCGGGGGCACGTGGGACCGGCCCATGGATCAGGGCGGCGGTTCGACAAGCACGTATCCGTACGAAGATTGGCGCTACCGGTATCTGGAAGGCAATGGTGAAAACGTAGAGTTGGAGTTCGTCGATCCGACATCCACGGGCGAGTACCACCTTACGATGGATCCAAGCGAGAAGGATGCCCTGTTGCACGTACCAGGTGCGGGTCTGACGCTGGCGGAATCCATGGGGATGGCGGATAAATCCTCCCGCTTCAGCAACACCGACGGCACCAACATGGCGGAGGGACAGTTCGGCGGAGCCGGGCTGAACGAGAACGACGAAGAATTCACTCGTCTGGAAAACTACGCGAACATCATGAAGCCGCCGCCGGTTAAGTTTAAGGACCTGGAGGCCGTGGTAACGAATCGGCTGGTGCGCGATCAGGTGAAGTTCGATTACCGCTATGACTTCGTCCGCATCACGTCTGATACGGTGCTTGTACCGATCACGGTTCAGATTCCCGTTCGGCAATTGAGCTTTCAAGAAAAAGAGGGAGTGGACTCGGCCAGCATGGACCTGTTCGCGCGGGTAACCAGCCTGAGCGGGCGGGTGGTACAGACATTCGAGGATACGCTGCGGGCTGACTTCCCCGTTGGGGAGCTGCAGAAATCGCTGAGCACGTCGAGAATCTATCAGAAGGCCGTGCCGCTCAGCCCGGGTCTCTACCGGCTGGACATCGTAATAAAAGACGTGAACAGCGGCAATGTGGGAGTGGTGAACACGAGGCTGCCGGTTCCGCGCTTCCAGGACGACCAGCTTTCCGCCAGCTCGCTGATTTTGGCGGATGACATCCAACGGGTATCAAGCAAGGATATCGGGCTTGGCCAGTTTGTGCTCGGAGATGTGAAGGTGCGGCCGCGGATGGATGGGTCCTTTACACAGAGCGATAGCATGGGCGTATACCTACAGGTCTACAACCTGAAGGTAGATGACAAGACCCATAAGCCGGATACATCGGTTGAGTTCCGCGTGACGCAGGGCAAGGGAACCGCGCCGGTTCTCAAGTTCGACGTACCGGCGGATAAACTTCCCCAGCACGGCGAGGAAATGACGCTGGAGAACTTGATCACTTTGGGCTCGCTGGCTCCGGGCAAATATCATCTTGAGGTAGCGGTAACCGACAACCTCGCCAAGCAAACGATCACGCCGGCGGCGGATTTCACTGTAAAAGCCGCGCCCCCGGCGGTCACCGCACAGGGAAGGTGAACCATTTGACTCTCCGAGCGATCTGCGTGCTCAGCCTCGGATGGTTAGTGTGTGCATGGGCCTTGCCTCTGGCGGCCGCGCCCAATACCGGCGCGATTTCCGGAGTGGTGGTGGACGGCGCCGGCACGCCGCAAATGGGTGCCGCAGTTCTGATCTCCTCGGAAAAAATAGCGGCGAGTATGCCGCTTCGTCTTCTGACCAACGATTTGGGGCACTTTTCCAGCGCGTCCCTTCCGGCGGGAATGTATACGATCCATGTAACCTTGGCGGGGTTTCTGCCGGCAGTGGAACAGCACGTCCGAGTAAGCCAAGATCAGGCCACGCTTTTGGAAATCGTGGTCGATTCGGTATTTTCGTCTTTCGAAAAACTGCGACGCCAGCCGGATCAGACTATTTCCTCCGACGACTGGACTTGGGTGCTGCGAAGCTCGGCGGCCACGCGTCCCGTGCTTCGTTGGCAGGACGACGACACGACGATGGTGGCTGCGGCCTCGGCCGGGGCAGGAGACGACGCGCCGAGTGACGAACCGCTGCGCGGACGAGTTGAACTGACCTCGGGTGCGGATCGCGCCGGCTCAGTTGCGAGTCTGGCGAATGCACCGGCGACAGCGATTGTCTACGACCTCGGAGTGGGGGAGCAGGGCCATCTCGTGGTGGCGGGGCAGTTCAGCTATGACGGCGTCGATAACTCCAGCGGCTTCGCCGGCGAATGGCTGCCAGATGGCCAGGCGGGCGCGGGACCGGTGACGACATTCTTGGTTCGCGAATCGCGCATTGGCCCAAATGGTTCCGTCTTTCGTGGAATGCGATTAACTGAGGACGATCAGTTGGCGCTCGGGGATCGGGTCAGCGTCCGATACGGCGCGAAGTTTATAATCGCAGGCTTCAACGGAACGACCGCAGCTGTGCGTCCCCATGGCGAAGTAGCGGTTCAAATCGCCAAGGCGTGGCGGGCATCGATTATTCTGGCCACGGATCCTTGGGCGGATCCGGCGTCAGGCGATGGAGCCGTGGAATCCACCCTCGATACGCTCGATGCGTTTCCCAATCTGATGCTGCACGACGGCCGTCCCGTGCTAGAGAACGGTGACCATCAGGAAATTGCGTTGGTCCACTCGCTGAGTAAGAGAGCGGATATAACGGCATCATTTTTTCACGACCGTTCCACGCATACCGCAGTGATTGGACGCGGCGCTGTTTCCAATCCCGACTTTTTGCAGGCTTACCTATCCGAATCGTTTGCTTATGACGGCGGCTCGACGGGTTCGATGGGGGGCCGCGTGGTATATCGCGAGAATCTATCCAAGAACCTAAAGACCACAGTAGTGTATTCCTACGCGGGGGCTTTGGCACCCAATGGGGGCTCCGATACTGCGGCTCTGCGCGATGAACTGGCAACGCGCTACCGCCAGAGCCTGGCCGCAGGGATATCGGGAAAATCGCGCCATCTTGGAACTCAGTTTTCCGCGAGCTACAAATGGCTGGATGGTCAAGCAGTTTCGCAGCAGGATCCTTACGGTGAGTCGCTCTATCATATGGATCCGTACTTGAGCCTCGAGGTCCGGCAGCCGCTGCCCAGCGTCTTCCCCGGACACATGCAAGTGGAAGCAAACGTCGGGAATCTGCTCGAACAGGGGTATGTTCCGGTGGCCACACGCGACGGATATGTGGTTTTGATTCCGTCATACCGGTATTTCCGGGGTGGCTTGAGCGTGCAATTCTAAATTCCCGGCGTCTACCAAAATAGGAAGCTCCCTTCCATAAAACGGATCAGCCAGCCGCGGTGCCTTCCGTCTATCGCTAAGACATAGTTTCAAAGCCAGTTGCCGAAGCAACCACCTATGATTGGCTGGAATCCGACGTGCTAGCGTACAATGTAAGTAGGGGTTTGGGTGGAGTAGGATGAACGAGCATCTCAGGACACGGCTTGGAGCGGTCGCGCTGGCGGTGATGACGCTGGCGGCGATGGTTTTTGCGGTCCTCAACTACCAGCAGCGTTCGCGATTTATTCAACCCGATGATGGCGTTACGTGGATGGATTCCGCCCAAGGTGTGGTGGCCTGGCACGTAGTTCCCGCCTCGCCTGCCGACCGGGCTGGGATCCAACAGGGCGACTATGTGGAAAGCGTTCGCGGAGTGAAAATCCACCGCGCCACGGACGTCACGCGGCTGCTCTGGCGAGCTGGCCCGTGGACGGAAGTGAAGTATGGAATTCACCGCGACGGCCAAAGCTTCCAGGTGCCGCTGGTTACAGCCCCGCAGGAAAATCCCTCTTCTCTTGAAGACTACCTCCGCGTCACGGCGCTACTTTATCTTTTCATTGGATTGTTTATTTTTGTGCGTCGATGGAACGCGCCTCGGGCGGTTCACTTCTATGTTTTCTGCCTGGTTTCGTTCGTGTTTTATAGTTTCCACTACACCGGGAAACTGAACTCCTTCGACTGGACAATATATTGGGGCAACGTGGTTGCGCTTCTGCTGCAGCCGGCCTTGCTGGTTCATTTCGCGCTGGTGTTTCCGGAGCGGCGGGCGGCCGTGTGGCCGAAGGTCGGGGCGGTGTACAGCATTCCGGCGGCTTTGCTTGGCTTGCACGTGTTCGTAGCCACCGGCACTTTGGATTTTTTGCCTTCAATCAGCAATCGCGATTTCCTGGATACGATTGAACTGCTTTATCTGGGGGCCTACTTCCTACTGGCAGCCGTCATTTTCCTGGCAAGCTATTTCCGGGCGCCCAGCGGCATCTTGCGGCAGCAATTGAAGTGGGTGACGGGCGGAACGTTCGCGGGAATTTTGCCGGTCTGTTTGTTTTACATCCTTCCGCGGCTGGTGAGCGCGGTGCCACGACCGTGGATGAAGCTCTCCGTTTTTTCCCTGGTTCTGATTCCGCTCTGTTTCGGATACGCGATTATCCGCTACAGGTTGATGGACGTCGATATCATCTTCAAGCGCGGACTTGCTTATACATTTGCGACGGTTGGACTAGTAGCAGCTTATTTCGCGACGATTGCCTTGATTGGCGAGTTGTTTCATACCGCATGGCCCACCGGGCCGGCGGGCGCCGTGATTGCAATCGTAGCGGCGGCTTTTCTTTTTCAGCCGTTACGAGATTGGGTGCAGGCGCGACTCGATCATTTCTTTTACCGCGACCGGCTGGACTATCGCCGGACGCTGATCGAGTTCGGCCGAACGCTGGCCAATGAAGTTCGCCTCGATCCATTGCTGGATTCGGTTCTCGACAGGATTTCGCAAACTTTGTTAGTCGACCGACTGGCCGTTTTCCTCGAGGACCCTTCGAATCCGGGCCAATTTTTAATTTCGCGGTCAATGGGTGTGGAAACTGTGAGCGAGCTGGACCTGAGCTTTCTCGATCCGGCGCGGCCGGGGTTCGAGCGCGGCTGCCTGTTTTTCGAATCGGCTCGCGCGGCGCGGGAAAGCGACTCGATTCGGCGGACGCTGGATCAACTGGAGCTAAATTATTTCATTCCTTGCCGGTTCCATGACCGCACGCCAGCGTTTCTGGGGCTGGGAAAAACGGTTGATGGTGATTACCTTTCCAGCGAAGACCTGGAATTGCTTTCGACAATTGCGGGCTACGTGGCGATCGCGATAGAGAATGCGCGGCTCTACCAGTCGCTCGAACAGAAGGCGGTGCAAATCGAGCGGCTGAAGGACTTCAGCGAAAATATCGTGGAATCGCTGAGGATTGGCGTATTCACGATTGATCTCGAGGACCGGATCGAGTCGTGGAATCCCCAGCTTGAAGAGCTTCTCGCAATTCCGCGGACGGAGGCGCTGCACAGAAAGATGCAAGAAGCGGTGCCGCGCGATCTCGCCGCGGAGATCGCGGCCAGTTCGCCGAGCGAGCACGTTTCCGGCATCTACCGGTTTCACCTGGACACGCGCGTAGGCCGCCACCTGGTGGTGAATGCCTCGATTGCGCCGCTGCTCGGCAAGGACGGTTCACGGCTAGGACGCCTGATTCTGCTGGACGATATTACCCAGCGGGTGCGGTTGGAAGATCAGATGGTCCAAACCGAAAAGCTCACGTCGCTGGGCTTGCTGGCGGCGGGCGTGGCGCACGAGGTGAATACGCCGCTCGCGGTGATCTCCAACTACGCGCAAATGTTGGCGAAGCAGATGCCGGCGGACGATCCGCGGCAGAAAACGGTGGATCGGATCGTGAAGCAGACGTTTCGCGCCAGCGAGATCGTCAACAATCTTTTGAACTTTTCGCGCACCGGCGGGGCGGAATCCGTGGAGCTGGATTTGAATGCGGTGATCGACGAGACGCTCACGCTGGTGCAGCATCCATTCAAAACGGCACACGTAAGCGTGGTGAAGAATTACTGCGAGAAATTGCCGCCGGTTCTGGGGTCGATTACACGCCTGCAACAAGTGTTCCTGAATCTTCTAATGAACGCTCGCGATGCCATGCCGACCGGGGGCATGATTGAGGTTCGAACCGGCGCTCACAACGGTTCGGTGGAGATAGAAGTGTCCGACACGGGCGCAGGCATTCCGCCGGAGAACTTGCATCGCATTTTCGATCCGTTTTTCACCACAAAAGCCAGCGGCCGCGGCACAGGGCTAGGCCTCTCGGTGAGCTATGGGATCATCAAAGAACATGCGGGAAAAGTAGACGTTCGCTCGACCCCTGGAAAGGGAACTTCCTTCCGTTTAGAATTTCCCGTAGCAAGGAAATCGGTGCATGCGTAAAGGCTCCATTCTAGTAGTCGATGACGAGATTGAAATCCGCGAGGGTCTCGAGGCACTGCTGACTTCCGAAAGCTTCGACGTGACGCTGGCCGAGACCGGCGCGGCGGGCTTGCAAAAGCTGGACGACCGGCCGTTCGATCTGATGCTGCTGGACGTGAGTCTGCCTGACCGCAACGGCCTCGACATGCTCCGTGAAATCCGGCTGCGGGATCCCCACCTCTCGATCATCTTGATTACGGCCTATGGCTCGATCGAAATGGCGCGCGCCGCTTTCAAGGGAGGTGCGCAAGACTACATTACCAAGCCCTGGTCCAATGACGAATTGATCGCGCAGATTTCTCTTGCGATCGAAGGGCGCCGGCTACGCGAAGAGAACCTGCACCTGAAGCGCGCGCTGAAGCAGCGCTACAACTTTCCGAATATCGTGGGAAAGAGCGAGAAGATGCTGGCGGTGCTCGATTTGGTGACGCAGGTGGCGCCCTCGCGCTCGACGGTGCTGATTTCTGGCGAAAGCGGCACGGGCAAGGAAGTGATTGCGAAGGCTATCCATGCAGCTTCGACGCGCGCGGAAAGGGCCTTCATTCCGATCAATACGGGCTCTATTCCAATCGATCTGCTGGAATCGCAGCTTTTTGGTCACGTAAAAGGGGCCTTTACCAGCGCGATCGCCGCTAAGAAGGGGCTGTTCGAAGTGGCCGACCAAGGCACGATTTTTTTCGACGAGATCTCGACGATCAGTCCCGAGACCCAGGCCAAGCTGCTGCGGGTGATCCAGGAGCGGGAATTCATGCGCTTGGGCGGCACGGAGACGATCAAGGTTGACGTGCGCATCCTGGCGGCGTCGAATGAAGACTTGCGCAAGTTGGTCCGCGAAGGCCGGTTCCGCGAGGATTTGTTTCATCGCCTGAACGTGATCTCGATTCAGTTGCCGCCGCTTCGCAACCGCAAAGAAGATATCCCGCTTCTGGTGGAGCGGTTTTTGGAACAGTTTTGCCGTGAGAACGGGAAGCCGCTCCGCGCATTCAGCAACAGGGCAATGAAGCTTTTGATGGACTACGAATGGCCGGGAAATGTTCGCGAGCTTGAAAATGCCGTGGAGCGCGCCGTGGTGCTTTCCACGGGCGATTCGATGGATGCCGACCTACTGCCGGAAAATATCCACACCAGAGAAATTGTAAAGGGCGTGCGGTTCGAGCTCGCCGAATTTATCCAGTCGCCGCAAGACGGCAGCGGCCTTCGAAATGCGGCGCCTCCTCCCTCGCTTTTTGAAATCCTGGAGGAAGTGGAGCGCCGGGTGATTGTGGATATGCTCGAACGAACAAATTGGAATCAAACGGAAGCCGCCGAGCGCTTTCAGGTTCCTCTCTCGACGCTCAACCAGAAGATCAAGCGCCTGGGCATCGAGATTCGCCGCCGCCCGGGTGTACCCCGCGTACCGGACGGCTACGGTGAGGATGGACCAACGCTCACCCCTGGAAATTGTTAAGGCCCCTGGCGTTTTGGAGGCGGTTATCCGCCGCTCCGCAGAAGCGACGTCGATGTTCGCCCTAGAGACAGCCGCTTCATGGCGTAAAGTTCGCGGTCCGCAGCTTCAAGCAATTCTTCCCGCGTTATTCCATCTTGCGGATAGGCGGCCGCACCCACACTGATCGAAAGCGGAGGCAACCCGGCATCCCGCGAAACGCGTTCACGTATGCGTAATGTCACCTGCTGAGCTTCTTTGGGACCACCTTCCGAAATGACCAGTGCAAATTCATCGCCTCCGTATCGAGCGGCAGTATCAGTATCGCGGCAGTAGACCCGCAGAATATCGGCGACGCGGCGCAGCGCGCCACTGCCGGTCAGATGGCCGTGCTGGTCGTTGATCTTTTTCAAGCCATCCAGATCCATAAGCAAAATCGCGAATGATCTTCCCGTGCGATTTGACCGCTTGATTTCCGAATCGAGCACGTCGATAAGCTTGCCGTAATTCGCCAAGCCAGTTAAGGCGTCGGTTACGGCGAGGTTGCGGATACGCTCCTCTGCCTGGCGGCGCTCCTCCGACATCACGGCAAGCGTCAGCGTCATCACCGCGATGATGCCCATGAAGGCTTGCAGCAGCAGAAGCGATTCATTTCGCGTGCCGATGGCAAACGGTCCAAGACCCAAAAATGTGCCTCGGATGGCGATTCCCGAAAGCACTGCCACGATGGTTGCCGCCTCTCGGGGCCCAAACCGAACTGCCGCCCATATTAGAAACGGGATGCACCAATACTCGAGTGGTACGTTCTTCAGGCCTGGGAATACAAACGGACCGAAAACGAACTGTCCCGCCACCATCGCCGATATGACCAAGAGCGCGAATTCAACGAGCCGGTTCCAGCTCCAGCGGACTTTGGCATTGGCGCTCCATAGGATTGGGAGCGGCGCTACAATTGCGGCACCTACTGTATCTCCAAGCCACCAGGTGGTCCAAATTACTTTGAAGTCCACCCATCTCGCGAAACCTCCCAGTGAAAGCGAGATGACGCCGATGGTAGCACTCAACGTGGTGCTGACTGCGCCCGCGAGGATCGCGAACTTCACCGTATCTTGCACGGACTCGAAGCATTTCCGCCCATTCGCAAATCTGGTTACGAGATAAGCTCCTAAAACGGGCTCCAAAGTATTGCCTGCCGCGATTCCGAGCGAGGTGACTGCGGAACCTGCGGTGGTCAGGTTCACAAGAAATGCGCCAAGGAAAATCCCGGGCCAGACGCGATAGCCAAAGATAAGCAGAGCGGCAAGAGCGATGCCCGTTGACGGCCATACGGCGGTCGAACTGGGATGAACGAAGGCCATCGTCAGCCCAAATTTTCCTGCGGCAAAATAAACTGCCGCCAAAACTACAATCTCGATCGCTTTTTTGTTTCGAAGTAGGAAGCCCCGAAGGTTTCCTGAGGAAATTGCTTTCATCACAACTATGATGCCGACGCTTGGGCCATTTCTTACCGTTTGAATGAAAAGCGAACCGCCAAAGCGTTATACGCGAAACACTGTAGGGCTCAGCGGATGAGTGTTAGGCCGACTAGTACACCAAAGGGCGGCCGGCTATCGCCTCTAAAATTCGATAAGGTGCGTGCTCGGGGGCGACGAGCGCTTTGGGCGAAATGAGGAAGGTTTGCTCGATTGCATACTGTCCCGACATCGCCGCATGTGCGACGCCGTCGGTAAACACCAGCCACGTCGAAGAGGGTGGAAACTCGAGCCGCAACTTAGGGCAATCCTTCTGAAAGCCGGCGTTCTCTTTAAGGTAATCATGAAAGCCGAGCATGAACATGTCGTAAGGAGTGCGGCCCATTCCGCGAAAACCGAGCTTGCCACCCCAGTCTTGTACCGTTCGGCTCAGCCAGGAGTCTTCCGCGATCCGCTGCAAGCCAGCGTCCTCCGCATACCGGCGGGAGAGAACTTCGAATTTGTCCGCGGTGGTGTTCCACACGCGCGGCTTCACTGGATTCAAATTCGTGAATACTCGGAGAATGCGGCCGCCGCGCGTCGGCCGGCTTGGAAAAGCATCTACGTGAAGCAAGTCGTTGCGCTTGTGCAGCGGCAGGTCGCGGCTTTCTTCCTCAAAGGGACGAAAGCTCGAGAAATCGACGGTCCAGTCTCGGGCATATGGCGCCAGGAATTTCGTAAGAAATGCGACTACTTCCGCTGAATAGTTGCGCAAAATCGCTTGCAGCCGCTGGGCGGTTGCGGCACCACCGGAAACGCCGCGCAAGACATCTTCGCCGGGCCGGTAAGACACATTTTTGTGCATCCGCAGCTCGGACCACTCCTGGGCGAGCAAAAATTCGCGATCCTCGGCGGAAAACTTGAACGGCAGCTCGTTGAAAAAAAGAATTTCGCCACGCTCGAGCATCTCGCCACATGCTCGCGTCCGGGCCTGGCGCGTTTCAGGACGCACCCATCCCGATGGGTACTTGAAATCGTCCACTGGAATCCAAGCAAAAGTCGACATAATCTCGTAATCGTATCTCGTGGACCGCAGTCCCCACGGGATGAGTCTAGTTACTCGAGCCGCCGGGCCGGTTATATCCCCGGGGCAGCAGCGCCGAATCCAGGTTCACGGCGCGAGACAAATCCACGCCTTCGAGCTTAGTCTCCCGCAGAATTGCGGTTTTTAGATTGGCGCCTTCAAAGTCCACCCCCTGAAGATCAGCCTCGCGAAAATTGGTGGCTCCGAAGTCGGCTTTCCGCAAAATAGCGCCTTGCAAATTCGCGCGGAAAAATTCGACTCCGCCGCACTGTGCCTCGCTCAGGTCGGCGCCACTCAGGTTGGCCTCGGTCAAATCGGCCTTGCGCAGGTCCGCTTGCCGGAGATTAGTCTTGTTTAGGTCCGCCGACGACAGCCGCGCCTCCCGCAAGTTCGCACCTTTCAGGTTGGCGCCCTGAAAATTCACGTAGTTGAGTTTCGCCTTTGCAAGATCGGCTCGCGAAAGGTCGGCGCCGCTCAGATCGGCGCGAACGCCCTTTTCGTCGCCGCGAATAAACAGCGCGTGCGCCTCCAAAATGTGAGAAAGCCGCTTACCGCCGTGACGAATACTGTCGAGAGATCGCAGATTTCCTCCCTTCAATGCGCCGAAAAATCCCATGGTTCACCCGAGAATCAAACTAAACGTCGCCTTAGTTTACAAGAGACGCAGCCGCGTGCCTACAGATTGGAATGAATCCGCCTCGTGCTGATTGTGGTAACTTGGGCTGCATGAGGGTCGCGGTAATTCTTCGCGTATCGCTTGCGCTACTGCTGGCGGGCAGCCTCGTACAAATTCCGTTTCGAGCCTTAGCGCAAGATCAACCCGGAACGCCCGCGGAGGAGACGGTTGCGAATCTGGCCGCTGGGCGCGTGATAATTGCCGTCGTCAAAGATGCGATTCTCATCGCCACGGTAGAAAATCCCATTGAGGCGGAAACCCGGCCTCCCACGCCGGTGGCGCTTTCAAGCGAGCGCGCCGGAATACTTCTCGGTGCGGACAATTGGTTTTCTCCCTCCTCGAAAGAAGAAATCGCTCACTTGGATACGGAGCTGCCTCATCTCCGCAGCCATCTGGTACCGCTTGCTCCGCACCTTCAAGCGGAGCAAGGCGGCGGCGAAGCAACGGACGTGGAGGCAATCGGCCAGGGCTTACTCGAACGCCTCAATGAAGTGGCGCAGAATCTTCACGGCAAAGTAAATCTTTCCAAGAATGAACCGCTAACGGAATTGATTCTGGTGGGCTACCTGCCGGGCTATGGGCCGGACATCTGGACGCTCACGTATCAAATCGAGCAGCAGGAACAAGATTCGGATTATTGGACGACGCGCGTTCTCCGGCCGTCGTATCTGCAATTTTGGCCTCCGGAAAAAGGGCAGCCGCGAACTCTACTGGAATTTTCTTACCCGAGCGGTCACGCACCCACGCCCGTGCTTGAACTTCTTCGCGAGAAAGATCCGCGTATCGAACAAATCGTGAAATCGGATCCCAAGATGGCGGAAGTGGCCGGCCACCTTCTGCAAGGCGAAAGCACTAAAGTGCTTGCCGCTGACGCCACACAATTTCTTCGCGCGATATTGTCGGTGATCGCTCCGACGAATGCTCGCGAGACTATGTGCAGCATTCTCGCGGAAACAGGTTTGCAATGGATACTCGCGCCGCCATTCGAGCCCGCGGCACCAGGCAATCGTCCTGAGCGCCCGCCCGGCGCACCCTCGCTGATGGGCGCCCCCAAATAGATTTGGAGATTTTGAAGCTGCCTCGATCAAAATGCCGATTACTGGCTCTGCGACAACTGCTTCTGTAGGCGGGCGTTTTTCTCGGCGACTGATTTCGCCAAATCCTCCTTATGCGCCACGAGCTTTTTCGCGATTTCGGAATCCGATAACGCAAGCACCTCAGCGGCGAAGATGGCTGCGTTTGCAGCCCCGGCCTTATCGATCGCCATGGTCGCCACCGGAATTCCGGCCGGCATTTGCACCGTCGCCAGCAGCGCATCGAGGCCGTTTAGAGTGCTGGTCGCCATGGGGACACCGATCACAGGCAGCGTGGTGTTTGCCGCCATTACCCCCGCGAGATGCGCTGCGGCTCCGGCCGCCGCAATGACCACCTTCAGACCGCGACTCGCGGCTGTGGTTGCGTACTCATGCGCGCGCGCCGGGGTGCGATGTGCGGAAAGCACCTCCATCTCGTAGGCAATACCAAATTTTTCGAGCATCTTTCCGGCTTCGCTCATCATCGGGAAATCGGAGTCCGATCCCATCACGATTCCAACAAGGGCCTTAGGCTTCCCGTCACTGGTCACGAACTCTCTCCTCCTAATTTTGTGCCCCGCCCGACGTGGTCAGACGCCGTGTCAGCTATATGGGCACAGTACGAGGATACGGAAAATATCTTTACGCGGAGAGGCAATTCCCCGCAAGTACTTGTTGGTGTAAAGAAAAATGATCTATGGTGACTCGTCTGGATAGGCACGCCGCTTACGCCACCCGAGTCCCTGCGCCTTGGGCCTTCATGTGGCCAATGTCGGTTCGATAGTGAGCGCCTTCGATTTGGATTTTGTGGACTGCCTCGTAGGCTGGGATCCTGGCGCTGGCAAGATCGCGCCCCACCGAACTCACGACCAGGACCCTGCCGGCGTTGGTTCGAAAAGTTTCTCGATCCCACCGCGTTCCCGCATGGAAAATCACGGCGCCTGGCACTTTCGCCGCGTCCGCAAGCCCCTCGATCGCTACGCCAGTTTGAGGATCGCCGGGATAACCCTTCGATGCGATCACCACGCACACGCTCGCGCCCTCAGACCATTTCGCCTGAAACCCTGCAAGATCCCCGAGCGCCGCCTGCATGCAAGCCTGCGCGAAATCGAAGTTTGCGCGGAGCAAAACGGCTTCCGTTTCCGGATCGCCGAGGCGGCAATTGTATTCCAGGACTTTCGGTCCTTGAGGCGTCAGCATCAATCCGAAATAGAGGAAACCGCGGTACGGCATTCCCTCGGCCTTTAATCCTCCTAACGTCGGCCGCACGATCGTTTCGATGATGGTCTTCTCCAGAGCCGGTGGAAGAATGGCGTCGGTCGAGTAGACACCCATTCCGCCTGTGTTCGGCCCTTCGTCATTGTCAAAGGCTCGCTTATGATCGCGCGCCGGAGCCATGCGGACGAAATGTTCCCCATCCGTTAGAATAATGTACGAAAGCTCCTCGCCGAGGAGACCCTCTTCCAACAGCACCTTCGTTCCGGCATCGCCGAACTCGAGCCTTTCCATCAGCCGCTCGATAAATGTGGCGGCTTCGGTGGTGGAGTTCGTCACCAGCACACCCTTGCCGGCGCACAGGCCGTCCGCCTTGATTACCAGCGGCATCTCGGCGGAGTCGAGCGCTACATGGGCTTCCAACGGAGAGTCGAACATTCCGTACACTTCTGCCGTCGGGATGCGATGCCGCTCCATGAACTCTTTCGCAAAGATTTTGCTACCCTCGAGGCGCGCGGCACTTTGTCGAGGCCCAAGCACCAGCAAACTCCGCTTGGCGAACTCATCGGCAACGCCGAGGACCAGTGGCAGTTCCGGTCCGACGATCGTTAAATCGGCATCGACTTTGGCCGCCAGATCGGCGGCCGCAATCGGATCCTTCAGATCGAGGGCCCGACACTCGGTCTCGCACGCAATTCCGTCGTTGCCCGGCGCGCACCAGATCTTTTGCACGGAAGCGCTCTGCGCGAGCTTCCAAATAATCGCGTGCTCGCGTCCACCGCTTCCGATTACCAATATTTTCATTATATGTGCCGCCGAGAATTTAGAACCATACGGCGTGGTGTCCGCCAGTGTCAACCATCGATTCGCGCCCGTAAATGCGCCGCGCTGGTTCAACGCGCAGCTTGCTCTACACCTGCAAAGATGATTTCATCGGAGGCCATGCACTGGGACTTCGCTCTCATTCTCTTGTTTCTCGGCACGGCGGTGCCCTGGCTCGGCAGGCGCCGCGTGCGCCAACTCATGCAAATGCCGCAAACGACGAAACAGGATCGGTTATTGCTCTACGCCTCGACCATAGCTTTTCAATGGCTGGCCGCGGGCGTCATTCTGTGGCGCACAGGCGCTCACGGTATCTCGCTCGCGTCTCTGGGATTCCAAATTCCGAATGCTGGCATAGTCGCCCTTGTATCACTGCTGCTGGCAGCACTTGTTCTTGTAAACCAGCTTGTCAGCCTTCATCGAATCTCTCGCGGGGCGGGCGAAACGCAAGGAATTCTGCCAGACCTCGCGACAAAGGTGTTTCCTCAGGATTTTGCTGAACGGCTGATGTTCGTTGCTGTGGTCATCACAGTGTCCGTGTGCGAAGAGGTCATCTACCGAGGCTTCGCGCAGTACGCTTTTGGTAACTCATTGTGGAGAAGCGTGTTAGTAGGGATCCTGGCTTCTGCGGCCTTATTTTCCATGGCCCACGCATACCAGGGAAGGAAGGGCATGATTGCTACGTTTATAGTAGGAGCGCTTTTCTCGGCTTCTAGAAGCTGGACAAGTAGTTTGGTTCCACCGATTCTGGCTCATTTCATAGCTGATTTCACGGCTGGAATGCTGGCACCTTCGCTATTTCAGTCTCCTAAGAGGGTCATTGGAGACCGTTCTATAAACTAAAGCGCCTTTTGGCGCAGATGTGTAGGCGAGCGTGTGAGATACATATGAAAGAGCTTTCGTCGGCCGATATTCTGTCCCTTCTGGCCCCATACTATTCCATCGATGATCAGCGTGTGATCGAGGGCATTAAGGCCTATATCCTTCTACTTTTGGCATGGAATGACAAGATTTCGCTTACAAGGATCACAGAGCCCGTCGAAATCGTTAAATTCCATTTTGGCGAGAGTCTATTCGCTGCTGCTTCGCTGAAAATAACCGATGGTCGGCTCGCCGACGTTGGTTCCGGAGCTGGCTTTCCAGGTTTGCCTCTTGCTATGGCGATCCCTGGCCTGCACACGACTCTTATTGAATCAAATGCGAAAAAAGTAGCGTTCCTGTCTGAAGTAGCGCGGCGACTCGGCCTTTCCAATGTGACGGTGCTTCGCAGCCGCATGGAAGACGCGCACGTAGAGTCTTTCGACTTCATTTGCGCTAGAGCTGTCGGAAAACAGGAAAGCCTCATCCGCTGGTCGCGGGAGAAGCTGACGCCAAAAGGGAAGCTTGTGCTCTTCTTGGGCGAAGAAGACGTCCAAACAATCCGAAAGACGGTTCAGTGGAATTGGGAATTGCCCATAAAGATACCCAATTCGGCCCGCCGCTTCGTTCTGTCTGGAGCAAAGATATCGTAACCGGAAAAACAAGTTTCTAAATTGTTCCACGTGGAACACCCGTTGAGCCCGGAAACTCGCCTTCCCGAATCGATGTTCCACGTGAAACATCTTGCAATCCCGGGTAATTGTAGTAAATTCCCGCTTCAGCCGGGAGAACTGTTGGCGCGAGTAATCTCCATTGCCAATCAAAAAGGCGGTGTTGGTAAGACAACAACCGCAGTAAACCTCGCCGCGTCCCTTGCGGTATCCGAGAAACGCACGCTCCTGATAGATTGCGACCCTCAGGGAAACACAACCAGCGCTCTCGGATTCCCCAGGGATCCGGCCCGTCGAACCTTGTACCAGGCCCTGATTCTTGGAGAACCCATCGAACGCGTCACCATAGAGGCTAAGATTGAGGGTCTCGACCTGATACCCGCTGACAAGAATCTGGTTGGCGCAACCGTCGAACTGGTTTCCATGGATGAGCGTGAATATAAGCTAAAGGGAGCTATCCATGGAATCCGAGAAAAATACGACTTCATTTTGATTGATTGTCCTCCATCACTCGATCTGCTAACGCTGAATGCTTTGGCAGCCAGCGATTCCGTTTTGGTCCCAATCCAGTGCGAGTATTTGGCACTTGAGGGAGTTTCAGAGCTCTTGGACACGTTGATGCGTCTTCGCAGAACGATCAATCCAGCTCTATCGGTCGAGGGTATCCTTCTTACGATGTATGACGACCGAACTACTCTATCAAAGCAGGTCGCCGCTGATCTTAGGAGCTTTTTCGGCTCGCAGGTTTTTGAGAGCGTGATCCCCAGAAATGTCCGCCTGGCGGAAGCTCCCAGTCATGGCATGCCTGTGATATTCTACGACATTCATAGTAAAGGCGCAGAAAGCTACATCCAACTGGCCAAGGAGGTTATGGTCAATGACCAGAAACGCGTTGGGCAGGGGCCTGAGCGCACTGATTCGGGAGCCGGAACAACCGCCTCAGCAGCAGCCGCAGGGGGCAGCTCCGGCGACGGCAGCGGCAGCAGCGGTGATGTCGGCTCCGGTGCAGACTGAAGGCTTTCTCCAGATCGACATTGACTTAATCGACCCGAGCCCGTATCAGCCTCGCACGCGCTTTCGCGACGAGGCTCTTGAAGAGCTCTCGCGCTCGATCAGAGCGACCGGCATTATACAGCCCATTGTTGTTCGCAAACTGGGCAGCCGTTATCAACTGATTGCCGGCGAGCGCCGCTGGCGGGCAGCGCAACGGGCTCCGCTCCAACGTGTTCCTGCAGTTCTCCGCGAAGTCCGCGATGAAATGGCGCTGGAGATGACCCTCGTCGAGAACCTCCAGCGCGAGGATCTAAATCCGATCGAGCAGGCGCGCGCCTTTCAGCGCCTTACCGACGAATTCAGTTTCACCCAAGAACAAATAGCCGAACGAACGGGGAAAGACCGGGCGACCATCGCAAATTCCCTGCGCCTTCTGAGGCTGGAAGAACCTATCCAGGACCTGCTCGAAGAGGGCCGGCTCTCCGCCGGACATGGTCGAGCGCTTCTGGCCATCGCCGAGCCAAAAGATAGGCTCGAGCTTGCGCGCCGGGTTGCGCGAGGCGGCATGACTGTGCGCCAAGTCGAACGGCTTGCCACACGAGGCACGAGGTCCAAAGCAGCGGCAATTCCGCCAACCCTCGACCCGAACACAAGGTTTGCGCTCGAGGAGTTGCAACGCAAGTTCGGAGCAAAGGTCCAAATTCGACCAGTGGCGAAGGGACGGCCGGGCCAGTTATCGTTTGAATACTACGACGCGACCGATCTCGCGCGCCTGTATAGCCAACTCATGCGAGAATAAACCTCCTCAGTCGACAGAAGGAGCACCGCATGGCGTGGCGATGGTTCGACCGCAAACATCCAGAATCCGCCGAATGGACCGGTTTCCTCGAACCGGGGGTCAAGTTGGAGGGCAAGCTCGAATCCACTGGCACCTTTCGAATTGACTCGACAATGAAGGGCACTCTCGTCTCCGCAGGAACGCTGATCCTCGGCGAACACGCAGCAGTCGAAGGAGAGATCACCGGCAACCGCGTGATTATTTCGGGCCATTTCGACGGCACGATTCAGGCGACCGGTCGCGTCGAGATTCAAGCCAAGGCCGTAGTAGCCGGCGATATTCATACCCCTTGCCTGGTAATTGATCCCGGCGCTTTCTTCGAAGGCCAGTGCCACATGGTAACCGCCACCGAGCCCGAAGCGGCGAAGCGCATCGCAATTCCCATCCGCTCCGTGGCATCTGTCGCAAGCTAACTCGGAGCGACATCAGCGGCTAGTGCGCACGTTGCTACCTTGCTATTTGCTCCGTCACGGCTATCTCGGCGGACCCGTGACGCCCGATTGCCTGCTTACCAGCGCTAGAGTAAACTCCAAAGCCCATGCCTGATACTTCGTCCATCGTAGGCCGCAACATCTCTCACTACAACGTGGTGGAAAAGCTAGGTGGCGGTGGAATGGGCGTGGTCTACAAGGCCAGGGACACACGCCTTGGCCGAAGTGTTGCGCTGAAATTCCTTCCTGACGACATCTCTCACGACGCTCAGTCAATCGAAAGATTCCGCCGCGAAGCGCGCGCCGCGTCCTCGCTCAATCATCCGAACATTTGCACCCTCTACGACATTGGCGAGTTCGAAGGCCGGCCGTTTATCGCCATGGAACTTCTCGAGGGCCAGACTCTCAAGCACCGCATCAGCGCGAAGCCGATCGAAATGTCGGAGCTCCTGGAAATCGGCATTCAGATCGCCGCCGGACTCGATGGCGCGCACTCGAAGGGAATCGTCCACCGCGACATCAAGCCCGCGAACATCTTTCTCGTTGAACGCGGCCAGGTAAAAATCCTGGATTTCGGTCTCGCAAAGCTGACTCTGGCGGTGAAGCATGCCGCCGAATCGGTAGGCGCCACATTCTCGCACGCGCGAACGCATGTGCTGAATGATGAGCAGCTCACCAGCCCGGGCAGCTCGATGGGCACAGTCGCGTACATGTCGCCGGAACAAGCGCGTGGCGAAGAACTGGACGCCCGCTCGGATTTGTTTTCACTCGGCGTAGTGCTGTACGAGATGGCTACTGGGCAGGTCCCCTTTTCCGGCGCGACTTCGGCGGTGATTTTCGATGGGATTTTGCATTCCGCGCCGCCATCTGCGAAAGAGATAAATCCGCGGCTACCTCTCGCGCTCGAAAACATTCTCGCCAAAACCCTCGAGAAGGATCCGGATTTGCGGTGCCAGACTGCCGCCGAGCTGCGCGCCGACCTGAAGCGGCTCAGCCGCGACATTGAATCCAGCCGTCGGCCCGTGGCGGAGAAGACCATCCCCGGTTCCGGGGCACACACGGCTGCAATTAAGCAAAAATCGGTCGCGGTTCTTTACTTCGAAAACCAGAGTGGCTCGAAGGAGGACGAATACTTCCGGGACGGGATTACTGAAGACATCGTCACCGAGCTTTCGAAAATTGCGCAACTGGAAATCTTTCCCCGCTCGGAGATGCTGGCATTTCGCGACAAACCCGTCACCGCGCAACAGGTGGGCCAGCAGCTCGGTGCCGCTTATGTCCTCGAAGGCTCCATTCGCCGCGCTGGCAACCGTGTGCGCATCACCGCACAGCTTGTGGAAGCATCCACGCGGCATTCGGTGTGGGCCGAACGCTACGACCGCCAACTCGAAGACGTATTCGCCATCCAGGAAGAGATCGCCCGGAGCATCGCCCAGGCCCTGCGCATCACTCTTACGCCGCAGGAAGAAAAAACCATGGCGCGCAAGCCCACGGAAAATCCGCTGGCGTATGATTTTTACTTGCGCGGAAGAAGCTATACACGCCGCGAGAATATAGATTACGGCCTGCAGATGTTCGAGCAAGCCATCCAGCTCGATCCGAATTTCGCTCTCGCGCATAGCGGTATCGCGAATCTCTGCGCCCTCATCTATGAACTTCGCGAGCAGAACCCCAAGTGGATCGAACGCGGGCTCGCTGCTTGCGCCCGGGCCACGGCTCTTTCGCCCGACCTGCCGGAGCTTCTGGTAGCACACGCTCACCTCTGTTACGTGCAGAAAAAATATGAGGATGCGGTTCTGCTGGCGTGGCGCGCCATCGAACGCAAGTCCGATTGCGAAGGTTCGTGGAACATTCTCGGCCGTGCGTATTTCGCTTCGGGACGTCACGAAGAGGCCGTACTGTTGGTAGAGCGGGCACTGGAAGCCTGTGGCGACGATTACAACACCTACGTCCCGTACACCAACGCCATGGAACGCCTGGGTAGGAAAAAGGAAGCAGAGAATCTACGCGCGCGCATGTGCAAGGTTTTGCGCCAGCAGTTGGAGCTGGTTCCGGAAGACGTCCGCGCCCGCATCCTGCTTGCGTCAACCCTGGCCTACTTCGAACAAGACGCAGATGAGAGCATCCGGCACCTGCAGACGGCCGTCGCCCTCCGCCCCGGGGATGCCAACATTCTCTATAATGCTGCCTGCGCGTACGGCCTCCTCGGGAAAAAAGCGGAGGCGCTTGAAACGATTAAGAAGGCCTTCGCTGTCGGATACGGCAATCCGAATTGGGCGGCCAACGACTCCGATCTCGATTGTCTTCATGACAACCTGGAATTCCGCAGGCTGGTTGGGCTGCCGGAACCCGCATAAGCTTCTAGCAAAGGCTCTTTCCTTGAATCTGAGGAACCGAAACGCTGAAACCTCCGTGTCGTGAGAATCGTTGATTTGCTTGCTTGCTGCCCCTATAATTGACGTTTCCCAATTGGATTTGGAGGCTGCATGTACGCCGTGATTCGCAGTGGAGGAAAGCAGTATCGCGTCGAGCCGGGCGAGACCATCCAGGTCGAGCGGCTCGAGGGCAAAATCGGTGGAAAAGTCACTTTTGACGAAGTCCTCGCCGTGCGAACCGACGAGAAGAAGATTTTGGGCGGCGCGGACGCAGCCAAAGTGAAAGTCGCCGGAAAAATCGTGAAGCACGTTCGCGGTCCTAAGTTAAAGGTGCTCAAGTTCAAAACGGGCGGCCAATACAAGATTCAGCGCGGGCACAGGCAGGGTTACACGGCTGTTGAAGTAGGGAACTTCCAGTTACCCTAACGCAATTTTTTCAGAGGATCTCATGGCACATAAGAAGGGCGGCGGTTCATCTACAAACGGGCGCGACTCCCAAGGGCAGCGTCTCGGGGTCAAGCGCTTTGGCGGTCAGGCCGTCACTAGCGGCAGCATACTGATCCGCCAGCGCGGCACGCATTACAAAGCCGGAAAAAATGTTGGCCGCGCGAAAGACGATTCGCTTTTCGCCCGCATGGATGGCGTGGTGCTCTTTGAAGACAAAGGCGGCAAGGGACGATTCATCAGCGTTTTATCCCCGGATGAACACGCTTCCCGCTACCAGAAGACGCCCGCCGCGCCGGCCGCCGATTGAATTTTTCCTCTGTTACTAGCCCGCGCATTCTGATCCGATGACCGAGCGAAACGCCGCCGAGGGGGCCCTAACTTTTCAAATCTTCACGGGACAAGACTTTGCACTTGCAAACAATGCCGTCCTGATTGCGGGCCAGCAAGACGCGATACTGATTGACACGTGCCTCGTTCTTAGCGATGCGGCGCGCCTCCTGGCCGTGATTCGAGCAACCGGGAAAACGCTGAGGGCCGTCTACATCACCCACGCTCATCCCGACCATTACTTCGGAAACGGGGTTATTCAAGAGGCTTTTCCGGCGGCCACAATCTACGCGCGCCAAGGCGTGATCGATTCGATGCAGGAGTATCGCGCGAAGATTGTCCATTGGCGCGAGATGTTCGGTGACGAAATGCCTCGGTCGTTGCCCATGCCCCAACCGCTGATTGGCAGTTGCACTCTTCTCGAAGGAAAAGAGGTTCGTTTCGTCGATTTGCCCATTTGCGAGACGGTCCACGCCACTGCATTCTATGTGCCTTCGGAGCGAGCTGTGGTGGTCGGCGACTTGGTTTTTTCTGGCATGCACCATTACGTCGCCGACACCAATCATCCGGATAGTTGGATCGAAGCGCTCCATCTCGTGCAACGTCTCGGACCAATCGAGCGGGTATTCCCAGGACACGGACCGATAGGAGGAGGTGAACTCCTGGACGCGAGCGAGACGTGGCTCAAAGATTACAGGGACGTAGCCCGGCCCGGCGTTCGGTTTGTCGACGTCGCCAAGGAAATGATGCGGCGGTACCCGAAGCACGGCCTGCCGCTTCTGCTCTGGTTGACGAGAGGTCCCGGCTTCGGCTTGGCCGGCGCAAAAGAAATAGGTGTTCCTCCAGAGCTGCTCGGTGGCTCGTGATCGTTTTTCCCTGAAGGGCCGTGCGACGAGCAGCTTTACAGGCTGATCATTCGCGGTCTGCGTTTCCTTCGTGTAGACTTTCGGAAAGAGTGTCCCGTGTTTGTTGACGAAGCCAAAATCCTGGTAACAGGCGGTGATGGCGGAAATGGCTGCCTCGCTTTTCGCAGGGAAAAGTACGTTCCACGTGGCGGCCCATCGGGTGGCGACGGCGGCAACGGCGGCGATGTGTACGTGGAAGCAAATCCGAACGACAATACCCTGCTGCGTTACCGCTACAACCGCGAATTCCACGCTGAGCGCGGCCGCCACGGCGAAGGCTCGGACTGCCACGGCCGCTCGGGCACGGACACCATTCTAAAAGTTCCCGTCGGCACGGTGATCTTCGACGATGATTCGGGCGAACAGCTTTGCGACCTCGCGGAACCCGGGCAGCGATTTCTGGCGGCCCGCGGCGGGCATGGCGGACGCGGCAACGGCAATCCGGCGTTCGTACGGCCCTGGCATCAAGCCCCACGCGAGCATGAAGATGGCAGGCCCGGCCAAGAACGCCACTTGCGACTGGAATTAAAGCTGCTCGCGGACGTCGGCCTCGTCGGATTCCCAAACGCGGGGAAGTCCACACTGATCTCACGCATCTCGGCGGCAAAGCCGAAGATCGCGGCATATCCGTTCACGACGCTCGAACCACACTTAGGCGTCGTTTCCGCCGATCCCGATGCTGCCCCTGGAAACGGCCGCACCTTCGTAGTGGCGGATTTGCCGGGCTTGATCGAAGGCGCGCATGAGGGAGTCGGCCTCGGAATCCGTTTTTTGAAACATGTGGAGCGCACGCGCTTGATCGCGCATCTGGTGGACACCAGCGATGCGAATGAGCGCGACCCGCTGCTCGATTTCGAAATCATCATGCGCGAACTTCGCGCATTCAACTCCGCGCTCGCCGAAGAACCGATGATTGTGGTGGCCACAAAACTTGACGCCACTACCGATCGCAGTCACCTCGAAGAATTGCGCGATTTTTGCGCCAAACGCGGACTCGAATTTCACGCTATCTCGTCCGCCAGCGGCGAAGGCATCGTCGAACTCGTCCGCGCCATAGCCAATGCCCTCGACCGAATCCCCAAACCGGCTCAGCCTTTTTCGGAAGCGCGCGATTACCCTGCCCATGAGGCCGAAATTGAAAATCATGCGGCGCCGCACGGAGAGAAGCTTTGACGTCGCACGTCGCCGTGAAAGCGACTGGCACCGGGCATCACCGTTCGGTGGCGCTTTTCGGCGGCACCTTCGATCCCGTCCATGCCGGTCACATCGCCGTGGCGCAGGCGGCACAGCGGCGTTTTCACCTCGACGCCATTTACTTCATTCCCTCTTCGCGCCCGCCACACAAATCGCGCCTCGAATTGCTCCCGTTCGTTCATCGTTATGCGATGGTGGCCCTCGCGTGTATGGAGCATCCTCACTTCGTGCCGTCTCTCGCCGAGGCGCCTCCGCCTGGCGCCCCGCATGTTTTTTATACAATTGATACTGTGCGCCGATTCCACCGCGAACATCCTGAAGACCATCTCTATTTCATTGTCGGCGCGGATCAGTTCCTTGAACTTCCCACCTGGAAAAATTACGAGTCGCTACTCGACTCCTCTGATTTCATCATTGCCAGCCGCCCCGGCTTCCGTCTGGACGCGCTGCGCCTCGTGATTCCTCCCGAAAAACTGGCAAGGACCGCCGCGGCCGATGGTCACAAGGTCGCGCTGCGCAAATCCACGGTGCATATGCTCGCCACCGTGGCCAGCCACGTGTCCTCGACTGAAATACGCGAGCGCCTCCGACGTAAGCAGGCGATTCACGGGCTTGTGCCCGCCCGCGTGGAGGAATACATTTTGAAGCAGGCCTTGTACCGGTGAACCTCGATACTCTCCCTCTCGAAATTCGCTCGGCCGTTGACGCGGCTCAGGAGAAACAAGCCGTAGACGTGGTGGTAATGAAGCTCCCCAGCGCGTTCGCGGAATATTTCCTTCTGGCCTCGGGACAGAGCCAGCCTCAAATCCTGGCCATCGCCCGGGCCATCGAAGAGAGGCTGGATCGCGATCGGCTTCGTTTGATTCATCGCGAGGGCAAATCCGGTGCGGAGTGGCTGTTGCTGGATTACGGCTTTTTCGTGGTGCACGTCTTCAGCCAGCCTGCGCGGCAGTACTACGATCTTGAGCGGCTGTGGCGCAACGCAGAGCGAATTGACTTTCCGCCTCCTGAAAGACCCACCGGGCAACGAGGCGAATCCGAAAGCGGCGCCGTTCAGCCATGAGTCCAACCGATGTCGCCTGGATCGCGGCTGATCCTTTATCTCTTCGCGTTCTTGAGATTGCCGAAAAGCTCGCCGAAACATCCACCACGCTGCTCATCACGGGTGAAAGCGGGACCGGTAAAGACCAGCTTGCACGCTGGATTCATCAGCGCGGGCCGCGCCGCGACTCGCCATTTCTAAAAATCGATTGCGCCAGCCTCCCGTCCGAACTCGTCGAGTCGGAGCTTTTCGGTCACGAACGCGGCGCCTTCACCGGCGCCGTCGCGCGCAAGTTGGGCCGCCTCGAGATGGCGCAAGGCGGCACGATCGTCCTCGACGAAGTCGCCGCACTCACTCCGAGCATCCAGGCCAAGCTGCTGCGTGTCCTCGAGGAGAAAACCTTCGAGCGCCTGGGCGGCACGGACCCCCTGCAAATGGATGCGCGGCTGATGGCTCTGACGAACACGGACCTAGCCAAGGCCGTTTCCTGCGGGCGGTTCCGCGAAGACCTGTTCTTCCGGCTCAACGTGCTGGCGATTCCCGTGCCGCCGTTGCGCGAACGCCCCGCAGATATTCCTCTGCTTGTCTCACATTTTCTCGCGCGACTCGGACCGGTTCACGGGCGCGAGTCGGCGGCGTGCGATCCCGCCGCGGCTGCGCTGGCTGAGTCATACGCGTGGCCGGGAAATGTGCGCGAACTGAAAAACGCAATCGAACACGCGCTGGTATTTGGAAAAGCCGCGCTGATCACTTCGGAGGATTTCCCTGCGACGATCAGCGACGCGCACACGACGCGCCAAGCAACTCAATCCTTAAGGTCACTCGAGGATTTGGAACGGGATGCGGTAAAGGCAACGCTCGAGGCCACTCAGTACAAGATCGCCGAAGCCGCCAAGATTCTCGGAATCAGCCGTAAGACATTGCTGGAAAAGCGCAAGAAGTACGGGCTCGCCTAATCGCAACAGCTCAGCCCGCAACCCTTCAAAGCGCGTTCGCAGCCAGTCGGTATCGACGGCGCGCCTGAGCTAGCATTCAGAGGCGCCCAATCCCCCAAACCTGCGAGAATTCGGCGCCCCTGGCGTGGCAAAGCACAAATCGAAAACTACGAAATCGGCAGGCAGACCGATTTCACTTCTGTGTACAGCTCAAGCACTTCGTGTCCCATTTCGCGGCCCCATCCGGATTGTTTGTATCCGCCAAACGGCAGCGTCGCGTCGAACACGTTGTAGCAATTGATCCAAACCGTTCCCGCGCGAAGCATCGATGCCACGCGATGTGCTTTTGCAATATCACGCGTCCAGACGCCGGCAGCGAGGCCGTATTCGGTGTCGTTCGCCTTGGCCACCAGGTCGTCGATATCCTTGAACGGCGTCGCGGTCACCACCGGCCCGAAAATTTCCTCGCGTACCACCTTCATCTTTTCATTAGTGTTCACCAGAACTGTAGGTTGGACGAAATATCCCTTCTCGCCGTGCCGCTTCCCGCCCACGGTAGCCTTGGCTCCTTCCGAGTATCCGGAGTCGAGGTAGCCGCACACGCGCTTCATCTGCTCCTCGGAAACCAGCGGCCCCATATCGGTCGAAGGATCGAGTCCCGGTCCCACGCGAATCTTCGAAGCGATTTGCGATACGCCGTCGACCACTTTGTCGAACTGCTTGTCCTCCACATACAACCGCGAGCCCGCGCAGCAGCACTGGCCATGGTTGAAGAAAATAGCCGACGCCGCGCCCGGAATCGTTGCTTCGATATCGGCGTCGTCAAAAACCAGATTCGGAGACTTGCCGCCAAGTTCAAGCGAAACCTTTTTCAGGTTGCCAGCCGCCGCTTGCAGAATCAGTTTCCCCACTTCGGTGGAACCGGTGAAAGCCACCTTGTCCACTTTCGGATGCGCCGAGAGCGCCGCGCCCGCCGTCTCGCCGTACCCGGGTACGATATTCACCACGCCGGCGGGGAATCCGGCCTCTTGTATCAACTCGCCGAGCAGCAGAGCCGTCAGCGGAGTCTGTTCGGCCGGCTTCAAAACCACGCAACAACCCGTCGCAAGTGCCGGCGCGAGTTTCCACGCCGCCATCAGCAGCGGGAAATTCCAAGGAATGATCTGCCCAACCACCCCCACCGGCTCGCGCAGTGTGTACGCAAAAAACTTCCCCGCCGGAGGACCCGAAAGCGGAATCGTATTGCCTTCGATTTTCGTCGCCCAGCCGGCCATGTAGCGAAACATGTCCACGGTTGCAGGAACGTCCGCCACGCGCGCAATGGTAAGCGGCTTGCCGTTGTCGAGCGACTCGAGCTGCGCGAATTCCTCGGCATGCTTCTCGACCAAGTCCGCCAGCTTCCAGATCATGCGCCCGCGCTCCGAGTTGCTCAGCTTGCGCCACGGACCCTTGTCAAACGCCGCGCGCGCGGCGTCCACTGCCCGGTTGATGTCTTCCCGATCGCCTTCAGCGACTTTCACCAGCACGTCGCCGGTAGCGGGATTGTATGTGGGAAACGTTTTCCCCGATGCGGCGTCGACCCATTTTCCATTGATCAACATCTGCCGGGTTTTCGCAACGTAACGGCTAACATTCTCGGTAAGCGGCACTGCTTGCGTTGCTGTAGCCATCTTTTCCTCCTTCGATTCAAACTTGAAATTTAAATTTGGGATTTCGGCTGGGACGATGCGGGTCCAAACTGGGTTGTCGTTGCCAGTTCATAAGGCTCGGTCTCGGGGCTAGCCCACGCTTCGTGGGATGCATTTCTGGGGAGCCGAGTGGTTCGGAAAAACGGTTTCTCAGTTCCAGCCCGCGCGCCAGATCAATTCGCTGGACGCGCCGTATCATAGGCCACTCCGCCGCGCTTTGACAATAGCCCGCCAAACCCCTAAATTGCTCTATCGCTTGAAAAGTCCCACGTACATCGTTCCGCTCAGGACATGCCCATCCATCGCCTTCTCGATTTCGGCGCGGCTCGCTCCGTTGGGCAGATCGAGTTTTTTGTCGAGCGCGTACAGTTCGAAAACATAATGGTGTGGCCCTCCCGGCGGCGCACACGGCCCTTGATACGCAGCTCGCCCCATCATGTTGTTGCCCTGCACGGTGCCGTCTGCCATGGGCGCATCCGGCGGAACGCCTTCCGCAAGCGACGTGGCATTCCCCGGAATATTGAAGATCACCCAGTGCGGAATATCGTCATAGGCTTTGGCAATATGCGCGTCCCCGTCGTGCAGGATCAGGACAAAACTCGCCGTTCCCGCCGGCACATTTGACCAATGCAGCTCCGGCGAAACGCCCAAAGAAACATGCAGACGCCCGCCCGGTGGCGGTGTCGTCGCCGCGCACGAGTATTTCATCGGAATCGTGCCGCCATCGGCAAACGCGTCGGTCGTAAGCGTCAGCGGCGGCGTCACATTGGGACGCGTCGGCGCATTTCCTTGTTGCGCGGTCGCAGGAATCGCAGCGCACATTAGCAGCAAACTCAAAATCGCGAACGTCCTCGTTAGGCTTGTAACTTTGGGATCACTCGGAATTCGCTTTGAAACCGTTTTGAACATGCGCAGCTCCAGTTCGTCTATTTTCCAGAAACGTTCGCTTCGCGCGGCACGGGTTTGCCCCACAGCTCAAAGGACGACACCGCAATCCATCCTCCGGCCGGAGGTGGCGGCATCTTTTCCACTGGCGTGCCCTCCACGCGGACGCCGCTGCCCGGAAGTATGTCGAAGTAGCCCACTTCGTCCACTTTGCTCAGGTCTGGATTTTCTATCCACGTCCCGCCGAGCGTAGGGTCGGGCGTCTCGATCAGAGTAACGCCTCTCTGCGGATCGAGCTTCATCCACCGCACCTCGCGAAACGAGATTTCGTACTGGTGCCAATCGGCCATGGAACCCTCCGCCTGATCGCCGATCAGCAGTGTGCCGTCCGCCAACTTAATCAACGGCCGCACGCGATGGAAGCCCGAAACGATGGTTGTGAATTTGATGTTCGCCCTGCCCGTCAGATCGAAATAATTGTTCTTGTCGCGCAAGGTCAGCCCGCAAGGCCTGTCGCACAATCCATCAAATGTACGAGGAGCGTACGGCCCCTTACCCACGGCCACCAGAATGTCTTTGCCGTCTCCATAAAGCTGAAGTTCCGCATTCGGGGTTGTGACGGTAGCTTGGCTCAGCGGCCTTCGAGCTTCGTTTTCCAGTGTCATGCGAAACAAAAGCGCCGGCATAGGAGGCATCGCTGGCACAGCTCGCGCCGGTGCGGGCGCCCGCGCCGCATCACCCGCCTGCCCCGCAGAAGTCCACCCAGCCCCGAGCACCACCACCAATACCGCAATCGCCACGATGCCTTTAGTCTTTCGCATCTTTTTCATAAGGCTCACTCCGGGCCAATCCAGCAGTGCTGACAATAATGCCCCTTAATGATTTGCGGGAGGCGCCGCGACGCGAATGAAGCCTCCACGACTTTCGATTTCCTTCTTGAGGCAACTTGGGCACGAGCAGCCCGCCGCCTTGCATGCAAAAGGAATCCGAGGAAACCGGGCGCACCAGCACGAGTCATCAAGCGAGCACGTCATCACCGCCCCGCACCGGACGCAGGATGTCTGCATTACGGAACCTTGCCTCCAGCCTCCAGCCTCTAGCCTCCAGCTTCTAGGCTCCAGAAACGAGCTGCTGACCACCGTCGATATCATACGTCGCCCCGGTGACGGCTGTATTCGTCATCAAGTGCACCGCCAGCGCGGCGATGTCGGCCGGGCCGACCACGCGCCCGATTGGCAAAGTAGTCCGCAGTTGCTCGCGACGCGCGTCTAGCTGATTGCCGAGCAGCGACGCCGACAACGGCTTGCTCGTCGTAGGAGGGCCTCCCTGCCGACAGGCGGGCTCAACCGCGCTCATCATAGTCCGCGTCCTCCACGTTGGCAATGCCCG
Organism: Candidatus Acidiferrales bacterium; assembly: GCA_036520875.1. Classification (GTDB taxonomy): domain Bacteria; phylum Acidobacteriota; class Terriglobia; order Acidiferrales; family UBA7541; genus Palsa-295. The sequence goes on from DATDIT010000014.1 coordinate 36,517, forward strand.
CCCCCACTTGTGATCCCGAACCCGGCCGCACTCAGGCCGGTGTGAGGGATCTGCTGTTGGCTGCCTTTCGCGCTGCTCGCGTCCCGGTCGCCTTCAGACCGGGAAGGCGGGCAGTTTGTGTTCTGCGGAGATTTAAGATTTAAAGCCTTCGCCGTTAAGCTGTCATCCCGAACCCGGCCGTATTTCGGCCGGTGTGAGGGATCTGCTGTTGAACTTTCTTTGACGTTGCGTGACGACGTTTTCAGGATTTGCGCTTTGCTCGTCTCGAAACCATCCTTCGGAAAGGTCGCTCCAGGTGGAATTTTCGCCCTCGATTAACCAGACTTTCCTCTCGCGCCGCCACGCTTTGATCTGCTTTTCCCGCGCGATTGCCGCTCGAATGTCACTCAAGACTTCGTAGTGCACCAGGCGGAAAATCTTGTATCGCGATGTGAACCCCGGTACCACGCCAAGGCGATGCTCCGCGAGCCTCCGGTGCAAGTTGTTCGTCACGCCCGTGTACAGATTGCGCGAACGGCTGGCGAGGATA
>DATDIT010000015.1:0-46820 GCA_036520875.1 Candidatus Acidiferrales bacterium
AAGCCTGTGCAAGGTGGGTGCCCTCGTAGCGGCGGCCTTTAGGTCGGCGCCTCAAGCGCAACCAAAGGTATCGTGTCGGCGCTTCCGTACCGCAGCGCCGGAGGCGCGATTGTAATTAGCCCGGCACGCAGCGAAGTGGAGTGCCGGGACACGGGAACAAAAATCAAAAAGTCCCGGAGGGACGATTGAACGCACCGCAAATTCTGGTAATTTATACGTTTCTCTTTCGCCCAAAGGACGCTCCCGTGAGGAAGAAGATTCGCGTAGTCCAGTTCGGCGTAGGACCGATCGGCGCATCCATCGTTCGCTTGATGCGCCAGAAATCGTCGCTCGAAATCGTCGGCGCAATCGACCGCGACCCCGCGAAGGCTGGCCACGATCTCGGCGAACTCATCGGTGCGCAAGACGCTCCGTGGGGAATCCCTGTTTCCTCCGAAACTTCCGAAGCGCTCGCGAAACCCGTCGATGTCGTTGTTCACACAACTTCATCGCATCTCGTGAATGTAACGGACGAATTGCTCGCATGCCTCGCGGCCGGATGCTGCGTCGTCTCCACCTGCGAGGAATTGGCCTATCCATTTCGCAAGCACCCGGAACTTTCTGCGAAACTCGATGCCGCCGCAAAGGATGAAGGTGTCGCGCTGGTAGGCACCGGCGTCAATCCCGGCTTCGTGATGGATAAACTCGTTCTCACGCTGGCCGCCGCTGCGCAGCGCGTGGATTGGGCAAAAGCGCTGCGAATTGTTGACGCATCGAAGCGCCGCCTACCGCTGCAGAAAAAAATCGGCGCAGCCATGACGCCCGAAGAATTTCGCGCCCAGGTTGCCGCCGGCGTCATCAAGCATCACGGCTTGCCCGAATCCATCGCCATGGTCGCCAATGGCCTGGGCTTCGAGCTCGACGACATCTCCGAAACCATCGAGCCAATCATCGCCGAGGAAACCGTGAAGACAGAATTCCTCGAAGTCGCGCCCGGCCAAGTCGCCGGTGTTCACCAAATCGCAAGAGGCACCGCCGCCGGCGAAGAAAAAATCTTCATGGAGCTGCAAATGTACGTAGGAGCAAAACACCCGGCGGATTCCGTCGAAATCCGAGGCGAACCAAATCTCGTGCTCACGATCCCCGGCGGCACCCACGGCGACATTGCCACCGCCGCCGTCGCCGTCAACGCCATCCCCGCAATTCTCGGCGCGCCCGCCGGCCTCCGCACCGTCCGCGACCTCGCGCTCACCTTCTTCCCGCCCAGCTAACTCCCACAACTGCTAAACCGTTCGCTGCGGAACCCGGCGGAATTTCTTTACACCAACAACTGCTTGCAGGCCTTACGGCAGCCTGTCACTCTGATCGCGATGTTGGTATGATCCGCCCTCTTGACGAGGGTTGGAAGTATTGCTCTTTGACAACTGAATACCACACCAGGAGGCCGTGAGCCTGCTCGACACTAGAGCCGAGTAGAAGTAGTCGCAAGCCATAGAAAACACAGGGCCGCAGCGCACTCTACCCGTCACTCTTTCGGGAGCCCAAAAGCGAAGTAATGCAAGCGCCGCGGCTAGGCGTGGGCGGCCTTTTTCCAGAAGCGCGCAACGGCGGCAAAATCGGGATCTTCCTTCGCAGCATCGGCAGCTTCCTTCACCTTGCTGAACGTACCGTATGCCGCCGCTCCAGACGGCAGCGTGACGCCTTGCTCGCGGGCCAGTTCCAGCGCCAGCCGAATGTCTTTGTGCATCAGGCGCAGCGGAAAGCTCGCGGGGAACTCGCCTTTCAGCATCAGCGGCGCTTTCACGTCGAGCAGTCCCGAGCGGCCCATGCTGGATTGCATCACCTCTACAAGTTTCTCCCCGGGCACGCCCGCGGATGTGACCAGCGCGAGCGATTCCGCGAACGCATTCACTTCGAGCGCCAAAAGTAAATTCATGCCGAGCTTCACCGTTTGTCCCGCTCCATTCGGACCCAGAAGAAAAAACTTCTTGCCCATCGCTTCGAGGACAGGCTTGGCGCGTTCGAGCACTTCCGCCTTTCCACCAATCATAAAAACCACCTCGCCCTTTTCGGCGCCCCATGTGCCGCCCGTGACCGGCGCATCAAGAAAATCCACACTGCGCTCGGCGCATGCCGCCGCCACGCGCCGCGCAAGATCAGGCGATACAGTGCTCGAATCGATCAAGATCGTGCCAGAACGCAAACCATCGAGCGCGCCCCTGCTTTCCTTTGCGCCTCTCGCGCCCCAGAGGACTTCTTCAAGCGCCGGAGGATCGCTCACGATCGTGATCAGCGCGTCCGCTTGAGATGCCACTTCGCGGGGATTCGCGGCGAACTTGGCTCCTTCGCGAACCAAATCGTCAGCCTTCGCCTTCGTGCGATTCCAGACCACCAGCGGAAACCCAGCGCGAAGCACATTTCGCGCCATCGGTTTGCCCATCAGCCCAAGTCCGATGAATCCAATCGTCGGCTTCATTTCGAGCCTCCTGTTAAACGCCGTCATTCTGAGCGGAGTGTCCCGCGGTTTTGGTTTTGCGCGAAGCGCCGGGACAGGCAGTCGAAGAACCTCTCTTCGATGTCAGCGAAGAGAACGAATTCTCGCAAATGCCTCACACAAGCGCGAATTCCACGCGATGCCGCAGCGGGTCGATGCGCTCGGCACGAACTTGCACGCGGTCGCCCAGCTTGAAAATTCGCCGAGCTGCCGAAGTACCTCGCGTCCCACGATGCGGCTCGGTAACGATCGTGTGATCGCGTTCGCGAAAAACGCAGCGCTGGCCGGTGGATTCCTCCAGCCGGTCAATGCTCACGAGGCCCTCAACGAAAATGTCGGTCAACTCGACGAAGAATCCGAATTTCTGCACCGAGATAATCAGCGCGTCGTATTCCTCTCCCAGACGGCTTTCCATAAACTGCGCGGTCTTCCATTCCATCAGCTCGCGTTCTGCCGCGTCAGCGCGCCGTTCCGCTTCCGAAGCTTCGGACGCAATGGCCTGAAGTTCCGTGCGGCGATATGGCCCGAGCATCGGCACGGACACTTCCTTGCCGGGACGCGCATCCGGCAGCGTCGCGCGAACGGGCGCGACCGATGGATTTTCCAGCGCCCATTTCAGCGCGCGATGAACGATCAAATCGGGATAGCGGCGAATCGGCGAAGTGAAATGCGTATATTCCTTCGCAGCCAGCGCAAAATGGCCAAGCAAATCGGGAGAGTACCGGGCTTGCTTGAGCGAGCGAAGCATTAGATACGAGAGGATTCGCTCTTCCGGCTTGCCCGCGATTTTTTCCGTGAGCCGCTGATAGTTCTGCGGGCGGATGTTCACCTCTTCCGCCGCCGGCATGCTCACACTCATGGGACGCATGCGGCCCCGCCCGCCGCCTGCTTTCAACGGCGGCCGCACGGTTCCATGACGCACAGCGACGCGGCGTTCGGCCAAATCGTCGACTCCGAGCGAATAACCAAAAGCCTGCGCAAGCTCTTCGAACTCGAGCACTTTTTTGGGATCGGGCTTTTCATGAACGCGATGGAGCGAAGCGATGCCGCGTTTTTCCAGGTATTGAGCCACAGCCTCGTTGGCCGCCAGCATGAATTCCTCGATGATCCGATGAGCAATATTCCGCACGCTCCGGTCGATGCTCACCATGCGGCCGGATTCGTCAAATTCGATCATCGGCTCGGGAAGATCGAAGTCAATCGAACCGCGCGCGTAACGCCGCTTGTTGAGCAAAAGTGCCAGCTCCTTCATGCGGCGAAATTCTCCGGCTAGCGAAGCGTAGCGCCGAAGCATTTCGGGATCGCCTTCAAGAACTTTGTGGACGTTCGTATAAGTCATGCGCTCGGCGGATCGAATCACGCCGGGCGTGAAATCGGCGGCCACCATGTTGCCCGCGGCGTCCATTTCCATGACCGCGCTCATCACCAGGCGATCCACTTTGGGATTGAGAGAGCAAATGCCATTGGACAATTCTTCCGGCAGCATGGGAACGGCGCGATTCGGGAAATAAACGGAAGTGCCGCGCAAACGCGCCTCGCGGTCCAGCGGTGAATCCCGGCGAACGTAGTGCGCGACATCCGCGATATGCACCTGCAATTCGTAATGGCCGTTAGCCAGCGTGCGAACGTACACAGCATCATCAAAATCGCGCGCCGTTTCGCCGTCAATTGTCACGATGGGTAAATCGCGAAAATCGCGCCGCCCGCGTAAATCTGAATCCGTAACCTGTTGCGAAGTTCCTCGGGCCTCAGCAAGCACCTCCGCAGGAAAAATATGCGGGAGATGATGCTTGCGAATGATGATTTCAACATCGACGCCAATCTCGCCCGGTCGTCCAAGAATTTCGATCACGCGGCCGGCGGGAGCGAGGCCGCCTTTGGGATAACGCGTGATCTCCACATCTACAACCGCGCCATCGAGTTCGGGAAGACGTGCACGGCCACTGCGTTGTAGTGGGCCGTCCACGCCGAGTCCCAACTTCTCTCGGAGTTCCGGTGTCAGCTCATCGCCCGGCGCGATAAAAACTTCGTGAGTGATGCGCGTGTCGTACGGAAGGACGTAATTCCCCTGCGGGCCGTAGCGAAACAGGCCGACGAGCGTGGGATGCTGCCGTTCGACGATCTGCACCACGCGGCCTTCCGCCCGGCCATCGGGGCGGCGACGCTCGACGCGAGCCAGCACGCGATCTCCGTTCATGGCATCGCCTAGACAATCGCGCCCGATGAAAAGGTCTCCTTCGACGCGCGGAATCGGCGCGTCGGGAACCACAAAGCCGTAGCCGTCGCGATGGGTCACGATGCGGCCGGCGACTAAATTCGGATCGCGCGCGCGTTTGAGCGGCTGCGCGGCAATTTCTGACGACGGAGAACTGGTCGGAGTTTTCGTAGACGGAGGCGCAACCGCGCGCCGGACCGCTGGCGCCGGGCCGTTCTTCTGACCCGCGAGGCGGTAGCGGCCTCCGCGAATCTCCTCGATATCTCCGCGCCGCTTGAGTTGCTTGATTACGCGTGGAAGAAAGCGGCGGCCGCGATGTTTCAGGTCCATGCCGTGAGCGATTTGCCTGATGGTGGAAGGCTGCTGTGCGGTGGCCAGATATGCGGTCACCTGCTCGGAGGTGACCTCCGGCGGGCGCGCCTCTTTTTCTTCGATAGTGTGCTGGCGTCTCATCAGCGAGCGATCGTCCCACACAGGCTAGCGGAATTCTCGCCCAGTGGCAAAGTTCGAATGTGTGTTGGTGTATGCTACTGACGCTGCGAAAAAGTTTTCGATGGAAAGGCGCGAAGTGAGCAAACCGAAAGCTCTGGCAACGCGGCCGTTGTTTCCGGAAGCGCGCGCGATACTTGATCAGCAGTTCGAAATAGAGTATTGGACGCGGAGCGAGAGCATTCCCCGCGCCGAATTGCTTGCTCGCGTGGCGGATAAGGAAACTCTGATCTGCCTGCTGACCGAAAAAGTGGACGAAGAGCTTCTGAGCGCAGCGCCAAAGCTGCGCGTAGCGGCAACCGTCTCCGTTGGGTACGACAATATTGACGTGGCGGCATGCACTCGCCACAAAGTGGTCGCCACGCACACACCCGGCGTGCTGGATGAAACGACAGCGGACTTCGCGTGGACATTGTTGATGGCCATTGCGCGGCGGGTTGTGGAAGGCGATGCATGGATGCGCAGCGGCACGTGGCCCGGATGGGACCTGGACCAACTTCTCGGCGGAGATGTGTGGGGAAAAACGTTGGGTGTGATCGGTTTTGGGCGAATTGGCCGAGGCGTTGCGCGGCGCGCTCGCGGATTTCAAATGCGCGTCCTCTATAGCGACGCCTTGCGAGCGGCTGTGGATGTCGAAACGGAATTGCAGGCGGAATTCGTGGACCTGGACCGACTGCTGCGCGAATCGGATTTCGTGACGCTCCATGTGCCGCTCCTTCCCGATACGCGGCGTTTGATTTCGAGGGAAGCCTTCGAAAAAATGAAGCCGACCGCATATCTGATTAACACTTCGCGAGGTCCCGTGGTCGATGAAGCAGCGCTCGTAGCGGCACTCGAGCAAAAAGAAATCGCCGGCGCAGCGCTGGATGTTTACGAGCAGGAACCAAAAGTGCATCCCGCGTTGCTCGCACGCAAGGACGTGATTCTCACCCCGCATATCGCCAGCGCAACGGTGGAAACGCGAACCAAGATGGCGGTGATGGCTGCGAGAAATGCAGTGGCGCTCTTCAAAGGGGAGCGTCCACCGAACGCGCTGAACGCCGAAGCATTGGGACTGTGATGTCCCGGGAGACGAACCGATGGAACTGGTGACGCGGAATCATCCAAAGCTTACGCTCGAGGGGGCGCGCGCGGTGGTCGCGGCGGCGCAGCGGCGCGCGGAAGAAATTCGCGTGCCGATGAACATTGCGGTGGTGGACGATGGCGCGCACCTGTTGGCCTTCGAGCGCATGGACGGAGCCAAACCAGCGTCGATTGCCGTTTCGCTAGTGAAGGCGCGAGCCGCGGCGATGCGGCGTGCGGCAACCGGTCCGGCGATGGCGGGCGATCAGGTAAACGTGGCGTTGGCAGTAGGCCTTGGGCTTGCGGCACAAGAGCATCAAACGCCGATTCGCGGCGGAGTACCACTGCTGGTCGATGGGGAAGTGGTGGGGGCGATCGGAGTGAGCGCCGGAAGCGAAGATCAGGATCTTGATGTCGCGCGCGCGGGCGCCGCCGCGATCGACAAAGCGTGAAAAAGATAGCCGAGCGCATTTTCCGCCAGACTCTTGCCGCCATCGATGTTCCCGGCACGATCGAGAAAAAACTCGGGCGCATCGGTTCGCGGATTCACGCGGGCGAGAACTCAATCGACTTGCGCAAATTCCATTCGATCGTCGCCATTGCCTTCGGTAAGGCTTCCTTGGCGATGGCCGATGGCCTAATGCGCGTGCTATCGCCGGATTTTTCTCTCGAAGGAATTGTGGTTGTTCCCGCAACGCCCGCGCGCCAGCTTTCAGAATGGCAGGTCTTCGTCGGTGGACACCCCGTCCCCAATGCGGCGAGTTTCGCGGCAGGGCGCGCCATTCTGGATCGGCTGGCGCGTTGCGACGAACGCACCCTGATCTTTTTTCTAATTTCAGGGGGCGGCTCGTCTCTTGTGGAGCAGCCGCTGGACCCGGAAGTCACGCTCGCGGATTTCGAGCGTCTGCATTCGGCGCTGGTCAAATGCGGCGGATCGATCGAGGAAATCAACGCCATTCGCAAGCACGTGTCCGCGACAAAAGGCGGACGCCTGGCCGCGGCGGCGCCGAAGTCTACGAAAATCACGCTGGCGATCAGCGACGTGCCGGTAGGCCAGGAATCGGCGTTGGCCTCGGGGCCAACTCTACCGGACCCTTCGACGATTCGCGACGCGGAGGAAGTGGCGAAAAAATATTCACTGATGGAAAAGCTACCCGCGCGTTTGAAGACCGCGTTTGAAAGTCACACGCTTCCGGAAACTCCCAAACCCGGCGACCCAGCTTTCGCGCGCTCCAGCTTCAGCCTCGTGTTGGGACAGCACGAGTTGATGCACGCGGCGCACCATGCTTGCGAAGCAGAGGGTTTCGTCTGCATCTGCGATAATTTCACCGACAATTGGCCGCTGGAAAAGGCCGCCGATTATTTGCTGGCTCTGCTGCACGCGCAACTCGAGCTTCAGAAGCGCGAGAATCCCAGCCGTCCCGTGGCAGTGCTGGCGGATGGGGAACTGAGCAGTCCGGTAACCGGCGACGGAATCGGCGGACGCAATTCCTCATTCGTGTTGGCGTGCGTGCCTAAAATCTCCGGGAAAAACATCACCGTGCTCAGCGCGGGAACAGATGGGATTGACGGAAACAGTCCCGCGGCCGGCGCGGTGGCGGATGGCGAGACGGGGGCGCGCGCGCGGGCTGCGGGACTCGATCCTGCGGATTTTCTGAAGCGCAGTGATGCATACACTTTTTTTGAGCGCCTCGACGATGCAATTGTCACCGGACCCACCGGAAACAATTTGCGCGATCTTCGGATCCTATTGGCGAATGAAAGTCCGCGCACCTGATTATTAGCATTATTTAGCGGCCGGGTCGGGCTTCAGCGCGGAAAGGGTCATGCGGACATAGCTTTCCTGCTCGGGAGGCAGATCGCCGCTCTTGAGCAGCGCTTCGAGGGGTTCGACGGCAGCTGCGTCTCCTCTAGCGCCCAGCGCGATGATAGTGGCGAGCCGCACATCGAAGTAAGGCTCGTTGAGGTAAGAAACCAGCGCGGCCGTGATGCCTTTATCCTTTTTATCCATGCTAGCCAAAGACGCGATGGCTTCCTGGCGAGAGGGAATCGGTTTTCCAGGCGCGGCCCAATCGAGAAGAATCGGGACGGCGCGGTCGTCGCCCAACTCGCCCATGCTCCTGAGGGCGGCGTCGCGCAACATATTGTCTGGCGAATCGGAGCGCACCGCGGCGCTGAGCACGTCGAATGCGCCCGGAGCTTTCACCTCGGCAAGCGCCAAAAGCGCGGCCGCGCGCACGCGATACGCGGGGTCGCCAGACGCCGTGGACGCGAGCGTTGACGCGACACTGGAATCGCCCTTGAAATGTCCGAGCACGCGCGCGGCGACATCGCGCACCCAGGGAAGGCGATCATTCAAGCCGGCCAGCACCGCCGTTTGCGCGTCTGGACCGCCGATTTTCGCCAGTGCCTTCAAGGCCTCCGCGCGCACGCCCCAAAAAGGATCGTGCTGGGCGGCATCAGCCAGCGCCGCCAAGACAGTTGGATTATTTCGCACCGCACCGAGAGCCATGGCAGCATCGGCACGATCGGGAACGGTTTCAGCATTTTTCAGTTGATAGATCCACAGCGCCGGATCCTTCGGGAAATCGGCGGTCTTCAGAATTTTGTCACCCTTGTCGAAGATCACCATCAGCGGCGCGTCGCTGGAGGGAAAAGTGAAACTCTGTTGCGCCCGGTTGACCTCAACCGAATAGGTATGACTTCCCGCGCTGATCCCCACTTCGATGCCGATCGGAACATCGAAGAGTCCGACCGCGCCCTGCAATTTTTGGGTCTGAGTTACGTCCAGCTTGATTTGGTGCGCCGCTGGATCGTAGGTGTAGGCGACGCTGAATTCCGGCGCGCCCGCGCCGTAAATCCACTGATGGAAAAATTCATCCACGTCGATCGAAGTGGCCTGCTCGATTGATTTTTGCAGATCCGCGCTCACGACATTTTGTCCTCGGTTGACGGTAAGGTATTGGCGCAAAGCGGCGAAGAAATCGTCATCACCGAGCTTTTCGCGGAGCATTTGCAGCACCCAGCCGGCTTTGTCGTAAACGTTTCCCGCGTATTTTGTGGAGTCGTCAAAATCGCGCGTAACGATGGGCACCGAATAAAGGCGCTTCTGCGCGAACCAATCGCGGCGGTCCGTCCAGAAATCATAGGCGGCTTCGTCTTCACCGTAATGCTGTTCCATCCAGTAGTGCTCGAAGAAAGTGGCGAATCCTTCGTTGAGCCAAAGATTCGCCCAATCCTTGCAGGTGACCAAGTCGCCGAACCATTGGTGCGCCATTTCGTGCGAAATCACGAAATCGTCGCCGACGCGCAGCTCCGGCAGCAGTTTCGGATTCACCAAGTCACGAACACTCAGGGTGGTGGCGCTGGTATTTTCCATCCCGCCTTCGGTGAATCCGTCGACGGAAGTTTGGGCGTACTGCGTCCAAGGATATGGCACGCCCAGCTTGCTGGAAAAAAGATCGAGCATCTGCTTCGTGCGGGCAAACGTGGATGCAATTTCGGATTGGTTGCCGCGCGGAACCAGGAATCGCAACGCGACGCCGTTCCAGGAATCGTCCTGCTCGTCGAATTCGCCCGCGATCGCGGAAATCAGATAGGTTGAAAGCGGCTGGGACTGCTTCCAGTCCCACGTTTTTGCGCTCTCGCCTTCATTTCTAATGCCCAGCAGCCGTCCGTTTGAAATTGTGATCCAGTTGGATGGCACGGTGAGAAGCATTTCAGAGGTGGTGCGATCGTTGGGATAATCGTAAAGAGGAATGTAGTAGCGCGTGTCCTCCGCCTCACCCTGCGTCCAAACTTCCGCGGGCTGGTGCGGATAATCTTGATTCGGGAGGATGAAATAAAGGCCGCGCTTGGGAGCCCCAGCGTAGCGAATCAGGATTTCATGGCGCTCGCCGCGGATGGCGGGATGAGCGAGCGAGACAATCAGCTGCGTGGGAGTGGTCGAGAATTTCGATGGCGCACCGTCAATTGTGACGTCCTGTATATTCAGGCCCACCGAATCGAATTTGAAATCGACAACGCCGGTTCGCAGAGCGGCAACACGTTCGGTCACCTCACCATGAAATTGTGGAGCAGCGCCGTCAAACCACAAGTGGATGCGAATATCCTGCAGGTCGTAGTCGCGGCTGGGAGCGTAAGGTTCGTCCGCGCGCGCGGTGAAGCGCGTGTCCCATGCCGTGCTGGCCAGCAAGGCGAGCGAGAGAATCGCTGTAAATGCGACGAGGCGCCGAGTTTTCCGGCCGGCACCCTGCTCTCTGTGCATTGTGAAGGGCATTCGATAGCTAATTATTATAGCCGGATAAGCGTCTGCACCGGACCGCGCTTTCGCGGCGTTGTACTGTGCGCGGAGCCTTGACGATGCCGGCTGGCCTAGGATGCCGTCAGCGGTCTTGCTGGATGCTCGCGGCGATTCCTGCGGCGATCACCCAGCGATCATGCTAAGTTTGAATTCCGAGAATTCTCTAGCCGTTGCGGGATATCTTCACGGAGGGAGCCAGCGTGGACGCCAAAGCGTCTTCGGTAACAAAAGCGGGCGCACGAATGGAATCGGACAGCATGGGCAAAATAGAGGTCCCGAAAGACCGCTACTACGGCGCCCAAACAGCGCGTTCGCTGATTCACTTCAACATTGGCCGCGATATCATGCCGCCCGAACTGATTCGCGCCTTCGGAATTCTGAAGAAGGCCGCCGCCCTTGTGAACCAGGACCTTGGAAAACTTTCGCCAGAAAAGGCCCGCCTGATTGTTCAGTCCGCCGATGAAGTGATTGCTGGAAAGTTGGACGGGCATTTTCCGTTGCGCATCTGGCAAACCGGAAGCGGAACGCAGACCAACATGAACGCCAACGAGGTGATCTCCAATCGCGCCATAGAAATTTCAGGCGGAGTGATGGGCAGCAAAAAGCCTATCCATCCCAACGATGATGTAAACATGTCGCAATCTTCCAACGATACTTTTCCGACCGCGATGCATATCGCGGCGGCGTCGCGTGTTGCCGAGGCGCTGATTCCGTCCGTTGCCGGATTGCGCGAGGCCCTCAACGCGAAAGCACGGGAATTTGCAAAGGTCGTGAAGATCGGCCGCACGCACCTGATGGATGCCACGCCGCTCACGGTGGGTCAGGAGATGTCGGGATGGGTGAGTTTGCTGGACCGCGACTTGGAGCGTCTCAAGCAAATTCTGCCCGGGCTTTACGATCTCGCGATTGGAGGAACGGCGGTGGGCACCGGCCTGAATGCCCATCCCGAATTCGCGGATCGCGCGGCGAAAAAGATAAGCCAGTTGACCAACCTGCCGTTCACTTCTCATCCGAATAAATTTGCGGCGCTTTCCGCGCACGACGAGCTTGTTTTCGCAAGCGGCGCGCTCAAAACACTGTCCGCCTCGCTGATGAAAATTGCCAACGATATTCGCTTGATGGCATCCGGGCCGCGCGCGGGTTTAAGCGAGCTGCGGCTCCCCGAAAATGAGCCGGGATCTTCGATCATGCCGGGGAAAGTGAATCCCACTCAGTGTGAGGCGATCACTATGGTCGCTGTGCAAGTGTTCGGCAATGATGCCGCCATCGGTTTTGCGGGATCGCAAGGAAATTTCGAATTGAATGTTTTCAAGCCGGTGATCATCCACAATTTCCTGCATTCCGTGCGACTGCTCACGGACGCCTGCCGCTCGTTCGCCGATCACTGCGTTTCGGGGATGGAATTGGATTTGCAACGTATCGAGCAGTACGTTAAAAATTCGCTGATGCTGGTCACCGCTCTTAGCCCGATTATTGGATACGACAAATGCGCGGAGGCGGCTCACAAGGCTCACCACGAGAAAATCAGCCTGCGCGAGGCCGTTCTGGAGCTCGGCTACCTCACTGCCGGGGAATTCGACGAAATTGTCGTGCCCGAGAAAATGACTCATCCATAGCACTCGTGGGCAGGCATGTTCCGATCCGATGCATTTTTGGTTCGGACCGGCTCACTTTTCCGCGCCGAAGCCAGCACTTTTCGTCAACTCAGTACGAACATTCTCACTCCTAGAACGATCTAATTTTCGAAGCAGAAATTCCTTTTGACACTAACTCCAACGTTAACTAAATTTACGCCTACTTGAACTATTTTTTGATTTCCCCTTCCGCTGGAGTACCCATGCGGATTCTTGTGGCCGAGCGCGATGCTGCGCTTGGCGCGTTTCTGGAGCGCGAGTTTGGCGAAGAGCACTACTCCGTCGACCTGGTCTCGGACGTAGCCGAAATCGCGCGGTTCGCGGAACAGCGCGATTACGACGCCGCTATACTCGATCTAAATGTGGAGGGTTCGAGGTGCCTCGCTGCATTGCGGCAAGCGCGCTCCCACGATCAATTGCCAATTCTCGTCTTAGCCGCCGATGCCAAGCCCGAAGCGCGGGCCCAAATGCTCGATCTGGGCGCGGACGATTTACTGCTGAAGCCGTTCGCGTTCTCGGAGCTGGCGGCGCGCGTGCGTGCGCTCGTTCGGCGCGGTGGACATGGACCCGAGACGGTGTTGCGCGTTGATGATCTCGAATTAAGCCGCATGGAACGCCGGGTGATGCGGGCCGGCCGGTCCATCGAGCTGACTCCCAAGGAATTTGCGCTGCTCGAATTCCTGATGCTCAATACATCCCATCCCGTGTCGAGGCCGCAAATTGTCGAACGTGTCTGGAATTTATCGTTCGATACGATGACGAATGTGGTCGACGTGTACATCAACTATCTGCGTAAGAAGGTGGATACGCCGGCCGATGGCAAGTTGATTCACACAGTTCGAGGAGTCGGTTACCAGCTGCAGGCGCGAAATCCGCATTTCGTGGCTTGAGAGTTGGGCCCGGATAATTTCAGGAGGCCATGAATGTCCGCAGCCATGCCAATGTTGGCGAAGGAATTGAAGGGGAAGGTGCTGGTGGCGAGTCCCTACGCTCCGCTTCGACAGCAAATGCTGAAAAGATTGGACGTCCCCCATGCCACGGTTTCTGAAGCGCAGGGAGGAGCGGACGCTCTCCTGAAGCTTGAAAAGACCGATTTTGGCACGCTGCTGCTCGATCCGCGGATCGAAGATCTGGACGTCGGAGAGCTCATGGCGACTCTTCGCGGCCGTTATCCAGATCTCGACGTCATTCTTATGGAGTCCGATCCGGCGCGGGATGAAGGCGCCATCGATAGACCGGCCGAGGCTTCTATGGTTTCAGGAGTGCTGAAAGCCAAGATTCCCGTCGCCCAATCTTTTCCTGGCGGCCGCCAGTATTCTTTTCCGATCAGCCCCGATCCAGCGGAATCAATGGAAGCTCGAACGCGTCCGGTCGCCGGCATGATCGGGAGGAGCCCGAGAATGCAGCAGATCTATCGTCTGGCCCGGCTGGTCGCGCCTCGGGACACGGCGGTTTTGATCGTGGGCGAAACTGGCACTGGCAAGGAGCTTGTAGCACGCGGGATTCATGATCTCAGCCGGCGGAACAAAGGCCCATTCGTGGTTGTGAATTGCGCGGCGATTCCGGAAAGCCTGCTGGAAGCCGAACTCTTTGGTTTCACACGCGGCGCTTTTACCGGCGCTTTCCAATCCAGATTGGGCCGCATCCATGCGGCGCACGGCGGCACTCTCTTACTGGATGAAGTGGGCGAATTGCCGCTTAGCATGCAGGCCAAGCTGCTCCGGTTCGTGCAGGAGGGCGAAGTGCAGCGTCTCGGCAGCGCGGATGTTTTTCGGGTGGATGCGCGGTTGATCGCCTCAACAAATGCTGATTTGCTCCAGCGTGTCCGCGAAAAACAGTTTCGCGAAGATCTTTATTACCGGTTATCCGTTTTCCCGCTCGATCTTCCGCCACTGCGAGAGCGCACCGGCGACACGCTTTCCCTGGCGCAGCATTTTCTACATGGATTCTGTCGCGAGTCAGGGGTTGCGCTGAAGATGTTCGGTCCAGACGCGGCGGATTTGTTGCAGCGCTATCATTGGCCGGGCAATGTGCGAGAACTGCAGCACGCCGTTGAGCGAGCCTTCGTTCTAGCGGAGGAGAATCCTCAGATCCGCGCCGAGAATTTAGCGATGCTGGCCGGTGCGCCTAACCTTACAAAATTCTAATCTTGTCCGGATGTTCCTGGACCCCGCCGTGCATGTCCACAGGACATGTACACAACGCTGCTCGATGAACGCCAATGCGAGAAGTTGCTGCTCGATCACCTTCCGCATGTTCAATACGTTGCGCGCCGAATTCACACGCGTTTGCCGCCCCAAGTGTTGCTCGAAGACCTCGTTCACGCTGGCATTTTGGGGCTGATGGATGCAGTGCGAAAGTACGACCCGAGCAAGAATGTCCAGCTGAAACACTACGCCGAATTCCGGATCCGCGGCGCGATTCTGGATAGCCTTCGGCTCGTGGATTGGAGTCCGCGCGCGCTGCGCCGGCAGGCGCGTCGCCTCGAACAAGCAATATCACAGTGCAAGGCCCGACTGGGCCGCGATCCTAGCGAAGCCGAGATCGCGGCCGAGCTGGAAGTAAGCCTCGATAGCCTTCAGCACCTTCGAGGCGATCTTCGTGGACTTGATATCGAGAGCCTTCAATCGTCCACGGAAGACCACGGAGGCGAAACGCCAGATTCGCAGGTCCGATCCGAAGACGACGATCCGTATCAGCAGGCGCTTCGATCGGAGATGACCGCGTTGCTCGAGTTGGCGATCACTGAACTGCCGGCCCGCGAGCGCGAAGTTCTGGCCCTGTATCATTTCCAAGAGCTCACCATGAAGGAAGTTGGAGAAGTATTACGCATCGGCGAGTCTCGCGTGTCGCAGATTCACAGTGCCGCACTCGGCCGGCTGCGCTCCAGGCTGCTGG
The DNA here is from genome assembly GCA_036520875.1 of Candidatus Acidiferrales bacterium. Lineage (GTDB taxonomy): Bacteria > Acidobacteriota > Terriglobia > Acidiferrales > UBA7541 > Palsa-295. Next base: position 15,075 of record DATDIT010000015.1, read on the forward strand.
AAAGAGTGGCCAAGCCGCCACAAGCCCAGCGCCCGGAAGTTGCCACTCAGCGAAAACCCCCGCTCATGGAGGCAGCGAAAACAAGCGCTTTAACCCTAAAGGCGCCAAGGGGACAGGCCCAAGAGATGGTGTCGTAGCTATTCGACACGGTTATTGTATGTCTACCGCTTTCGAAGAACGGTTTCGCAAATTGGGGTCGCCATTCAATGGCGCGCCGCCCCAAAACGGCCTAAGGGCGGGACGCAAGGCACGTATCCGAAACGACTACTCTGGCTCGCAGCTTCTGACAGACCTTCTCGGCGCTGTACCAGTTGATCTGGCGCGCATCAGCGAACATATTCGTTCGCATCCAGAAATAGCCGACCTCATCATCAGGCTCGCTGCCTCGCTCCTTCTCTCTGCCGACAGCAGTATCACCATCGAAGACGCCGCAGTGATGCTTGGGACTGATCGCCTGAATGTGCTCGCCTCGATGTGGTCGATAATGGAGAAATACGATGAGGGAGGGCGGGCTGAAAAATCCCCCGACTTAGCAGCCAGATCAGCCGACAATCCGCGAACATTCTGCATTCACGGCACGAATTGGACCGCCCAGTCCCTTTACCTGGCAACTTTTCTTCGGAGCCTGGGATTGGATTCTCCCGATTCCGAATTGCCCCGCGATCGGATGGAGTCCGCCGGGCCGACTTGGCAGGCGGAAGATTTTGCGGACCTCAGAAACCTCCTGATGCGCGATTTTCTCGCACTCCTTCCAACCCTCAATCCATTCTCGTCGAAGGCCGATTGTGCAAACACCGCCGGCGAAGCATAAAGCGCTCAGTCGCCGAATTCCTTTCTAGAGGCTTCATTGATTCTTCATTGATTCTTTAGCGACACACAAACAACCCCCTCGCACCGTGTGGATCGAGAGGCTATACCATCGTCTAGCTCTGAAACGGTGCTTGGAGGAGAGCATTTCCGTCTCGACCTTGCCTCCCAGACCGCGAGTTCCACTAGATCTCGGCCCGGTTTGCAGCGTCTGTCCCTCGCAGCGGGCGTTGCGAACCGGGCGAGTTTTCCGCTTTCCGCTCATCGGCGGCCTACCCTCATACGTTTCCAATTGGGTTTCGGCCCAGCGCTCGAGCCGTGTAGAATCGGCTGCTGAACTCGATGCTGCCAAAGGCAATGCAGCCTGAATCTGACACCCGAATCCAGCATGCGCGGTCGACCTCCGGCGACGAACTCAATAGTCTTCTGCACGAATCAAACGAGGAGACCCTGCTCGCCATTCTCGAGAACGCCAATTTGCAGGAGCAGCATGTCACGGCTTTGCTTGAGAGACTCGATTTGCCGGTGACCGTTCTGAGCGCCGTGGCGGGTGAAGGGAAGTGGACATCCTGCGAGGGCATTCGGCTACGTTTGGCAAGTCATCCGCGGACGCCGAAGCGTTTTGCGGTCGCCGCCGTTCGGCAGCTATTTCTTTTTGACTTGGTCCGCTTGAGTTTATTGCCGTCCGCGCCGCCCGATATCCGCCGTCTGGCCGAAGAGGTGATTCTCGCTCGCGTCCCGAATATTCCCGCCGGAGAAAAACTCACCCTTGCACGCCGCGGGCCCGCGCGCGTGGCAGGCGCCATTCTTGCGGAAAGCCATCCGCAGGCGATCAAACTAGCCCTCGCGAATCCATTTCTCACCGAAAGCCAAGTGCTGAAGGTTCTGGCGAAGGCCGATGTCCACGAGCGCGTCGTCCAGGCGATTGCGGAACACACAAAATGGTCGTGCCGGTATAATGTCCGCGCGGCGCTGGCCCGCAATGCCCGCGCGCCGGTTCCGACTGTGCTCGCGTTTCTATCCGATCTCACCCAGCGCGACCTGCGCGATATTTGCGCAATGGACGGCGTCGTGCCCGCCGTGCGGAAGCACATCGAAGAGGAGTTGGCACGCAGAGCGGAAGTGGCGGCGAAAAAAACTGGGAAGTAAAATCGGCAGGCATGGCGAAAAAATCCAATCGGATACGTTGGATCATAGTCCTCGGCGCGCTGGTTCTTTTCGGCGTCCTCATCTATTCCTCCTTCCAGCAAACGCGCCGACGATATGAGGTATGTGTTTCTTTCAAGGGTGCGACGCACTGCGCCACCGCCGCGGGCTCGAACTACGAAGAAGCCGTCCGCAGCGCTCAGACGATCGACTGCGAGCTTCTCGCCAACGGTCGCGATGAAAATATGGTCTGTCTCGACAATCCCCCTGCGAGTGTGCGCGCACTCAAATGACGCCCTGCCTGAACTGCGGCGCGGATCGCGATAGGGACGTGTGCGAATCCTGCGGTATGAGTTCAGTGGCCGCCGAATTGTCGTTACGCCGCAGGCTGCTCAACCGCACAGCCATTTTCGTGCTCGGCTCGCTGGCGTTTATCGCGGTTGTCGTCCGCTATCCTCCCCTCGAACTTGACGGCGTATTGATTTTCGTCGGGGTGCTCTTCTTCGTGACCCTGGGTTTGGCGATTTGGGTGGAGCGCCGCGCCTTGCGCCACGGCGATGTGGAGAAGCTAAAGCGTGTTTATTACGGGCTGGTGCCGCTGCCGTGGATTTTGTCCGCCATGCTGCTGGGCAACGCAGCGATGGACCGTGGACCGTGGCAAGTTGAGGAGGCCCGCGTCATCGGCAAGTTCTCCATGTCTGGCGCCCTGCCTTCGCGACGCCTGGTTGTCACATCCTGGCGGCCGGGGCATCGCGTTGAACGTATCCCCGTCGATCGCCGCGACTTCGATCTATTCAATCGCGGCGATGTTGTGAATATAACGCTGGGAACGGGCTTAGCCGGGATTCCTTGGGTAGTCGGCGTTTCACTCCGCTAATCAGTTCCACAAAGATCTCTGCGGCAGTGTATTTCTGGAAATGCCTGATTCACACCGATAAGGTTTACGCCGCCGGCGATGCTAGTCTGGATTTCGCCTTCCGCGTTTTGAAGAGAGTCGCATGCAATTTCCAGAAACGTTGACCGAGCATCTGCCATTCCTTTTGCCTGTCGAGGAGCCGTGGCAGCCCATCTCGCTGGTCGTGCTGGGCCTCTGGTGTTCGTTTTATGCGCTCTTCCTGCTGCAAGCCGCGCGCGGGAGTGGTCCATTGTTGATGATTGATCTTGTTTTCATACCCGTTCATGAGGGCGGGCATTTGCTGTTTCGGTTTTTCGGTGGTCAATTCCTGATGGTGGCGGGGGCACGCTGATGCAATTGGGCGTCCCGCTTATGCTGGCTGCGTTTTTCGTTTTTCAGCGGCAAGTGCCGGGAACGGCATTCTGCATGTTTTTCTTTTTTGAGCAGTTCCTTCCAGTTTCCACATACATGGCCGATGCGCGCGCGCAGGAGTTGCCGCTCCTCACCGTTGGAGATTCCGATACCGTGATCCACGACTGGAATTACCTTTTCGGCAGGCTTGGCCTTTTGGAACAAGACACGCACATTGCCCATGCCGTGCGGATCATCGGATGGATCGGCATGTTGGCAACTGTCGCGTGGATGGTTTGGCGTACCCTGGAAACGCGCCGCCCGAGTTCAAAGCCGCTAATATTCAAGCGATAGGATCGCGTTCAAGGTTTCATCTCGCCGCCAAAACAGCTCACCCTCAAATACCTCAATAGAACGGGCGCAGATCGGGCGGATGTGGCAGTGAAATTTGCAGCACGCGGCCATAGTCCCCAAGTGTCAACTGGATAATTTCGGCAGGCCCTACGTCCCGGGAAGACCAATCCGTGCTTGGAATCACGCGCGATCGTTCAGCCAGATTGCCACTATCGAAATTAGCTCCTTGTGCTTTTAGGTCCGCCACCTGAACTTCGTAAGAGATTCTGGCGTGGGTGTCCAGCAAAAGATATCGGTGCCCGAGCAAAATCAGCACGAGGTTGGATTCCTTCTTATCCTTCTTATTTTTCTTTTCGGGTTGATAGACATTCCATGCCAGCGGCGTTTTGTCATCCAGTTTAACTTGAGCCTCGGGTACCGATACCCAATGGATCGCATCTAAATCACTGTTTGCCGTCGCGATCAAGCCACTGAAAAGAAATAATTGAAGCAAGACGAGCGCGGCCGTGCTTGCGGCCAGGCACATCGAAAAACGGCTTGCGATCCTGCGGCAGAGGCAGACGCTCCGAAGTTTCATCAGCAGCAGAATACATCAGACCAAGCGGTAGCGGCCCGCTTTGGTGGGGGCGCTGCCTGCCGTCGGCAAATAATCACCACCAGCTATGCGGGAGGTATTTCGCTGAAGGACTTATCGAGGAGCCGTATGCCTTCGTCCACATCCGATCGGGAAATATTCATGGGCGGAGCCAAACGGATCACGTTGCCGTAAAGGCCGCCCTTGCCGATCAAAAGGCTGTTCGCGCGCGCCCGCTCCATCAATTCAGCGGTTTCCACAGAGGCAGGCTCCTTGGTTTTCCGGTCGCGGACCAATTCAAGAGCCTGCATCATCCCCATGCCACGAACATCGCCAATCAAAAGATACTTTTCCTTCAGATCCTCCAACTTCTTTCGCAAGTAGCCGCCAACGGCATGCGTGTTTTCAAGCAGTTTCTCCTCTTCGATCACTTCGATCACCGCGCGAGCCGCAACGGAAGTCACGGGGTTTCCGCCGAAAGTCGAAATCGTCAAGCCCTGAAACTTATCCGCCAGTTCCGCTGTCGTGATCGTTGCCCCAACTGGAACGCCGTTAGCCATGCTTTTCGCGCAGGTGATGATGTCGGGAGTCACCTCCCACTGTTCAATTCCGAACCATTTCTTTCCGGTGCGGCCGAAGCCGGTTTGTACTTCATCGGAAATAAAAAGTCCGCCGTAATTTTTCACGATGCGATAGACGATTTTGAAATATTCGGGCGGCGGCGTAATGAATCCGCCCACGCCTTGAATCGGTTCGGCAATGAACGCGGCAATCGCCCCGCTGGTGCTTGTCTGTATCACGTTTTCGACATCATTCGCGCAAGCAACGCCGCATTCTGGATATTTCAGGTTCAGCGGGCAGCGATAGCAATAAGGGCTCAGCGCGTGCGCCACGCCCACACTGATAACGCCGGATTTGCGCCAAGGCGCCTGCGCCGTCACGCCCTTCGTCAACGACGACGAGCCTGCATATGCGTGGCGCAGCGCGACGACGTCATAGCTCGGCCCCGCCATCCGCGCCAACAGGATGGCAGCCTCATTCGCCTCGGTCCCCGAGTTGGTGAAAAAACTCTTCTGCAGTTTCCCCGGCGTGATTTCGGCAAGTTTTTCGGCGAGCGTCACGATCGCCTCGTTGGGAAAAAGTGTGGAAGTGTGCTGCAGCTTGTCCACCTGCGCTTTGATCTTTGAGGTGACCTTCGGATTGCAGTGGCCGACGCCAATCGTCAGAATTCCGCCGAAAAAATCGAGGTAGCGGTTGCCTTCGATGTCCCATAAATATTGCATCGAGGCATGGTCCGCTACCAGCGGGTGCCGATAATAGTTGGTAACCGCCGGCCACAGATACTCCTGATGTTTGCGAATCACTTCCTCACCGCGGCTTATTGTGTGCTTCCGTTCGGACATGGAGCCTCGAGTTTTCACGGCAGTTTACCCTGCCCCGTGCAGACCCACAAGGATGCGCGGGCGAACCCTGAATCAGTGCCGCAATTCGCGCCCTTCCCGTATAATCCGCCGGACAGCGATGCACGCCATACTCCGAAATCTGACGCGCGCGTTTGGCCGGCTTTTCCCCAATTGCGTCACGCTCAGCCAAGCCATCGCTTTTAATATGTTTCTGGCCTTCTTTCCATTGCTGCTTCTGCTGCTTGGAGTGCTCAGCGGAACTCCGTTTTTTCACCAGGCTCTCAGCGAAATTCCTACGCGCCTTGTTACGATCTTGCCGCCGGGCAGCTCGAGCGTCGTGGTTGAATACTTTGTCCGGGGAAGCGCACATCCCTGGCGATGGATTGCGCTCGGCCTGGGCGGCACGCTCATCGCAGGCACTCAAGTGATGATCGGCTATATGGAGGGCTTCCGCGTGATCGAAGGCGACCTGCTCCAGCCAGGCTACTTGCGACGCCAGTTGCGAGCGCTGCTTCTTTTGTGCGTTACGATCGTGCCCATGATGATCGTAATGATTCTCACCGTCTTCACGAAACAGCTCCACACTTGGCACTTCTTCCAAACGGGATCGTCTCGTCTCACGCGGGATATCGGCTGGGCCTGTTACGCGCTGGTGATATTCGTGCTTGCTATGGTCGTCTTGGTTTCCCTCTATCGGATTGGTCGCCCGGGGCATGCGAGCTACCGGGCCCTTCTTCCTGGGGCCGTCGTTTCGACGGTGCTCTGGTGGGTAACAGACCTTTCATTCGGCTTGTATGTGCGAAAGATGCCATACGACGTGATCTATCGCGGTCTGGCGTCCGCCATCGGTCTGCTGGTTTGGATGTTTTTGACGGCTGTCATCGTTCTTCTCGGAGCCGCCTACAATGCCGAGGTGCGTGAGGCGGCCCAGTCCAACAAGCTTTTGCTTTTCATTCCGTGAACTCGGGTGGAAAGATTGCGGCGATCGTCCCGGATGCTAAACTAAGCCGGTGGCTGATCCTTTGCGGCGAGCCCAGCCGGCGGAGGCGCGATGAACGAGATTCGCGTGGAATGCTATGCCGGGTACCGTCCTGATGAGCGGCCGCTCCGCTTCGTCATTCGCGGCCGTGAGTTTTTGGTGGACGAACTTGATGGCCGATGGTTTTCTCCCGGGGCCAGCTATTTTCGTGTTCGCGCTGATGACGGCAATTATTATGTCCTCCGCCACGACGAGACCCAGGACTCCTGGACGCTTGACGGTTTTCGCGCCGCTCGTCGTGAATAGTGGTAACGCCGCTCAATCTAGTGATCTCGCCATATGACCTCCGCTGCGTTGCGGCGTCACGAACGCATCTCGGTTCCGCCAGGCATTGAAATTCACGCCGCTGGGCACGGCCTTGCCGGGGTTGCCACCGTCATCGGCATGGGAGGCATGTTTCTCCGCGCCAAAGACATGCAGCCGCCAGGGACCGCTCTCCTGCTCAAGCTCACCTGCGCCGCTACACTGATCGACGTGGGCTGTACGGTGCGCTATGTGACCGACCACGGCATGGGAATTGAGTTCACCACAATCACCGCGGGGAATGACCAAAAGCTCTTGAATCTCCTTGACCAAGTGCGTACGAAGTCTTAACCATCTGTACGCATTAACCCGCTCCGTGCAACTTTCCTTGCGTGCCAGGGTTTACCATCATTGCAAGCTATGAAATCGAATACGCAATCTTTCTTCGCGCAGAATCGACAAGGGCGCTTAGCGTCCCATAGAGGATCTCGCCGGAGGCATGGCCGTTTTGACGCCGCTGCAACGATTGTTGGCGCCATTGTCGCCGCGATGCTGCTTGGTATTTTTGGCGTCGCCGCCGCGCCCGGACCCACCGCCGAGAAGCATTCCAAGCCGCCCACGGCGCTTAGCGGCAAATTCAAAGGCCATCTTCCGATCACAGAGTTAACCGAGGATCAGGCCATCCTCCACGCACTGAATCGCTTGGCCTACGGCCCCCGCCCCGGAGACATCGATCGCATTCGCCAGATGGGCCTGGAGAAATGGATTGACCAGCAGCTCCATCCAGAATCCATCGACGATTCCGCGTTACAGAAGCGCCTCGAAAAATATCCAACTCTCGCCATGTCTTCCACAGAGCTTCTTGCTGAGTTTCCACCCCCGAATCAAGCGGCGAAAACAGCCGGCGATACCAAAGAAGAATATCGCCAGCAGCTGCAGCAAAAGCGCAAAACAGCGATGGCCCAAGTTATGGACACGGGCAACGACAACATGGATCGGGCTCAAGCGAGCCTCGCGAAAATGCAAGGCCCCGGCCGAGTCACCGCCGAGCTCTCCATGGGCAAGCTCGACCGCGCAATTTATAGCAATCGTCAGCTCGAAGCCGTGATGGAAGATTTCTGGTTCAATCACTTCAATGTTTTCGCCAACAAGGGTGCGGATCGCTGGCTGCTCACCTCGTACGTGCGCGATACCATCCGCCCCAACACCATGGGTAAGTTTCAAGACTTGCTGGTAGCCACGGCCAAGAGTCCGGCGATGCTCTTTTTCCTCGATAACTGGCTGAGCGTCGATCCCACCGCATTTCAGCGCCATCAAGAGGAAATCGCCATGCGCCGCGCTCGCTTTCAAGGTCGATTCGGAAGTGACTTCCCGTTCCCACCATCTGCCGCGGCGCCCGCGCAAAGGAAAAATCAGGACCGTGGCCTTAACGAAAATTATGGCCGCGAAGTGATGGAGCTTCACACCGTCGGTGTCGACGCCGGCTACACCCAGCAGGACGTGATCGAAATGGCTCGCTGCCTCACCGGCTGGACCGTCAACCAGCCCCGCCGTAATCCTGAATTCGTTTTCAAGCCCGAATTTCACGCCGAAGGCAAAAAAGTCGTGATGGGCCACACGGTTAACGCGGGCGGTGAAAAAGACGGCGAAGAGGCCCTCAAAATGCTGGCGAACGATCCTCACACCGCGGAATTTATTTCCACAGAACTCGCGCGCCATTTCGTTTCAGATAATCCACCGCAAGCTCTCGTCGATCGAATGGCCGCCACTTACGAAAAATCGGGCGGCGATATTCGCGCCGTCCTAAAAACGATGATTTACTCGCCAGAGTTCTGGTCCAAGGAAGCGTATCGCGCCAAAATTAAGACGCCCTTCGAACTCGTTGCCAGCACCGCGCGCGCGTTGAACGCGGATGTGGAAATTTCGCTTCCCCTCACGTCCTGGGTCGGCCGCATGGGCGAGCCGCTGTTCCTTTGCCAGCCGCCCACCGGCTATTCGGATAAATCACAAGCCTGGGTGAACACAGGCGCACTGCTAAATCGCCTGAATTTTTCGCTGGCCTTCGCGAGCGGGCATTTGGCGGGCACGAACGTCGATTTACCTCCGATGTTCGGTGACGATGCGCTACGCGATCCCGAAACGGCGCTCACTCGCTCGATTGATCTTTTTCTCGGTGGCCAGATCGACCCGCAAGCGCGGCAAACACTCGAGGCCCGCTTGAACGATCCGCAAATTTTACAGGCGCGCCTCGACGATCCCGTCAAGCAGGTGAACGAAGGCTTGCTGGCGGGTCTGGTATTAGGCACGCCGGAATTTCAGCGGCGCTAGGAGCCGGCCCGGCTTCGCATTCGGTAAGGAGAATGAAAATGGTTATCTCCCGACGTTATTTCCTGAAAAGCGGCGGCATCGCTATGCTCGGGATGGCTTCGCTGCCATCTTTTCTGCAGCGCGCCGTGGCCGCTACCACTGGCCCAGGCAAAAAGAAAATGGTCGTGCTCTTCCAGCGCGGTGCCATGGACGGACTCAACGTCGTCGTGCCCTTCGCCGAGCCGAACTACTATCAGTTGCGCCCCACGATTGCCATTCCCGCGCCCAGCCGCGGCGGCTCCAATGCGGCGATCGATCTCGACGGCTTCTTCGGCCTGCATCCCAGCTTGCAGCCATTGCAACCGCTATTTCAGAATGGCCAGCTTGCGATCGTGCACGCTGCCGGTTCTCCCGATCCCACGCGCTCTCATTTCGACGCGCAGGATTTCATGGAGTCGGGCACGCCCGGCGTGAAATCCACGGAAGATGGCTGGCTGAATCGCGCGCTGCAAGCTGCGCCGGAAGACCACTCCTCTCCATTCCGCGCTGTCGCCTTCGGACCGTATTTGCCTCGCACGCTTTCAGGCAGCGCCCCCGCCGTTGCCGTTTCCGACCTGAATCAGTTCAAGCTCTACGGCCCTCAGCAAACCGTCGAAGGCGGTTTCGAGGCCATGTACGCGCAAACAGTTGATCAAGCGCTCCGCGGCGTGGGCCAGGAAACCTTCGAGGCTGTCGACCAGCTCAAGAAAATCAATCCTGATTCCTACCAGCCGGAAAATGGAGCGCAGTATCCTCCCGGCCGTTTCGGAAAAAGCCTCCAGGAAATTGCGGAACTTTTCAAGGCGAACGTCGGCCTCGAAGTCGCCTTCCTCGATAGCGACGGCTGGGACCATCACGTCAACGAAGGCGGCGTCGACGGCCGTCTCTCGAATCTGCTGCGCGATTTGGGCCAGGGAATTGCCGCGTTTCACCAGGACATGGGCGATCGCATGGGCGACGTCGTCTTCGTCAGCATGTCCGAATTCGGTCGCACGGCGCACGAAAACGGCAATCGCGGCACCGATCACGGCCATGCCAATTGTATGTTTCTCATCGGTGGCGATATCAAAGGAGGGAAAGTTTACTCGCGCTGGCCGGGATTGAGCGAAGGCCAGCTCCACGACGGTCGCGACCTCGCCGTCACCACCGATTACCGCAGCGTCCTCGGCGAAATTATGGCCAAGCACCTCGGCGCGCCCAGCTTGAGTGCGGTTTTCCCGGGCTTCGCGAACGATCCGCGCCAGTTCCTCGGCCTCGTCAAGTCCTAAGCGGTCTATCGCCAAACCCATTGCCAGATCGCCTGAAATGAAATAAGAAGTAACGGGGTCTATGAATTGACTTGGTTTGCGAACACCTAACGCAGTTTCTCGCCTGTCCTTTGGATCGCAGCAATCTCCGCGCCTCAGACGGCGCCCTTGTTTGCGAACATGGCCATAGTTTCCCTGTCGAAGACGAAATCCCCATCTTCACCGAAGCCGTGCGCCGCGAACCAATCCCCAAAAACATGGAAGCCGTCCGTCGCAAGCCCGGCCAAGAATCGCCGGTTAATGGCTTCGTGAATGATTGGCTGGTAAACACAAACGGGAATCTCTACCGCAGCGCCAGAGGGAACCTAAAGCGTTACCCCATTCCGCGCTGGCCGCTTCCACCCTCTACAGGCAAGGTCGTGGTCGACATCGGCTGCAGTTGGGGCCGCTGGAGCATCGCTGCGTCGCGCGCTGGATTCTTTCCCATCGGCTTGGATGTCCACATTGACTCTCTCGCGGCCGCCAAGCGAGTCTCCCGTCAACTTGACGCCAAGGCCTGTTTTGTATGCGGCGATGTGGAAGTGCTGCCCTTCCGGTCAGGTTCCGTAGATGTTGTCTTTTCCTACAGCGTCTTGCAGCACATCGACCGCCAGAAGGTCCTTCGCTTCTTTCAAGAAGTCTCACGCGTGATGAAACCTGGCGGCCTCTGCTTGGTCCAACTCCCCAATGCTTTCGGCCTGTACAGTTTTATCCGGCAGGCAAAACGCGGCTTTCGCGATGCCGCTCCGGGTACTTTTGAAATGCGTTATTGGACGGGCGCAAAAATCCAGCAGGCGATCCAAAACGCTGGCTTGCGGGATCTACAACTCCGGGCGGACGGATTCTTCAGCCAGGATCCTCAGCTCTCAGATTTGGACTTGCTTTCGCCGGCCGGGAAACTCGTCGTGCTGGCGTCTTTCGCTGGACAAAAGATCGCCAAATGGGTGCCGCCGCTCACTCGCTTTGCGGATAGCCTGTGGGTTCAAGCGCGATCGCCTGCCGGCAATTCCACCACGCAAACTCCGTAACTCTTGCGAGCGGATTCGCGCCCGCTATCCGCGTCCAGCCTTGATCCGCATGCCGTAAAACGATTGGTATACGAAGTAGAACGCCACGATAAAGAAGGCCGCGGCCAGAATGTGCGTCAGCAATGGTTGCTTGCTCCCCAAGTCCACCGCAAGTTCCACCGCCAGCAGCCCAAACAGCGTCGTGAATTTGATCACCGGATTCAGCGCCACCGAGGATGTATCCTTGAACGGGTCGCCAACCGTGTCGCCCACCACAGTTGCGTCATGCAGCGCCGTTCCTTTTTGCTTCAGCTCGACCTCCACAATTTTCTTGGCGTTGTCCCACGCGCCCCCCGCGTTGGCCATGAAAATCGCCTCGTACAATCCAAAGATCGCGATCGAAATCAGGTAGCCGATAAAAAAGAAGGGCTCCACGAACGCGAATGACAGCGCCGCGAAAAACACCGCGATAAAAATATTCAACATCCCGCGCTGCGCATACTGCGTGCAGATGGCCACAACTTTCTTGCTATCGGCCACCGACGCCTTTTCGATGCCTTCCAGTTTGATATTCGCCTTGATGAACTCCACCGCCCGGTAAGCGCCCGTCGTTACCGCCTGTGTCGAAGCGCCCACGAACCAGAAAATTATTGCGCCCCCGGTGATCAGCCCCAGCACAAAAGGAGCATGCAGCAGCGAAAGTTTAGCCACATTCGTCGTCAGTCCGTTTGTCAGCGCCATAATGATCGAGAAAATCATGGTGGTCGCTCCCACCACCGCCGTGCCGATCAGCACTGGCTTGGCGGTCGCCTTGAACGTATTTCCCGCGCCGTCGTTTTCTTCGAGCATTTCCTTGGCGCGATCGAAGCGAACGTCAATGTTGAATTCGCTCTTCAGCTCGGCCTCGATGTTCGGCACCTTCTCAATCAACGACAGCTCGTACACAGACTGCGCATTGTCCGTAACCGGCCCGTACGAATCCACCGCAATCGTCACCGGCCCCATTCCCAGAAATCCGAATGCCACCAACCCGAACGCAAATACGGGCGCGGCAATCATCATCGCGCTCAATCCGCCCAGGCTGAAGAGGTACCCCACGGCCATCAGGACCACCATGGTCAGCCCCAGGTAAAACGCGGAAAAATTTCCCGCCACGAATCCGGACAAAATTCCAAGTGACGCACCGCCCTCCTGCGCCGAGCTCACCACCTCGCGGACATGCCGCGATTCGGTCGAAGTAAACACTTTCACAAGTTCCGGAATAATCGCGCCCGCCAGCGTACCGCACGAAATGATCGTCGCCAGCTTCCACCATTGTGTCGGATCGCCGCCCAGTTCTGGAATCACGAAGTAGGAAATCACATACGTCAGTGCAATCGATACAATCGACGTGATCCATACCAGCGAAGTCAGCGGCGCCTCAAAGTTCATTTTGTCCGCGTTGGCGTACCGCGATTTCGCGATGCCGCTGTTTATGAAGTACGCCGCCGCTGCGGCCACTAGCATCGCCACGCGCATCACGAAAATCCATACCAGCAGTTGCACCTGCACCACCGGGTTTGCGACGCCCAGCAAAATGAACGTGATCAGCGCCACGCCCGTCACGCCATAGGTTTCAAACCCGTCGGCGCTCGGTCCCACCGAATCGCCCGCGTTGTCGCCGGTGCAGTCTGCGATCACTCCAGGATTGCGCGCGTCATCCTCTTTAATTTTGAAAACGATTTTCATCAAGTCCGCGCCAATGTCCGCGATCTTGGTGAAGATTCCCCCGGCGATGCGCAGCGCCGCCGCGCCCAGCGATTCACCGATGGCGAACCCGATAAAGCACTGCCCCGCGTAGTCGCCCGGCACGAACAACAAAATAATGAGCATCATCAGCAATTCCACGCTGATCAGCATCATTCCAATGCTCATCCCTGCGCGCAGCGGGATCTGGTAAATCGGAAAGGGCTTGCCGCGCAGTCCCGCGAACGCCGTCCGAGAGTTCGCAAACGTGTTCACGCGAATCCCGAACCATGCCACCCCATAGCTTCCTAGAATTCCTATCACGCTAAACAGCAGAATTATCAGCACCCGATTCGCTTCGTAGTGCAGCAGCACGCCGAAATAAAGAATGATCACCGCGGCGACGAATATCCACAGCAGGAAAAGGAATTTGCCTTGCTTGACGAGGTATGTCTTGCAGGTTTCGTAGATGAGTTCGGAAATCTCGCGCATCGACCGGTGCACCGGCAGGTTTTTCAATCGCACGTAGATCGTCATCCCGAAGCACAGTCCGAAAATGCAGAAAAGGATTCCCCAAAGCAGCAATTTGTGGCCATCCACGCCAAGGAATTGCACCTGCGACAGATCGGGCAACTTCAAATTCGCCTCGCCACCGGTACTGTCAGCCGCTTCTTGAGCCCGCGCCGCCCCCGCCGCCATCAAAAACAAAATCAGCGCGCTGCCTCCCGCAACAATCTTTGCAGATAGGCGCCCCAGCAGCCCTCTTCCCGCTGAACCGGCGCGAGCGAGTCCATTACGCATCAGTGATCCTCCATCAATATTTGTCATAAGGAATTGGTTCGGTGTTGCTCTGGTAGGCGGTGATGGATCATAGCCGGTTATCGGTCCACACCCGCAAAGTAGCCCTCCCAGTCAGAATGAATGCCCTTTCCTCCGGATGAACGCGCTCCCGGAACAGGAGCCGTGAATCGCGAGAAGTTACCCCAAATCTAACACATGGAATGGACGTTTTTAGCAGGATTCCTCAATTTCGTCAAGAAATGCCCTGCTTTAGCCGCTGGACCCTGTTTCGCAGGAGGCGTAGGACCACTCCTACCGCGCAAGATGCTCGGCCGGGTTTAACCCACCCCCCGAATCCGTAAGGCGGCACTTATTCATGTGCAGTGCACGAGATCCCTCCCGCCGTTTGCCTACCGGGCTTGCCCGGGCGTGCTGCGAAGTGGTCACTACTTGCGCGGCGATTACGGCGAGGGGACGCCCTTCTACATAACCGCCGCTTCCGTATATACGCCAAACGCCTCCCGCAGCGCATCGCAGATCTCGCCAAGCGTGGCATACGCCTTCACGGCCTCGATCAGATGCGGCATCAGGTTTTGACCGGCGCCAGCAGCCTTCCGCAAATCCGCAAGCTTCCGCTCCACTTCTTCACTCGATCGCGACGCGCGCAGCCGTCGAAGCCTCTCGTCCTGGCGCCCCGCAACGCTCTCGTCAATTCGCAAAATCTCGATCGGTTTCTCATCCGCAAGATAATCATTCACGCCAACAACAACTTTTTCCTTGCGATCCACGGCGGCCTGGTACTGGTAAGCCGCGTCGGCGATCTCCCTCTGCGGATAGCCGCGCTCGATCGCCCGCACCATCCCGCCCATCGCGTCGATTCTCTCGATGTAATCGCGGGCGCCGCGTTCGATTTCGTTGGTTAGCGTTTCCACAAAATACGAACCGCCGAAAGGGTCGGCTGTATTCGTTACGCCGCTCTCGTATGCCAGAATCTGCTGCGTGCGCAGGGCGATCGTCGCGGCGGATTCGGTAGGCAACGCCCAAGCTTCGTCCAGCGAGTTCGTGTGCAAGGATTGTGTCCCGCCCAGCACCGCTGCCAGCGCCTGGATCGCCGTCCGCGCCACGTTGTTGTAGGGCTGCTGCGCTGTCAGAGAGCATCCCGCTGTCTGTGCGTGGAATCGCAGCGCCCACGAACGCGCGTTCTTCGCCCCAAAGCGCTCCCGCATCGCGTGATACCACAGGCGTCGCGCGGCCCTGTATTTTGCAATTTCTTCGAAAAAATCGTTGTGCGCGTTGAAAAAGAACGAAAGCCGCGGCGCAAACTCGTCGATCTCCAGCCCCCTGCGCAGGCAATCTTCCACATATTCGATCCCATCGCGCAATGTGAACGCCAACTCCTGGATCGCCGTCGAACCGGCCTCGCGAATGTGGTACCCGCTAATCGAAATCGCATTGAACTTTGGCGTATGCTTCGCGCCGAACTCAATCGTGTCCGTCACCAGCCGCATCGACGGCTCCGGCGGATAGATGTATTCCTTCTGCGCGATGTATTCCTTCAAAATGTCGTTCTGCAGTGTTCCGGAGAGCTTCGTCCAGTCTGCGCCCTGCTTTTCTGCCACCGCCAGATACATCGCCCAGATTGGTGCGGCGGGCGAGTTGATGGTCATCGAGGTAGTTACGTCCGCCAGTGGAATTTGATCGAACAGCGCCTCCATATCCGCAAGCGAACTGATAGCCACGCCGCATTTGCCTACTTCTCCCTCTGCCATCGAATGATCGGAGTCATATCCCATCAGGGTAGGCAGATCAAAGGCCACGGATAAGCCTGTTTGTCCCTGCGAGAGGAGATACCGGAAGCGCCGGTTGGTGTCTTCGGCGGTGCCAAACCCGGCGAACTGGCGCATGGTCCACAGCCGCGCCCGGTACATCTCCGGATGGATGCCGCGCGTGTAGGGAGGCTCGCCAGGAACTCCGAGATCGCGCTCGGCGCTCCAGTCAGTGAGGTCCGCCTCGCTGTAAAGGCGGCGAATTGGATAGGCCGATACGGTAGTGAAATCGCCGGCGCGCTCCTGTGATTTTTCAAGCGCAGGTTTGAGGGTCGTATTTTCCCACTTGCGTTCGGATTCAGAGGGCTGGCGCGGGGAATCGCCAGCCACGGGAGATACTAGTTTCTCCTGTTTTCCCTTCCCCATACCCGCAGCTTACACCACAAGTTCTCGCTCTTTAGCTTTTAAGCTTGAACCTCTCACCTCTAACCTCCGACCTCTAACTCCCGTCTCTACTTATGTGCCTGAAGACCGTCGGCATCGGGTGCGCCCGGGATATTTGGTGTGTGATAGAGAGACCCGGGCCCGGCGCCGGCCACGATAATGTGATGAACGTCCAGCGTCCGTCCCATCGCCTGATTAAAATTCAACTCCGCTTCAATCAAGTTGATGCGGTCGCGCAATTCCACGCCCTCCGCTGCGGTCAGGAGCTGCTGCTTTTGGATTACCGTGAAAGCCGTTGAAGTCCCGAGCTGAAGCCTTTTCACTTCGTCGTCATAGCTTTGCTGCTGAAGTGTTCGCGCTTCTTCGGCGGCGGCGATCGCGGCGCGGTCCTGATCGAGGGTAATCAGCGCTTGGCGAACATTCAGCACGATCGTGCTCTGCGTTTGCTTGTACTGCACAACCTGCTGTCGCTCGTTCAGCTGCGCCGTGGCGTTGGCGGCTTCTGCGGCGCGGTTGCGAATCGGCAGCGTGAAGTTGATCCCGCCCTCGTAGGTCGGATATCTAGCATAGAGGAGCCGATTCAGGTCGTCGCCGAGCCCTCCGGGAAAGTTAAAGAGATTCAGTGCTGATATTGCCGTCGGTTCGAATAGGCCTGGGACTGGCGTGCCAGCCAGGTTCACGATCGGCGCGGCCGGATCGGCGAAAAACCCTGTAGTCGTCGTTGTCGATTTTCTTTCAATTCCGCCGAGGCCCGCCGCCTGGTATTCGCCAAACAAGTTCACCGTCGGCAACAGCGCGTTTTTGGTCGCCTTTATTTCGATTCCAGCGTTCTTCAGGTTCAGTTCCGCTTGCTGAATCTCGGGCCGATTTTTCCACGCCTCCTGTACCGCGTCATCGAGCGAAATATTCACGGGCGCCGGATTGAAAATCGGCGAAGTGGGAACGATCTCGATTTCTCTTAGCGGCCCAACCAACGGGTCTTTGGTGATCGCGACAAGCAGCGTCGTCTCGTCAAGCAACTGGGTCGTTTGCGCTTGCACCAGGGCTTGCTGATCGGTGGCCAACTGCGATTGCGCGGTGATTACGTCCAAGGGCGCCATGGTGCCGATCTCCAGCTGTTTTTTATTGTTTTCGTAGAGCTGCTGGTCCGCCGCCACGGCCACTTGCTCAACCTTCACGTTTTCGCGCGCGTACACTAATTCCCAATAATCCGTCGCCACCTGCGTCACGGTAGTGATCACTTGTTGCGCGAACTGCGATTCCCCCACCTTGATCGTATTCTTCGCTTCGATGATGTAGCGGTCGTTCACAAGTCGCCCAAACCCATTGAGCAGGGGCTGGGTAATCTGAATCGTCAGACTGGATTGCACGTAAGGGTTGAATAGGTCGATCGGAATGCTGCTTGAGGCGCGCGTATTATCAAAGGAAACCTGCGCCTGCGTGCCCGTGGAGAATCCCTGAGTGTATTGGGCATTCGTTGTGAGTGTATGTCCAAATATCGCCGGAGCGGAACTTTTCACCGGCGTGCCGGCCGAACTGAGTGTGCCGACTCCAGCGAAGAATGGGTTATTGATCGGCGTGCTCGATTGCTGGAGGTTCACGGTCCCCGTGATAGTCGGATCGAACTGAGTCTTGCCGTTCGCACCCGATTTCGCGAGCAGCAAGTTTGCCTGATCGAGCCAGGGAACGTACTGCTCCACCGCAATAGCCAGATTGTTTTCCAATCCCAGTGAGATAGCGTCCTCCAGGCTCAACATCAGATGGCCATTCGAGATCAGTTGGTCGATCCGCGGTGTGTTCGTCAGGTCGGGCTGCGCAACGTGCATCGGCGTATAGGGAGCTATAAAGTTTGGAAACCAGGAATTGGACTTGGAGTAGTCCCGACCGCTGGTTAATTCCAAATTGCGCGATGGCGCTGCGGGCGACGCCGGCGCAATCGTAGGCGGCTTATATTCGGGGGGTGGCGTTTGCTGAATGGGCGCCTGCTCTTGCCCCTGTGGAGCTTGCCCCTGTGGAGCTTGGGCCGGCTGGTTTTGGGCGTAAACCGGCGAAATGATCATTGAAACTGCAACTAAGAGCGCCACCACCGCATAAATCGGCCTTCCAATCATCATTTTCGTCGTCTCCAGATGCTCAGGTCTATTCAACCATGCGGAATGCTAAGTTATTGAAACGTGCGCGGCTTACAATTTGTTTCAGAAACAATCGAATCGCGTGCGGCAAGCGCCAACTCGTCCTTTTCCAATCGGTTTCCGCGATCCGTGGCAAGCAAGTTGGGGCTAATGGTCGCACCGCGTCTGGGCAGCGGAGGGTGGATTTTAGCATCGTCCCCGCCTGCGAACAATTGATGTCCCAGCCAGCGTCCTTGTAGGGGCCTGATACTCTCATTTTCTTGCCTCGAAATGTTTCTAACTAGAAGGTACGAAGCTGCAAACTCGACTTAATTTGAGCCCGTCCAAGCCATGGGTTTGGCGCAAAAGCGCGCAAAATCGTGTTCTACGTTGACACCCGAAGTCGCGGCTTCTACCATGGCTCGTCAACCGCTCATGCGCTCTCAGTTCGTCACTTTTCGTCATTTTCGTGCCTCGGCGAGCGCCTTCCTCTGGATGGTTCTAGCTCTCGGAATCCTTGGGTCGCGACCCGCGGGCGCTCAGTCTCCGAATCAGATCAAGCCTACGGGCTATGTGATCGATTCGGCGGACGTTTTGAGCGAGCCGGCGAAGGACCAACTCACCGCTCTTTGCACAGAAGTGGACCAGAAAGCCCAAGCGCAGATCGCAGTGGTCACGGTTAAGTCGCTTGAGGGGCGGCCCATCGAAGATTATTCAATCGATCTGGCGACGCGGTTGGGCATCGGCCCGAAAAAATCTGACCGTGGCGTAATGATCCTGTTCGCGATTGACGACCACCGCGACCGCATCGAGGTTGGCTACGGGCTCGAACCTATTCTGCCGGACGGGAAAGTAGGCACCTTCGAACGTGAAATCGTACCGTACCTCCGCGCCGGCAACTACGATGGCGCCATTCTGCTGGTGACGCGACGCGTCGCCGACGTAATCGCGGCGGATCGCGGCATCAAGCTTACCGGTGCTGTTCCGACTGCGCCGCCCCAGAGTCGAGGCGGTACCGGGCCCGGGCAAATCATCGGATTGCTCTTCGCGATTTTTATATTTTTTCTCTTCCTCCGCGGAATGGGCGGTGGCGGGATGGGCCGAGGCAGCGGCTGGTGGATTGGTCCGATGATCGGAGCAAGCATGGCGCGTGGAGGGTGGGGCGGAGGGGGATTCGGGGGCGGTTTTGGAGGCGGCGGGGGATTTGGCGGATTCGGCGGCGGTGGTTTTGGCGGTGGCGGCGCGAGCGGAAGCTGGTAATGTGTGGCAGCGCCGGATGGCGCAGAGTTCAACTGAGAGGTGTCTCGCAGGTTTTTTTTCGAGGCTCCAAAAATGGAAACAAAACTGAGCGGTCTGGTTGACCGGCTGAAGTCCGCAGCGGGCGACAATCTAAAAGCCGTGGTGCTATATGGCTCGGCCGTGACGGGCGAGTTCGTCGAGCATCACTCGGATTTGAATGTGCTTTGCATCGTGGAGCGGGCGGGGGCCGGCGATTTGGAAAAACTTCATCCCATTGCGGAATCGTGGAGGCGCGAAGGCAATCCGGCGCCGCTGATTTTTACTTTGGACGAACTGCGGCGTTCGGCGGACGTTTTCGCGATTGAACTGCTGGACATGAAAAATCATCACCGGATGCTCTACGGCGAAGATTTTCTGGAAAGTCTGAATGTTCCGCTGAGTCTGCATCGGCTGCAGGTGGAACGCGAGCTGCGAACGAATTGGCTGCGTTTGCGCCAAGCGATTCTTGCGGCGCCTCACAAGAAGAAGTTTCAATTGAGAATCATGCTCGATTCCGTGGCGGCGTTTTGCGTACTGTTTCGCCACGCGCTGATGGCGCTCGGACAGCCGGCGCCCGGCACGAAACGCGAAGCCGTGCAGGCCATTGCAAAAGCTGCGGGGGCGGATGCCTCTGGCTTTCAGAGCATCCTGGATTTCAGGGAAGGGAAGCGCAAAGAGAAAGACATCGACATTGAGGCGACGCTGCAGACGTATCTGGAATTCGTGGAGGTAGTGACCAACGAAGTGGACCGGCGACTTGAAAGTTCTTAGGGCTTTGCGGCGTATCTGGATTAGACAGCAGGGAGGTTGCTCATGAAGCAGGCGCTTATTGTGATCGCGGTATTGGTGGTGATCGTGCTGATTTGTGGCGGGATGTATGTTTCACGGCGCAACCAAATGGTGACGCTCAATGAGACGGTGAAATCCGATTGGGCGCAGGTAGATGTCGTGCTCGAGCGGCGATCAGACTTGATTCCGAATCTCGTGGAAACAGTGAAGGGATTCGCCGCACACGAGACACAGGTGTTCGATGATGTCGCCAAAGCCCGCACACAATATATGAGCGCGCAAACCCCTGCCGGCAAGATCGCGGCGAGCAATCAACTTTATGGCGCGGAAGTGAGGGTTCTCGCCCTGGCGGAAAATTATCCGCAACTCAAATCCAACCAGAACTTTTTGCAGTTGCAGGACGAATTGGCTGGCACTGAGAACCGCATCGCAGTGGAGCGCAGGCGTTACGACGATGCGATTCAGAGTTACAACACCTACATCGGCCTCTTCCCGAACAACATCGTCGCGGGATGGGCTGGCTACAAGCGCAACGACGCCTATTTCGCCGCGCCCGAGGCATCGCGGGCAGTGCCGAAGGTGCAATTTCCATCTCCCGCGACGCAGTAAAAGGGCGCCGTGTTGGCGTTGGCGGCCGGGAAACCAAGCTATTCTTCACGACAGGCGTGTTATTCCGGGGAAGCCGTCAAACACGGAATCAAAGCTGAGGATTCGCTCGATTTCATGCTGCTCCATCACGGCGAGATGTGCCGCATCCCGCGCCGATATCTGCCGGTAGCCAATGACAATCTGTTTCGCGCGTTCCGCCGTGGCCCGATCGATCGCCAGCACATCATCGGCAATGCCGAGCAGAGCGTTGAACGCAGGTTGGATGGCATCGCGACGATTTATGGCGACGTAGCGATGTAGAATTTCCTGTAGAACCTCGGCATCGGTGACCAGGCGCTCACGATTGCTGATCAGATTTTCGAGCTGTCGCTGTGCGTCGGCCTTGTGCGGATGAGGTGCGCCAACAAGATACATTGGGATATTGGAGTCGATCAGAATCAAGTATGTGTACCGGCGCCATATCCGCTTTCGATCTCCGCAAGCATACGGTCGATGTCGCCGGAAGGATAGTCGTATCGCATTGCCGCACGGATCACATCGAGCTTCTTCCCCGATCCATTCGAAGGTTCGCGACGGCGTGCCAAGTCGAGAGCCTGGCGAACCCACTCTGCGATCGACATGCGGCGAGCGCGGGCCATACGCTGAATGTCCCGATACTCGGGATCCTTTAGAATCACCTGCAGTCGCTTAGGCATGGCATGAGTCTATCTGACTCATGGTAATGAGTCACAGGCAAAAGGAATTGACGCGTCGGGCGACGGACGCGACGAATGGCATTCTAACGGGGGTTTTGTTCGTTGGCGGTCTCTTCCTGCTGATCTTGGTCCTTATCCCATGTGGAGTCCGGGTTGTATTCTTTCATAGCTTTGGCCACAGCCTCGGTCGCCTCGCCGAGGTCCTTTCGATAGATCACTCCGTCCGGACCCACAATGAAAGTCATCACGCCCGATGATCTGTATTCGGCTGGATAGGCTACAAAAGCGAACCCGGCGGTCATTTTGCCGGTTGCGATATAGCTTTTCGCGCCGCCCGAAGCGCTCGCGCCTTGCTGCGTCAGGATACGGTAGAAGTAGCCGCGATAAGGGGTGGTTGGCATGCTGTCGTGAGCTTCGGCGACGGCCGCTGCCACCAGCGGTCCGATCGGGCTCTGGGGCTGGCCCTTTGCAGCCTTCCAGTAGAGGCCATCCTGCTGTCCGTCGTCGCTGAAGATTTTCCGCGCGTACTCATTGTGATGCGTGGAGTAATATTGCTTTTCCGCAGCCACGAGTTCCTGGCACACACGTATGGTCGAAATTTCGTTGCGTCCCACCCGCCTGTAGAGAACTTCTCTTTCCCCTGCGGCCGTATCGAAATACCAGACTTTGTCGTTGTTCACGAGCGGGATGGGCATGGGCCAATTCTCCGCGCCGACATACAAGGTTGTGGTTCCGTCAGGCTCTTTCACCAGGCGGTGCATTTCCTGATACCGTTGCACGAATTCGGCGCGGTTTTGGGCGTCCTCGGTCGCGTCTCCCGACGAAACGATCCGTTTTCCTCCGGGTCCCAGAATGTCGAGCAGCGCTTTTTCGTTATTGTTCTGCGCTGCCGTCAGCAGAGCTTTGCACGCCGCCTGCGCCGAAGGAAATGTTCTTTGGCCTGGCTGCTGCGCCATTGAAAGCGCCGGGAAACATCCGGCCAAGAGCAATGCCACCAGAGCAAATTCAGGAAGATTCGTCCGACGCAATCCTTCGATGTTCGACTTCGTTTGCGGCATGTTTCTTCTCCTCATCCAATCTCAGCACCGTGCGATGCAACAGGAGCATTCAACAGCGGCAATTAGCGGCCACGTCCTCCACCACGCCCACCACCGCCACGGAACCCACCACCGCCGCCACGGAACCCTCCTCCACCGCGCGATGCTCCGCGACCGAAGCTGGAGGCTCCACGAGATGAATAACTCCTCGACTCTCCGCCATGGTCGTAGTTGCTGAAAGCTCCCGAGCGGACATTGCTCTGACCACGCGGCGCAGCATAACCTCGGGCCGCCGGCCTGCTTCCCTCGAAGGGCCTCGGTCCCGTGCCAGGACGATTAAAAACTGCGCCGCCTCGTGGTCCACTAAATCCGCGCGCTCCATTGAATCCGCCGCGTGCGCCGTTGAATCCGCCGCGGGCACCATTGAATCCGCCGCGCGCACCGTTAAAGCCGCCGCGCGCACCGCCTCGGTAAAAGGCGTTGCGGTTGTAAAACGTTCTGCTCTCGGAGAAATACCTGCGGTTGCCAAAGACCGGGTAATGGTGGCGCCAATCAAACCCCCAATGCCCCCATCCCCATCCGAAGCCGCCGAAGAACCCGACTCCAAAGCCAAGTCCAAACGAGAGATACGGGCCCCCGAACCAGATTCCGGGATATTCGTACCAACCCGGCCACGGCGCCACGGGATATCCGTAGGCGAGCCAAGGATCGTATGCCGGAACGTAAACGACTTGGGGATTAGCCGGCGCGATGTCGATATCCCCATATTCATCGGTCACGGTTTGCTGCGGCGTGCTTTTAAGATTTCCCGCCTGTTCAGCTTTCCTGCGCATCGCTTGTACGGCGTCCATCACATCCTGTTGCTGGTTGTAATAGGCGTCCCCGAGAGACGAGGTCCAGGAAATGTTCTTATCCATGTTGCCGAGAACTGAAGGAAACGCAGTAAGCGCCTTCACGCTTGGATCCCAGGGCTGTTGATCAACGGCTTTCGCTAAAGCGTCGCCCTTCAAATCCGGATGCGCCTGGACCCAGCGATCCGCCTCCACCACCTGCTCGGGATAGGTAGAGGCAGCCAGAATCTGCGCCACAAGAGAATCCGGGTACAGCGCGATCGGCGCCACCAATTGCTGAAGCTGGTCGGGTGTCTGTTGCGCGTATTGGGGCGGTGGCGCGCCTTGGTCAGGGGGCGGCGGGCTTTGGTTGGATGGCGGCGGGGCTTGATCGTTTTGGGACGCCGACAGACCAGGAGGCAAGGTCGCGAACAGCAGGCCTATCGACAACAAGCAGACCAAAATCTTCGTGCTCAATCGAGGGCGTGAGGTCTCTGGAGCGCCGGTAAGAACATTCATGGGCTGAACCTCCCTTGCATCATAATCTTTTGATGCGCCGGGAGGCCAACTGGCAGGCCGAATTTCGGCGCGGACCACGGTTATTTCACAGTGCAGGGGAGGGACGCGAAGCGCCCAGCGGGCGGTTCCGGCTCCCGCAGCGCAGTAACAGAACCGAGTAGATCAGCGAGTTCCGAGATGTTGTAAGCAAATGATTCGATTTGCTATAGCTTTCCCCAAAATGCAAACACTACTGCCCCAAAGATCAACACGAACGAGACAGCATAATTCCAGCGCAGCCGTTCACCCAAATAAAAATACGCAAAAACGACAAATACCGTGATCGTGATGGCTTCCTGAATGATCTTCAGTTGGTATCCGGTGAACACCCCATACCCGATCCGGTTCGCGGGAACCTGAAAACAATATTCGCCAAACGCGATCAGCCAGCTAAGCACGATCGCTTCGAATAGCGGGGCGGAGCGGTGCTTCAGGTGTCCGTACCACGCGAAAGTCATAAACGTGTTGGAAATGAAAAGGAGAATGATGGTGGTCATGCGCCATCATAAACTGCACTTTCGCCCGGGGGCAACGCTGGGGCAGGACGCGCAGCAAAGGTGGCGCGGCTAAGTCTAAGTCTTGCAGGGACTAGTCTTGCATCACAGCCCCGCGCTACGCGGGAATCTGTGGGACCACCAGGTGCAACAACTTCAGCGAGCCTCCTGCGGCGGGCTGGATCGTCGCCGTTTCTGAGGGGCCAAGATAGACGCCGGCGCCTTTCGAGACTTCGTAGTCCTTATTGTCGAGGCGAATGCGCCCGCTGCCTTCCATCAGGTAGAGAAGCTGGTGCTTCTCCGAAGGTTTTGCTTCGAACCTCTCGCCGGATTTGAGCCAACGCAACGCCGCGAGCACGTTCTTCGCGCCGCAGAGTTCCCGGTTCAGGACTTCGGTGACTTCACCCTCCGCGATTTTCTTGCGAGGAAGCTTGTTCGTATCGATGAAAGTGAGCATGAACTCTCCTTTGGCCCGAGCGTGCCCTTAGGTCTGAACCCAGACGCCGCCCTCGACGCGGTTCCAGCGAAGATCGTCAGGCGTCCCGTCCAGAATTGTGGTGACGAAGCGGTTCGGCGCTTGAAATTCGAAATAGAACAAGGGTGTTTTGGAGGCTCGCAGGCGATGCTTGGCCTCGGCGGGAATGAAAACTAATTCGCCCGGGCCTACGTCGCGCGTTCCTTCCTCCGATTCGACGGTGCCTTGACCTTCCATGATGAAATAAAAATGCTCGCAATTCTTATGAAGATGGTAGGGCGAGGAAGCGCCCTTCACGTAGTGCATGATCCCCGCGAGCATGTCGTCAATTTTGGTGAGTTCTTTATTGACGAAGAACGTGCGTTCGCGGCCCGGCACCGCGGAGATCAGCTTCGGCAGATCGTTTTCATGAAATATGTATGCCATCGAATTCTCTCCTAGGCGAAAGCCGGCTCAGTGTGGCCGATAGGCGACGCGCGCAACCTCGGCGTAAGGGACAGCGGCAACAGTTGCCCGGATTTCAGTCTGCCTGTGACGCTCGACCGTGGGCTTCGGCGAACCGCGATCTTCTTCGCCCCAGACGACCGTAACCTCGGTACCCACCTGGCTCTGCTGATTATCGACAACAGCTAGCGAGATCATCGCGCGTTCATTATAGGTGTAGCCTGTGTAGGTGGATACGCCGATCGTTTTTCCGTTTTTCAATACTTTATCGAATGGAAGCGTGGAATAGTTCGCCAGCGGAGTGTCTATGTACTTGAAAATATCACCACCCTCGTATAAAGAGGTAGTGACGCGTTTGATATCCTCCTTATTCCACACGAGCGTTACCTTTGTCCGCTTCTGGCTGGTCGCCATTTTTTCGAGGGCTTCTCTTCCAACAAAATCGTGGTCGAATTTGACGAAAGGGCCGTAGCCGAGGTCGTAGGGAGTCAGATAATAGTCGGTGATGTCGTTGGAGTAAAAGCTACCTCCGAGCGAAGCGGTGGCTTCATAACTCGTTGGCTTCAGCCACTGCCGATATGCCTTCATCTCTTCATCCGCATAAATCGCCGGAAGCGGGGATGGAATCCATCCCGATTCGAGGCAGGTGGTCGGGTAAGCTCGAGAGCCTACTTGCCGAATTCCGTACTCCTGGCCGCCTTCAATGATGGCCTTGCGGACTTCATCGCCATGCTCCCAGGGACCGAACAATTCCCATCCGGGTTGCCCGACCATCCCGTGACGCAAGGCGCTGACACTCCGACCCGCGATGGCGAGTACGCCTATATTAAAAAACCGGATATCCGGCGTAGGCTTTCCCGTGACTTTCTCCATAACCCGAAGAGCATTTGGACCTTGAATCTGGTATCGGAACGCCTTGCGGTGGCCTTGATTGACAGCGGATCTCTCGTCCCTTTCTGCTGAAGCTTTGTATCCCCGAGTCTCCAAATTAAATTGCACCCAATTGTGAGCGGGTGGACGCCCGACGAGGTTGAATTTATTTTCATCGAGATAAAAGAGAATCGCGTCACCGATAACATAGCCATTATGGTTACACGCGACAAATTGCTTGGCCTGATTGACTTTGAAATTCTTAAAGCTATTGATAGCGAGATCGGAGAACAATTTGAGGGCGTCAGGACCCTCCACATAGAGATCGGTCATATGGTGCGACTGGTCGAAAAGAGCGCAGGTTTCCTTCCATGCACGCTGTTCATCTCTCCAATTCGTAAATTCCGGACGCACCACCGGAAAGGCATATGGTCCTATCTGAGAGTTTCGCAACAGCTTGACTGGACTCCCGGCCGCTTGTAACACTTCCTCCAAGTTTTGATGGCTCATCCGCCAGTGGCTCCTTCTGCTGTCAAAAGCATTTCGCCGCGTCAAAGAACCTAGACGCTATACCAAGCGTAGTATTCTGTAAAATACATTCTTCGTACCCAAACCAGACTTTTAAGATATACGATGCGAGGTATCGAGGTCTATCTTATGGAGCTTCGACATCTTCGCTATTTCCTTGCTGTCGCCGATGCCCTGAATTTTTCGCGGGCCGCCGAACGACTGCATTTGAGCCAGCCGCCACTAAGCCAACAAGTCCGCCGTCTAGAAGGGGAGCTGGGTGCGAAACTCTTCGACAGGAGCAAGCGCCAAATTAAACTCACAACTGCTGGCGAGATCTTCGCCACCAAGGCGCGCGCAATCCTGGCGCAGTGTGACGAGGCTGCAAAGTTGGCTGCACGCGCGGAGAGAGGCGAATTCGGTCACTTGCGGCTGGGGCTTTGGCAGCTTCCCGTCCCGCCAGTTCAAACCAGGTTAATCATCGAGTGCCTGCGGGCATTCGTAAAGCGCAGCCCGGATGTTCATTTGACCTTGCAGTCGCTGTTGCCAGCAGAGCAGATCAAGGCTGTTAAAGATGGTGGAATCGATGTTGGCATTGTCAGATTACCCGTCGCCCAGAAGAGCAGGGGCATCGCGATTGAAACGATCCTGCGAGAGCCGATGGTGCTCGCCATGTCCGAGAACAACTCGCTTGCGCGATTCAAGACGGTGCCGCTTCGAGAGCTCTCGAACCAACGCTATATCATGTTCGGGCGCGATGCGAATGCGGACTTCCATCATTTCATTGCAAAAGCGTGCCGCAAGGAAGGCTTTAGTCTTAATATCGCTTACTTCCAGGACGATCTTTATTCAGTGTGGGCGCTGATCGGTGCTGGTCTGGGCGTTGCTTTGGCGCCAGCATCGCTAAAGGAGCTACGGCTACCCGGAATTGTGTTCCGGAAATTCGAGCCCGCTGCTCCAGTAATGGAAATGGCGCTCGCATACATGCACGCCGACAAAGTATCTGTTGTGTCTCAATTTCTTGACGTTGCTAGAAAAATAGCCAGAGCGTATTCGGATGGCAATTGAAGACTGAGAGCTGCAAGATAGTGTGATTCGTTCCGATCGGGTTTCATTGCTACTGTTTCACATCCTCATGCTCCTGCTCCAACGTGGCGGAGGGCGCCGAGCGCTTGCCGTTCCTCGCCATTCGGGTCATCCACGACTTCGCACTCGTTGTTGAGAATCATGGTGGCGCGTTGTTTGGTAGTGAAGGCCGGCCAGTTTGGGATGCCTTTGTGGCTTGGATTTCCCGTGCGCGCAAAAGCAACCCAGGCGCTGCTGATTTTGTCTTCGAGAGCATAGCGATCCTGGTCGGAGCCAGTCATGGCCGTCGCGAGGTCAACATTGTCGAAGACAAATGGGATTTCGAGCGTGTGGAACGTCCTTAACTTCCCATCCCTCACCGGTGATTTCCAGGTGAAGTAATACATGTAGACGGGCGCCATTCCTTGTTCCGCTTTGCGCTCAGCTTCAGTTAGCACACCCGCGCGGAACGTAGCGTCCGAAGCGAGTATTAAATAGAGATCCGTGTTGCTGATGTTCGGCCGACCCTTTCGATAAACGTCAATCAGCCGATCCACAGAATCATCGGCAGCACCGCGCAGCGCTTGCTTGATGTGCATGCGCAAGGCGTCGTCGTCCATCGGATCCACCGGCGTCCCGCGCATGAAGGTAACCTCAGTTTCAACGGACCCAATCAAAAGCGGAACGGTTGCTGAGATTTCCGGTGCATCAGGATCGAACGGGTTCCTCGGCAGCGAATGACCATCCACCACGGGCGCCAAGCGGAGACCACTGGGGCCAGCCGCACCTCCGCTGCCCATTGCCGCTACGAGTTGCTCCGCGGGCATCTTCTGGACGTCGTCGATCTGATTGGATTTCACCCCCAATCGCGCTAGATATGCCTCCGCTGACTTTGTTGCCTCATCTTTTGGCACGCCCCTGATAGCAGAGGCACTTTCCACAACGGCGCGATGAAATAACCCTTTGGCCGATGGCATCGCCATCAGTGTGCTCACTTTTCCGCCGCCGCCGGACTGGCCAAAGATCGTGACGTTGCTCGGGTCTCCGCCAAACTCCGCGATGTTGTCCCGCACCCATTCCAGCGCGGCAACGATATCCAGCATCCCGACATTGCTCGAGTCTGCGTACTTCTCTCCGCCAAGCTCGGCGAGATACAGATAGCCGAACACGTTGAGCCGGTGATTTACCGTGACGACTACGACATCGTGACGGCACGCCAAGTTCGCTCCGTCATAAATTATGAACGAACCGGATCCTTGGGAATATCCTCCGCCATGCAACCACACCATGACGGGTCTGCGGCCTTTCCCTAGGCCGGAGCTCCAGACGTTCAGACACAGGCAGTCCTCGCTCGCGGGTTCGCGCCGATCCACAGCAGCGACCTCAGGAATCAAACCGGAGGGTCCTTGAGGCGACCTGGGACCAAACTGCAAAGCATCGCGGACGCCTGCCCAAGACTCCGGTTTGGATGGTGGCAAAAAACGCCGTGCATCGGCGGTTGATGCACCGTAGGGAATACCAAAAAATGCGCTGACTTTATCGCGCGTTATGCCGCGGACTCGTCCCGCAGTTGTGCGTACGACTGCGCTCGACGATGAACACCCGAGGTCCTGCGCAGTTACTTGATGGACTGCCCCGCTCGCAAAGAGACCGGCCGTCGCCGTCGCTCCATAGCTGAGAAAAGACCTTCGGTCCATTGCTGTATGCCTCCTAAAATTTGAAACGGCTGGCGTCTTCATCCTTGATGTATGAGTCTGCAAATGAAACCGCAATTGATACGTCCTGTGATCTAAACCACTCTTCCGTCAAAGTCCAACACATTTTTGATTATTAGCTAGGAGACGGTGCGAGCGCTGCGCGAGCAAGATAACTTTATTATTAAAAGAATTTCATGTCCTTGACATCACTATATCGCGGGCGTAATCCTCTGCCCACACTGGACTAAGGGAGTGGGTGTTGGACATTTTTCAGAGTCACTCGATGTCCTCTACCGCACACTCATCGAGAATTCGGTCGGGATATGTGGGTAAACCATCCACTGGGCGGATTGAATTATTAAAGAACGCCGCGCATCGCCTTAGCGTCGCCTTTTGACTTCGCGTTTCTCGGTCTTGGCGCCGCTAAGTTTTGTGAAGATGTCTTGGGGGGGGGATGATGGACACGTTTTTGTCAGTTGCTCGTTCGCAGTGTCTTAATACCAAGAAGGCATTTCAGGCGCTGGGTCTCTGCTTGGGAGTGTTGCTGCTCTGTCTCCCTGCTTTTTCACAACTCAATCTTGGAAGCATTGCTGGAGCCGTTACGGATACGAGCGGTGCCGTGATCACCGGCGCGACCGTGACCGTCACCGACTTGGAACGGGGCGTGTCGCGGACCTTGACCACGGATACGGCCGGTCAGTATTCCGCTCCTGGCCTCACCCCCGGCACCTACTCGGTGCGCGCGGAGTTCGCGGGCTTCCAGGCGCTGAACCGGACGGGCATCTCGGTGGGAGTCGGTCAAGCTGTCCGCGTGGACCTAACCATGCAACCGGGCGCCCAAACTCAGACGGTCACGGTGACAGAAGCCGTGCCACTCATAAACACCACCAATGAGGTGTTATCCAGCACCGTTGAAAACGACCAGCTTAGCGAGTTGCCAATTAATGGTCACCTCTACACGAAGGTGCTGGACTTCCAGCCGGGCGTCCACGGAAACCCGGGCGGGAATTCGCCGAACTACCAGACCAACGGCGCCAGCGGCCAGGGCAACTATTTTTTGCTCGACGGCGTGGAAAATACCAACATCTTCGTGAACTCCGGACCCCTAATTGGCGCGGCCACTAGCAGCGACGAATTGACGATCCTGCCTCAGGACGCCGTTGAGGAAGTGAACGTGATGACCAATCCGCCGGCGGAATTTGGGTGGTTTCAGGGCGCTGTGGTCAACGTCGGACTGAAATCGGGAACGAATACGGTCCATGGCAGCGCCTACATCTATGCTCGCAACAACAACCTGGATGCGAAGGATCCATACCTGGCCCCTACCACAGCAAAGCAGAGCGACGATTTCAAACAGTTCGGAGGGTCATTTGGCGGACCCATCAAAAAGGATAAGTTGTTTTACTTCGCGGCCTTCGACGGAATGCGCTACACCGTTGGAACCGCAGGTTCCGTAACCTTGCCGACCGTGAACGGCGGCGCAGTGGATAACCCCAACAACAGCGTGCCGCTTGCGATCGACGGCCTGCTTGCCAACGGCGTCACGCCGAGCCCACTGAGCCTAAATCTTGCGAACTGCACCGTCGCGGGCGGAGCAGCTACCTGCGGGACGAAGGGTGTATTCACATACAACGGACTCACGACGTCCGGCGTCGGAGTCCCAGGGACTTTCACCGGCCACTCGAACAACGTGATAGGAAGGATCGACTATCATCTCAACAACGCGAACTCGATCAATGGCGAGTATTTCTTTGGCCAGGCCGTAACCACTGTGCCGAACGTCGGCGCTCCGTCGTTCTGGGACAACCTGAATGTCAGCCGCACGCAAATGATGCGCGCGGTGTGGATCTATACGCCAAGCTCGGACTGGGTGAATGACGTCAGGTTTGGCTACAACCGGTACAATCTGG
This sequence comes from Candidatus Acidiferrales bacterium, assembly GCA_036520875.1. GTDB lineage: Bacteria > Acidobacteriota > Terriglobia > Acidiferrales > UBA7541 > Palsa-295. The sequence continues at coordinate 46,610 of DATDIT010000015.1, forward strand.
CGGATGGCAACGCGGAATGCTCCGGGGGGAACTTTTCTTCTGGAAATGTCGGGCAGCCGAATTACAAGGCCCTTGGCTTCATTTCCGGCGCGAATCCTCCGTCTCCATTCTGCGGATTCCCCGTCACGAATTTCACCGAGTCGGGCTATCCGAGCTTCGGCGCGGGTTTCTTCCTCAACGACCAGGGAGTGTTTCAGTACACCTATACGGC
>DATDIT010000016.1:0-80981 GCA_036520875.1 Candidatus Acidiferrales bacterium
GTGCCCGGGGTGGGGGTCGAACCCACACGACGCGTGAGCGTCAGGGGATTTTAAGTCCCCCGCGTATGCCATTCCGCCACCCGGGCCCAGTCTCTGCGAACGTATCCTACCAAAAACCTCACTGCAAGATGGCCCTTGAACCGCTGACCGCTCCAGTCCTACTGTCGGCAGTGTTAGTTGAACTCCCCGTATCGGTATCAAGCGCCTGACCACGGAAAGAGTATGTTTTGGCGCCAAGTGGGCGTAACGTACCGTCGTAGCGATAGTCTTGTACCCATTAGCTCCTGCACGATGCGAACGTTCACGAACGGCACGGTAGGGCAAATTAGTAAGGCAGATAAGAATCTAAAATACATGCCCGGTCCGATTGCTCGGTCAGCAGGCTCTAAATAGGTTCATTAACGGAGACCATATGGAAAACAACGGAAGCCCTATTACCCGTCGCAGATTTATCGAAGTTGGGTCTGCGGCGGTTGCAGGATCGAGTGCGCTCGCGGCAGGTACGCCGCAAAAAGCCCAAGACACGCGGAAGGCAGAGCAAGATAAGAGTGAAACCAATCCTATCGGTCCGGATAATCCGGCGCTGCATGACCAAAACATCGATTCGGTGATCCCACCTCCCACGGACCACGCAAACGTCAAGCCATTCAAATATCCATTTTCTTTTTCTCACAAGCGAACGCAGGGGGGCGGCTGGGCGCGCCAGGCAACAGTCGAAGATCTGCCAATTTCGAAAACAATCGCAGGGGTGAATATGCGATTGACTGCCGGCGGTATCCGTGAGCTGCACTGGCATGCCGCCGGCGAGTGGGCAATCATGCTCTACGGAAGCGCTCGCATCACATGCCTCGATCAATATGGGAAACCGTTTGTTGATGACGTAAAAGAGGGCGATCTCTGGTTTTTCCCGACCGGCTTCCCACACTCTATTCAGGGACTTGCGCCGGACGGATGCGAATTCCTTCTGGTCTTTGATGATGGCGCTTTCTCAGAGTACGACACCGTACTTTTGGCGGATTACACCGCGCACACACCGAAAGATGTGTTAGCGAAAAATCTCGGTGTCTCAACGCAGGCACTCACAAGTATTCCCGACGGCGAGTTGTACATATTCCAGGCAGACCCCCCTAAGGGGACGTTGGAAGAGGACCGGCAAGCAGCGGCTGGCTCGGTCGGCCTCTCGAAGGAGAATTTTTCCTTTCGGATGATGCAAATGGAGCCGACATTCCGGTCGACTGGCGGAGAAGTGCGCATTGTAGACTCGAGCAGGTTTCAAGTTTCGAATTCCATCGCCGCGGCCCACGTAATCGTGCATCCAGGCGGGATGCGCGAAATCCACTGGCACCAAAATGCGGATGAATGGCAATACTACATTGCCGGCAAAGGTCGGATGACCGTCTTTGCTGCCGGCGCCCGCGCTCGCACGATGGACTTCAGCAAGGGCGACGTCGGATACGTGCAGCAGACCTTTCCCCACTACGTCGAAAACACAGGAAACGAAGATTTGATCTTTCTTGAAATGTTCCGCGCGAGTTTTTACCAGGACGTGTCCCTCAACAACTGGCTCACGCACTTGCCGCCGCAACTGGTGATGTCGCACCTGAACATCGATAAAGCGACGTTGGATGCCATTCCCAAGAAGGAAGTAGTGGTCGTCCCGGCATAACGCCTGCTTGAGTTGGTCAATCCATGTTGGGAATCGCGACTAGAAAAATCGAAAACAATTGGGCGGGTGTCTTCCCGTCGTGCCATTTCTCGTGGCTCTCGCATCTGTTCTCCCTCCGAATTCGCGAGCGCCGTCACGCAGTTCCATCAATACGATCGCCGCTGGCAGTAGCTCTTGGGACCGTTACTTTGCCATTTACTGCCATTTTAACTATTGTTTAAATACGCTCTTATTAGTACGATGTCGCCAGCAGTTTTCAAGAGGTGATTATGCGAATTCTCAAAACATCGCCTGTCCTACTCCTCCTGCTCCTCTGTGCTCTTCCCGCGTCTGCGGACAGCGTTTACAACATAAGCGGAGCCTTCACCATCGTTGGAAACAATGCCTGTGGCGGCCCTCCGTGCGTCGAAACTTTAGCTTTTTCCTTCGACCTCGAATATGAATCTCCCGGCCCACCCTACCGGCCTGTAGTTCTGCCCGGGGCATCAGTGACGTCGCTTGGCCCGCTCGCGTCGTTTTCGCTGAATAGTGGGTATGTCGATCCGTTCTTTATTGCATTCACCAACACCGCCGGCGATGAAATTGACCTCGATGCATCAGCAACTTTCCTGACGACAACGGAAGGACCGCCACCTCCGCTGTATGGGCCAGAGCTCTATTCCTGCAATCTCTCCAAACCCGATCCCGTCTGCCTTACCGATTTTTCTAACGAGGGGGTTCCGTGCTGCGATGTCGGCGGCGGCGGCCGCGTACAATACGCAGTGACCCTCCTACCCACGGCCACGGTACCCGAGGCGAGCACGCTGGCGTATTTGCTGCTCAGCCTTGGTCTCCTCGCAGCGTTCCTGTGGCGACCCGTTCGGCCGGAAACCGCTGTCAGATTCCAGAGGGCGTACCGGATGGCCGTAGGCCGAACCTAGGCGCCAATGGCCGCCGCTCTGTCCGCAACACCGGCGCCGATCGGTTGTTCCGCAGCAACCGGCCGAACTGCGCCGCTGTCTCTCCACTTTTATCGGCACCAACGATAGACGATGCCAACCCCCACCGATAAATTGCTTTGGTGATCGTTGGTAGCGTTCGCAAACGTGGTGAGGTAGTAATCGAGCTGAATAACTCGCACCGCAAAATGGGAGCTCACCGGCACATCGATGCCTCCACCAATGCGAGTCGCAAACCTATACGACCCATCGGCGACCCCCGCCTCTCCGCCTCCAGCGTGCGCTGCTCCCAGCAGAACTTGCGCGAACGGTTCGGGTTTATGATTTCCTTCCAGCCAGGGCTGCGCAATTTGGTAACGCGCTCCTGCCGAGAACGATATGAGAGTTAGAGAATCGCCTGCCGGAGGCGCATCGGCGCCATGCTTCGCACTGAAATCTACGACCGCCGACCAACGGCCATGAAAGTTTAACGAGCCCGAAAGCGCTCCGCCATTCATGCCAAAGCAGCCACACTCTCCAGTACCTGCATTGCTGCGGACCCACTGGTAAGTAGCCGCGGCGTCATCTGGCTCTGCGCGTGTGCGGGCAGGCGTCAGAGTCGAGAAACTGTCTCGCCCGGAGGGACTAAAGCGCCAGCGGTTGCCGCCTTGTCTCCGAGACGGGCGTGCCGCCAAGAAGAGACTGTTGCCGCTCCTGGAAGCAGTAGAGGACCAGCTCCACGCGCGTCGATACTCCCAATTTATCAAAGATACGGAATAAGTAATTCCTTACCGTGTGTTCACTAAGTCGTAACTCTTCCGAGACGGCGCGGTTCGTCAGGCCCTCCACAACCAGTTGCACGATATCAATCTCCCTCTTCGAGAGAAGTCCCATGCCGCGTCCATCGCGAACATGGAAATGCGTCGCGTGCGTTAATGCCTCCAACAGATAGCCCAGAAGTTGACTGCTCGCCCATACCTGTCCGCCGTTGACGGCATGAATGCATTTCCCGAGCACTTCCAGAGGCTCATCGCGAAAAACCACTCCATGCGCGCCGCACCGGAACGCATCCACGATCAGGTTAGGTTCACGCGATGCCAGTAGCATCACGGAGCGCGTCTTCGATTGCAGTGATCGCAACTCGCGCAGCAAGCGATATCCTTCAAGCGGCCCGTCTCCCAACTGTGAACTGATCACCGCAACATCGGGTTTGCGCTCCTTAAACAGCGCGAGAGCCCGCTGCGACTCAATCGCCGACGCCACGATCGCCACTCCCATCCGGCGCGCGCGAAAGGCGCTTTCGACCAACTGGCAATTCAAACGGTTCGCTTCAGCAATCACAACATTTACGCAGCTCCGCGCGTGCTGCACATGGCCCATTGTGAACCTCGCACCGTCTTCATGAGTCGGGAAGGCGCGATTCTATTCGCCGCCAACTTGCTATTACAAGTACAAAGAATACGTACAGTCTGCAGTATTTTTAGCATCTAGCTGTGAGGATTAAGCGCACCTTAGCCGTACCCAGATTCGAGCGTCGGCGCATTTCTGGCCAAAAGATACGAGGAAAGAATGTCCTCGACGAGATGGTACGTTCCTCTCCTGAAACGATTGTCTCTAATGGATGAGGTCATTCTGATTTCGGACTAGTACCAGTCTGACTTTTCCACAAAGGAGTAATGACCTACCCGGGCTGGCTCCGATGTTATGGGCCGAATGGTACGAATTAGCCTTACCACCAAGATTTTAGGCCACTTGCGTCAACCATCCGGACCGCGTAGCGTACCCGCCCAGCAAGAAGCCACACTCATTAAACTAAAAGGAGCCGGATGTGATGTCGCCAAGGCGAATGGTGTTATGCGCGAGCTAAAAGCGGTCATCTGGGCGCTCGCGTTCGCATCCCTTTTCGTCCCTCCGGTATTCGCGCACCAAAATGCGGCCGCTTCGACGCCCCCGGTGGCTATCCCGGCAGCTATAGAGCCGAGCGGCGTGGGCGCATCTCCTCTCCAGCATAGAGATAACCGTTACCGTTTGTGCGCGAGTGACGTAATCGCCGTGACTTTCCCTCTTACGCCGGAATTCGACCAGACTACAAGCATTCAACCTGATGGTTTTGTCAGTCTCGCCGGGGCCGGAGATGTCCACCTGGAGGGACTAACCACGCGCGAATCCGTGGAAGCGATCCGAGCGGCTTATGCAAATGTTTTGAAAGACCCGCTCGTCACCGTGGACCTGAAGGATTTCAACAAGCCATTTTTCACCGTCGGCGGGCAGGTGAACCATCCCGGAAAATACGACCTGCGCGGGCCGACTTCAGTCACCGAAGCGATCGCCGTCGCCGGCGGTTTCAATGAAGCGGCGCGTCATTCTCAGGTCTTGCTCTTCCGCCGCCAAAATGATGCGTGGTACGAAGTGACATCCCTGAACCTGAAAAATGTTTTGCGCGGGCGCGATTTGGGCGAAGACACCGAGCTTCGCCCGGGCGACATGCTCTACGTGCCGCAAAATTTCATCTCCAAGGCGAAGAAGTTTATTCCTTCATCTGGACTGGGAGCGTATTACCAGCCTTGAGTGCAATAAAAGGCCCTAGCGCAAATGGCTTACCCAACTGACCGGCGTCATGGCAACAGCGCGGTGTTACCCGTCACACTGAGAGATTTGGCCGCCCCGATCTTCAGGCAGCGTCGGTTGGCGTCCTTCATCTTTGTCGGCATTTTGGCGGGGGCGGTAGTCAGCGCCCTCTTCGTTTCTCGAAATTACCAGGCCGAGATGAAGATTTTGGTGAACCGTGACCGCACTGACCCGGTGGTGAGCCCCAACCCAACCGAAACGAGTGCGTCAGCCCCAATGCCCGCCGTATCCGAAGAGGACATAAACTCGGAGGTAGAGCTGCTGAAAAGCCGCGATTTGATCGAGAGCGTGGTACTGAAGTGCGGCCTCGAAGCGAACCACGATACTCTCTGGGATAGCATCGGGGACCGCATTCGCGGCGTGCATTCGGCGGCTGGCGCTCGTCTCTCGCGTTCGGTGCAAGCCTTTGAAAATCGCTTGGTCGTCGATCCGCTACAGAAAACGAATCTCATTCGAGTCGCGTACACGGACCGCGATCCCCGGCTAGCGGCCCGGGTCCTCCAGACGCTCGCAACCCTCTATCAGGAAAAGCATGCTGCGGTACATCGTCCCGCCGGCACGTTCACTTTTTTTGACCAACAGGCGGCCCGCTATCGCGACGATCTGGCCACTGCCGAAGAGAAGCTTACGAAATTCGATCGCCACGACGAGGTCGCCGATCCCTCCGCGCAGAAACAGCTTCAGATCGAAAAACTCGCCGAGTTTCAGGCTGAACTGGAACAGGATCGCGTCGCGGCCTATGCCGCAGCGGAGCGCGCCAGAGCGCTCCGAGTCCAGGCAGAAGCGGCGCCCGAGCGCCAGACAACGCAAACCAGAACACTAGACAACGCGGAGTTGCTCGCCCATCTGGAAGATGCGCTCGTTTCTCTCGAGTTGAAACGTACCGAAATGCTCATCAAATACGCGCCCGGTTATCCACTCGTCCGCGCAATTGAGACAGAAATCCAGACCACGCAAAAAGCCATTGCAGAAGCGCGCCAAGCGCCAGTTGAGGAAATCACCACCGACAGAGTGCCTGCGCAGGACTGGCGCGCGACCGAACTGGCAAAGACCGAGGCCGATCGCGTCCAATTAACCGCCCACGCGGCCGCCGCAGCTCACGTGGTCAGGCATTACCAGGAAGTTAGTCAGCGACTCGGCCAAGAAGAAGCCGCACAAGACGATCTTGCCCGCGCCGTAAAAATTGCGGAAGCAAATTATCTTCTTTATTCGCAAAAGCGGGAGGAGGCGCGAATCTCTGACGCGCTCGACAGAAGGCGCATTGTAAACGTCTCGATCGCCGAAGCGGCAACGGCTCCGGCGTTTCCGGTTCAAAACCTCGGCTGGCTCCTGATGGGTGGATTCTTCATGGCCTCGATTACCAGCGTGGGATCGGCGTATGCAGTCGATCGGCTGGACCCCTCATTCCGGACGCCCGGCGAACTCGGACGCTATCTCGAAATCACGGTTTTGGCATCGATTCCAGAAAGCACGTCGGGCGAATAGAAATGTTTCTCGAACACTACGGACTAATCGAAGAGCCATTCGGCGTGACGCCAGACCCGCGATTCCTGCACCTGAGCCCGCAGCATCGCGAAGCCATCGCAACTCTATTTAACGAGACGGATTCGAATCGCGGGTTCCTTGCCCTGATCGGACCACCAGGAACCGGGAAAACTTCCTTGCTTTTGAACTATCTGGAGAGCCTCCGTCACCGCGCCCGCACCGCTTACCTCTTTCACAATGCCGGAACTCCGCGGGAACTGATGCGCTATTTGCTCGCGGACCTTGGCGTGGACGCAAAGGGCCAGGATCTCCCCGGAATGCACGGCGCCTTGAATCGCGCGCTCGAGGACGAAATGCACGCCGGCCGCCGCGTGGTTTTCGTAATCGACGAAGCTCAGAACCTGGACGAAAAAGTCCTCGAGTCTATTCGGGTGCTTTCTAACTTCGAAACTCCCTGGGCCAAGCTGCTGCATATCGTGCTTGCCGGACAGACGCAACTCGCGGAGCGATTGGCGCTACCGTCCATGGCGCAGCTTCGTCAGAGGATTTCCTCAATCATCAGGTTGGCTCCGCTCACCGCGCAGGAAACCATCGCCTATATTTATCACCGCCTATGGGTCGCCGGATACGAGGGACCACCCCTGTTTTCAGCGGCCGCTCGCCTGCTGATTGCCGAGCAGAGCGGCGGCATTCCGCGAAATATAAACAATCTTTGCTTTCATTCGATGCAGCTCGCCTATGCGAATGGCGAACGCCAGATCGACGGGCCAACCGTTAACGCGGCCATCGCCGATCTTTCCCTCGAAGACTTTTTTCATCAACCGGACCGGCAAAAGATCCTGGCTCCTAGCCGAACGCACGCTTTTCCTCAAACGCCGGCTTCGCTTGGCGTTCGGGAATCAATTCCGATTCGTTTCATGCCTTGGCGCTCTCGCCGCATGCTTGCGTTGTTCCTTGCAGCCGGCGCCGCCATGTGTCTCGGTGTCGTGTCCGGCGCCACCCGGAAGACCGCGCTACCCCACCCGCTCGATGTCCCGCCTAGCATCGAGTCAACGGTCTTCCCGGCGCCGGTTCTCTCTCTCATTGTCGCCACGGGCGTCACGCCTTCCGTTCACCAAATATCTCGCGTAGTCAACAAGAACCCCGAGCAATTGAAACGGGGCCAAAAGGCCCGGCTTCCGCTGAATCTGAAACGCCATCAAACGCTTTCGGCAAAATCGGCGGCAGTGCCGAACGGCCAAGAACCCTCTCCGGAGCGACCGTGAGCCGTAATTTCGATATTTTGCATCGGGAAGTATCTGAACCCGCGAAGTTTCAAGTCCCCATAAGACCCGAAGCCACGCCGGGGCCCGCGCCTGCTGAGCGCACTTCCTCAAATGGATCGGCAGTGGAAGACGAAATCATCAAGTTGGTGCAGCGAGTCTTCATCTTCCCAGACGCGGAGAGACCACCCGCCGCCGTTGCGTTCTGCGGAGTGGATGAAGGAGCAGGTTGCAGCTGGATCTGCACACACGCCGGCAAGATGCTCGCCCGACAGGCTGCCGCGAGGATTTGTGTAATCGACGGAAATTATCGGTCACCTTCCTTGCATGAAAAGTTTCGCGTCGAAAAGGGCATCGGATTCGCGGAGGCGATGAGGTGTTCGATGCCGATTTGCGACTTCGTCCGGGCCACGCGAATCGCCAACCTGTGGGTCATGACCTGCGGCATGGTTGAAAAGTTCGGAAAGATTGCACCAGAGCCCGGCCGACTGCGCAGCCGTCTAGCCGAACTGCGCCATGAGTTCGACTACTTGCTGATCGACACGCCTACCATCAATCCGCATGCCGATGCGGTGCCGATCGCGCAGCTCGTGGACGGAATTATTCTGGTCGTCGGCTCAAATTCGACCCGGCGCGAACCGGCGCGAATGGCCAGAGAAAGACTCGATGCGGCACGAGTTCCCGTGCTGGGGGCGGTTTTGAACAGGCGCACCTATCCGATCCCGGAGGCGCTCTACCGAATACTTTAGTGTAGATGGCGGGATGGGTCTTGCTCCCGCGAGGAACCGAGTGGTTGGTCTCCCCAGCCGTGAGGAAGAGGAGGCCCGCCTAAAACTGTAACGCGCTTTTTCCGGCTGTGGTCGCGGTGATCTTGGGCCAGCGGGAACAGGCGCGAGCGGGCGGTGCGGGCAATTACAAAACGCAACAACGGGGTCTACTAATGGGAACCCTCTCTGTCGGACAGGCCACTCGGTACAGATCGCAGGCCGTCGAAGGCTTATTCAGCGGCCTTCGGCGGCTCGAGAAGCAGGCCGGACAATTCAAACGATCGGCGTTGGTCCTCTGCGCCCACCTGGTTCTCGCCGCGCTCTCCTATTCCAGCGCAGTATTTTTATCGGCCCAGATGCGCGGTGCCACCTGGGCGATGGAAGTGCTTCGTTGCACTCTCGCGTTCGCCGTTTTCTCCCGTCTCGCCGCCTCATTTAGCTTCCGCTTGTACCGGCGCTCCTTTCGGCATTCGAGCCTCCCAGATGCCATGGCAATTGCAAAAGCGGTTGTCGCCAGCGAAGCTGTTCTGGCGTTATTCGTCCTATCGCAATTTCAACGACTGCGGGTACCCCCCGCCGTGTTCCTGATGGATGCGGCGTTCCTTCATCTCTTGTGGTGCGGATTGCACTTCGGCTCACGTTTTATGCGACGGCCAGTGCCTGGCGCCCGCAAACGCGCCAAGCGGACGATCATCGTGGGTGCGGGCGATGCGGGACTGGCCATTCTGAAAGAATTTGCCTTTAGCGCGACGGCCCTGGGCCGGGTGGTGGCCCTGGTAGACGACGATTCCAAGAAGTGGCATCGCGTCTTTTATGACGCGCGGGTAATGGGAGGCACAAAGGATCTCTTAAAAATCGCCTCGCGCACAAAAGCCGATCAGATCCTCGTCTGCATGCCCAGCGCCACGCGATCACAAATGCGGCGCATCCTCAGTGCATCCCGGCGCGCGGACCTGCCTGTCAAAACCCTGCCATCGGTAACCGAGCTACTTGATCAAGCCGCCGCTGGCCGGGTATCACTTCGGGATTTTCGCAGCCCCCTCGTGGAAGACCTTCTGCAACGCGACGAAGTCCGCGTCGACCCTGAGGAAACTCGCCGGCTCGTTGGAGGAAAAGTCGTGCTGGTCACCGGAGCTGGCGGCAGCATCGGAGCCGAACTTTGCCGCCAGATCGCTCTTGCGGGTCCGCGAAAGCTGCTGTTGCTCGACAAATCCGAAAATGCACTTTTCTACGTCAATCTTCAGCTTTCCGATCATCTGGGGGCCGCCCAGCTAAAACCGTATCTTGCCGATTTGTTGCAGAAAGACCGCATCTCCAGAATCCTGCTCGACGAGCGTCCGCAAATCGTATTCCACGCCGCGGCGCACAAACATGTGGGCATGCTTGAAATGCACCCTGAAGAAGCGATTCGCAACAACGTGCTCGGCACACGAAACATCGCCGAAGCATCGATCGAATCAGGCGTCGGGCGCTTCGTCAACATTTCCACGGACAAGGCCGTTGAACCCCGCAGCTACATGGGCCTGTCGAAGAAGCTGGCCGAACTCTGCATTCGAGAGCTAGCACGCAGCTCCGCGGGCGCAGCTAGCACGCGATTCTCGACCGTAAGGTTTGGGAACGTGGCTGGAAGCACAGGCAGCGTCCTCCGGCTCTTTTGGGAACAGATTCAGAAGGGAGGACCCGTCCAGGTCACCGATCCTCGCGCCACCCGTTATTTCATGTCTATCCCGGAGGCGGCGCACCTCGTCTTGCGGGCCGCCGCGCTCGGCTCCGGCGGCGAAACGTTCGTTCTCGACATGGGCAAACCGCTCAACATATATGAGCTCGCGAGAACAATGTTGCTCTTTAGCGGGCTCGAGCCAGAGACCGATATCCGGATTGAATTCATCGGACTGCGGGCGGGCGAAAAAATCAGCGAAAAGCTATGGGGAGAGGGCGAGCACGCATTGTCTACGGGCGGCAACCGCGTCCTAACAGTTCGGCAGAAGAAAGCGCGGACTGAAGCGATCCTGGACGAAATCTCCGCGATGGAGAAAATCCTTCTGCAAGGCGACTCCGAGGGCCTTGTGCAATTTCTGCACGGCCTTTTCCCAGATTTTCCCGAGCGTAAGTACGGCATTTCCAGGCGCCAGACGAGTATCGCAGCCGAGGCCGGCGCTCGAGCGGTGGGTGTCGCTTGAGAATTCCTCTCTCAAAGCCTTCCATCGGCGACGCCGAGGTCGCGTATGTCACCAGAGTGCTGCGCTCGGGCCAACTCTCTTTCGGCGCAATGCTGGAAGAATTCGAATCTCGCTTTGCCGACTACGTGGGCACGCGATATGCCGTAGCCACCAATAGTGGGACGTCGGCCTTGCATCTAGCCGTGAAGGCCCTCGGCATCGGTCCCGGAGATGAAGTGCTCACCACATCCTTCAGCTTTGCCGCCTCCACAAATTGCCTTCTCTACGAGCGCGCCGTACCTGTCTTCGTAGATATTGACCCCGATACGCTCAACATCGACCCGATTGAAATTCGGCGCATTTTGGAGCGCGACTATTGCTGGGACCCAGGTCGCGAGCATGCCGTCAACAGGAACACCGGCAACATTCTGAAGGCCATTCTGCCTGTCCATTTGTTTGGCTTGCCATGCGCAATGGACGCGCTGCTTGAAATCGCCCGCGACTACAATTTGCGCGTCCTGGAAGATGCCTGCGAAGCGCTGGGCGCGGAATGCGGCGGGCGGCGAGTCGGCAACTTTGGCGACGCCGCCGTCTTCGCCTTCTACCCCAACAAGCAGATCACCACAGGTGAGGGAGGAATGCTCGTTACTAACGATCAATCGATTGCCGTGCTCTGCCGCAGTCTTCGAAACCAAGGGCGCGACGAGAATTCCGCGTGGTTGCGCCACGCGCGGCTTGGCTACAACTATCGCTTGAGCGATTTGCACTGCGCTCTCGGCGTCGCGCAAATGGAACGAGTTGACGAATTATTGTCGGTGCGGAGATGCCTTGCCGCGATGTATTCACTCGCGCTCGACGGCGTTTCAGAGATTCTTCCCATGCGCGATCCCGAGGATGCGCTGAGAAGCTGGTTCGTCTATGTGATTCGACTTCGCGAACCGTACGCGCGCCGCCGCGACGAGGTGATGGGCAGGCTCCGCGCTCGCGGAATTGAATGCCAGGCGTATTTCCCTGCGATTCACGAGCAGCCCTATTTTCGAGAACTTTGCGGGGCGACGATTCAGGACCTTCCGCACACGCAAGCAGCATGCCGGCAGTGCCTCGCGTTGCCATTTTTTCCAGGTATGACGAGCGGCCAGGTGGAAGAAGTGAGTTTCGCTCTGCGCCAAACATTAGCCGAATGCGAGACCGCTCCAGACTTCGGTGCGGTCAAGCGGCGAGGAAGTGTTTCAGCGATAGCGTGACGCAGGGGGCGCACAAATGCACATGACATCCGCGGCAATACCGGCGCATTCCGTCAGGCAGCCGCGAGGCGCCCGTTCCCCCTTCTGGCTGCGCGCCTTGAGGAATCGACCTGGCCTCTACGGCGCGATTTGTCGAGCGCGGCTTTTTTACTCTCGGCGAGTCGCCGGCGCCGCGGCACGGCAATCTTTCCGCGGAAACCACGGCCTCCTGGTTCCAAGCCTTCCCGAAAAGTCAAATATCGAGTCTTTGCGAGCGCACGGCTATTCCCTGCTTCCCGGGTATTTTCCGGACGAACTAATCGACCGCATCTATTCGAAGGCCGACGAAATGTTCCGCAATCTGCAAATCGACTTCACTCGAGCCTATTCGATACAGAACGGCGAACGCCGCACTCTGGAAGGGCTGAGCTACGAGGACCTCGCCGCCAGTGAGAAAATGATCGCGCTTGCCGATCCGCTCGTTCACATCCCGGAATTGCTGCCCGTCGCGTTTGACATAAGCATTCTTCGAATCGCGGCGAACTTTCTGGGCTACATACCGAGCCTCTATCGCGTTACGGTGGTCCGCGATTTTCCGCATGAGCGCCCGCTGCACTCCAGCAATTTTCACAAGGACAATGACGAATCTGATTCGCTCCAAATATTTATCTACCTGGTGGATATCGACGACACGCGCGGCCCGCTAGTCTACATTCCCGGCTCCAATCATTACGATGCCCGCTCGTGCCGTCCGCGATTATCGCGCGATCTCGGAATCGCAGCGAACGACGGCCGGCTCGGTGATGATGAAGTCGAGCGCATTTATCCTCGATGCCATTGGGCGGTTTTGCGCACAAAACGCGGCAGCGTCGTGGCTATCCACGGCAATGGCATCCACAAGGGGCCGTCTTGGCCGCGCCCGGGCGATCCAAATAATCGGCCTCGGACGGCCATCAAGCTCGATTTGCACGGCAATAAGCTCGGCGTGTACCGCGACGGAAAAGAAAATCGCATCCGGAAATCCGATTTCGTGTGCATGACCGGACTGCAGCGCCTTTTCGCGCACGCGGAAATCCTTGAAAGCGAGGCCGCGCCGCCGGCCCACTTCAGCTAGCGAAACGAGCCACCATGCATCTACAAGCCACCGCCTCACGAGCCGCCACAATCATTGCCAAAGATCCGGCGCTTTTTTGCCGGTTGATGCTCGCCAAGTTGAATACCGCGCGACGCATGCCGCCCTTGCCTGTTCGCAAATACATTGGCAACGTTACTTTCGAATTCGATTTGGAGCACTACCGCGCCACAGCCCCCATGTATTTCGGCTCCTATGCTCTCGTATTGATCCAAGCGATGAAGCGATTCTTGAAGCCCGGCGACACCTTCATCGATGTCGGCGCCAATATTGGCTATCTGTCGGCCATCGGCGCAGGGCTCGTGGGCCCGCGTGGACAAGTCCATTGCTTCGAGCCCGTCCCCGACTATTTTGAACGGCTTCGCAAACTGGTTCAGTTGAATCCCACTCACTCAATCATTCCCAACTCTTACGGTCTCGGCGAAATCGCCGGTCCTCAAAAGATCTATGTAACTCGCGAGCCCGGACAGAGCACCTTCGTTGCGTCGTACAAGTTGGAACCGGACATTGTCTCTACCCTGGACGTCTCTGTTGCGCGCCTCGATTCGTACCTTCTGACTCACAATGTCGGCAAAATCGGGTTGATCAAAATCGATGCGGAGGGCTTCGAACTGCCTATCTTGAAAGGCATTCAAGGATATTTCGAGCGCTTCAGTTATCGTCCACCCATAATCTGCGAAATTGCGCCCCGCGCGTATTCGTTGCTGGGCCGCAGCATTCAGGAGCTTGAAACATTTATGGGGGATTACGGCTATGTCGTTCGCGACCCGGTTGGTGGCGTGACACCGGTCGATCTCAAAGCGATCACTCACGTTGAGGATGTACTGTTCGTTGCCGAGTCACCGCACTAAGTCACAAATGGACGCCGCCATTAAACTTACCGGATCGTCGCAAAGGCTGCGCCTGCAGCTTTGGGGCACTGCTGCTTTGATCTGTTCATTTGCCGCGGGCATGGCCGCTTTCTGGAGTCCCAGCGTGGCGCATGCGTTCTTCTATTCGCTCTTTGGCGTCGCCGCGGTTCTGGTTCTGCTCATTTATCCGGAGGTGGCGCTCGCGCTCTACGTGGTCATCGGCGATCTGAAAGGCGACGACCGGATTGCGGCATTGCTGCCCGTAGATCTCACCCTCGCTCTCGGCGCGCTTTTGCTAGTAGGCATTGCGCTAAACCTGTTGCGCCATAAGCGCGTAGTAAGAATGCCGGCGTCTTATTTCCTATTTATCGCTCTCGTCGCCATCATGACTGCCAGCCTCACGTATACGCCCGTATTCGACGCCGGCCTCGAAAAACTAGGCCGCTTCCTCACCGTCACCGGCATTGTGATCGTGGCGCCGTTTTTCCTCCTGGGCACGCGCCAACAGACCGTGCGTTTCTTTGCCAGTTTCGCGGTCGCTGCCTTTGCCATTTGCGCCTGGTCGCTTTTCGCTCTCGGCGGTTCCGAGCGACTCGTCACTCCCAGCAACAATACAATTGGACTCGGCCACATCGCTTGCGCGCTGATTCTGATACTCTGGTTTGCTGCTCTTCCTTTTTTCTCGTTTCCACGACGTTTCTTTGTCTACCCGCTTCTATCTGTTCCCGTACTGGCGCTTATCGGCTCCGGTTCGCGTGGGCCTGCCATTGCCTGCGCGCTCGTCATTCTCGGAAGCGCAGTGATGTGCCGCTCACGCATTCTCGATTTGGTGTGTGCTCTGGCGCTCGGCTCCGCGATCCTGCCGTTTGCTCGCGTTCCGGGCTCCGCCATCCAGTATCTCGGCACATTGGTCAGTGGCCGCAGCGTCAGTGGGCTTCTCAGCTTTCGATACGACTTGCTCGAATACGGTTGGCGATTGCTTCAGCAGCATCCGCTCGTAGGAACGGGCATTCAGGGTTTTCGCTACTATTCCCCGAATCCCGAACTGTACAAGTGGCCGCACAACATCTTTCTTGAAATTGCCTGTGAACTGGGGATCCCCGCCGCCCTGATTGCGTGCACGATCTTCGCGGCGGCTATTGCTGAGGCGATCCGCCAACTGCGGGATACCATTTCGCCTGCTTTTCTGCTGTCGCAGCTTGCGGCGGCCCTACTCGTGGTCGGCGCCGTAAACGCCACGAATACCGGCGACATTAATTCCGACCGTTTAACTTGGCTCTTTCTCAGTCTCGTCTTCGTAATGCGCGGCGTCCGCACGCGCGAGTCGGATTCCCGCGAATTGCTTGTCGAAACGCTGCCGGCCCCGGCATAAAACAATGTCAACTAGGGAACACTCAATTAGCGGTGCAGCCGAGAAGCGGCGCGATGGCAACTTCACCATCTGCCACTTCACCACGGCACATACCGAGTTGAAAAGCCGCTCGTTTCACAGGGAATTTATACCGCTCGCCCAGAGCGGTGTCGGGATTCGTTACCTCGCACCGGTAAAAGGCAATTCCCATCGGGATGGCATCGATATCATCGCGCTGAAGAAATATTCGACCCGTCTGCGTCGCATTTTCGCCCAGCCCGCGCTTCTGAGGACGCTATTGCAGCAGCGCGCCACTCTTTACCACTTCCAGGACCCGGAACTACTCCCCCTCGCCTTCGTGCTCAAACTGATTTGCCGCAAACGCGTCGTGTATGACGCCTACGAGGACTTCCCGTCAATGGCCGCAAACAAGGCCGGCTTACCGGGTCCTCTCAAACCCCTCGCAGCGAAGGCCATCGCAAATATGGAAAGGCTTGCCATTCGCCTTTTCGATGGCGTGATGACCGCTGACCCATTCACCATGCGGCGCTTGGCTAAATCCCGCAGCCCGAAAATCGTCTTTTACAATTTTCCCAATCTCGATTTTTTCCCTTCCTGCACCGCACCGCGTACGAAACCCTTTGATCTCGTCTATCGCGGAGGGCTTTCGCAACGCGCTGGAACCTTCGTTCTGATCGAGGCCCTGCGCCTGCTTGCGACTCGCGATCGTCTGACAAAACTCCTACTGATCGGCTATTTCGACAACGCTTCAGCCGAGAAGACGATCCGCCAGCGAATTCACGCCGCGGGTGTGGCACATCTCGTCGAAATCCGCAGTCGCCTCGACCACGAAAAGATGGCCGAAGCGCTCAGCGAAGCAACCATAGGTATCAACCCGCTGCAAGCCGTTCCCAAGTTCATGCTGAATATCCCGGTAAAAGTTTTTGAATACTGGGCCTGCGGACTTCCGGTGGTCTCCAGCGACCTGCCTCCGATTCGCCCCTTTTTCCGAAACGCCGAAGCGGGCCTCCTTTTCCCCGCGCAGTCCGCCCAGGCATTGGCGCAATCAATTACGTGGCTTCTCGACAATCCCTACGCAGCCGCCGCGATGGGGGCGCGCGGCCGGGATCTTGTCGTCCGCCGATTTAACAATCTCGAAGAAGTTCGCAAATTACAAAGATTTTTCGCGCGCGTTGCAGAAGACCCTATGAAGCGGACTATGCCGGAACCCGGCGAGGAGGTTCTTTCGGCGTGCTCGAACCTTTTGTGAGGAGCAATTTGCCGCGTTTGCAGCCGATCTACGATCGCTGCCCGTCGCCTGCACGTCATCTTCTCGTTAGCATGCGCGGATCGCTGCTCGCGCGCATCCGCTATTCACGGAAAACTATGGCGCTGCTGTCCAAGCTCCGCAGCTACGAGTCCTGGAGCCTTTCTGAAATTACCCAATATCAAACCAGTTCCCTGCAGCACGTTATCGATCACGCGATCCGCACCGTTCCGTTTTATTCGGATTACAGCGCAGACCCCCTTCACAGCCCGCGCGACTTGCGCCGCTTCCCCGTTCTTAACCGCGAAACTGTCCTCCACAATCAAGAGCGATTGCTTTCCCGCAATGTCAAATGGCATCGCCGCATCCGCGCCGGCACCACGGGTACCACGGGCACCAGTCTTCGCGTTGCTTACACGGAAGCTGTCGCCGCCAAGAATTGGGCTTTTCTGCTTCGTCAATGGGCCTGGGCGGGCGTTAGGCCGCGCCACCCTCGCATCACCTTGCAAGGTTCGCGTACTGTTCCGGCACATCGCGACAGCCCTCCGTATTGGACGTACAACCTCGCGGAACGCCAGATTCTCATGAGCATCTTTCACCTCTCCGAAGCATCGGCGCCCTCCTACATTGCTCTTTTGCAAAAGCGCTCCGGCTATGTTCTCGAGGGATTCCCGTCAACTCTAACTATTCTCGCGGATTTTGTCCTCGACAGCGGCACGCGCATTCCCATGCGCGCGATCTTCACCAGCGGTGAGCCACTGCAACCCGCCGCCCGAGCCAAAATTCAAGATGCATTCGCGACGCGCGTTTTCGATACGTATGGAATGACGGAGTATTGCGGGCTGATCCAGGAATGCGAGCGCGGACAAATGCACCTCGCTCCCGAATACGGATTCCTCGAAATCCTGGATGAAAACCACAAAACCGTCGCGCCCGGCGAAGAGGGCTATTTCGTTTGGACTGGCTTTCTGAACGACGCGATGCCTCTGATTCGTTACCGCATCGGAGATCGTGGCCGCTGGCAAACCACCACTGCTTGCGACTGCGGCCGCGCATTTCCGCTCGTTGTTCCCTCCATCACACGCGAAAGCGATCTTCTTCGCTGCCCGGACGGCCGTCTGCTGTCAGCCCGCGCCTTAAATCAGCTTCTGAAGCAATCGGCGTCGCTGCAATTCTGCCAATTCGTTCACGACCGGGCAAACCACCTGAGCGTTCGCGCCGTGGTGCGTCCCACGCAAGATGCAAACCGCGCGGCCGGCGAACTGATGCATATTCGCGCGCGCGTCGCAGATCTTGCGGGCCCCCACATGACAGTCACCGCCAGCCTCGCGGCCGAGCCTATCACCCGGCCCGGCGGGAAAATTCCGATGATCGTGAATCAGGTAATTCAATGAGAGAAAGACGCCTCATCGTCAACGCCGACGATTTCGGACTGACCCGTGGAATCACCGACGGAATTATTCTGGCGCATCGCTACGGATTCCTTACCAGCACGTCTTTGATGGCGAATATGCCCGCGGCGAAATATGCCGTAGACCGTCTCCTAAGCGCACCTCGGCTCGGCATCGGCATTCACCTCAATATTTGCACGGGCCGCCCCATACTGCCTCCCCACGAAATCCCTTCACTCGTGGATGGCGAGGGACATTTTCATGCGCCTCACATCATGATTCGCAAACTCTGGACCTGGCGCGCTTCCAGTCGTGAAATCGAAGCGGAATTCCGTGCCCAGATTCGTTGGATGCGCGACCGCGGCGTAGTTCCGGAGCATGCCGATTCGCACCATCACATGCATCTCTACCCCGCGGCGGTGATGCCATTTATCCGTGCACTCAATTCTGAAGAACTTTTATGCGCTCGCGCCCCGCGGTCGAGCGTTTGGCCCAAGGGAAAATCAGTTGGAGGCCCGCACGAAGGTTCCGTGGGGCGGCGCCTTTCTGTCCATTCATATCGAAGCGCGCTGCAACTGATTGCGTTTCGCAACTTGCGAATGCCGGAAAGCCGAATCTCATTTTTGTCGAGGGATCGGCATAATCTCGCGGCGCTAGGCGAATGCTGGAAAGCTGCCCTCGCGAACCTCCCGCCGGGCACATTTGAACTCGCTTGTCATCCCGGCCTCTTTGAGCGCGGCTTTTCCGAAACAGATCGGATACGCACGCTGCGTGAAGAAGAATTGTACTGGCTGACCAATCGCGAATGGCGAGACGTCATCGAAGGCAGCGGCGTTCAATTGATCACGTATCGCGACCTGTTCAAGACGCATGGCCGCCAGCCAGTGGCACACGAGGCTGCGGCGCTCTAAGGAATCGGAGCTTCTGGAATGCCGTTTCTTTTCTTTGTCTGTTTGTCGCTGATTGCCTACGTCTATTTCGGTTATCCGCTTCTCCTGCTTATGGGCGCGTTGGGTGAGAACAAAGTTCGCGTCGGAGGAACAGGGCAACCAAGCGTCAGCATTATTGTTCCGGCGCACAACGAGGAGTCATGCATCGAGGCGAAGCTCACCAACCTGCTCGAACTTCACTACCCTTCCGATCGTGTCGAGGTCCTCGTCGGAAGCGACGGTTCCTCCGATTCCACCGAGGCCGTAGTGCGCCGCTTCGCGCATCGTGGCGTTCGTCTTGTTTCCTTTCCACAGCAGCGAGGTAAAAGCGCCATTCAAAATGCACTGGTTGCCATAGCTACAGGAGACATTCTTCTTTTCACAGACGCGGACTGCTTGTGCGCCCCCGATTCCCTTCAAGCCGCGGTCGAACACTTCAATGACCACCGCGTGGGCCTGGTGACCGCATCTCCGCGTTACCTTAATGGGAGCGACACTGGCGTGGCTCAAAACGAGAACCTCTATCTTCGCTATGAATCATGGCTGCGCCACGTGGAAAGCGAACGTGGGCTATTGGCTATGGCCTCCGGCTCCTTCTTTGCCATGCGGCGGGCGCTTTGGCAGCCTCTACCGTCAGATGTAGGTGACGATTTCGCGCTTCCGCTGCAGGTCGCCGCAGCCGGAATACTCACTTATCTCGACCGCCGCCTCTCCGTTGTCACTCGCCTCTCGCAAATCGATCCGAAATCTATGCTGAGGATGAAAATCCGCATCATCGCAAAGGACTTTCGAGCGCTCTTATCGCACCGTTCTCTGCTCAACCCCACGCGCCATGGCCAGCTCGCCATCGCGCTTTGGTCTCATAAGCTTTTGCGCTGGCTCGTACCGTATTTCTTGATCGCGCTCATCCTCTGCAACGTCCCCCTGCTCGGTCCGTCCGTGTTCAACGCGTTCTTCGTACTGCAATCGGCATTCTACGGAATTGCGTTCCTGGGCTTCATTGCGCCGCGACTGTCGAGCCGTCTCGGTTGCTCCATACCCACGTCATTTTGCCTCGTGAACTTCGCGGCTCTCGCCGGCACGCTTGCATTCTTTGGCGGCAAAACGACGGGCAAATGGAGCCCTCATCGCGCCATGCCATCCGATTACGCCCGCCCCGCTGCGCCTTCTATCGAGCAAAAATGAAACGTCAAATTATTCTCAATGCGATCACCACCGTCGGTCAAACAATCGTCAACGCCGCGGTTTTGTTTTTCCTGTATCGGTTTCTGATCCGGACAATCGGCATCGATCGCCTCGGAATCTGGTCCTTGGTTCTCGCCACCACTTCGGTCATCACTCTCGCCAATCAAGGTTTTGGAACCAGCCTCGTGAAGTTCGTTGCGCAGTATGTCGCCCGCGATCGAATAAATGACGTTTCCGCGTTGATGCAGACGGCCCTCATCTCTGCCTGTGCGGCGCTGGCCGTCGTATCCGTTGCTCTCTATCCGGCGGCGCGATGGGCGCTCCACATTGTCCTGCCTCCGTCCCGGTTGGCCGAAGCCAACTCAATTCTTCCGCTGGCGTTCGTCTCGCTTTGGCTCAATGTCCTCGAAGGGCTTCTGCAAGCTGGATTTGCGGGGCACGAACTCATCACCGTCTGCAATTATCTCGAAGTCGCGGGAGCGTTATCCTATCTCCCGCTCGCTTTTCTTCTTGTTCCCAAACACGGTCTTCTGGGGCTCGCGTACGCGCAAGCCATTCAGGCCGCGGCTATTCTCGCGATCACTTGGCTGCTGCTCCGCAAGAGAGTGCCCGCGCTTCCGATTGTTCCGTATCGCTGGAGTCGCGCTCTTTTTTCCGAGATGGCCTCTTACGGCCTGCATTTCCAGTTCATCACTCTAAGCCAATCGCTTCGCGAACCCGTTACCAAGCTGTTGATCGCCAAGTTTGGCGGCCTAGGCTTGACCGGCCTCTACGAGATGGCAGCGCGCGCCGTGATCACGCTGCGCGAAGTCATCGTCCAAGCCAATCAGGTGTTGGTGCCCACGATTTCGCGCCTCCAACAACGCCATCCGGCTTCTATCCCCGCCGTTTATCGCGAATCCTACCGGCTGGTATTTTTTCTCGCTTTTCCGGCCTTCGCTCTGCTCACGGCTCTCAGCCCGCTGATCTCGCGTGTTTGGATCGGCCGCTACGAAGCAGCATTCGTCGAATTCGTGGCGGTTCTCTCTGCAGGGTGGCTCATTAACGTTCTCAGCAATCCAGCATACGTCGTGGATTTGGGCACCGGCGCGCTCCGATGGGTCTCGGTCGGTTGCGTAATCACTGCAATACTCAATGCGATTCTCGGATCGTTGGCAGGCCACTTTAGCGGCGGGATCGCTGTGGCGGGCGCGTGCGCTTTTTCACTGGCATGCGGTTACTGCATCATCGTCGCCGGCTACCATCTTCAGAACCATGCTCCCTTCATTCAACTTCTTCCGCGAGAGAGCGTGGCAATTGTGGTCACCAGTGTCGCGGGCGCCATGATTTTTCTGCCGTTCTTCCGCGGCTTGCCGGTTCATTCGCTTTTCTCCGCCGATGCGACGGCGGCAATTGCCGCGGCTCTCACCACCATCGTTCTCATCCCGATGTGGGCGCACCCGATGCGCAAGCGCGTTTTGCAACTCGTGTTTTCGCGGATGTCGGCATGATTGAAGAAAAATCTAATTCCACCGCGCCTAGCCTCGTCCTATGGGAATCCGCCACCGCCGACCCGGTCGCGGCAAAAATCGCAATCACAGGCGACTTTTTGCCCGCGGGCGCGATAGACGTCCCCGCACCGTACGGCTGGCGAACCGCAGCCACTGCGCTCGCCAGCCACTTTGACGACATCGTTCTCTCGTTCGTCAACCTCGAATGTCCTCTTCAAACGGAAAACTTGCCGCCCCGCAAACTTTGCGGCCTGGGTCAAATCGTTTCCGCACCCGCCTCCGTCCTCGATTATCTCGACGAAATCCGCGCCCGCATCGTCGGCATCTCCAACAACCACGCCTATGATTACGGCCACGAAGGCGTTGCGCGCGCCCGCCACGCAATCGAGGCGCGCCAAATGATTCCTCTCGGAGCAGGTCGCACCCTTAGCGATACGCCAGACGTATTCGTCGCACAAATTCCCGGGGATATTCGCGTCGGCTTTTGGGCAGCGGCTCGAGCATCCCACGATCTCGCCACAACCAAATCTCATGGATGCGAGCCCGCCACGATCGCTCGCGCAACTCAGGCTCTCGCGTCAATCAAATCACAGGGCGCGCACCTTTCCATTGCGCTACTGCACGCTGGATGCCTCCGCACAAACCGCGCCGATCCCGAGGAAGTCCGCCTCATGGATGCGCTGGCGGATTGCGGTTTCACAATCGTCGCGGCATCTCACTCTCATCGGATCGCCGGAGCGAAGCAGGTGCAGTTGCGTGGCCGCGACGCCGCTGCATCATTCTGTTTCTACGGACTCGGCAGCATTGCATCCGGCTACATTGCTTCTCCGCTCGAGCGCGAAGGCCTCATTGTGGTGGTCTCCGCGGATTCGTCAGGCAAGCTCGTGCGTGTGGAAGTTCGCCCGGTGCTTCTGTCCGCAAGTGGCTTCGGGCAAGTTCCTTCGCCACAGGCAAGCTGCCAAATCCTGGAACGTTTTCGCTCCCTATCCGCCGAGTTCACCGATGGCTCGGCAACCCATCTCTTCTATCGCGATGTCTCGCACGGGCTTTTGCATCTCTATGCCCGTGATGCCCGCGCCGCTTTCCGCGAGTCCGGCATCCGCGGACTGGCGAGGAAAATCAGCCGCGTCCGAGTTCGCCACATCCGGCGCGCAGCGCACAGGCTGCTCGCATGAAAGCGAACGCCACCCTCGAAGCCGCCACGGCGCTCGTGGTAACTGCTCTGTTGACACCGCTCCTGATTTGGTTTTGCCATCGCTGGCAGGTTCTCGACTTCCCGGGACGCCTTAAAATTCACGCGCGACCGATTCCGCGCCTCGGCGGCGTCGCTGTCGTACTGGCCATCGTTGTGGCGGCACTTCTATGTCAGCCCGTTGCCGCACAATTCGAATGGCCCTTCTTCGCCTCGCTCGGGCTCATTTGGGCGAGCGGTTTAGTCGACGACATTCGCGGCCTCTCGCCAATTCCCCGCCTCGCGGCTCAAATTGTCGGTGCAACTTTGCTTTGGACGGCCGGTTGGCGCGTCGCTTTGCCGGTCGGTGGGATCCCAAGCTTTCTTATCACCTGCTTTTTTGTCGTCCTTCTCGTGAACTCTTTCAATTTTCTGGATGGCGCGGACGGTATCGCCGCGGGCATCGCAGGAATCATTGCCATCGCTTACGCAATGTTCCCCGGTGCCACCGGCTACTCATTCTCTTCTGGTCTTGCGTTCAGTCTCGCTGGAGCGTGTGCCGGCTTTTTGCTCTACAACCTTCCGCCGGCCAAAATGTTTTTGGGCGATTCCGGCAGCAATGCCCTCGGTTTGATGATCGCTTTCCTCGCCCTCGATTTCTGGCGATCTCAGGCTGCGGTCCGCACCGTTCCCGCCCTTCTGTTCCCATTCCTATTGTGCGCTCTGCCTCTTCTCGACGCCGCGCTCACGATCCTCCGCCGCATAGGCCGCCTAAATTCTCCGCTCAAAGGCGATCGAAGTCATTTTTATGATCTCCTACTTGCCCGAGGATGTTCCCCCGTGCAGGTCGCACTCTTCTGCTACATGGTCACCATTGTGCTTGCCGGAATAGCGTTGAAAGAACGGGGAATGTCGCCTATCGAAGCCTTCGCGGTCTCGGTGTTGAGTTTCGCGGGGTTGGCCGTAATTGAAGTTAGGCTCGGATCGCTACGCGCGGCGGAGAATGCGCGGCCGGTGGTCGTCTCCGCGCGTGCCGCATCGAACAAACGCGTTCCGGCTCCGTGATTATCGTTAGCTTCCTACGATGATCGTGCGTCCGCCGTGGCGGTTGCGCTGTTCCGCCGTGACCGGCTTCTCGGTTCCGCCCAACTGCACCAGCAGTCTTCGCAGCTTGGCGCGTTCCGTGAGGTCCATATCCACCACTTCGAACGCCCGCGCTTCTGTGTTCGCGTCTCGCACAATGGTCTGCGCTTTCACCGGCCGCTGGCTTGCGCTGAACCGCACCTCGACAATGCTTCCCGGATGCAGGCCATACGCACACACGGCCACCCCACCGCCCAGCCCTATCTCCGGGATATTGATGCTCAGGCTTTCTTTTGGATTAGTGGCCGTTCCCGATATCGGATGTCCGAGCCGTACGCGAGGATAGCGCCGCTGCCTCACGGCTGATGAATTTGGATCGTTGTCCAGGATCTCGATGGACAATTCCGCTACGCTCAAGCCGCTCTTCGGTATGAAACTTCGTGCCCACTCTTCGTCGATCCTTCCGAGGGATTGTGCGGCGGCTACTCGCAACTCCGATGCGTAGGCCCATCGCCAGGACTTCCGCCCTTCCGCTACTCGCCGCAGAACAACCTCCGCTCCAGCCGTGCGCAGCCGGCCGAGAGCCTCGATCGCCTTCAAACGCAGAAATTCGGTTGCTCCACTCGGCAGATCCCCTTCCGCAAGACGCAGCAGCCGCATGTCGGCTGATTTTTCACCGCTCATTCCAATCTCATCGATCGCCAGCGGACGCACCCTCGCGTCGAGCGTATCAAACAACTCCAAAAGCAACTGCCCTCTCATGGAAGCCCCGCTCGATGCGATCTGCCGCACAACGCGATCGTGGGCCGTCATCTTCCATTGCCCCATCCGTTCCGGCAATGCACGTTCCAGCGTTTCTACGTCCATCCTGCACAACAGTCCGATCACGTCTATCGCCTGCACCTGATTCCCGTGGAGAAGCTGCGCGCGCAAGTGATCGAGCCCGACCGGGCCGAGAGCTTCGATCATGGAAACCAGCAGTTCGCAATCTTCCCGGAATCCTGCGCGGCCGAAACGAACGGCCATCTGTTCTGCTGCCGCTTCTGGAACTCGCCGCAGGAACTCCTGCAATCCTGTCGGCGCCCTTCCCGCCTTCACCGCCTCATCGATGAATTCCGGCAGCCGGTCTTCCATCGATATTCGCGGACGCAAACTCTTTCCCGCTCCCGCCCGTTCCGCCTCTATGTAGTCCAGCACTTCTATCGACCGCTGCATCGCCGGATACGCCCGGCTCTTTCCGGCTTCCTGCGACAATCGCACGAATGCCGCGCCCACCAGACTTTGCAGTTCTGAATCACGCTCCTCGGCGAGCTGCACGCCGGTCTCGCGGATTACTTTCACGAAAATGCCTTCGCCCGCGCTCGCGTATAGTGGGGCCAATTCCGCCAGCCCGGTCGCCGCTTGCCTTCGCGCCTCGGCGTCGGCGCTCTTCACGCACTCCGCGTAATTGATCAGGATTTTGTCCGCTGCCTCTTTTTCGCCGCGGGATTTTAGTGCTTCCACTTCCTCCTGAATTCTTCCCGGAGGGACGCACCAGGCATTTGCCGACTCGAGTATCTCTCTCCTCTTCACCACCGGCATTTTCGACCAGAATTCCTGCGCAAGCGCCTCCGCGTGAGGCGGTAACTGCAACCCGGCATTCGACATCTTCTCTTCATAGATACCGAGGATTTTGCGCAGCCCATCCAGCTCGCTGCTCATCTCGCTCAGCAGCTGCTTCACTGAATTTACTTTCACATCTCCGCGCTCGTAACTCTCCAGAGCGAAGCGAACAGCGATATGCTCGGCCAGCTTCAATAATGTCGGTTTGTCCGACGACTCCGTGGGCGCTTGCGCCGCCAGCGCCGAAAGTGCCTGGCTCACCGTAAATCGCGCTCGCCGAGGCAGCGTCGATAGCCGCGATTGGAACGATCCCATGTCCAGATTTTCTTGCGGCCCGCCATTCGTGCGCGCGATCTGGGCCAGCACTTGTAGAATTCCCTGCAATTCATCTTCGTGCAGCGTCATTAGTCCGGTTTCCACCGCAGTTGAACCGGCCATCCGCGCCGATCGGCTGCCTCGGATGCCTGACGACGCATTGCTCCACCGGCTCATGAGGCCTTCCCTGCCATTCGGCCTGTTGCCGGACTGCTGTTCCACGCCTTCGATTTTTCCATTACCGCCCGGCCGAGCGACAGCTCCTCCGCCGCCTACGCCTGCCGAACTTCCAGCTATCGCGATCGGTCCCCCGAGCGCCGCTTCCGCGCCCGCAGAATCCTTTTTCAGCCAAAAGCCACCCGCGTTCGGATCAAGGGGCGTGCCGCCGCCGGTGCCGCCGACGATATTCCACCCGCTCGATCCGGGCGATCCTCCAGCATCGCGCACCGTTGTGGCCGGACCGTCCACAGCGGAATAGCCGCCCGCTCCGCCGGTTTCGCTTTCGCCAGTTGTCCCCTGCTTTTGCAAATCATCCTTGGCAACGCCCGAATAAAATCCCTGCTGAGCCCTATTGCCACCGTCGACCGAACCCATGGCAAGCTCAACGACCCCTCTCGGCCCGCCGCGGCGCGGTTCACCTTCGCCGCCGCCTCCGCCACCGCTCTTGATACCTTCAGCCGCAACAATCAGTTGCAGCAATTTCTCTGGATCGTTCAGAAGTTGATCCGTTTGCTCGGAGTTCATGCCGAGCGTGCGCGCGGCAAGCTGCGCCGCCATGGTCGATTTCGCCACCGCCGAGTCGGCTGGGACGAAGCACACTTCGTTCACGTGTATGTGCGGATCGCCTTCGAGCGCGGCCTTCAGCTGTTCCGACAATTGACTCGGCATTGCGCCCGTTCCGGTCGGAAAACCGCGCACGAAGCGCGCTAAGCTCTTGTGTGTGAGCTTCGGAGAAAAATGGACACTCGCGATTCCAGCCGCAGATAGCATCCTCGCAAAGCTTTTTTCAGCCGCCGAAGATTCAAGTGGCGTGCCGTCCAGCAAAAGCTTGTCGGCAGATACCGCGAGCAGCAATCCAGCCTCATCATCTCCCATCGCCACGCGCAGCTCAGACCAGGCAATCTCGAATTGCTTTGCCGTGCGCGGATGTCCGAAGTCATACATCCGCGCGAACTTAAGCAGAATGTTGAGACTGCGTACGAACGCCCGGGCGGCGGTCGATCGAATATTGTTGTCCATTTTCGTCTGAACGGGTTCGTCCCGTTGTATATGGAAATATGGGGTTTGAGGGCGGCACGGGCAATGGTACGCGTGTCCTGCTGGGTACTAACGGATGGTCCTATGGCCGGTGTCGTGGGACTTGAGCCCCGGGCGAGGCTCGCGCTGCCGGTCGACGCCAGTTTTGATCCCATCCACATCTTCGGTACGCGCGTCAATCGTCCAAACTGGCCTATTCGCTGGTGACCCGAGAGGAACCTCGCGCTAACTGGCGCTTCCACTCGACGCGTCGAACGCCTATTCTTGGTAGGGACAAGTCGATCCCAATACCAGAAGAGGTGCCTGCATGCCAGAATCGCTCAAAGCTGACCACGTAGGAAGTTTCCTGCGGCCACTGGAATTGCTCGCAGCGCGCGAGAGCTCCGATGGCGCGACTTTGAAGGCCATGGAGGATAAACACGTCCTCCGCGTGCTCACGAAACAGAAGGAACTCGGTTTCGAGATCTTCACCGATGGCGAACTGCGGCGGAGAAATTTTATGAGCAATTTCACCGACGCTGTCGAGGGCTTCGACATCGGCGCCGAAATCACGCGCAGCACTGAAGTCTGGGGAGCCAAGGGGCAGGAGCGACAGGCGCATGTCAGCCATGTAACCGGCATCGTCAATGCGAAACTTCGCCCGGTGCGTCCCGTGACGGCGCACGAACTCCCATTCTTGAGAAAACACAGCCCGGGCAATATTAAGATGTTGCTGCCAAGCGCCACCCAGTTTCCCGCAATCTCGTTCAAGAGAGGTATTACGGACAAAGTTTACAAGGACCACTCCGCGTTGCTGTGGGATATCGTCGAGATCATGAAGAAGGACCTCGCCACGCTCGCGTCGGATGGCGTGAAGTACATCCAAATCGACGCTCCCCGCTACAGCTACTACTTGGATCCCAAGTGGCGCGATTGGATCAAGACCGAAATGAAGATGGATCCCGAACAAGCTCTCGACGAAGCGATCGCGGCGGACAATGCTTGCTTTGAGGCGGCGAGCAAACCAGGCGTGATGCTCGCTATCCATCTGTGCCGCGGTAACAACCGGAGCCACTGGTATGCCGCGGGCGGATACGATGCGATCGCGGAAAAGCTCTTCGGGACTCTGAAAGTGGACCGCTTCTCACTGGAATACGATGATGAGCGGTCCGGAACCTTCGAGCCGTTGCGTTTCATTCCCAAGGACAAAACCGCCATCCTCGGACTCATCACCTCAAAAAAGCCGCAGCTCGAAAGTGAAGACCTGCTCGTGAAGCGAATTCATGAAGCCGCAAAATACCTCCCGCTCGAAAATCTTGCTCTCAGCCCTCAGTGCGGCTTCGCATCCACGTCAGAGGGCAACCTGCTGACTGAAGACGAGCAATGGGCCAAGCTGAAGTTGGTGGTGGATACCGCACGCCGCGTGTGGAACTGAGACGGCGGAGGATTCCGCGGTTGAGGCGCCAACGGGGGGACCGGAGGAGATGAACTTTTGGGCATGTTCACTAAATAGACAGACCTATGCATCGTTTTGAACCACCGGGCAAGTCTCTTGGCTTAGAATCTCGGAGATGCTAGCTAATTCCATCTCTGTCAAACGCCATCGCCAGCAACGTTTTCCGTTTGTTGCCGGCATTCGAATAATTGCGCTCGACACGCAAGCTCACGTTGCCGCGCACATAGAGGATTTGAATATATCCGGATGCTTTGTGGAGACGACGAACCCCTTCGTAGGTGGAACGAAAGTCGGACTCAGAATCTCGCACGATGGCGTGGTTTTCGAAGCGCTAGGTACGGTTGCCTATTCACTAAGTGGGAGGGGAATGGGAATCACTTTCACTTCGATTGAGCCGAGCAGCATTGCCATCTTGGACGGCTGGCTAACGACGCACAGTGTGACTGAGTAGCGCCGCGGGTTTTCCCAGTCTCGTACGCGTCCGTGAAGAAATACTACGCTTTTGCAATCGTCTCTACGTAATGCGACGCAGATAGGTCGAAAGATATTTTATTTGTCCGTGCGCTTCTTCGGGGTTGTTTCTGCGAGATCGGCTTCGATGGTCACATCGACGTGGGCGCCCGCTTTCATCTTCACCTCATGGCCCGACCCATCCGTTAAAGTGTTCTCGACGCGAATCTCGCGGTACAAATGATCCGCGCCTTCGACCTCAATCTGCGCCTTCTCCGGCTGACTCGGGTGTGCTCCGGGTACGATTTTTTCGACCTTGCCCTGGAGAGTAACCGTGGGCTTCTCCTCGGGGGCTTTCTTCTTTTCTTCTGATTTGATACTCATAGCGATTCTCCTGACTAGCCAATGGCTTTGCTCTAATGGCCACAGCTATTCGACGTACACGAAAACCCCGATTGATCTCGCCAGTATAACAGCCACGATGGACTTAGCTTCGAAAATCGGAGGAATGATGGCCTGCTGGAGTTTGGCCTGCCGCAACTGCAATAAGCAATTCATCTATTCTCGGATAGGCGATACGCTACTTGACATTTTTATTCCCGTGCGACCTGAGTTTCCACCGCAGGGCGTCGAACGCGAGTGCCCGCATTGCAAGGCAAAGGCCACCTATCAGCAAAACGAACTCAGATATCAGTCCGAGCCTCAGAGCAGGAGCCGAGCCACAGGGCAAAGTTGAGCGAAACCGCGGTTAAATTCCGATCAGTCAGCATAACGTTCATTTCAAGTAGTGCTTCACCTTTCCCTAACAGCGCTTATAAGGCCCTGACCGTTTGTAACGTGGCCACGCGTAGCCACTTCTCGAGATCGCGCACGTCATTGAGAACCACCCTGGCGCCGAATTTCTTCAGCAGCGCGACCCGCTCCCGCCGGACCGCCGCCTCTGCGGCCAGGATGCCGATGAACGGGATTTGAGCCGATTGCGCGGCTATAGCGTCGTCTACGTTGTCCCCCAGATAAATCGCCTTGTTCGGATCGCGGCCCGCTAAAATCCGCAGCAAGCCCTCCGGATCCGGTTTGGGTCGTTCGACATCCTCCACTGTCACGATGGTCCGGAAAAACTCGCGCACCTTTCGTCGATCGAGTGTGTAATCAACTTCCCTGTGGACCCGCCCCGTGAAGAGCGCCAGTTCCGACTTCGCTGCCAGGCGCCGCAGGCTGCTGCGCGGCAGCAGCCACTTTTCGCGGCTCACATAGCCTTCGGAATCCTTGCCCCAATAGAGTTCGAGGAACTTGCTTTTCACTTCGTCGTGCTCGAATTTCCCTCCGAGCGATTGCACCCACGCCGTCGAAAGTTTCCAGTCGTCGTTGAATCCCGATTGGCTTTTCCACCGCAGCAATTGCAGGCGCGTCACGCGCTGACCTGTGAAATGCCGTACGGTTTCTAGCACCGTTCGATGGTAGGAGCCGCGTACGTCTACCAGCACGCCGTCCACGTCGAACACGATGATTTCGGGATGCGCAGTCAAAAATTTGGCGGGTTTGAACACGGGAATGGAGAACTGCCGAACACTACCGAGATTTGCGCTCCTCCGTTTCGCTGGAATGTGGTTCGGAAGTCTCGGCGTTCGGCTCGTCGTCCGTTGGATTATCGGCAGATCCTTCAGGAGAGACTAGATCGTCGGACGACCAAGATTCGCCCGGCGCCACAGCGGGCGTTTCCGCCTCGTCGGCCGTTGTTGCGGAGACTCGCTGTGCGGGCGCATTTACCGATTCGGCGGCTTGCGGCGATGTAAGCGCTGCAAGCCTTTTCGCTAGCACTCCAGCGACGAGTTCTACGATTAACTTTGCGCCACGTGCATCTGAATCCTTTGCCGGGTTGTATCCGGTTACCTCGATTGCCGCGAGATGCGGTTGCGCGGCAAATACTTCCAGCGCCCGGCGGACTTCTTCGACATTCAATCCGTCCGCTCCGCTATAGTTCGTCGCTTCAAAGCCGGCGATTATATCCACGTCAAAGTGCAGGACAAATTCGTTCGTCTTACCGTGGACGCGTTCAACCGCCGTTTCCGCCGCCGCTTCTGGTCCGATCCGTCGAACATCCTCGGCGAGATAGCGGCGCAGCAGCGCGGTTCGCAAAAATTCTTCTTCGGCGGGATCCAAACGCGCCACGCCAAAAAGAGCCAGGTCGGGATCGCGAATCAGCGGCGGCTCGGGCCAGAAGCGCACGAGTTCGGCCGCGCCTCGCCCGGTCAGGTGCGAAACCACCATTCCGTCAACACAACCGGTAAGCGTCGTCGCCGGCGTATTCGCATCGGCATCGCGATCCACATAGATCATGCCCACGTGCCGAAAATACCGGCGGACGCCGGCAACGGTGGCCAACGCAACGGAGCAGTCGCCGCTAAGAATAAGCGGCAGCGCAGCGGACTTGACGGCTTGTTCCACGCGCGGCTTTAGCGCTTCAAGAGCAGCCAAAACTCGGGGAACATTTTTCGCGCGGGGACTTTCGTTGTCTGGCTGGTAAAGCTGGGGAGCGTCGTCGCCAATATCTGAAACCTGGTAGCCACTTTCGATAAGCTGCTCGACGAGGCCCGCTGCCCTCAGCGCTGCCGGCGCGCCTTCGTTGCCAAGCGACATTGCGGCCGCACTTGTGGGGGCGCCTAGAACTGCAATCTTACTCGCCTGGCGGACGATTTTGGCCGCCACTCATACGCTCCTGACCTTCGGGTTGATGTTGCCCGGGGCGAAAAAATATCGATCCTTAATTTGTGGTCCTGCCGAGCCGCGCCGCTAATTCCGCTGGCAGCGTAAATCGCACGTCCTCTCGAATCAGATCCAGATCCCGGTGGTTCGTGAACCCGAACCCAGAAAGGCGCTGGCTCACTTGCTCCACCAAAATCTCGGGCGCGGAAGCGCCCGCCGTAAGGCCGATGGTCTTCACACCTACCAGAGAAGCCGCATCGATATCGTTCGCGTCTTCGATCAGCCGCGCCGCCACTCCTGCGCGCTGGGCCACTTCCACCAACCGATTCGAATTCGAGCTGTTCGCTGAGCCGACCACCAGAATTAATTCCACTTCGCGCGTGAGAGCTTCCACTGCTTCTTGGCGGTTCTGAGTTGCGTAGCAAATATCGTCAGAGGCCGGGCCAACAATCGACGGAAAGCGCGTGCGTAGTCTGGCAACAATTTCCTGGGTGTCGTAAAGCGAGAGCGTCGTTTGTGTCAGAAACGCAAGCCTGGATGGATCCGGAACTTGCAACTGATCCACTTCCTCAACGCTTCCGACAATCAAGGTCTGATCCGGCGCTTCGCCTGAGGTTCCCACAATTTCCTGATGATCGCGATGCCCGATCAAAATTAGCGTGCGCCCTTCGCGCGCGAATTTCAGAGCCTCCAAATGAACTTTCGTTACCAGAGGGCACGTCGCATCGATGATTTTTAACTCGCGCTCTTTGGCTTCGCTGCGCACACGCGGCGGCACTCCGTGCGCGCTGAAAACCAGCACCGCGCCAACAGGCACTTCCTCAATTGACTCCACAAATATCGCGCCGCGCCGCCGCAACTGGTCCACCACGTAGCGGTTATGGACAATTTCATGGTGAACGTAAACCGGCCGCCCGTATGCCTCTAGCGCCAATTCCACAATATCCACCGCACGCACCACGCCCGCGCAGAAACCGCGAGGGCGCACCCGCACCAGGGTTTTTACGCCGCTTGCCGTTCCCTCGATGTTTGTCAGTGCCAATAGGGTTCTCCTGGTACGCCCCGTAACATTACCTGATATTACCTGAAGCTCAGCTTCCCTGCCAGTTCGTTCCACTCCTGATGGTGTCATCCCGGGGGCCAAAATGCTTCGAGTCCGAAGCAAAAAGCTTCGACTTTGATGCCCAGAAACCTTTCAATTAGTGACATTAAGCGGTCGCAAAGCGGCAAAAACTGCCCGCCAGGCCCGGCCCACCGAGTGTTTCTCGGGACCTGGCCTGCCGTCTCACTGTTTGAGTGTTTTTCTCGGGCGGAGGCACTAGGATAGAGCAAAACATGGCCATCCCAGGCTCAGTCGCGGTGATTGGAGGCGGCATTTCCGGACTGGCTTGCGCCCTGCGGCTACAACAACTGGGCACCCAGGTGACTTTGCTCGAAGCGAATGGCCGCCCCGGCGGGCTGATTGGGACTGTCGAACGCAACGGGTTCCTCTTCGAATCGGGGCCACAAAGTTTTCAGGGTACCGAAGCGCTGCTGGGGCTGATCCGCGATCTGGGCATCGAAAACGATTTGTGCAAGGCCGATCCGCGAGCGCCGCGATTCGTTTTGCGCGGCGGGCGGCTGCGGAAGATTCCGATGGCGCCGCAGGGAATCCTCACCAGTTCCCTGCTCGGCATGGGCTCGCGATGGCGAATCGTTTCCGAGAGCTTCGGCCGGACGACGCCGCCACCAGAGGAAGAATCTGTTGCACAGTTTGTGCGACGAAAATTCGGGCACGAAATTCTGGAGTATCTGGTCTCGCCATTCGTTTCGGGAGTCTACGCGGGCGATCCTGAAAAGCTGAGCGTGCGCGCCGCGTTTCCAACGCTCGAAGAGTGGGAGCGGCAATACGGGAGCGTTTTGCGCGGCGCCATGAAATCGCGTCCGGCAAAGGGCGCGAGGCAAGGTCCGCCGCCTTTGTGTGCGTTTCTTCGCGGTATGGCCGTGCTGACCGAGGCGATGTTCGCAAAACTTGGCGGAAACGCGAAGAGCGGCGCGCACGTGGATACTGTGACCAGGGTCGACCAGGGCTTTCAGATCCAGGTGAAACAGAACGGCCGCAGCGAACAGATGAACGCGCGGGCAGTGGTGCTCGCGACGCCCGCCTACGTGGCGTCGCACATCGCCGCACCACTTTCGGCAAAGGCGGCGCAAACACTTTCAGGCATCGCGTACGCACCGGTGGTTGTGGTAGCGGCCGGATATCACAGCCATCAAACCGCAGCGGCACTGGACGGCTTCGGGGTACTAATTCCGCGAAGTGAAAAATATCGAACGCTGGGCATCGTGTGGAATTCGTCGCTGTTTCCGAATCGCGCGCCGCAAGGCCAGATGACCATAACGAGCATCCTCGGCGGAGCTACCGATTCCGCCATCGTCGAGAAGTCCGACGAGGAGGTCACGGCAATCGCGGAGCACGAACGCTCGAGAATTCTGGAGATCGAAGGCTCGCCTGTTACCTCGGCGATCTGGAAACATCCGCGAGGTTTGCCTCAGTACAATCTGGGACACGCGCATGCCGTGCGCGAAATCCGCGAGGCCGAGCGCGCCATACCGGGGCTGTATTTTGCTGGCAATTACCTCGAGGGACCGTCGATCGGGAAATGCGTGGAGCACGGTTTTCAAACCGCAGAGGCTGTCCACAGAAATTTGGAGGAACGGGTGTAACCGGAAAGAGTATGGGAGCACCGATCAATTCGCGTCTCGCTGCCGACCAAATAGCCTGGATGCCCCGGTGAGCTTCGGCGCCGCGGCCTTAGAGTGGACGCCCGCGTATTCCCAAATGCGCCGCAACACATCTCCCGCAAGATCTCTATCCATTGCGAGGCTTATGCCGTGATACGCAGCAGAAAGACTCTTCCGGAATTGCCCGTTCCGCCAATAAAGTCCCGCCAGGATTCGATGTAGAAAAGCAATGTCCCGTGGTTCGACATACTCCCATTCGGATTTCCGCGTCGTCACGGCTATCTGGATGGCAGTTGAATAGTCCTTTGCCGCAATCGCGTTGGACACCCAGCGCCGGCAGCCCCGGAAGCGGCTTGTCTGTATTTCGGCTGGAGTCACGCCCAAAGCCGCCAGCAGATTCGGTGTGACGGTGTCCGCTGAATTCAGTGGATCCAGCAGCGCATTTTTTCTGCAAGCCGCGGAGGCCCGCGCGGCGAGCGCGCAGAGAATCTGCTGATCGCGCTTACTGACGGAACTCTGTTGCAAATGAAGTCGATATTTGACGAGCACTTCCTTGAGGTTGGCGCACTGAAAGCGCTCTGAAATCCTGAGAAATAGATCGTAATCGTGAGCTAAAGCAAACGCTTTTCGATAGCCGCCCACCGCGATAAAAGCCTCGCGACGCATGAGGACGGACGTGTGGGAAAATGCGCACCGCGCGACTAACGCTGATCGGATTTCGTCATGCTCGGTGGGAAAGTCCAGCGTGAACAATGATGTTCCCTGAGCGTCAGTCCATTCCGCGGCGCTTCCGAGGAGAGCGCAATCGGCGTGCTTCTGCATGAACTCGACTTGACGAAGCAGCCGGTCCGGTAGGCAGACGTCATCGGCATCCTGAATGGCAATATAGCGCGCTGTTGCGATGGAGCACGCGATGTTGCGGGCCTCAACCAAATCACAATTCGCGTAATGTAGCCGGATTCGGTGGTCCCGCGCGGCATAGGCGGAAGCGATCGCTTTGGAACGGTCGGTAGAACCAAAGTCCAAGATCACAAATTCGAAGTCGGTAAAGGTTTGGCGCAAGATGCTTTCGATAGCCTCGCCGACGAAACGCTCGAAATCGCGGACAACCATCACGACCGAGACTAAGGGCTGAGGCGCACTCATAGCGTTTCGCCGGGCGAAATGAGGGTTAATGGAGGAAGCACGGCGCTCTCCTTCAGGAGCCGGCGCAACAAGCGAAGGCAAACTTCCCGGCTACCCTTCGGCGGAACACGTTCTTAGCGGCCAACTTCAGTGCGCTGGTGCGATTCGGCATTCTCTTTCTCCGTGTATCAGAGAAAGCCACCAGAGGAATTGCATCTTGGGAAAGGCTACAAGGTGGGTTTTTGCCCCCTACGGGCCGCATCCCCCCAAGTTCTGGAGGCTGGCACCGTGGCCTTTTCTCTGGGCTCGGTTGCCGGGGTGTCGAAAAAACGCCCACTCTCGATACACTGTGGAGACTATACCATGAAGGTCGATTTTGCCAACTGTGCGGAAGTACCACTCGTGCTGTTCCGACTCTGGCTGGTCGATTTTGTGTCGCGCGACCCGGAAACCCAACGACAAAACTTGGCGGCAGAGGAACAGAAAGACGCACTCTGCTGTGAAAGCGAAGGGATGCGGCACCTCGGCACCCTCGGTTGTTATGAGTGCTGTGAGAGGAATTCTGGTGTGACCTGCTACCGCGAGACTAATTGGCCGCTGAATGCGAAAGGCTGGTCCACCCACCGCTAAGCATCACTCGATTCGTGAGATCCATGGGCGATTTCTCTTGCTGGCCGAAAGAAGTTCAGGATCCTATCGAGTATCGCAAATTCGAGAATCCCAGTGATGGCGCAAATCGATGTCATCGTCGCGCTATCATGCCACTGACTCTTGGTGGACAGATCAGCGAGCCACATCAGTGAAAGTATGACGGGATGTATTGCGATGAAAGCTACAGACATCCCTTTCCAAAACCACGCTTTGGCGAGGTTCTTCCTTTCATACCATCTTGGATAGTTGATGAACACCATTATCGTGATGAAATACGTCTGCACCAGCCATTCCGTAAACGCTGTGTTGTACACAGCCCACGCAATAATGAATGGGAGCCAACCGAGGGCAAAGCAAATCGTTGGCGCATCAAATGATATCCCATCGTCGCCACTTCTTATCTGCTCAAACATGAATCACTTCCCATCAGGGATGGCTAGCGCATTCCGACAAATCTTGATAGAAGCCAACGGCTTTTATAGCAGGGTCGGCTTTATCCAGCGCTTTGAGGAGTGGCAGAACCTCCCTTGATCCTTGTACCACTTCGTAACCGATATCCAGCCTCCGCCCAATGAACTGTTCGAGCATGGGCCCCCGCTGTTGATGGTGTAGGACGCGTGCGAGAAAATGTTATCACCTCAATGCGATAG
The DNA here is from genome assembly GCA_036520875.1 of Candidatus Acidiferrales bacterium. Lineage (GTDB taxonomy): Bacteria > Acidobacteriota > Terriglobia > Acidiferrales > UBA7541 > Palsa-295. The sequence continues at coordinate 36,870 of DATDIT010000016.1, forward strand.
ACAGTTCGTAACATTACTTACTTTTTGGAAATTGCCCTTGGACCTCGGCAGGCCTGGAAAGTGAGGCGGGCGGAAGCTCTGGAGCCGTGCGTAAGCGGTCATGTTGTCCGTTGTCGCCGAGGCGAAACAGATGTAAACCTTACTAGTCCAAAATATTGGACTGCGCAATGGTGAGGCGGATAGCTCGACGATGGAGGTGGAGGATGCCTGAGGGAGAACATTACGAGGTCCTGGTTATCGGAAGTGGAGAAGCGGGAAAGCACCTGACATGGAACATGGCGCAGGCGGGCCTCCGCACCGCAGTGGTGGAGCGGAAATACATCGGCGGCTCGTGCCCAAATATTGCATGCTTGCCTAGCAAGAACGTGATCCGGAGCGCGAAAGCGAACTGGTTCGCGCAGCACGGCGCGGAATATGGCGTTCAGATAGGACGCGTTTCTACAGACATGAAACGCGTCCTGAACCGGAAGCGAAAGATGGTGGAGGACGGCGTCCAGGTTCATCTCGCCCGCTTCAAGGCTACTGGTGCGGACCTTATTAGGGGTGACGCCCGGTTCGTTGCACCAAAAACGGTGGAGGTGCAGCTGAGCGAGGGAGGCCGACAGACGATCACCGGTGATCGGGTGTTTCTCAACCTTGGATCGCGCGCCGTAATTCCGGATATCTCTGGCCTCGCCGCTGCAAAACCCATGACTCACGTGGAGGCTCTTGACCTTGATCGTTTGCCAGAACACGTGATCGTGCTCGGCGGAGGATACGTGGGCCTTGAGCTGGCGCAGGCGCTGCGGCGATTCGGGTCTGCGGTGACCTTGATCGAGCATGGGCCGCAAATCGCCAGCGCTGAAGATCCTGACGTTGCGCAAGCGCTTCTCGAGAATTTTACGAACGAGGGAATCGAAGTGCTGCTCGAGACGCGAGTGGTCGGAGTCGAGGGAGTCTCTGGTCAGAACGTCCGAGTCCGTGTCGAAAACAGTCGCGGAGAACAAACGATTGAGGGAAGCGATCTGCTCGTCGCTACCGGGAGAACGGCGAACACGCAGGGGATCGGGCTAGAAGCGGCAGGAATCGAACTCGACGCACGCGGGTACATCAAAGTGAACGAGCGATTGGAGACTACGGCCGAAGATGTTTGGGCGGTGGGCGATTGCGCGGGCAGCCCGCAGTTCACGCACGTCGCTTTCGACGATTTCCGCGTGATCCGCGACAATCTGAATGGCGGCAGCCGCACGACGCGAGACCGACTGATACCATTCTGCATGTTCACCGATCCCGAACTGGCGCGAGTCGGCTTGAACGAGTCGGAAGCGAAGAAGCGTGGCATCGCGTATCGCCTGGCGAAGATGCCCATGGCTGTCGTGCTGCGGGCCGTCGCTATCGGCGAAACGCGAGGCTTTATCAAAATGCTGCTTGCCGCTGAGCGCGACACCATTCTGGGATTCACGGCGTTTGGCGCAGAAGCAAGCGAGATGGTCGCGGCCGTTCAGACGGCAATGCTCGGCGGGCTCCCGTACACAGTTCTGCGTGACGCGATCTTCACACATCCGACCGTTGCGGAGGGCTTAGGACCTTTGCTGGCGAGCGTCCCCGCAAAAGCCTTGCAGCAGCCGGCCTAGCTTGAGGCGCTCCAGGCGATTATTTTCAATAGTCCGCTACTTTGCGGGCATCGCGGCGGGCTGGCCTTTCGGAACCAGCTGAAAAACCAGTACCCTGGCGGTCTGGGTGTCGCTTAGATTTCGAAGCGAGCGATGAACGTGCATCGTCGGTTCGTAGAAGAAGTCGCCCTGAGCGTAGGTTTTGGGCGGGTCGGGATCAACTTGGTTTTCGATTTTGCCTTCGAGGATGTAGGCAAACACGGGGCCCGGGTGCTTGTGCGGAGGCGAAACCAATTTGGGCGGGATCGTGAGCACGAGCATACGTCCGTCGCAATCACCCGGATCACCGATGGATTGCGTCATTAGGGTCGTTACTCCATGTGAAGGAGCTGACGGCGCATTCCCCTGCGAACTTTGCTGCGATACAGCTGATTCCGCGCGCAGCGAGGCAATGGTCCCCGAAAGAAGAGTGGCGATCGCGGCCCCCAAAGCAGTGTTTATTTCACGGCGAGTCATCATGGCCTTTGTCTCCCTTTAAAACGGCGAACGAGGCTCTGTGATTTCGAGGTCTGAGCTTGTTGAGCCGGATCAACGGCTGGCCGGCGCACCATAGACACCCGTCTTCGGATGAAATTCCGACCAGGCAAACCAGAATTCGGGTTCGAGAATGAGCGGCTTCAACTGCGAACCCTTGAGCTTGCCTGAGTCGCAGAGGCCGTATGCGTTCCAGGTGGAATGCGTTTCGAGATCGACGAGGCGATCCGCTTCGGCGTCTGCTGGCCGGAATTTGAGAACTCTGCCTTTGACCGTCGACTCGAAAGCGGTCGTTGTGTCGGACGGCGGCTGATGAACGATGACGGTCGGCGTTCCGGCAACCGTGTCATTGATCACACGTTCCTTGCGCAGCGCCGAGAGCGCGTAGGCCTTTTCTCCGCGATTGACTTGAAGGCCGAGCACGATCTCGCGCGGACCGAGTCGAGCGTCGTGTCCGATGGCTCCGGAAGGCGCCGGACGAGTATCCGAGATGCCGAGGCTCCATTGCTGGCTAATGAACTTGTTCATGCCCGACATCCGCTCGGCGTAACCGGGCAGCGGCTTTAGCACCAGCGTATCTGGGTGCTGCTTTCTCCACTCACCCCATTGAGTAAGCAAAAACGGATAGAGCTCCAGGTGCGTGCCTTTAAGCGGGCCGGATGTGGCCGTGGAGAGCGATTGCTGCCAGTGACTTCCGGTTTCGCGGTCCTTGAACACTTCGTTTAGACCGACGACGCCGTCGGTATCAAAATGCAGTTGCTTTCCGTTGGCTTCAGCCCTAATCACGAGGGCTGTGTTGCAGTAGCCTCACCAAGTGACCGCGATCGGGCCGTCCGGCATCTGGTCGTCCACGACGCCGTGCTGCGCGAGATCGGCACCGGGATATGCTTTGTTCACGCCGCCGCCGGAGACTCCGATTACGACATCGGCGTCTGCAAGAAACGACGCCTGCGAAGCCGGAACGAACTCCGGATGATCGATGGTGGTGTACGGCAACATCTTCGGTGCTTTGTTTTGCGCCCAAGCGGAACTTGAAACGATGAGACCGACCGCAAACACGGTGATTTTCCGGCGCCTTAACATTGTCGTCGCAATCTCCCCTCAGGTTTTCAACGGCCTTTACTCTTACACAATTGAGAGACTTATGAGAAGAGCTAAGATTTCGTGGAATAAACGGGCCACGCCGGACGTCTACGCGCTTGGCGAGCACAAGAGCGACCGCTATAATGCGAAGAGAATGGCTCAGCCGCAAAAGACGCGCCGCGAAATTCTGGAGGAGTTTGTCGCTCAAAAACCCACAGATGCATTCGCGCGTTATGGGCTGGCGCTTGAATGCGTAAAATTAGGAGATAGCTCCGCGGCGGCCTCGCACTTCGACAAACTTCTCGAGACGAATCCCGATTACATCGCAGGCTACTATCAATTCGGACAACTCCTGGGACGACTGGGCCAATTGGACGAGGCCCGCAAACTTTTATCGGATGGCATCGTGGTTGCGCAGAAGGCAGGCGACGTGCACGCGCGCGACGAGATGCAAGCGGCCTTGACTCTGCTGCGCTAACCGCGGCCACCTAGACGGGATCGCCCTCAAAATGGAACGACCGGCCCGAATACCATTGTTTCCTCTGGACGTGGTTCTTCTTCCGCGCATGCAATTGCCGCTGCACATTTTTGAGCCGCGCTACAAGCTGATGATCGCCCGATGCATCGAGGAAAAGATCGAATTCGGGATGATCCTGGCGGCCAACAACAACGTGGCTACCATGGGCTGCACCGCAGAAATCATTCGCAAGACCAAGGATTATGCCGACGGGCGGATGGATATTGCCACGGAAGGACGCGCCGTTTTCCGTCTGGCCGACCTGTTGCACGAAAAGGAGTATTACGAGGGGATTGTCGAGTACGTGAAAGATGACTCAGGTGCTTTGGACCCGGAGACGGAAAGGCAGCTCGTTATTGCTTTCGAACAGAGCCAGGTTCTACTTTTTGGAAGGCCGTGGACGAACCCGTCTCCGAACGAGCCTGACACGCTTGCTTACCGATTGGCGGCCATGGTTCCCATGGAAATTGAAAAACGCCAAACGCTGCTGCAAACGGAGAGCGAACAGGGTCGTCGCAAGATAGTGCTTGAATGGCTGCAAGCGTTCGTGCCCAAACTGGCGGAACAGCAGAGCGCGCGCCGGCGAGCCGGGGGAAATGGGCAGGCCATCAACTAGGCAGGTAGCGACCTCAGCGATTTGTTGATTTATAAGAACTTTGGCAACGTCCTGCGAGTTACACCAATCCAAGTTAGGAGCGTGCGCTCGCTTCCTCTATAATGGGGCGACGCGATGAACTTTCCATCGCGCCTGAAGTGCCGACCGGTGATCGAATGAGTCCACAACCAAAAAATCTGGGTGAGTTGAAACGAAGTCCGTGGAGCGAGGAAAAAATCGCAGGACGAACTATCCGCCAGGAGCTTCGGGAGAATCTGCTTCACAAAATGGAAAAGGACGAGCCGCTCTTCCCCGGCGTGCACGGCTACGACGACACGGTGATACCGCAAATCACCAATGCTCTCCTCTCGCGCCATCATTTTATTTTGCTGGGCCTACGCGGACAGGCGAAGTCGCGAATCCTGCGGGGCCTGGCGGGATTCCTCGACCCGGAGATACCGGTGATCGCCGGGTGTGAGATCAACGACAACCCGTACCGTCCTTTGTGCCGCGCCTGCCGCGAAAGAATTGCCGCAGAGGGTGACGCCACGCCGATCAGCTGGCTTTCGCGCGAGTTGCGCTACGTGGAAAAGCTGGCCACGCCGGACGTGACCATCGCGGACATGATCGGAGATGTGGACCCGATCAAGGCCGCGCGTGCCGGGAGAAATCTTTCCGACGAACTGACGATTCATTACGGCTTGCTGCCGCGCGCCAACCGCGGAATCTTCGCCATCAACGAACTGCCGGACCTGGCGGGAAAAATTCAAGTGGGCCTCTTCAATATCATGCAAGAAGGCGACGTGCAGATTAAAGGCTATCCGGTGCGGCTGCTGCTGGACGTGTTGCTGGTCTTCACCGCGAATCCGGAAGATTACACGGCGCGCGGAAAAATCATCACGCCGCTGAAGGACCGCATCGGCTCCGAAATCCGGACGCACTACCCGGCCACTTTGGCCGAAGGCATGTCAATTACAGAACAAGAATCGTGGATAGCGCGCGATGGCAAGCGGCGGGTGGAAGTGCCCACGTACGTGCGGGAGATCGTGGAGGAAGTGGCGTTTCAGGCGCGCGAGGATAAGCGAATCGACCGGCGATCCGGAGTGAGCCAGCGCCTGCCCATCAGCGCGCTCGAAAATGTACTGAGCAGCGCGGAACAGCGTGCGGTGCGCAGCCGCGACTCCGCGGTGGTGGCGCGCGTGGCGGATGTCTACGCGGCGATCCCGGCGATGACGGGAAAATTCGAGCTGGAGTACGAAGGCGAAATGCGCGGCGCCGAGAATATCGCGCGGGAATTGATCCGCGCGGCAGTGGGCAAGACGTTCACCAAATATTTCGCGAATGTGAATTTTCAGGCCGTCGTGCAATGGTTTGAAGCGGGCGGCGAATTGAAGGTTCCAGCAAACGCTTCGAGCAGTGATTTGCTGGGCCAGCTGAAGAAAATAGCGGGGCTTTTCGAGCATCTGGAAGCGCTGGGCGTGCGTTCGAAAGACGATGCGGCGATTCAAGCCAGCGCGGCGGAGTTCATTCTCGAGGGTTTGTGGTCGCAAAAGCGCATCAACCGCAGCGAGGAGCGCGGATTTTTTGCCGAGGCGCGAAAAACGCCGGAGCCGCGCGATCCCAAGGAGCCTATCGGCCGCATGCCGCGGCGGCAGTTCAACTGATTTCGGATTGTTTGCGCTGGTGAAAAATGAAATACACAAAATATTCGCGCTACGAGCCGGGGGCGGCAGACGATATTGATCTGCAGGACTTGATGGACCGGCTTTCCGATTTTTTCCTTCAAAGCGGATTCCACTCGCAATACGGCTTTCATGAACTGGATATGGAGCGGGCTCGCCAGCAGCACATGGACGACCTGCGCGAGGCGATCCTGCGCGCTCTCGAGGAAGGCGATCTGATCCCTCCGGAATTGCTCGAAAAGCTGCGTCAGAATCCCGATCTTTCACAGAACGAAGAGCTGCGCGACATGATCGACCAAATCATCCAGCGTATGGAGGAAGAGGGGTTCATCACGCAACAGCAGTCCGCGCGGGTGACGCCTCCGCCATCGGAAACACCGGGAGGACAGATCGGAAAAGACCAGCCGCAGGTGGAAGCGCGGTTTGAAATCACCGACAAGGCGCTCGATTTCCTGGGATTCAAGACGCTGAAGGATTTGCTGGCTTCGCTGGGAAAAAGTAGTTTCGGGCGGCACGACACACGAGACCTGGCTACGGGTATCGAATCGGGCGGTTCGTCGAAGGCATACGAATTCGGGGACACGCTGAATATGGACATCAGCGGCACGCTCTTCAACGCCGTGCGGCGCAATGGCTCGGGAATTCCCATCGAGCTTGATTATCCCGATTTGATGGTGCACCAATGCGAGTATCAAAGCTCGTGTGCGACCGTGCTGATGCTCGATTGCAGCCATAGCATGATTCTTTACGGCGAAGATCGGTTTACGCCGGCGAAGCGCGTGGCGCTGGCGCTTTCGCATTTGATACGCACGCAATATCCGGGCGATTCCCTGCACTGCGTGCTGTTCCACGACAGCGCGGAAGAAATTCCGCTGGGAAAATTGGCACGGGTGCAAGTGGGCCCGTATTACACGAATACGCGCGAAGGCCTGCGCATGGCCCAGAGAATTCTGGCGCGGCAGAAAAAGGATATGCGCCAGATCGTGATGATCACCGACGGCAAACCCTCCGCGCTGACACTGGACGATGGGCGGATTTACAAAAACGCGTTTGGGCTCGATCCTCTGGTGGTCACGCAGACGATGGAAGAAGTGGCGAAATGCAAGCGCGCGGGAATTTTGATCAATACTTTTATGCTGGCGAGCGACTATAGCCTGGTGCATTTCGTGCAAAAGATTACCGAGCTTTGCCGCGGCAAAGCCTACTTCACGACTCCTTACACACTCGGGCAGTACCTCTTGATGGATTACGTTGGGCGCAAGACGCGGAATATCCACTAGACGCGTGCACCGCAAGAGAACGCAGCAAGCGGCGCCCCTACGAAGGCCAATGCCAAAACCGAAGAGAGATCTCTCGGATGTGAGTGCGAGTGTGTCAGCTTGGGGCGATGATGCGTGAGGGCACAGTCCGAGGATACGAGGAGAATGTTTACACGGCGAGTCGAAATCGCGCAAGTAGTTGTTGGTGTAAAGAAAAATCGTCCACGGTGCGAGGCGTTGGGAGGGGTGAAAGACCCCCTGGGGGCGAAAGCAATGACGGCACGAAGATAGGGGCCGCTACCAAGTTGGCTGACATCGAAGAGAGATTCTTCGACTGCGTATCCCGGCGCTTCGCGCAAAGACGAAGCCGGGACACTCCGTTCCCTTCCTCTGTCAGGGCAGGCAGAATGACGGACTAAGCAGTGTGGCCGAAAAGAAAAACGCGCCGGGGAACTCCACGTTCTCCGGCGCGTTTTTCTTGTTGAGACTATTTATTGGTCGGCTTGAACCTTCTTGAGCGGTGGTTTCGGGACCTGCCAAATCAGCTTCGAGTCGTCGGCATTGTGCGGGAAGAACTGCGCCGACTTCTTGCCGGAAGGCAGGAGAATGACATCCGCACGGCGGTTGTAAGCCAGCCAATCGGCTCGGGTTTGGCGGAGCCGCATCTTGGGCGGCATGTTGGGATTGGTGCTTTCGAGTGTTTTCACTGTGGCCTGATCGAGCGGCTGTTCTTTGCCGTAGGCGGCGGTCTCAACCTTATCGGCCGAGATTCCCTGTTCGACGAGGTACTGCTTGATGCGCTCGACGCGGCGCTCGCTGAGATCCTGGTTGAAAGGCTTGGACCCGCGGGCGTCGGCATGCGCTTCAACCGAAAGCTTCGCATCGGGATCGTATTCGAGATACTTCTTGAATCCGTCAGCGAGAGTGGCAAGCGTAAGCTGCTGGCTGCGGACCAAGCCGACTTGCGGATGCCGCTTGTCGGGATAGTCCGTGGGATAGAAAACGCTTTGGAGCGTAACCGTCGGAATCGGCTCGACGCTGCCGACGATGTGAATGGAGGCAGTCTGAGTGGAACTGCCGCCGCAAACATTCGTCGCATTCAGCGAGTAGGACTTGTTTTCGTCGATCGTGCGTGCAGGCTGGCCTTCGGGAACTTGCGACGTGTCCATCGGCTCCGGCTTCACCATCTGGCTGCCGCTGGGATCGACCTTATTGTTGTCCAGCGTGACGCTATCAGCGTTGTGGGTCTGCCACGTGAGCGTTGAGGAGTCCTGCGTGATTACTTTTTCGCCGATTTTGCGGTAGTGCGTTTCAGCAGGATTGGCGGTGAGACTGGCATCGACCTTGGTATTTACGTTGACGGTGCCGTTGCCTGTGACGGTTCCACCGGGGCCGGTGGCGCTGAAGTCGTAGTTGGTGGTGGCGTGCGGCGAGACAGTTTGGCTGCCGCTCGGTTGCACCTTGCCGATGCCACTGATGTTGGCGTCGACGGTTTCACCCGTCTGCCAGTTCAGGGTTGCGGTCTGTCCGCAATCGATATTCCCATTCGCGACGCTGAAGTTGCCCGTAACCGGCGCCACAGCCACCTGGGCGCTGGCGATCCCAGCCTTGAATCGCGGGACGTCCTTGAGCTTTTCGCCGCGCTTCCAGTCGCTGGTCTTTTCCATGCCGTTCTTCAGATCAACGGTTACCTTTTTGTTGGCGGCTACGTCCACGTCGCCTGACCAAACCGTCTTGCCCTGGTGCGTTACCGTCAGGTGATGCTTTCCGGGCGGGAGAAGGAGATTCTGATGCCAGATCCAGTCCCAATCAAATTCGTCCACGTGGCCGACGAAGTAGTCAGGCGTGGTGCCATTCGAAAGAACCGCGGCGCGCGGGTCGCCCTTGAGTTGGACATCGCCAAAGGGTCCGGCGACGTTGCCACCCGTGGCCTCAAGCTTCACGTCGAGGGGCGTGGTTTTTCCGGCGTCGATGTTAACGTCCTGGGTCGAGATCTTATATCCGTAATTGACGACCACGACCGTGTGCTTCCCGGCAGGGAGTTTTATTGGGTGACTTCCCTCGCGGATTGCGTTGCCATCCACGAAGACATAGGCCTGTTTTGGGGAGACCTTGATCTTCAGCTTCCCATCCTGCGCGAAGCTGGCCGTCGCCGTCATAACGAAGGCCATCACGAGGGTAAGGACGTATAGCAGTCGTCGCATCTGCATTCTCCTAATAATTTGTAGGCGGATTAAATGACAGTTCTCTCGCGCCCAGACGAAAGAACAAGGCTAGGAACCTCAAAAATACGTTGTAAGCCTTCTAGTGTCAACAACATTCAACCGTCGAGGCAAGGATTTCTGAGGGGCGTCGCGACCGCCAGCAGAGGCCCTTTTTACGATGGTTTCTGAAGAAACAACGAAGGGCGCAATGCGTGGCGGCCGGTGAGCACCCCGCGAATTGCCCGATCATGACGCCGACTTGAGTGTGGCACGCTCTGCTTTATACTCTGATGCATGTTCAAGGACGCGCTCATCGAGCACTTCCGCAATCCACATAATGCCGGCGACCTGGCGGATGCCACGGCGACGGTCGAAGTGACAAACCCGGTGTGTGGCGACGTGATGCGGCTGGCGGTTCGCGTAGAAGGTGGACGGATTACGGCCGCTCGATTTAAGACGCAAGGATGCGTGGCGGCGATCGCGTCGAGTTCCGCGCTAACGGACATGCTCAGCGGCAAAACGCTAGCGGAAGCGCGCGAAATTACTCCTCAGCAGATATCCAGCGCGCTTGGTGAACTTCCTCCCGCTACTTTTCACGCCGCCCAGCTTTGCGTTGACGCGGTGGCTGCACTTTTGGCCAACACGCCACGATAAGCGGAGCGTCGATTTCTAGGCTTCGGATTCACGATTTTCCAGAGCACGCCGCAAAGTTTCCGGGTCGTTGATGTTCAACACGACGCCCTCTTCCTCAGTGGGAAGTTCGTGCAATTCCGCCGCATGCGCCCACACAACCTCCCGGGCGCCGATTGCAGGCGATGCCGCGAGAAGCTCAGGGTAAAGACTCGCGGCGAAAATTACGGGGTGTCCGCGGCGCCCGTGGTAAACGGGAAGCACGATAAGTTGGCCGGTCGAGTCAAACGCATCGATCAATTGCGCGATCAATTTGGGCGAAAAGAGCGGATGATCCACTGGGCAAAGAATGAGGCCGGCTGTTTCATCAGAGGGAATCGCTCGAACTGCCTCCTGGATGGAAGAGAGCTGGCCCTGGCGCCAATCGGGATTTACGACAATCGATGCGGCTTCGTTCGGAAGCTTCGCGCGAATTTGATCCAGATGAGCACCCAGCACGATGCGCCTGGCGGCGATGCGAGGGTGGCGGGTGATTTCAAGTAAGTGCTCGACGAAAGTTTTCCCGCGATAAGGGAGCAGCGCTTTGGGCGTGCCCATGCGGCGAGACTCACCGGCGGCAAGGACGACCGCGACGAGCGGCCTCTGACGCACCGCAGCGGCAAGCGTCATCGAGTTAGCGCTGCTGGGGAGTTGCGGCGTGAGAAAGTTTCACGGACTTGTGCGGTAGGTTTTTTGCGTTGCGGCGCACAGCGATAAGCTCCGCCGTGATGCTGATGGCAATTTCCTCCGGTGCGAGAGCGCCAATATCGAGTCCAACGGGCGCGTGGACGCGCTCAAATTCCTCCGGTGAGTAGCCTTCTTTTTCCAGCGCCTGGTAGACGGAAATTACTTTTCGCTTGCTGCCGATCATTCCTATGTAGCGAGCCTCGGTTCGCACGGCCCATGCAAGGACGCGCATATCGTCCTTGTGCCCGCGCGTGACAATCAAGAGATAACTCGAGGCGCTGGGCTTGATCTTCTCGAATGCATCTTCGTAGGTGCTGTAAATCTCGCTTGCCATCGGAAAGCGCTCCGCGTTCGCGAACGTTTCGCGATCGTCCGCGATCACTATGGCAAATCCCGCGGCACTGGCGGCCTGCGCGACCGCGGAAGAAACATGGCCGCCGCCAAAGATATAGAGCGTCGGCTGCGGCAAAATCGGCTCGACGAAAATTTCCAAGGTGCCTCCGCAGATCAGACCCGCGTCATAGGCTGCTTCGTGATTTAGGTTGAACGTCATTTTACGAGGCTGCTCAACGCGGATCACATCTTTGGCGGCGGCCCAGACTTCCGCTTCCACGCAGCCGCCGCCGATGGTGCCCGCCATGGTGCCGTCTTCGCGCACAAGCATACGGGAGCTTTCGTAGCTGGGGATCGAGCCGTTCGTGTGGACAATAGTCGCCAACGCGCCGCGCTGGCCAGCCTTACGCATCCGCACGATTTCTTCGAATAGGTCCATGCTGTTCAGTTGAGCGTACTGTGGCCGTTGGGCGCTGTCAATCGGCCGCTGGCGGCCTAGACACGGCTCGGTGGCGATGTTATTTTATGCCGCATTCCGACCAACCCGGAGAAGTCCATGAGAGCAGTAGTTCTTTCCGAGCACGGCGGCCCTGAAGTTCTGCGCTATACCGACGTTCCTGAGCCGGCGATCGGAGCGCATGACGTGCTAGTTCGCGTGCGTGCTTGCGCGCTGAATCATCTTGATCTTTGGGTGCGGCGCGGACTTCCCGGCAGGTCGATCACTTTTCCTCATATTCCTGGCAGCGACATCTCCGGCGAAGTGGCCAAAATTGGTGAAAGCGTTTCGAACGTGCGTGTGGGAGAAAGAGTCTTACTCGCGCCGGGGCTTTCCTGCGGCCAGTGCCCGCAATGCATCGCAGGGCGCGACAATTTTTGCAAGCAGTACACGCTCTTCGGCTCCGGCGTTCACGGGGGCTATGCGGAATTCGTAAAATCGCCAGCTGCGAACGTGATCCCACTCCCTGGAAATTTCGGCTTTGAGGAAGCCGCGGCGATCCCACTGGTTTTTCTCACAGCGTGGCACATGCTTTTCTATCGCGCCCATCTACAACCTGCCGAAGAGGTGCTGGTGATCGCCGCGGGCAGCGGCGTCGGCAGCGCCGCAATTCAGATTGCCAAGGCAACGGGCGCTCGCGTGATCGCGACAGCCGGCTCGCAGCCTAAGCTCGAGAAGGCTAAAGCGCTCGGCGCCGACGACGTTCTGCTGCATAAGGGTGAGTTTGCGCGCGAGGTGAAGCGGCTAACAGATGGCCGCGGCGTGGATGTGGTCTTCGAGCATGTAGGCGCGGCTACCTGGGACCAGAGCGTATACAGCCTCGCGGTGGGGGGACGTCTGGTCACCTGCGGCGCGACCAGCGGATTTGAAAGCAAGATCAACGTGGGTTATCTCTTCGCCCGGCAGCTTTCGATTCTGGGCTCGTTCATGGGACACAAGGCGGAATTGTTCTCGGTTCTTGAGCTTTTCAAGCGGGGCTTGTTGAAGCCGGTAATTGACTCCGTTATTCCCCTTGAGAAGGCCGCCGAAGCTCACAAGCGGCTCGAAAATCGAGAGCAATTTGGAAAGGTGGTTCTGTCCGTTTAGCGCGCTGTGCTTTTGTGATCCGTGGGTCGGGCGATCGCTTTCGGCGATTCAGAATCGACTGAGTTTGTGCTAAATTATAGAGACGAGCTTTGAGGAGTTGGGCACTCGGTTTGGGGTGTCCTGCGTGTTCTTTGAGGCTTGCGTCCGACCTGCCCCAGCTTCGGATCGCGATTCAGGGGCATCCCCTTGGCCCAGTGGTGGATGGATCACTCGAAGCTTGGGCGCGCATGAAGGAGAAGAGCGGCATGAAGAATCTGTTCGTGGGAAACATGAGCTTCCAAACCACTGAAGGCGATTTGCGAACGATCTTCGAGCCGTTCGGCCAAGTGGCGAGGGTCCACATTGCGATGGATCGGGAAACAGGCAGGTCGCGCGGCTTCGGTTTCGTCGAAATGCCGAACGATGAAGAGGCTGCCAAGGCGATTGCGGGGCTTGACGGGAAAGCTGTCGGCGGACGCAATTTGAAGGTTAATGAGGCTCGCCCGAAAGGCGAGTCGAGCGGCCCACGGGGTCCGAGAAGCGGTGGAGGCGGCGATCGCGGTGACAGGGGTGAACGCGGAAATCGCGGCAGATTCTCTAATGAGGATTATCGCGAGGCCGCGCGCCAGCCACGCGAGCCTCGCTGGTAGGGTCGAGACCGATTTATTTGCAGTTGCAGTACTGTCGCCGTCCTACGAACGCCCTTTTAAGGAGAGTCACTAATGCCAACTACTTTCCAGAAACGCCAAAAGGAAATGAAGAGAATGGAGAAAGCGCGCATGAAAGCCGAACGCCGCGCTCAGAAAAAACTTGAACCTCGGAACAATGAAGAGGACGAATTGAAGGTTTTGACCGGGCCCGCTCCGTTGGAAGATGATCCCCTGTCCGATCCATCGGATTGGGGGCCTTCAGGGGCCTAGAACGGGAGAGCGGTTCCCTTTCCGAAAGCGCAACCAATTTTCAATTCCAAGTACAGCAGGAATTTCAAGAACTTCGGCGCAGGGCAAGAGCAAGAGGTCCTGCGCCTCCCTTCGCACGAACTACAAGGAAAGCCAGCGCTACTTTTGGAAGTGCGGCATCACTTCGTCCCTGAATAGTTCGAGCGAGCGGACGCTTTCCTCGTGGGTGAGTTCGCCGTAAGCAAATCGGGCCACAAAGTAGTTGGCCTGGCTTTGATCCAATTGCTCCTCGATCTTTGCGCGGACGGTTGCGGGAGTGCCAGCAATCAGCGACGCTTCGCTCGCGCGCAATACCTCTTCCAGGCTCATAGCCGTGACATTGTATTTCCGCCACAGGTAGACGAGGCTCTCGTAGAACCCTTTCGATCCAAACTTTCCACGCTCCTCGGCCTGGCGGTCGGTGTCGCCCACATAGAGGTTGCGCGCGATGCCCGTCTTGGGCATCTTCAGGCCCTTTCCGCCGTGCGCGGCGTTCCACGAATCCTTGAACGCACAGACGACCGCGCGCGCCTCGGGCGCTCCCAGCAGGTTCACCACATTCATATTCTGGCGAGCGGCGCGGGCCGCGCTTTCCGCGGCGTTCGTCGCGTACCACAGCGGCGGGTGAGGCTTTTGCAGCGGCTTCATCTCAATGGGAACGTTTGTGAAGTCGAAGTACTTGCCATGGTAATCGACCACGTCCTGGGTCAGGGCGGCCATCAATACTTGCATGGCTTCGCCGTAGATGGCGGGGGCCTCCTTCTCCTTAACATTGAAAAAACCCAGCTCGACGCCGGAGACCCCGCGGCCGGTCCCGATATCGAACCGCCCGTTGGTCAAGTGGTCGAGCATGCAGATTTCGGCCGCCAGCCGGAGGGGGTTGTAAAGCGTGGCGATCAAGACCAGTGGGGCAAATCGGATGTTTTTCGTGATCCGGGAGGCTGCGGCCAGAAACACCATCGGGGATGGGGCCAGCCCGAGCGGGGTGAAATGGTGCTCGGTGACATGGAATGTGCTGAATCCGGCCTGGTCGTAGAGCTCCATCAGCTTCATGCGGCTGTCATAGGTCTCATGAATCGGCTTCTTCTGCCGGTCGACATGGTCGATAACACCAAAATCCATTTTCATTCGTCGGCCTTCCCGGAAATGTGAGGATCGCGGCCTCGGTGGAGCGGTTTGAGGCGCAGAAACTGTACCGCTGTGTCTGCCAGATGGCAAATTGCGAGTTTTTGAGCCGTAACTAGCACTCTTTGCTTGACAAAATTTCGGTATGCCTTTACTAGTCAGGATGGCTATTAATTAGTAGCGATGCAAGAGCATTCGTCCAATCCGGAGCCTGGTAGTAGCCGCACCATCGGGCGAACACGGGATGCTTGGCATGCCTGGGCTAGTTCCAGGCTCGCATTCGAGCGTTGTTCCTGGGCGCCATGTGAAGTGAATATTTTCCGGGCCGATTGGTTTTATGGGAACAGGGAGGCGAGGCCGGGCCTGATTTGAGCGTGGGCGGTTTTCCGTTTGCCCGTGGCCCGGTAGATCGCCGGTCACGGGCTTTTTTTTTGCCCCGTGGAGTATTTTCAAGGAGCCGTTATGCTGCATGCAACGGAAGTTCTAGGCGCTCAAACTTATGATTCAGCAGGCAATTTTGTGGGCCGCGTGAAGGAGCTCTTCATCGTCCCTGCCGAGCAGCCAAATCGCGTATCCCGTCTGCTGATTGGCCGCGGCAAGTACCGCTCGCTGATTGCCAGATACGACCAAGTAGGGACGGTTGAGCCGGGTCGGGTGAACCTGACCGCGGATGAGTCGGCGCTGGAGCTCTACCAACCCAACGAGGCCTGGCTGGCCCTAAGAAAAGACCTGCTCGATCAGCAAATCATCGATACGAACGGCCGCAAAGTGGTTCGTGTAAACGATGTGGATATGGCCGACCAGCGCACCAACGGCAACACGGAATTGCGACTCACGCAAGTGGACGTTGGCCTTCAGGGGGCCATTCGGCGATTGCTCCAAGGCCTGGTGCCGCCCACGGGGATCCGCCGCCTGGATAATAGCGTTCGCGGGCGATCCATACGGTGGGAATTTGTAAACCTGATTGAGCCCGATCCTCTGCGGCGCGTGAAGCTGCGGCTTTCGAGCGACAAACTCGCCGAACTTCATCCTGCGGACATCGCCGACATCGTTGAGGAAGTCTCTCCGGCAGAGCGGCAGTCCATCTTGGATTCTCTCGACGAGGAAACCGCGGCGGGGACTATCGCGGAACTGGACAAGCGCCTTCAAACGCAGGTGGTCGAGAAGCTCGATCCCGAAAAAGCCGCCGATATCATCGAGGAAATGAACCCGGACGAAGCTGCCGACTTGATCCAAAACCTCGAGCCGGAAACATCCAAGGAAGTTCTCGAGGAAATGGATCATCGCGATGCGCGCGAGGTGACGGAGCTTATGCGCTTCGATCAGAATACAGCCGGCGGAATGATGAACACGGAGATCGTGGTGGTCGGCGAGGATGCCACTCGTGGCGAAGTGGTTGACTACATCCGCTTCCACGAGATCGGGATCGAGCAGCTCGATAACATCGTATTAATCAACCGCGATGCGGCCCTTGCGGGCACGGTCCCTGTGGCGCGTCTGATCCTAGCCGGTAGCGACCAGCGCATGGCCGAGCTCGCTTTTGAGCCGCTGCTCTCGGTGAGACCCGATGCGAAGGACAAGGACGTCTTTGAGCTTTTCGATAAGTACAATCTGCGCAGCCTCGCCGTGGTGGACGAGGCCAATTGTCCCGTGGGCGCGATCACCGTGGACGACGTGGTGAACCGCCTGAGAGCAAAGATCTAGCTGAAGACGAAACGCCCGGCGTAAGCCGCGGCCCGAGACTCCGCGAACGGAAAGCCATGAACGCCTGGGTCACATTGACGGATACCTTTTCGCGCCTGGCGGGCCGGGGCAGGAATTTGAACCGTCGCTCGCGCGGGGCACGGAGGCGCCTTGCGCTCTTCCTCGCGGTGGTTGGCCCGGGGCTTATCACCTCCAATGTGGACAACGACGCGGGCGGGATCGCGGTTTATACCACCGCTGGCGCCCATTTTGGCTACGCCCTGCTCTGGTCGCTGATTCCCATGACCATTGCTCTATACGTGACCGAAGAAATGTGCGCCCGCATGGGCGTGGTGACGGGTAAGGGACTTTCGGATCTAATTCGCGAGGAGTTTGGATTCCGCTCCACGTTTTTCGTCATGCTCGCCGCGTTCGCGGTGGACCTCAGCAACACTGTGGCGGAGTTTGCCGGCGTGGCGGCTTCCATGCAGATTTTTGGCATCAGCAAATACGTGGCCGTGCCCATCGCGGCGATCGCCGTGTGGATTCTCGTGGTGCGCGGCAGCTATCGCCAGGTGGAAAAAATATTTCTCGCAGCTTGCACGTTGTATCTGGCGTACGTCGTATCCGCCGTGCTCGCAAAGCCAAACTGGATCGTTGCAGCCAAGGCCACCGTGATTCCGTCCGTGCACATGAACGCGTCCTATCTCTTGATGTTGGTCGGCTTGGTAGGTACCACCATCGCGCCCTGGCAATTTTTCTATTTGCAGGCTGGATTCGTGGAAAAGCGTGTCGGCCCGCGCCAGTATAAACACGCCCGTACTGACGTGCTTGTGGGAAGCATTTCCTGTATGGCGATTGTTTTTTTCATTATCGTTTGCTGCGCAGCCACTCTGAATGCGCACGGCCTGACCGACATTACCGATGCAGGGCAAGCCGCCCAAGCCCTCGTTCCCTTGGCCGGAAAATGGGCGGGATACCTATTCGCTTTCGGGCTCCTGAACGCGTCGCTCTTCGCCGCGTCGATCTTGCCGCTTTCAACCGCGCACGTAATTTGCGAGGGTCTGGGCTTTGAGGCCGGACTCGATAGGAAACTCCGGGAAGCTCCGACATTTTATTCGCTCTACACGCTGCTGATCGTAGCGGGCGCCGGCATCATTTTGTTCCCCCGAGCTCCACTACTGAAAATTTTGGTGCTTTCGCAGGTGGCGAATGGAGTGTGGCTCCCCATCGTGCTGATCTTCATGCTGCTGCTGATTAACCGGCGCGACCTGATGGGCGAGCACACCAATTCCCTGGCATTCAACGTGATCGCTTGGGCGTCGAGCGCGTTGATGATTATCCTCACGCTGATTCTGGTATACACCGCGATTTTCCAGCCGTCCGCCGCTGGCCTTTCTGGATAATTTAGCAGTGCGATCAGCGGTTCCGAATCGGTGGTAGAATCCCGCAGCTTTTGCCGATGGGGTGACACACATGCGCAAACTCTTTTTGCTCCTACTGCTTCTTCTGCCGAGAATTGCCGCGGCTCAACAGCAGCCCGATTTTTCCAAGGTTGAAATTAAAGTCGCGAAGGTTTCGGGCAACATCTACATGCTGCAAGGAGCTGGCGGCAATATTGCCGCGTCGCTGGGTGACGATGGGATTTTGATCGTGGACACCGAGTATTCGCCACTCGCCGACAAGGTTCGCACTGCGCTCAAGAGCATCGGCATTACCGACAAGCCAGTGCGCTTCGTGATCGACACGCACTACCATTACGACCACACCGATGCAAATGCGGCGTATGCCACGGCGGGAGCGACGATCATCGCCAATGAAAATCTCCGCAAGCGCCTCGAAAACGGCAGCGCCATCGGCAACGGCCCAGGCGGATCAATTAGCATGAGGCAACCGCCCCAGCCGAAAGCCGCCCTGCCGGTGATCACCTACGACGACCACATCAATCTTTACCTGAATGGCGAGGAGATCCGCGTATTCCACTTCCCTGCCGCGCATACCGATGGAGACTCCGTCGTTTTCTTTGCCACGAATCACGTCGTCCACATGGGCGACGAATTCGTTCGCTACGGATTTCCCTTCATCGACGTCAACGGAGGAGGAAGCGTCCAGGGCATGATCGCCGCGTGCGACAAGGCGCTCGCGTTATTTCCGGCCGATTCGAAGGTGATTCCCGGCCACGGCGCACTCTCAACTATGGATGACTTGCGCGCTTACACGCAGATGCTCAAAGACACCACAGCCGCCGTGCAGAAGGCGCTGAACGATCACAAGACGCTCGAACAGATGAAGCAGGAAAAGGTTCTCGAGCCTTGGCAAAAGTATTCGGGCAGCTTTGTCAACACAGACGCGTTCATCCAGACGATCTACAACTCGCTGACGGCGCCAAGCGCCACGACTCCATCGCAATAGCTAATTAGGCTCTCCGGACGCTCCCTAAATGGCACCATTCGCCGTCACTTGTGAGCAAATAAGTGAATCTTCCGTTTACAATAGGACTTCTTTGATCCGGCGCTTCCCTGCCCCGAACAACATCCGCTGTGAATGGCGACTTCGCGCCCACTCTGGGGATGCGGGCCGAGTGGGCGTATTACGAGGATACGAGGAAAATCTTTACACGAGGGGTCGAATTCGCGCAAGTACCTGTTGGTGTAAAGAAAAATCGTCCACGGTGAAAGGCACGTGAGCACTAAAAACCGACAATTTTAGAAGGTTAACGGCCCTAAGCCGTTTATGCAGCGGATGAGGAGATGGAGCCGGACTCGATGCGCCGCAGAATCGCGCGCAACGCCGCGGCCAGTTCTTCGGCGCTGACGTGGCTCTTGCGGAATTGCAGCCGCAGATGAAACGACTCGTCTTCCGGCTCGTAGTCGAAAACGAAGGGCTGCGGCCGCGGCGCGGATTCGGTTTCTTCCCTGCGGGCGCGGCGGGCCTCATCGCGAGTCAGTCCACCCTGTGCTATGCGGTGCACCATCTCATGCATCTTCTTTTCGGTGGGCTGGCGTGCGACTTGGAGTAGCAACGATTTGGTGGCGATTCCCGTCTCCACGCACTCCCGGCGAACTTCCTCGGGAATCACGCGCAATGACATCGTCTCGGTTACCGACGAACGCGCGCGCCCGATTTTCTTGGCAATGTCGTCATGGGTGTAATCAAATTGGTCCGCCAGACGCTGTAAACCGTCGGCTTCCTCGAATGCGGTCAAATCTTTGCGTTGCAAATTTTCAATCAGCGCCAGTTCCAGAGTTTCCGCGTCGTCGGCAATTTTCTCGATGCAAGGAAGCTCGTGTAGCCCCGCCGCTTGCGAAGCGTGATAGCGGCGTTCACCCGATATGATGTAGTAAGCATCTTCCCGCGGGATGTAGCGGACCAGCAGCGGCTCCAGCACGCCCTTTTCGCGAATCGAATCGGCCAATTCGCGGATGTCTCCGATGTGCTTGCGCGGCTGATCCGGATTGGGGCGAATCTTATCGATGGGAATCATGCGGCCGATGGACGCGCCGCTGAAACTGGTCAGCGTCTCGACATAATGCGCGTCATGCCGCATCTTGAGAGTGACGGGCAACCCGATCCTCTTCGACACGTTGTATTACCTCCTGGGCAAGTTTTCTGTAGTCCTCTGCGCCCGAAGATTTTGGCGCGTAGGTGAACACGGTTTCCTTGTAGGCTGGGCTTTCTTCGAGGCGGACGTTTTTGCCGATGCGCGTCTTGAAAAGGGCGCTGCCGAACGTGGCGCGAATCTGTTCGTAGGTGTCGCGTGAAATTGTAGTGCGCTTGTCGTAGAGGGTTATCACCACTCCAAGCACTTTCAGGTCGGGATTGGGACGCGAGCGAATGCGGCCATAAGTTTCCAGCAAATCGTCCGTGCCTTCGATGGCAAAATAAGCCGCCTGAATGGGAACGAGCAGATGCGTCGACGCCACAAGCGCATTCACCGTAAGAATGCCCAGCGCGGGCGGCGTATCAAACACGATGTAATCGTAGCTTTTCACCACCGGCGCCAGCGCGTCTTTTAGCTTGAACGGAGCGTCAAATTGACCGGCGAGCTGTTGTTCCAGCCTCGCAAGCGCCAAGCGCGCGGGAGCCACAAACAAATTCGGGTCCTTCGTGGGACGGATAATCTTCGTCATCTCCGCGGGATGCTCAGCGAAGACGTCGTACATTGTGGACGTCATCTCGTCCGGCGCAAAAAACGCAATCGAGGCGTTCGATTGCGGATCGAGATCGACGAGAAGTGTTTTCTTTTTTTTCAGCGCGAGCGCGGCGGCTAGATTGATGGCAGTAGTTGTCTTACCGACGCCGCCCTTTTGGTTGGCAACAGCCAGGACGCAGGTCAAGCGCGTGCCCCTCGCTCCCGAGCGGCAACTCCAGACCCATATGTAGAACCCGGAAAGTGCGCCGCCACCATGAGTAGCGCCAAATGTACATACTGTCTACGCTGTAAAGCAAGTGAAATTTGAAAGTGGAGATTCGAAGGTATCGACCAGCGCGACGGCACCCTCGGCGGCTGCTCCGCTGCTCGCGGTCTAGTTCGTCAGCCCGCCAACCCCAGCGTTTGGCGGGTTGACGAACTGCCCATCTCCCAAGCCTCGTCCCCATCGCTGGACTTGGATTGCGCAAGGCTGCTAATGCGCGGTTTCAATCATGCCGATATTGGCGCCGAGCACCGTCTGTACGTTGTAGGCCAAGTGATGCCCGTCCGGCGAAACGGCGAAATGATCCTGCGGGTTCCGCGCCGGATCCACCCACTCCGAGTGCACCATCGGGACGGTCGTGGGCGTCCGTACAAGGCCTTGGCCACTCCAGCCGACCCTCCACAGAACTCCGTTCAAATCCGGATGGCCTTCGACGATGTAAATCTGATCGCCAGGACCCTGAGCATATGTGTCCACCCAACCGTGAAAGACTTGACGCGGAGGAGCCTTGAAATCATCGACCCAGAGGCCTGCGGACGGGTCGCCCTCCCTGCTGGCAGCAACGACATATGCAATCGATCGCTAGGTGCTGGCCCTCCATCCGGCGTGCCGGAGAGAACTTCGTCAAGCGAAATGCGTGCATCTCCAATGTCCCGCAGCCGCTGCTTCGGCTCCTTCTGCAAACAGCGCCTCAGCAGCAGTCGCACCCGCGAAGGCGTCGCCGCGGGAAGTTCCGACCACTCCGGATCGGCGCGAACGACCGCCGCCAAGGTATCCGTCACCGTCTCCCCGCGAAACGCCATTTTCCCGGTCAGCATTTCGTACAGCACGCAGCCGAACGCCCAAATGTCCGCGCGCCGGTCCACCGCCTTCCCTTTCGCTTGCTCCGGCGACATGTATGCCGCAGTGCCGAGAATGAGACCGGCCCGCGTCGCCATGTGCGTCAGGGTGGGCGACGTCGAAATGTCCGTTTCGACGGCTTCGCCTGCCACCGCCTTCGCCAAGCCGAAATCGAGAATCTTCACCGCGTCGTCGCGCGTGATTTTCACGTTCGCCGGCTTCAGGTCGCGATGCACGATCCCACGCTCGTGCGCATATTCCAGCGCTTCGCAGATTTGCCGCGCGATCGGCAACGCTTCATCAACGGAAATCGCGCCGCTTTTGATCCGGTCGGCCAGCGTGGGCCCCTCGACGAGTTCCATCACTAGCGCATGTGTCGTCCCCGAATCTTCCAGGCCATAAATCGAAGCAATATTGGAATGATTGAACGACGCGAGGACTTTCGCTTCGCGCTGAAACCGCGCAATACGTTCGGGGTCGCGCGCAAACGCCTCCGGCAGGATTTTCAGCGCCACATCGCGCCCCAGTTTCGCATCGCGAGCGCGATACACCTCGCCCATCCCGCCCTTACCGATCTCGGCGCCAATTTCGTACGTCCCAAGTTTTGTTCCAGTCGCCAGGCTCATTTTGATCTGTCCGCTGCTAGTGGACGTTCTCAATCATGCCGATGTTCTCTTGCAGCACCTGCTCCGCCTGAAACGCGACGTAGCGCCCGTCCGGAGATGCGTCAAACTGCATTCCAGTGTCCGTAGGATCGTAGTTAAGATCGGAGAGGATCGGGATGATCGATGATGTGCGCGTAAGGTTCTGGCCGTTCCAGTCCACCTTCCATAAGACTGAGGTCAAGTCCGACTTGCCTTGCAGCAAATAAAGCTCGCCTCCCGGGCCGTGAGCGAACCAGATAACCCAGCCTCGGAAAACCTGGCGCGGGCCTTCCTTGAAATTGCTCACCCATAGCCCTGCGTTTGGGTCGTCTTCTTTCTTCGGCGTGACCATGTAGGCAATCCGATTCTCATCCGGCGACCATAGCAGATGGAGGTCCGAGGCGGTTACAGGCAAGATACCAATCGTTTGCGTTTTCCCATCTCGCGGATCGAATGCCTCAAGCTGGCCTTTGCCGCTCTGAAACAGCACCCGCCCGTCACGCCCCACATTCACCCCATTCTGCCGCATGTTGAACAGCGCCTGTGGTGCACCGCCTGATACGGGGACGCGGCGACACTCGTCGCTGTACGGAAAAGTAGCACTTTCGGAGTCGTACAGGATGGACCCGCCGTCTGAGGACCAAGCCGGAAATATGTTTACTCGCGCATCCTGGACCAGCGGCGCGGCGTTTGAGCCATCGAAGCCGCACACCCAGATCTCTTCGTGTTCCGCCCCTTTCAGGTTGCTGAAATATGCCAAATGTGTACCGTCGGGCGAAAAGTGGGGCCCAAACTGATTTCGGGCAGGATCGCTTGTAACCATCTTCAGGCTGTCCGGCCCCGGCTTGGCTTGAAGGTCCAGCCGGGCGATCCCGATCTTTTGCCGTAGAGTCCCGAACACAATTCGCTTCCCGTCGGCGGAGACATCTAGGTCGGCGTCATCGCCCTCGCCGGCAGTGATCTGTTCCGGCTTGCCTCCCTTAGCGGGGATTTTCCAGATATTAATCGTTCCGCCACGGCTTGACGCAAAGTAAATGTAGCGCCCGTCGGCTGACCATGCGGGCGAAAGCGCCAGCGCGACGTCGAAAGTCAATTGACTCGTTTTCCCTGAATCGAGATCGGCCACTGCCAATTCCCCGTAAGGCCCGCCTGAGTTCGGACGGGCGGAAAAAGCGATTCTCCGGCCATCGGGAGAAAAGCGCGGTTGCGTACCCAAGTCCAAGCCGCCGGGCAGAACCTGCGTGACCTTGCGGGCGTTCTCGCCGGAAACACCCGAAATCCAAACCGCGCCGTCGGCCATATTCAGATAAGCGAGCGAATGGCCATCCGGGGACCACGCGGGATCGGCGGCGTTCAGGATCACTCGCCTTGCTGTTCCGCCGAGCGCTGGAACTTCCCAAACGTCCCAGATTCCTGATTGGTTGAGCTGCGCGTACGCAAGCGTCGTGCCATCGGGCGACCAGCTCGGCGCCGATTCAATATTCGGATCGCGAGTGATTCGGACCAGATTGCCGCCGCGCAGCAGGCCCACGTAAACATTGAAGTGTCCGTCGCTATTGGACACGAAAGCCACGGAACGCCCATCCGGAGAAATCGCGGGCTGTGCCTGCACCCCGGCGAAGTTCGTAACCGCGCTGAAATGCATGTCGGATTTAGGAGCAGGTGCAGCGAATTTCCAAACGCTCAGACCCGCTATTAATGCGCCCGCAACCAAGCCCGCCAGCGCCCACGGCAATGCGCGGCGCCAGAAAGGAACTGACGCTAGCGCGGCTCCGGCGGAAGGTGAAGCTTCCGGCGCGCCGGACAGAACTTCCTCGATGGAGATCCGCGCGTCGCCAATGTCGCGCAAGCGTTGCTTCGCATCTTTCTGCAAGCAGCGTTGCAATAACACTCGCACTCGCGCCGGCATCGGCACCGGAAGCCGCGTCCAATCCGGCTCTTCCTTGATTACCGCCGCCAGCGTGTCCGTCACGGTCTCGCCACTGAATGCCATCTTCCCTGTGAGCATCTCGTACAGCACACAGCCAAACGCCCAAATGTCCGCGCGCCGATCTACGGACTTCGCCTTCGCCTGCTCCGGCGACATGTACGCCGCCGTCCCGAGCAGCACTCCTTGCATCGTCGCCATCCGGCTCATTGTCGGTGAACTGGAAATGTCAACCGAGGACGCACCGCTATCGAGAGCCTTGGCGAGACCGAAATCGAGCACCTTCACCGCGTCGTCATTCGTCACCTTCACATTGGCCGGTTTCAAATCGCGATGCACGATGGCGCGCTCGTGCGCGTATTCCAATCCCTCGCAGATTTGCTTCGCAATCCGCAGTGCCTCCTCAATCGGGATCGGCCCTTGCTTGATCCGGTCCGCCAAGGTTGGCCCTTCGACAAGCTCCATCACCAGGGCGTGCGTATTGCCGGAATCTTCGAAGCCGTAAATCGCTGCGATATTGGGATGATTGAGCGAAGCGAGAACTTTTGCTTCGCGCTGGAATCGCGCCATGCGTTCGGGGTCGCGCGCAAATTCCTCGGGCAGCACTTTCAGCGCCACGTCGCGCCCCAGCTTCGCGTCTCGCGCGCGGTACACCTCACCCATCCCACCCGCACCAATCGCGGCGAGAATTTCATAGGCGCCTAGGTACTTGCCGGCCTGAATGGTCATGATTTCCCTGTCAGTCGAGTGCGGCACAGTATAGCGTGAAGGATATTTGCGAATTTTTATTTTTAAGAGCGGGCTACTACGCCTGCGGAAAGTTCTTTGCGGCTTCCTGTGCTGTGGGGTAAATCTCAATTACCTTGTTCACCTGCGTTAGCTTCAACACGCCGTCGACCATCCCGCTCACACCGGCCAGTCGCAGCGTCCCGCCGCATTTCTTCAGGCTCGAATAGGACTTCACAATTTGCCCCACGGCCGCGCTATCCACGTGTTCCACGCCCGAGAGATCGAAGATGAACTTCTTCTGGTCGCGCTCAATGTGCGCCGCCACTTCGCTCTCCACTTGCCGGCAATCCGGACCCATCAAAAACCGGCCCGTCATTTCGAGTACCACGATTCCAGGCTCTATCTGCTTCTTTGCAAATTTCATGCTGGCTATCTCCGTCCTTACGAATCCTCGTAGGGAAATTGACGGATCATACGGATGCAGTCGGATAGCGCTTCGAGGACCGAATGGCCCCAGCCCGTCGGCAGGATCGCAGCCGTTTTTTGGTTCACTTGCTTATCCGCTTCCGCAAAAAAACGCGAGTGTTGCGATGGCGGCTGCTCGGCATATTCCCGCACCGTGATTCGAAATTCAATTTCGCGGCCGCTCTGCCTCTTCTTCATGGAATAAAACGAAAGCTGAGCCAGTTCGTCGGAAGGATCTGCTTGTGCGTATCCCCACTCCGGCACGGTGCTCCTCCTTGCCAAAATAAGCTGCGGGATTATAACCCACGTAGACTTCTCTCAAATCGTGGCGTGCGGCAAAAGTCCACAGGCATTCGTTCTTGCCGCGATTCCCTTCACCGGCGAAGATGGGCTCATGGTCCAGCGGACCGCAGTTCAGGCGCAGTCAACAGCTCTCACAAGGGCAGGCATGAGTTCGCCTCCACTGCTCCCCCAACGATTTCTCTCTGCTCGACAGAGCAGCCGAGTAGAACATGTCGCAACTCATTGCAAATAAAGGACGGCGACACAGTCTACTCGACACACTTTTTGAAGGGGTTTCGCCCTCTCGACGAGGGCCGACATCGTTCTTTGACAACTGAATAAGGGCTATTGCGGGTTGGGACCTTCGGTCACTTGAACCAAGTCATCGGGGCGGACCCACTTGGTAAACGCGCTTTGCACCTGCTCTGCGTTCAATTCGACGTAATGGTGCGCGGCGACGCTCGGTTCGTCGAGCGGCAAGCCAATCGTCGCCCGGGATATCAATCCGCCCGCAATGCGCTGGACGCTCTCTTCTCCCAGCGGAATTTGCCGCAGCAGCATCGCCTTAGCCTGCCGCAAATCTTCCGCGCTTACGGGGGAGGTTTGCATCGCTTTCAGATCGCGCACTACCACCGCGCGTGCCTTTGACACATTCTGCGGATCGCAAGCGTATTCCACGCGGTAGACGGAACGCGTCTTGCCCACGCCGAACGACGACGACACGAAATAAACGAGCCCGGAGTTCTCACGCAAATCCTGGTACAGCCGCGTGGCATAAAAGCCGCCTCCGAGAACATGGTTTCCCAGCTCGAGCGCGTAGTAGTCGGGATTAAAGCGATTCAGCCCCAGCGTTTCGGCCAGAGTTGCATTTACCTGCACGCGGCTCTTGTCCGGAACAGCCGTTACCTGCTGGGTATTTGCGGGCACCGTCGGCAGATCGGTTTCCGGAGGCGGCCCGGACGCTTTCCACTCTCCGAAATATTTCGCCACTGCGGCCTTGGCCTGCTCTCGCGTGACGTTCCCGATAACCACGATGGTCGTTAGATCGGGACGGAATACGTGCTGGTAGTAATCCGTCACGTTCTCGAGCACGAGCGACTTCACCGTCGCAGGTGTGGCCTCGCGTAACTCTGGGTCGTCCTTCGGATACAGGGCTGAGTCCAAGGCCCGCGACGTCAAGTAGTCGGGACTCTGAAGCTGTCCCGCCACGGCGCCCTCCGTCTGCCGCTGCACCACCGTGAACGCGTTCTCCGGCAGCGCGGGATGGAGTTCGTTGTCGGCCAGCAACTCCATGCCTCGTTCGAAATGGTCGGTCAGAACGTTCAAAGAAAAATCCGCGCCGGCCGATTCGTCCGCTCCGATATCATCAAGCGCCTTCTGAAACGCGATCCGGTCCAAAGTGCGCGTTCCGTAAGGAAAAAGCTCGTCGAGAACACTGCTGGCGCCTTCTTGTCCCGGCGGCGTCTCCAGGTCGGCGTTGTTCTTGATGTGACCCAACACCGTGACGGAGTTGCTGATGGACTCCGGTTGCACGATCAGCTTGATTCCGTTTGGCAGTGTATCCACGGTCGGGTGAATGGTCAGATCCGGAATCGTCAGCCGCGTCACCGCATCCTGCGCCCATGCCGGCAATTCGACAGGCCCTTTCGGCGGCGACGCCAGGGATTCCTGACCGCCGAAGGCTTTCGACGACACGGGTTTTCCGGAGGGCTGCGGCGTCAACACCGCCTCGATTGCATTGCTCGGCATCAAATATTTCCGGGCCACGCGGTTTACGCCTTCCACGGTAACTTTTTCGATGGCGCGAATATCGTCCTCCGGCGATTGCCGGCCCTCCACGGCCAATGCGTTGGACCACTCCATCGCCAGCCCGGAAATCGAATTCTTTTGAAATTCTTCCTCGGCCAGCTCGTGACGTTTGGAGGCATCGACGAGATCAGCGGGCACGCCATTCTTCACCGCGTCAGCCATGATCTTCTGAATTTCCGTGACGAGGGCTTGACCGTCGCCGCCCTGCGGATACGCGGCCAATCCGTACGCCACGCTAGCCTGGGGCATACTGCTCACTTCGAACCCGGTTCCCAGCGCCTTCCCTTGCGGTACCAGCGCGTACAAATCCGCGCGGTGGCTGCTCAGGACGTCGCCCAAAATATCGGCGGCTGCGAAGTCCGGGCTGTCGTAACCCGGCATTCTGTACGAGACAACCGATAGGCCGTACGGCAGATCGGTATCCAGACTCAGCGTCTGTGTGGTCACGCTCGCGAGCTTCACCGAAGGCCGTTGAGGAATATTCTTTCGGGGAATGCCGCCAAAGAGTTGCTTGATCTCCGTGAGCGTCTGCTGCGGATTTACGTCGCCGACGATCACCATGATCGCGTTGTTGGGCGCATACCAAGTGTCGTAAAACTTGTGCAGCATCGCGCCGGTGGTTTTGTCGAACGAAGGGCGAGAGCCGAGCGCATCATGCTCGTAAGGCGTGTCGTGAAACATGGCCGTTAAAAGTTTTGTGTAGAACACATACTCCGGATTGGAGAGGTCCTGCGCCACTTCCTGCTCGATGGCGCCGCGCTCCTTGTCCCACAATTCATCCGTGTCCAGCGATCCGCTCATTCGCAAAGCCTCGATGTGAAGCGCTACATCCACATCTTCGGAGGGAACGGTGAAGAAATATTGCGTGACGGTTTGTTGCGTGTCGGCGTTGAAATTGCCGCCCATTGCCGCGGCAATATTCGCCAATTGACCGGCCGAAAGCCCCGGAGCCCCGCGAAACATCATGTGTTCCTGAGCGTGCGCCGTACCCGGAAATCCCGGCGGAGTTTCATTCGAGCCCACCAGATAGTTCACAACCGTGGTGGCCACCGGCGCGAGTTTGTCCGCAACAATAACGACGCGCAGGCCGTTTTTCAGCGTGGCACGCGTGACTTGCTCGGCCGGTTTCGCGTTATTCGCAGCCTTTGAGGATGAGTTCGAATCCTGACCGTCCGCCGGCCGAGGCCCGACATAATTCCCGGACAATCCCAAAAGGGAAATTACTACCGCCGTTGAAAAAAGATATCGCGCCCATCCACGCATTCCGCGCCTCCGCATGACTAAGTACTATAGGCTGAGATGCAGACTGGAGCCAACAGGTGAAAGCTTCAGTGGATCAGAAATGTTCTCGATAGGAGGATTCTCAATCAGTTGCGTTCGTATCCAAAGTTTCGCGGATGGACTTCGCCCCGGCCGTCGCGAGACGCGACAGCCCGGGCCGGAGTCGAATGGAGACCGAGCTAACCAGCGAGCATTACGACGATAAGGATTATCAGCAGCAGACCCAATCCGCCACTCGGATAATATCCCCAGTGCGCGCTGTAAGGCCAAGTGGGAAGCGCGCCCAAGACGAGCAGGATCAAGATGATCAGCAGGATTAGCCTCATACGGCTCCTCGCGCGGCAGCTTGAGGTTCGTGCTGCCCGCAGCAACCAACCGAACGGTTAGATTCAGCCGTGGCATCCGAGGTCACATAGGATTGGAGGGAAAGAGAGGTGCGAAAAAATATGTTCACGGAGAGCGGAGATAAGGGTATTCGGCTCTCCCAAGCTACACAATGCGCCTCACGCAACGGGTATTGGCTTGGCTTCGACCACGCTTACCATGGTGGCCGTGGGCGTGACCGACGTAAGATCAAAACGAGCCTGTTTGAGTAGCGACCGAAATTCCGATTCCGTCCGTTCCACGCCTCCGGGGAACGTCATCATCGTCATGTCGAAGTCCTTTGAGAGGGATGGCTCATTCCCAGCCGGAACAACGCATTCCACGAGCAGCAGCCTGCCATCCTCCGGGATGACTTTTCGGCAGTGGGTCAGGATTTGGACGGATTGCTCATCCGTCCAATCGTGAATGATGTGCCGGAACAAGTACGCGTCAGCCCCAGCGGGTATGGTTTCGAAGAAACTACCTTCGATCACTTGGCACCTGTCGGCGACGCCGCACTTCTTCAGAATTTCCTTCGTCCGGCCCACCACATGGCCCAGGTCGAACAGAATTCCGCTCATTTTGGGATAGCGCTCGAGCACCGCGCCAATCAACGATCCATTTCCGCCGCCGATGTCGGCTAAAACGCGAACTGCTCCGAAATTATAAGCCTCGATCATCGCGGCAGTCTCATAGCCGTGCATGCACGTCATCCCCGCGTCGAGGAGCGGCGCGAGTTCAGGATGCGCCGCGATATGGTCGAACAAAGGCCGTCCAAATACTGCGTCAAATCCTGGTTTACCCGTTCGGACGGCATGATCCAAACCGTCCCAGGCGCGAAATTCGTGATGGAACAATTGCGCCGCCGCGCGAAAGGACCCTTCGGCATCGCTGCGCAGGGCGCTCGAAAGCGGCGTGTGATCGAACTCGCCGCTCTTCGTTTCCCGAAACAATCCGTGGCTGGCAAGAAATCGTAGCAGCCGGTAGAGCGATCGTTCGTGGGTCCCGGTGACCTGGGCTAAATACTTCGCCGATTGCGGCGTTCCAGCGCGGATGTGATCCGCAAGGCCGAGGTCCGCCACCGTACACATCGCCCGGGTGAGCGCCACGCCGTGCAATATCTGATTTAATTGGTCGGTTTCTTTCTGCCCCATTCAGGTCCTCGTCATTGCATGGCCGAGGCGAGCGTATCCATGAATTCGGCGGCGCGGGCTCCATCGACGACGCGATGATCGCAGGAGAGGGTCAGCGTGATCATCGGGCGCACGGCTGCTTTTCCGTCGACAGCTACAACGCGATCCGCGATCTCGCCGACGGCGAGAATCGCAGCCTGCGGCGGGACAATGATCGCGGTAAATGCGTTGACGCGATACATGCCGAGATTGCTGATCGTGAAGGTCGCGGCGCTGATGTCGTTCGGACGAAGGCGGCCAGCGCGGGCACGGTCGGCAAGGTCGCGCCGCTGAACGGCGATTTCAGCCAGATCGATTTTGTTCGGGTTGTGCACGACGCCGGTAACGACTCCGTCTTCAACGGCCATGGCAACGCCGATGTTTATCTCCTGATTAAAGCGAATCGCCTGGCCGTTCCAACTGGCATTCAGACGGGGATGCTTTTCGAGGGCGCCGGCCACAGCGGAAATCAACAAGTCCGTGTGAGAGAGGCGCACCTTATGCGATTCTTCGATCGATCCCAACCGTTCCGCCCTTTTTTTATTCAGACCGCTTGCTTCGACTTCACGCGCAAGGAAAAAGTGCGGCACGGTCGTCCAACTCTGAGTGGTCCGCTCGGCCATCAGGCGTCCGATGGAACTTAGCGCTTGTGCGGCGGGTGATGCACCAGCGGTAGCGGAAGCGGTCGCGCCGGTTGATGTGCTCGCGGTCGCTCCAGAGGATTCGGCGGCGAGAATATCTGCCACTAGGATTTCGCCGTCGGCGCCTGAGCCGCGTACACGCCCAAGGTCCACGCCACGTTCCTGGGCAATCCGGCGCGCCTTGGGAGAAATCTTTATTTTCTTTGCGCCCGTGCGACTTTCCGAAGCTGTTTGAGCAGCCTGGGAGGTCGTCGATGACGGACGGGGCGCGCTAGCGGGGGCCGCGGGGCTGGAAGGTTCGTCCGCCGGAATAGACTCGCCAGTTCCCAGAATCCACGCGATCGTCCGGCCGACTGGAATTACGTCGCCAGGCTGCGCTTTCACTCCGGCCAGAACGCCGTCGGCTAACGCTTCCACTTCGACGACTGCCTTATCCGTCTCGATCTCGAGCAGAATTTCACCCTTGGTGACGGTTTCGCCTTCCTTCTTCCGCCAGGAGACAAGTGTCCCCGTGTCCTGCGCCATTTCTAGGGCGGGCATTACGACGCTGATAGGCATGTTGGATCCGATGGAGTAACTGGCTAGTCGCCGCGAGCTTCCGATTTGGCCCCGGCTTCAACCATTTCGCGGACGTGCAAGCTCGGCGCCGCTTCCGTTTCGCGCGTGGTCGGCAGCGGACCATTGACCGTGTAATAGCGCTGGCCGGCGACGAGCAATTCTTCGGCTGGGAATCGCGTGATCACTTCGTGGCCCGTTTCCGTGACCACGATTTCTTCTTCGATTCGTGCGGCGCTCCAACCGTCCGAAGAAGGCCAGAAGGTTTCGAGCGCGAAGACCATACCTGGCTTCAGTTCATAGTGCTGATCGAGCGAAACCAGACGGCTGATCACCGGCTTTTCCCAAATGGCCAGACCGATACCGTGACCGAATTGGAGCCCAAAGCACGCTTCTTCGTTGGGGAAACCGAATTCCTGAGCCTTCGGCCAGACCGAGGCCACCTGCGCGGTGGTGCGCCCCGGACGGATCAGTTCGATGGACGCGTCGACGTATTCGCGGCATTGCTTGTAGGCGTCCACCATGGCGTGCGACGCGGAGCCCACGCAAAAAGTTCTGTAGTAGCAGGTGCGATAGCCCATGTAGGAATGCAGAATGTCGTAGTAGACGGGATCGCCAGGACGCAGCACGCGATCGGAGAAGACATGAGGATGCGGATTGCAGCGCTCGCCGGAAATTGCGTTGACTGCCTCGACATATTCCGAGCCCAGATCGTAGAGAACCTTGCTCACTAAGCCTACCGCTTCGTTTTCGCGCATGCCGGGCTTCATAGCGCGGTAAAGCTCGTCGTATGCGGCATCGACCATCATTGCTGAATGGTTGAGGAGCGCGATTTCATCCTGGGTTTTGATGACGCGGGCGTCCGATAATAATTGCTGGCCGTCGACGATGCGAATCCCCTGCTTTTGAAGGGCGAAAAGGATTGGCGGCTCGATGATGTCCACACCGAGCGGCTCTTTTTCGAGATGGAGTTTTTCCAGTTCAACCTTTATTTTTTTGGCGACGTCTTCGGCACGCCCCATTTCAGGGGACATGGCGCCACGCAACAGAGCTATTCCGGCGCGCGAGCGATCACCGAGCCAGGGGCAATGCAACTGATGGTGCTTTGCAGCTGAACCGAAATCCCAAACGATGGGCTCGGCGCCTCGCGATAGAAGGGTGAAACGGCTGTTCTTGTCTTGGGCCCACGTGCCAATGTGCGTCGCTGTGATGTAGCGCACATTGTTCATATCGAAGCACAGGAGCGCGCCGACCTCGGATTTTTCGAGCAGGCTTTTTATGCGGGCAAGGCGCTCTCGGCGCAACCGATCGAAGTCAATCCGCTGCTCCCAATCAACCGCCATTGTTCCGTGAGTCGGTAGCGCCATTTCAGTTCTCCTGTTCCAGATGCGGGACGAAGCACTCAGGACCCGCTACACATTGCGCGGGCCGCATCGAATACCATTTGCTCGGTTGGCACGGTTACGTCCTCGAGGGGCGGAGAGAATGGAATCGGGACGTGCATTGCGCCAATACGCTTGACGGGCCGGTCGAGATAGTGGAATGCGCCTTCAGCAATGACGGAGGCGATCTCCGCCGTCACGCCATAGCGAGCGTAACCTTCGTCAACGACGATAGCACGCGACGTTTTCTTGGCGGATTCAATCAGAGTGTTCTCGTCCAGCGGCCAAGTTGTGCGAGGGTCGATCACTTCGGCGCTGATGTCCGTTTCCTCGAGCATTTTGGCCGCGCCAAGGGCCACTTGCACCATGCTGCTTGTCGCCACGATGGTGATGTCGTCTCCGGATTTCTTTATGTCGGCGACGCCCAGCGGAATCGTGTAATCCTCGGCCGGCACTGGCCCCTTCAACCTGTACATCATTTTATCTTCGAAAAAAACCACGGGATTGTCGTCGCGAATCGCAGATTTCAGCAGACCTTTGGCGTCGTAGGGAGTGGAAGGCAAGACAACTTTCAATCCGGGAATGTGGCTGAACCACGCGTGTAGGGATTGTGAATGCTGCGCGGCAGAGCGCCGCGACGCGCCCAGCGTTGTCCGCATGACCATGGGAACTTTCCACTTGCCGCCCGACATGTAGTGAACTTTCGCGGCTTGGTTAGCCATCTGGTCCATGACGAGCGCGATGAAATCGCCGAACATTATATCGACGACGGGCCGAAGCCCCGTCATCGCCGCACCGATGCCCAGGCCCGTGAAACCCGCTTCGGAAATCGGGGTATCGATCACGCGTTCCGTGCCGAACTCCGCAGCGAGCCCAGAGAGAACTTTGAAGACCGTGCCGGCCTCGGCTACATCTTCGCCCATAATGAATACGCGCGAATCGCGGCGCATCTCTTCGGCAAGCGCTTCTTTGATCGCCTCGGCCATGGTCAGTTCACGGGGAGCGGTGGACGGTTCCTGCAGCGCGGTTTTCATCTCACGCGTAGACATTTTGCTGAACCTCGCTCGGGTCGGGGTACGGCGCCGCTATCGCGAACTTAACCGCTTCATCGATATTCGACTTAACCTCAGCTTCCGTGCTGGCCAGAAGAGCGGCGTCGGCCATATTCTCTGCGATCAGCCATTCTCTTAGTAGTTTGATCGGATCGCGTTCGGACATCCACTTTTGTTCTTCCTGCTTGGTTCTGTAGTATTCGCGATTCACATCGCCGACGTGATGGCCCCGATATCGGTAGGTATTACAAAGAAGGAAGCTCGGCCCATCACCTTTTCGCGCGCGCTCGACAAGATTTTTCGCCGTGGCGTTCACGGCTCGCACATCTTGTCCATCAACACTTTCGGCATGAATTCCAAAAGCCCTGGGCCGGGCCAGAACGTCGCCAGCCGTCGTTTCGGAATAGTGTGTGTATTCGTTGTAGGTATTATTTTCGCAAACGTAAATCACAGGCAGCTTCCAAAGCTGCGCAAGATTCATGGCTTCGTAGAGCACGCCTTGACCAAGCGCGCCCTCACCGAAGAAACAGACGGCGACTCGTCCGTTGCGAAGCTGTTTAGCAGAGAGCGCCGCGCCGGTCGCGATGCCGGTGCTGCCAGCGACGATCGCATTCGCGCCGAGATTGCCCGTCTCGGGGTCCGCGATGTGCATCGATCCGCCTTTTCCCCGGCAGTAACCCGGCTCTTTCCCCAGCAATTCCGCAAACATTCGATCCGGTGAAGCACCCTTTGCCAAACAGTGACCGTGGCCGCGGTGCGTGCTGGTGATGTAGTCATCCGGCCGCAGTGCGGAACAAACGCCAACGGCGACTGCTTCTTCTCCTATGTAAAGGTGAGCGAGCCCCGGCATCAACGTGCGCGTATAGAGATCGTTCACCTGCTCTTCAAAAAGGCGGATGGCCAGCATCCGCCGGTACATCTCGAGCCATTTTTCGGCGTCGGCTTCGACCCCTGCAACGGAAGTCTTCTCGACGATTTTTGTTTTTCTAGGCATTGCACTCTCGAAATATTCCCCGGTAAAACAGGACGCGAGCGGCTCTAGTGTACTAGGCGAGATTTAAGCCCACAAGTGTGCTCGGGTCTTTCTTGATCGCTGACCATCATCGACCACAACTCAGCGAATTACCCGGAAGCGCCTTCCTTTTCATGCCGGATCAAGTGCGCCCAGTCGCGTTCGAATCGAAACACTTCCTTCGACGGGGGCAGTGGCGCTTGCGTTTCGATCCAGCGCACCGGTTCGGTGCCACCGTTCTCAAAGCTATGGATGCAGCCGACGCCGGTCCAGATGACATCTCCTGGGCCCAAATCATAGGGTTTGCCATCTGCTGTCGCGCGGACGCGGCCCCCCACGATTAAATACGATTCCTCAAACGTATGATCGTGCGGATCGATTTTTGCGCCAGGCGAATATTGAATCAAAAATAGCGATTGATGGATCGCGCCAAAAGAGCGGTCCACAAACATTTTTATCGCCACGCCGGTGGTTGGGTTGAAACCTTCCATTTGAGATGGACCGCCCGGGCGCGGCAAATTTGATTCGTCGAAGTGGCCAAGTGGCCCGTCCGACGAATTGGGGGTGGCTGGCGATGCTGCTGGCGCGGTGACATCATTGCCGACGAAAAACGTATCCTGGCTGTGGCCAACTGGACGCGGTTGTGGCGCCTGCATTTCCAGCCACCGGACAGGGCGGTTGCTTGTGTTGCGCCAGCTGTGCCGCACGCCTGTGCTAACGAGTCCAAAATGGCCCGCGCCGAGAGCATGACTTCCCTCTCCGATTTGGACGGCAACCGATCCCTCCAGAATGTAGAAGCTTTCCTCAAAAGAGTGGACATGCGGCTGAATCGATCCTTGAGGTCCTAGAAAACAGATCCCCACGCCCATGTGTACCGAGCCTATCGCACGATCCACGTATGTGGCACGCCGGAATTCAGAACTATGCATCGCATAGGCTTGGGGTGTCTCAGCCGCGCGCTCATCGATTTTGGATACGTAGTGCATGTTGGCCTGCCACCTCGATTGTCTGCTCGAGTCCAGGGCCTCAGCTGCCCGAGCTTTTGTAACACGGTGAACGAAAGAGTTTACATCACAGCGATTGGCTGTGAAACCAAGTTGAGTGGAGCTATCTCCACGGGTGATCCGGGTGTAACATCTCGGTCCCCGGAGGCAAAATGGGACACAGAACAGCATTCGCGACTTTGCCGTGGATTTGCGTACTGGCGCTCTTTTTGTGTCAGACCTTCACGTCGGCAAGTGCCGCTGCGCAAGATTCGACGTGCAAGCCGACAGCGGAACAGGCCGCCCAGGTGTTTAGAACAGGCGGGCAGGGGCCTGCGAGACGCGGCCCCGGGCCGGCGGCGGAGCCCACCCCTCGCAACGTAGCCATTATGTCTATCCCGGGCGTCGTAGCGGCGGGCGGGACCTGGACGAAGATCTGGCAACAAGGCGGCAACAGCGCTGATGGCATCATTCCCGACAAAGACGGAAGCGTGCTGGTGGCGCAGGAAGACTACGACACCGTCCTCAAGATCAACGCAGACGGCAAGACATCCGTGGCCGTTGCGGACGCCAAAGGCGTAGGTTCTTTATCGATGGATCGGCAGGGCCGGCTCTACGGCGCACACCGAACGGAGAGACCCGGATCGACCAAGCCAGACAAAGCTTCGATTGAGAACGCCATCACCGAACTCGCCCCACAACGCATGGTAATCGCCGACAAATGGGCCGACGGCACAATGCTAACGGTGCGGCCAAACGACCTCGATGCTGATGGCCATGGCGGCGCATATTTCACTACCGGCTGTCTCTACTATGCCAGTCCGAAGGGGGTCACTGTAGTGGCGGATAATATCCGCACCAACGGTATCGTCTTCAGTCCGGATGAGAAGATTCTCTACGTCACCAATGGTGGCGCGCTCGTTGCCTTTGACGTGGAAGGTGCTGGCAAGCTCACCAACCGCCGCGACTTCGCAATGCTACCGGAAGGAAACTACGGGGACGGCATGGCGGTTGATTCGAAGGGCCGACTGTACGTCAGCTCCGGCGCTGGTGTTCAGGTCTTTGACAAGACTGGGAAGTATCTTGGTGTAATCCCGACGCCGCGCGGGATCATCAGCGTTGCTTTTGCAGGCCCGAACAAGAAAACACTCTACGTGGTGGGAAGCGGCGCGGACGACGAGAAGGGCCAGCCGATTCGTCAAGGTCCGCAGCATACTGCCGCCACGGTTTACAAGTTGCCGGTAATCGCGCAAGGGTTGAAAGACCGCGCAAAATAGCGTCGATGTGGCCCTCCGGCCGCGCGGACTGTGGGCCGATTCGCATCCGGAGCGAATCGCATTGCAAAAGCGGGAAGCGGACTTGGTTAGTAAGCGATTCCCTCTGACTCCGCGATTGCGCGGGCCCGTTGGTCGTTCGGGTACCAATAATGTATATGGCAACTCTCGCAGGCTTTGTCGATACCGTCCTCAGCTTTGAATAGAGCATCTGTGTTTTTCGCTTCCACTGCCTTCATCGCCACGGCGGCAGCGTCCTGAAGCCCGCGCGCTCGGCGAATGAAGACGGGGCGATTGTCATCTATGGCCTTCTGAATTTGCGCTGGCTCAAGTTCAATTCCGGGGTTCTGGGATGTAACGTTCGGCGGAGCGACCTTGCGGCCCGGCATGACCAGGAGATTCGGTGCTTCAAGCAGGATGATAAGGCGCAGGCGGACAGCCTCCCAGTCCGCATCGGTCTGCGGAGCTTTTTCGTGGATACCGTGCTCGTCCGAAATCTGCTGGACCGATTGGAACACGAACTCTCCGCTGGGGTCCACCATGGAATCCATGATGTCTTTGATATAAGCGGGCCTCAAGAGCTGTGGCTGCGACTTCCGGCATCCCGTTCCAAGAAAAGCCACAGTTGCCACCAGAGCCCAATAATATGGCTTCATGATTTTTCTTTCCTCATACTGGTGATCTCCGTCCCAGGACTTTTATATTAGTCTAGAGAAAACGCCGCTCCATCGCTATCGCGTTGACGTTTCGCACCGCACGTAAGGATGCAATATCCTTTGCTCGCGTCTGACCAGGATGGCAGAAACAACTCATGTTTTTGTGTCCGGTCTGGATTAAGTGAATTGTTCCGTTTGGCCGAGCCCGAATTTTTCCGACAAAGCTCACCACAGTGCCTCATTTTTCGCTGTCAGCATTATTAATTTTCCTTAATTAATTTCCTGTTGACATTAACTTTTGGGGAAGGTATCCCCGGTCGGGATCAGTATTACTTTTGCGTGTAAAGAAGGCCGAAGAGGAAAGATAAGTTCGAGTTCTCTCCGAGTTTCGGCAACCGCCATATAACCCCGCACGTCTTATTGCGAGGGGGGAGCTATAGATGAAGAGTAGGCTGCGTGTAGTTGTGTTTGGCTTCATGGTCCTGATCATGCTCACCTGGATGTGTCCTATGTCGTCAGCACAGGACCAGCAAGGTACGCAGGCAAAGCAAGATCCGCAGGCGGAGCAGGAGTGCGCAAAGGCGCAGGGGGCGCGAGGTCAATTTCAATTTCGCCGTGGCGCCTTTTCCGGGCCACACGGAGAGTTTACAAACGTCATCGGGCCGCTCAGCATCTGTACGCCGACGTTCGATGGGCCACCGACAGGAATGAAGGCATTGCCAATCGACTTGTTCACGTCGAAGAACTTCTATTTGGATAAGAAGTACTGGTCAGACCCGCGCTATTTTCGGTGCAATACACCGCGCCAGTTGACTGACATGTGGACCGCGCGCCGTTTTGGCCCGGGGAAAGCGCCACAATCGGCCGCTTGGGGCGACTGCACCTGGGATGTCCCGCGAGATCAGCTTGTGAGCCATTACCCTTATAAGACGGCCAAGGAGCAGTACGATGCCTTGCTGGCGGCTGCGAAGGCGAAGGGCGGCCCAACTGTGTATACCAAGGCGACGACTCCGGACTGGGACGGATGGTATACGCGGGACATGCAAGCGGATGCGCAAGCGGAATGGATTTGGGGGACCGTTACCCAAGTTCCCACAATTCTGTCTTTACTCACTCCGGAGTATCAAGGCCGCATGGTTCAGGACAACTATCACGAAGTTGTTGACAACGCGCCCCAATGGGAAGCCTCTTTCTGCTGGCCGGAGGGTTTCCTGCGCTGGTGGGCCCAGGCTTCGCGAGGCGGGGATTTTCAGCTCACGATTACTCCTTGGAGTGCCGAGTTCCTATCTGGCATCGCCGCTAACTTCCTGCGCCAGGTTTGGATCGGAAGGCAGCCTGTGCAGCAGGTCCCGCAGTGGTATGGGGAGACGGTTGGATTCTGGGATGGAACCACTCTAGTAACCTGGACTTCTCATGTTCAGGCCTGGAACCTATCGCACTCCATGTTTGAAAACAGCGGAAAGACGGAGACGGTAGAAATCTGGAAGCCTGTAAACGATGCCAGTGGGAAGTACGTGGGACTCGATCAGGAGACCATATTTTATGATCCTGAAGCGTTCGTCCAACCGCTGCGTGCAACTTATCGTTATCGTCGGATAGGACTGTTGGACTCTCCGACCATGCGATATACATATATTGAGTGCCTAAGCAACATCAAGGACAGGAACGGCAGGGCAACCCAGCTTACCTCCGACGACCCTGACTATGTGGACTACTACGGCCGGCCGTGGGCCGAGGATTGGGTAAAGTATTTTGAGAAGGGCTGGAAGGGTACGCCGAACGAAAATCCAGTGCCCGATGACATACTCAATATGCTGAATAAAACTAAGTAAAGACTTAGCCGGCCGCGCAAGCATACTCGATCGCTTTGAGGCCGCCGGCAAAAATGGAGATCGCAAAGATGAAAAAACCACACACAAGCTGGGTGATTGCAGCATGCGTTGCAATTCTGTCGCTGGGTATCTACGCCGAACCGGCGCTCGCGCATCACTCGTTCGCCATGTACGATCAGACCAAAGTGCTCGTGCTAACCGGCGTAGCCCACCAATTCATAGCTCAGGCAAACCATGCCGAGCTGCACTTTTATCTAATCGGACCGGACGGCAAACTCGAGAAAGACAAGAACGGGCAGTTGATCGATTGGGGAGTCGAGATGGCAGGTGCCGCGGCGGTAGCTCAGCAAGGCATCACGGCGGAGTCGTTTAAGGCGGGTACGATATTCACCGTGCACATGAATCCACTCCGGACCGGCGGCAATTTCGGATCCCGAGTCGGTCCGATCTACAAATGCCCTTGGAGAACACCTCCGGCTGCAGGTAAGACCTGTGACACCGTGGCCGGCATGACGACTATCAGCGGAAGGTTCTAAGCACTCGTCGTCCCATTCACTGCGGCAGATGTCGCACCGCCGCAGGTTTCAAGCTCGAAGCATATAGCTGGGTAGAAACGACCAAGGAAAGATTGACGTGAATCGATTTGCTGAATCGCTGAGCAAGACATCCCTGAGCCACACCTTCCGAGTCCACGAGAGTTGGCTTATCCCGGGTGTTCAGTCTATCCACATTATTGGCATCGCGATCATAATCGGGTCTGTATTCATGGTCGTTCTCCGGATTCTGGGATGGGCGGGCACGGATCAGACGGTTCGGCAGACTACAGACCGATTCGGTCCGTGGTTAGTAGGCGGATTGTGCCTGCAACTGGTAACGGGAATCGTAATGATAATCGCGGAGCCCGCGCGTGAGCTGGTGAATTTCTCGTTTTGGACAAAAATGGTTTTCGTTGCCGTTGCCACGGTGATTTCCGCCATTTTTCTTGTCAACGTTCCGAAACACGAACAGCAGTGGGAAACGCTCGTCAACCGCAGATCGATTAAGTCGCTAGCGATACTGACGTTCCTGATTTTCCTGTTCATCATTGTGCTAGGACGCCTGATCGCTTACGACCATATCTGGGGTTCATGGTCCCCGGCGACGTCAGAGTATTAAAGTTTCTTTGGAACATAGCCCAATGCAAATTGACGCGTTCCTCAAACTGATCGAGGCGTCTCGCTTCGCCACAACCATTCGCGATTCGATCTGGATGTTTCCGATAATCGAATCGATTCACGTGATGAGCTTCACTTTGGTTGTCGGCACGATTGCGATCATCGACCTGCGGTTGTTGGGACTTGCTTCGACCCAGAGGTCGTTCCAGCGGATATCCTCAGATATCTTGAAGTGGACGTGGGCCGCTTTCGTGTTGGCCGTGGCGACCGGACTAACGATGTTCAGTACAAATGCGCGAATCTATTTTCACAATCCTTTTTTCAGGACAAAAATGCTATTGCTTGTACTCGCTGGCGTGAACATGGCAGTTTTTGAGATAACCGGGCGCCGGACGATTCATCGTTGGGATAAGGATCCATCGCCACCTCGAGCGGGGAAAATAGCGGCGGTTCTGTCACTGACCCTATGGATCAGCATCATATTCATGGGCCGTTTAATTGGTTTTACAGCTCACCCAGGCAAAGTGCTGCCACCACCACCCGGCGTTAATTTCGATAACTTTCTCGGCCCGGCGCCGAGTAATAACAGTGGCGGAGCCACAACCACTCCCCCAGCCAAGCCACCTAAGAAGTGAACCGGCGTGCCGCGTGCAGGCGCAGGGAGCGCTGCACCACACAGCGTTCACAACCGCTGCACGAATGCATCTTGCCTTAGTGCTGGCCAGTCTTGAACGCAAATGAAATGGATTTTGATTGTTTGGCGGCCAGCGTGACGCTCTGGTCCTGCGTGCCGTACTTTTCTTGCCATGCTTCAATCGTGTACGTGCCCGGCGGGAGATTCTTTAATTCGAATGTGCCCTTCTTGGACGTGACGTCGAAATAGGGATGCGAGAAGGCGAAAACATAGGCGCACATCCATGGATGAATATTACACAGCACCTTCATGGCGAGTTCCGGACGATCGAACGAGGTTTCGATCGGCGTCGAGCCGATCGGCTGCGATTTATTCAAGGGGATATTCTGGCGCGGCAGCATGAGGACGTTGTGCAAAACCGGATCTGTGTTCGTCACGCTGATCTTCTGGCCCACCATGATGCCCTGGACGTGGGGTTCGTACATGCAGCCTCGCTGATCGATTCGGGCGGGCGCCGCCGGAGCCGTGAAGCGATAGTCCTCGACTCCGGATTTCACGTAGACGATGACATCAGCAAGCGCGCCGCGATTCCCCGTGACGACTTCGGGATAGATCAGCGGCGAGGAATGTAACTTCGCGCACGTCGGCGACCCACTCAGCATAATCTCATGCGGTGCCGGCGGAGTTCCTTCCAGGGTGACCGTGCCGGTAATCGTGCCAGCGGTGGTGGGATCGACGACCTTGGTCGGCGCAGGTTGCCGCGTAGCAGCGGGTGAGGACTGCTGCGTTGGAGCGGACTCTTTTCCGCTGCATCCGGCGAGAATCAGGGCCAGCGCCACGCCGGCTGCATGGCAGCGAATTGAGAACCACCGGCTACGGCAAGCCGAGAATTGGCCCATGAAAGATTAGATTGTATAACCTTTCAGAAAGTGGCCTTCAGGCCCAACTGCATTTCCCGAGCGCCGCCGGTCCCGTTGACCGGGTTGGGGTCATTCGGCTGCCCGCCAGATACTCCGAACAAGAACGGGACGTTCACGATGCCGCCCGTGAACCCAAGAGCGTAGGGGTGGCTATTAAGGACGTTGAACGCCGATATGCTGAATTCCAGCCCGAGCCGCTCGTGCACTTTAAACGCCTTGTGAACCGACAAGTCCCACTCGTGGAATCCCGGCCCGAGAAGCTCACCCGTCTTCATGTTGCCGAAGGTCCCCTGAGCCGGCGGAATGATCACCGACTTGCCGTTGGCGGACATGTAGCATCCGGTTGACATCAGGGAAGCTAGTCCGCTCGAGGACCCCGGAATCTGGGCGTTCATGGCGGCGTTTACCGGCTCAGCATTGGCCGCACTTATGCAAGCTGCCGGCAGGGTCGGATTGCAACCGAAAAAGCCGAAGCACGGCAGCGGGTTTAATCCTCCGAATTTAAAGTTGCTCGCTTTTCCGTAAATAGACCACGGTTCGGAAGTTCCGCCCAACAGCCCTCTGTTGTCGTTGACTCCAGCAAAATCGTGACTGCTATCAAGACCCCTAAAGGGCCCGCCACTTTGCACGTTAACTGCGCTGGAGATTTGCCAGCCCTCCAGTACTTCTCCCGGAGACTTGATACCTGGGAGCGAGTACACCAGCGTAATGCCCAGGTCCTGAGTGGGTGTAAAAAGCCCATAATCACAGGATACGCACTGGCTATTCGTTATGTAGGGGTTATTGCCACTCTTGTTGGTGGCCAAATCGCGCGAGAACGTATAGGCCGCGTTCAGTGTCAGCCCGTGGAAATTCCGCTGAACCAGGGTTACTTGCAGAGCGTTATAGTTCGAAAACCCGGCCGGCCCATACACAAAAATGCCGTTGAACCATGGGAATTGATTGAAATACGGCTGCCGTTGCTGTAGCGGTCCGTCCACGGTTCCTGGGGCAGCGCCAGGCAAGCCGCCCGCCGCTGCTCCCAGTGCTGCCTGGTTGACGTTGATCTCGCTTGGCAGGTTGTAGGTGTGCGTGCCCACATAATTCACCGTCAGCGAAGTGCTCGCCCCAAAGGCATGCTGGATCCCCAACGTCCAGGTATACAGGGGAGACCGAGCATTGTCGGTGTTCATCGACAATTGGCCGTTAGGGAGCCTGACTACGGTGCCTCTTGCCTTTAGCGTGCATGGTGAGG
Source organism: Candidatus Acidiferrales bacterium (assembly GCA_036520875.1). Taxonomy (GTDB): domain Bacteria; phylum Acidobacteriota; class Terriglobia; order Acidiferrales; family UBA7541; genus Palsa-295. The sequence continues at coordinate 80,588 of DATDIT010000016.1, forward strand.
GCGTAGTGCCACCCGGCGTCGTGATCGCCAGGTTGCCCGTGCCACACGCCAAATCAGAGCTCAGAGTCGCGGGAAAAACCGGGACGTTGACCGCCCAGTTCAATGCCGGGCCCGGGATGGAAGGCACTCCCGTTCTTACAGCCTGAGGATTCGTTGACCCGGGAAACACCAAGCCGCTGTTATTATAGAGGGCAAACCCCGTGGGAGTTGTGTTGAGGCCGGCACCGAAACTCGCCGCGACCAGGTCGTCTATCTGTGGCGTATCGTAACTAATACCCATGCCTGCCCGTAGAACCGTGGTTCCCTTGCCCGTGACATCCCACGCCACGCCCGCTCGAGGGGCAAAATCGAGGTGATCGGCCTTATAAAGAGGGATGCCATTCTGCTGCACCAT